>JALONK010000078.1 GCA_025454975.1 Bacteroidia bacterium
AGATGAATAATGATTCCTTGTTGCTCAACGGTCTTTATAATATCTTTAATAGGTCCCTTAGGTAAATTAAAATACTCTCGAACTCTTTGTGCCATTTGTTCCGGAGAAAGTCCAGTCTTATTGAGATCTGTGAATGGCAAGTCAGTGTCAATTTCTACGGAGTCAAGTAAATCACAAAGATTTCCCGAGATGATGTTGATTTGAGATTCGAGTAATTTTGCTTTTGTAACACTCATTCCTAAATTTTTTCGAAAATAAAAGTGTTTTAAAGAATAAATGTCATGCTTAGCGTAGAAAAATTCTTTTGGATAGGCTAAAACGGTACTAATTTCATTTAAGACGTCATCTGTAACATTTGCTAGCCCTTTTTCAATCTTAGATAATAATACTTCACCTGTTTTCTCATCAAAAGCCAAATTGGTTTGGGTAATTGTTGCATTATCTTCTGTGATGATCACCTTTTTTAAGATTCCAAACCTGTGAATGACCCTAGTTGAGGATGCAGTGGCATTTTTTGTTATATTATTTTGGTAAATAGGAAATGGAATTGGGAAACCTGCGGGTATTCCAAGAACAGTGAAAGCATAAATATTTAGAGACAATCCATAATTTTTATATTTTGACTCATCATAGTTACCCTCAAATATCATATCAGCTTCTACACCAACTAGCACATTTTGCTCAATTGCACCATTACTATTGATAATGTCAACATGATTACTTAATTTATTAGGGTTATTGGCATCAGTATGATAAATATATTCTTTTCTACTTATCAACTTTAATTGATTTTGATTATCAGGTTCACTATATACACTTACCGATTTTTCTCTACCATTCATATCGTTTAACTCTATTTGATAACCTTGAGCAACTGTTGTATTAGTAAAGGTTTTTAGGAATATTAAAGCCCTTAGCCAATTTACTTTAGGCATATTAATTTGGACTTTCGGGCTAGTATTTCTAGCTATAACCGGAAAATCTTTTGAGGTATAAAACTCGTTTACAATAAATCCGGTTCCATGTTTTTTAACACTTACATTAGCCGGAATGATATTACGTACTGTTACTTTAGAATAGGTGACGGTTGGCGCAGGAAAAAATGATTCACCAAATGGAGCCTCTACATAATATTCTTCATCAGGTTTAATAGAATTTTTTTTCTTACTAAAATTCGGGGTTTTTAAGGCATTCTCATCATTACCGATAGCAGGTTCATAAGTGGCAACACCGGAGCTGATTGTTTCATCACCGTCCTTAGTTGTATAGTCAAATTCTTGTCCATAAGATGATTCCGATTCACCAGTGGTCATATTATTCCAGTTGTCGTTAATTTTTATTGATTTAACACGAGTTCCACCACCATACTTAAATCGTGTTCCGTTTCTTAATTTGACAAAACTTTTATCTGTATCAACTTTATATGCATAACGCTGGCGTAACATCCTATCATTAGCGCCATCAAATAATTCATAAATTTCTGCAAAAAATCCAAAAAGTGTACGAGCTTTGATTTTTTTGTATTTCTTAAAATTGGAACCTAAGTATGCATATTGAGGTAAGTTTAAACGTATAAATTGCCATGCATCTTTAGCGAAAGGACTTGCTTGCTTTTCTACAGATTTTTTTTCCGTATCTTCACTTAATACTGATTTTACTTTAATGGAAAAACTTGTAGGAGAATTTCTTCTTATAAATGTGGACGGGTTATTGCCGTCATAATCTAAATTTACATATCCATTAATTTGTTCGTATCTGTCATTAAATTCACTAATCTGAACATTAAAGCTGTAGTATAAATGCACCTCATTTGAGCCTTCATAAGTTGGTTTGGGTATATACTTTTTTAAAAAATCCTCAATAGAAGCACAATCCTCGTGTATTTTAACATCAACCCAAAGTTTAGCATCTAATCCAGTTGCATTGTCATACAGTTCGTTGGTTCTTGCCGCCTCACTACCATTAGAAAAACCTGTGACCATGTACATGCTCATTGCTTCTTTATTTTGTACATAAGCATAATCATCCGATTCATAATCTAATAAAATCCTACCACCTGATGGAAGAATTATTTCTTCCAATAACCATGCTTTAGCGTTTTCATCAGCTTCAGTTTTATTTTGTGCGGTGTATGGAAATATTGATGAATTAATAGTTGTACTTGCCAAAGCCAATGAATTGGCACCATAACCATTAATCTTACTTACTGTCCCCCATCTATCAACAGCATTAGGGTCGTATATTGGATTTTGTGAGGTATAGTTAAATTGATATGACGATAATTTACCTTTAGCTGATTTACCGTAGGTAAAATAAATTTTCGTTAATGTTAACTTACCACTTGTTGCAGCAGCAGTTGAATTTACAGTGTTAGGACATAAAGAATAGTTATATTCAAAATGAACTGTTTTTATTGGAGTTGCTTTTGTTAAACCGTTTAGTTCTAAGTCAGTTTTGTTGTAGAGAATAATTTCATCAAGTTTAAACAGTTGCCTATCAGTTTGGTTTACTCCCCCATGAATATTAACCGCTTCTCGACCATCTTCACGTGCTGAAATTTTAAAAACCGCTATCATGTTTTTACTTTCCACTGAATGCAGATACCAAATTTCCTTTTCCCCATAAATAATATTGGCTTTATCATCAAACTCATCAGACAACAAACCGGGGTTATAGCCGGCATTATTTTGTGCACTGGTCATGGGTGTTCGCCATTTATAATTATTATGGGTGCGTGTGTAATTAAATTTAGTATAATTACCAATGTCTTTATTATCAAAACCATCATTCCCAACATCAATATAATCGGGAGAAATAACAGAAGTTAATAAATAAGAATGCGCATAAGCAGGAATTTTTGTTGAGTTGTAATAGCCATCATAGCCATCCGCACTTTCGCCTTTGTTGTATCTACTTACCAAATCCGGATCATAGGTTACTGTTTGTGTACCTAGATTTTTTTCTGTGCTATTTACTGTAAATGAAATTTCATGTTGTAGCCTATTGTAAACAGGCAAGCCATATACATATTTACTCCCATTAATAGCAGTTGAGCTTATTTCAAGAATATGATCATCTTTTCTATAAAGTTCGGAGCCGGCAAATATATATCCCCTATTAGTTATTGGATTTATTAAATTTGTAACACTAGCGTTAAGAGGCACATTATAAACATACTTATCAATTCGCTCCTCCTTGTTCTTATTAAAAACGATATTTATGTTTGAATTTATTATTTCTCGCTTACCTCTTTGCAAACCTGTTAATGCTATTAGATCTGATTCAACAATATCATTTCCATCCTGCTTTACTAAATTCCTTCCGCTTATCTCAAACAATTCACGTCTATCGCTATTATCAAGGATAGCAGGTCGCATTACTAAGTCTAAATTCTTGTGAGGAAAATATTCGGTATTTACTTTTGTTTTCTCACCGGCAAATTTGAAATAAAAAGGTTCCTTATATTTACCTAGATTTCCAGAAGAAAAACCAGCAGAATTGGACAATGCATTGGTCCACATCTTTTGATATGAAGAGTGATATGGACTTTGTATTTCAGCACTGAACGAAAAAAGATCACCTATACCTACTTCTCTGCTATCTGAACTAGAAATTGTTTCTGAATTTACCAGTGGGTTGCTCACATATCCAATATCCCCCCTATATGCCCTAAACATTCCTAACATACCTTGACCTGTAGCTGTTAGCAAATCATAAGTGTGATTAATAACGGGTAAATTAGGAGTAAATGACGTAAAAGTATTTTCTTTCTCTTTCACATAGTCATAAACAGCACCTTCTTGTTCTTCGCGTTTTTCTTCATATAAATACCCATAAGATTTACGTTTAAATTTACCTTCGCCTGCAGCATATTGAGTTGAAGTAAAACTTGTGAATCCGCCAATAATATCAAATGTCTTCATTGTGCTACCTATACCTATTCGACCACTAAAAGATGTTGAAAAATAACTGCCTTGTGAAGACGGAATTACTGTACCGTAACCATATGAAATATAACTGTGACTACCTTGCAATCCAAAACTTTCCCCATTAGCGTCTTTTGAAGTTGTAATTGTATTACCAACTGCATCTTTAAGATATTTTATTACAGTACCAGCTGGATTAACCATCACATTAGCTGAAAATGTGCGCGTTTTAAGTCCGGTTCGTGAATTCATAGAAAGATTATTTCCGAAACCAATTGATAATTTAGAGTTAACATCTAAAGAAGAGGTTAGACCAATTCTATATGAATTTGAAGTAGTAAAACCGGATTGTGAATTACTTGAGAGAGAAGAACCAACATTTAAGAATCCATACTTTTGTTGTATAGCTAATCCTCCACCAATTGAGAATTCACTTCCAATCCCTCTATAATTATTATAAAAAATAGATAATGATGCATTAGCACTTGCAGATATATTCTTGATTTTTAAAAAATTATTTTTAAATTTTTTAC
>JALONK010000004.1 GCA_025454975.1 Bacteroidia bacterium
TGCCTCACCGCCATCTTTACGTCTAATCAGCTCAGTTCCCGTTACAATATTTCCCCATTGATCGCTTCCACCCATCTGTATTTTTATGCCATGATTTTTCCATAAGTAATAAAAATCATATCCCTGTACCAATTGGTAAGTAAACTCTGTAAAACTCATGCCTGAATCACCTTCAAGACGGCGTTTTACGCTATCTTTAGCCATCATGTAATTAACAGTGATATGTTTACCAACATCACGAATAAAATCAAGGAAGTTAAACTCTTTAAACCAATCATAGTTGTTAACCATAACAGCACTGTTTTCACCACAATTAAAATCTAAAAATTTCTCTAATTGCTGATGTATACAACTTACATTATGTGTTAGAACCTCTTCACTTAATAAATTTCTTTCGGCGCTTTTTCCGCTTGGATCGCCAACCATACCTGTTGCTCCACCAACCAAGGCGTAAGGTTTATGACCGGCTCTTTGAAAATGGATCAGTGTCATTACCTGCATTAAATGTCCTACATGAAGCGAATCGGCAGTAGGGTCGAACCCGATGTAGCCACGAGTCATCTCTTTATTTAATTGCTCATCAGTAGCCGGCATCATGTCATGCAGCATACCTCTCCACTTCATTTCTTCTGCAAAATTTATTTTAGTAGTCATGCGGCGAAATTACATTTTTTACATTGAACTTAAATCCGACATAATATTTTACGAATTATCTTACTTTCGCAGCACATGAAAACAATAGGTGTTATACGAGAATTTAAGCAACCGGCCGATCTTCGCACGCCGCTTACGCCGAAAGATTGTGTTGATATTCAATTAAAATTTCCCGGGACTAAGGTTATTGTTCAATCCTCTCCCTATCGCTGTTATCCCGATGAGGCTTATATAAATGCGGGCATTGAAGTAAAAGATGATGTTTCTGAAGCTGATATATTAATGGGCGTGAAAGAAGTTCCTTATCAAGAATTAATTAAGGATAAAACCTATTTGTTTTTTTCTCATACCATTAAAAAACAACCTCATAATCGTAAAATGTTGCGTGAGATTTTAAAAAAGAATATCACGTTAATTGACTATGAAACTTTAGTATGGGAAGGCGGTAATCGTATTATTGGATTTGGTAGATTTGCCGGCATTGTAGGTGCACATTATTCATTTTTAATGTGGGGGTTACGCAACCGTATTTATCATCTTAAACCGGCTTATCAATGTAAAGATATGGCTGATATGTATGCCCAGTATGGCGAACTTACCTTGCCTCCTATAAAAATAGTATTGTGTGGTGATGGACGTGTGGCACATGGGGCTATGGAATTTTTGAAGAAGTTGAAAATTCATCATGTTACCCCTGAAGAATTTTTAGAACAACAATACAATCATCCGGTTTATGTGCAACTGCGCAGTGAAGATTATTATGAGCGAAAGGACGGTAAAGAATGGGATAAAAGTGATTTTTATAAACATCCACAAGAATACAGAAGTACGTTTGCGCCGTATTATAAACAAGCCGACATTATGATAAATGCTGTGTTTTGGCGAGAAGGCATTGAACCATTTTTTACACGGGAAGAAATTAAACGAGATGATTTTAATATTCGTGTGATCAGTGATGTTACCTGTGATATTCCGGGACCATTACCATCTACCATTAGAAGCACAACAATTGACCAGCCATTTTTTGGTTATCATCCTTTGTTGGAAAAAGAAATAATACCTTTCGAAAATGCAGCGGCACTTGATGTGCAAGCCGTAGGAAATTTGCCCTGTGAATTACCAATTGATGCCAGTACCGAATTTGGTGATCAACTCATCAGGCATGTATTACCTTTTTTATTGATGGAAGACTCAGAAGATATTATCGAACATGCCACCATTACTGCAAATGGTCGTTTAAAACCTAGATATGCTTATTTGTCGGATTATATAGCCTAGTACCTAAAGTAATCTGAAGTGCTTTCAACTACTGTTCGCCAGCGATTATCTGAGATTTGCCTAATTTAACAAGTAACGTTTTTTAGTGTGACAGATAAAGCGTTTTTTTGCGATTTCAATTATTATCTACATGGCAAGAGGTGGAAGAAATTTAAACAGTAACGGTAAGCAAAAAGACGAAACTCCGAAAGTAAAAATTACAAAAGAAAGTTTACGAGAAGCCTTAATCTTATTCACGTATTTAAAGCCGTATAAAACCAAATTTATACTTAGCTTGGTTTGTATTGCATTATCAGCATTTACTACCAGCATGTTTCCTTTTTTTCTGGGTAAAATGATTGATGCAGCATCTCCGGGCGCTTCCTTAGGCATGATGGGAAGTTCTCCTTCCATGATAGGATTTTTAGGGTTGTCAAGTGTAAAATGGACATTAAACTTTACATTAACATTAATTTTTGTTCAACTTACCTTACAAACCATATTCTCGTTTATGCGAGTGTATTTACTCACCGAGGTTGGCGAAAAAGCACTTGCCGATATGAGAAGGGATGTTTATTCAAAATTATTAACCATGCCTATGGGATTTTTCACAGAAAAAAGGGTAGGGGAATTAAGCAATAGAATTTCTTCTGATTTATCGCAAATACAAGATGCAATTTCATTTACTCTTGCAGAGTTTTTAAGAGGAATTTTTACGTTAATTATCGGCTTAGGATTTATCTTTTGGATTAGCACTAAATTAGCATTGGTTATGTTGGCGGTTGTTCCTGTAATTGCAGTATTGGCGGTAGTTTTCGGGGTTCGTATAAGAAAAATGGCAAGGAAAGCACAAGATCAACTGGCCGACAGTGGAACTATTGTTCAAGAAACATTTCAGGGTATCAGTATTGTTAAAGCCTTTACTAGCGAGTATTACGAAATTAACAGGTATGTGAAAAGTATATATGCTGTGGTTCATACAGCTATTGCAAATGCGCGTTATCGCGGTACATTTATATCATTTATGATATTTAGTGTATTTGGTGCCATATCATTTGTGATGTGGTTTGGTGCAAATATGATTCAGTCGGGTGAGTTAACTATAGGGGCATTAACCATGTTTGTTATTTTCAGCATGTTTGTTGGCGGAACATTTGCAGGCTTTGCTGATATGTTTAGTCAACTCCAAAAAACCTTGGGCGCTACACAAAGTGTAAGGGAAATTCTTAGGGGTGAAGGTGAAGATATAACGATAAGTGAACAACTTCCGGTGGTAGCTTTGCAAGGAGCTGTAACATTTAAAGAGGTAGCCTTTAGTTATCCATCGCGTGAAGATGTAACGGTATTAAAAAGTATTAGTATGCATGCCGAGTCCGGAAAACGTGTTGCGATTGTTGGTCCGAGTGGGGCAGGAAAAAGTACCATCGCTTCTTTATTGTTACAATTTTATAAACCAACAAAAGGGGAGGTGTTGTTTGATGGAAAACCTGCAAATCAAATTTCATTAACCGGATTAAGAAGTCAGTTGGCTTATGTGCCTCAGGATGTATTATTATTTGGCGGAAGTATCAGAGAAAATATTGCTTATGGTAAACCTGATTATACTGAACAAGAAATTATTGAAGCTGCAAAACAAGCGAACGCACATGATTTTATTTCAGCGTTTCCAGAAGGTTATGATACTATTGTTGGTGAAAGGGGAATCAAATTATCAGGTGGGCAACGTCAACGCATTGCAATAGCCAGGGCAATTTTACGCAATCCTGTCATTCTTATTTTAGATGAAGCAACATCATCATTAGATGGAGAAAGTGAACAATTGGTGCAAGATGCTTTAGAAAATCTAATGAAAAACAGAACCTCGTTTGTTATTGCACATCGTTTAAGTACCATACGAAATGCAGACATAATTTTAGTGATAGATAAGGGTTTAGTTGTTGAATCAGGAACACACGAAACACTTATACAAAGAAATGGATTATATAGGCGATTGAATGAGATGCAATTTGAGTATAATGAAAGGTGATATGACTATATTTATTAAATGACTTTAGAATTATGATTCACTTTTTTATTTCGTGTAGACTTATGCTTGAACGATTTTAAAAGTGTGATTTTTTAGAGTAATATAAAATTAAAATATCCAATTGACGGATTATCTAACTCTCCAATCAACATCGCTCTATCAAGAAGCATATTTGATTCTTCACAACATGTTTCCGGTAACAACGAACAGTTATGACACGCTGATAGATTGCAAGAGTTCGGTCCTTGCCCATCGCTGTCAATGCAGATAGGGTCGCTTGAACACCATCTTGCATTTTCAATAGCATTATAAACTATCGTTTCAAGATTGCCAGGCTTCCCTTGACGAACAAGCCCACCTAAAGAACCTTCTGAATCACCAGATGCAGTGTAAATTAAGACACCGTTCATGGTTTCATTTAATAATTCAAGATTGCAATAAATTCTTTCTCTCAAAGCAGAACTTCCATAACCACATTCGTAACTGAACTGGTTTATTACCAAATGAGCAAATGTGTGAATCAAAATAAATTCAGGTTTTATTTCCCTTCTCTTTTGTCCTTTCAATTCCCGTGGACGGTTGTAGTTGTCAGATAAAAAATTTGCTCTCTTAATCACTTCATCTTTTGCAGCCCACTCTTTCAAACGCTTCTCATTGAACTCAAAGAAAACACCTTCGCCTCTCACAACTACTGCCGGAAGCCATTCAATACGCTGTCCAAGTTTTATGAAGTTCTTTTTTTCAGTCAATGTTTTTCCATCATCTGGAAGCCATCTTGAAAATCCTACGAAAGCTCTTGTCTCTCTTAACTTGTGAACTAGTCCAATACTCTTAAATCCTGACTGAATAATTTTAAAATCGGAATCTTGCTCATAATTTACTGACGATTCCTTTTCACAATAAAAATCTTCATTTTCCCAACCGCCCCCAGCAATTAAATAATCATACTCCATTTTTCTGTACTTTTCTTCTTCATCTCCCATTTCATTTAAATTCGGTCCTGTTTGTTTCTTATTGGCTGCATCCAATAATTTCTCTGTATAGTAATCTCTTTTCTCAGGATTAAATTTTTGTTCTGCAACCAACTCAAAACGCATTCTATCAAATTCGCCATTTACCAATCCGGAGGATAGCCAATTCCAATTCTTTTCTAATACTTCAATAATTTTTCTGTCAATTGATTTTTCCCATTGAGGCAAATAGATTGAACTTCGAACCTGTGAGAAGTATACATTTGATGCACCTTTTTGAACTACCCTTAAGTCCTCTCCACAATGAATTGCATTGTCTCTGTCAGCTTCTTGTCCTAACCACGGTCTACCACCTGAACATGTTACTCCAATTTTTGTAAGTGATTTTTCGTTGAAAGCACCCGCCATTGTTTTGTGTGCTCCACAACTACAAGTAATTTCAATACCAGATAATGTACCTGAACTTCTCCCTGCTCTCAATCTCAAATTATGTTGTCCTTCAGGACGAGCGCCGTTATGCACCCATTGCATAAAAGGGAAATCTTCAATGTGCCCCTTTTCACAAATAGCGATAAAGCGAACCGGAATCAATCGCTGTCTTTTCCTTTCTGCAATTTCGTTACAAGACCTTCCTGAGCTAAAAGAAATTCCTGAGCAAGTTGGTTTCTGTGAATCGTAAATTGAAACTTTCTCCATGTGTCCGCACCTTGTGCAATAATGCCAACGTGGAAATCTTACGAATGGAATTTTGAGTGACGGATTTGTAACACCTTGACCAGGGTCTCTGAAATCAGGCGGCAATCTGAAATCTTTTACACCTAATCTTTTTGCTAATCTTTCTTCGGTTACTTTAAATTCATCCAACTCAGAAATCGTTCTGAATTTTTCTTCCCACATATCAAGCCCGACAACCATCAATGATTCATCCTTTGGAAAATTAATCATTTGTCCAATCCCCCACGGAGAAATTAACTGCGACCTTCTTATTGGTTTTTTAGCTGGCATAATTTAATTGTCAATGTTTAGGTATTCTGCCGGAATAATATACGCTTCACAAGTGGAATCAACATTTCTCATTGATGTTGGTGTTGACCATGCTCTTGCTTTTATATCTTCTGAAGGATTTGTTCCTGCGGGATACATTAGTGGAATGTTTGTTTGCTGTCCGAATGAACCATACACAAGTGGTAATTCATTTTTCCAGTATTCCAGTTTTTCTTCAATCAGTTCAAGTGTCTTGTCGTATTCTTCATCATCAATCAAATGAACTCTGTCAAAAATTATTTGGGTTACTCTTTCAATGATTTCTTTTTGAGGAAAAGGTCTTGGAGCTGTTGCACTTTGGTCTGTTGAGTAAAATCTAATCAGTCCAACTAAGATTGCATGCAACCCTCTTTCTCTAGCCGGTGCTGAAAAAGGTGTAACACTTGTTGGTTCAACTTTGCTGTAAATTTTTGAGTGATATTCTTGGAAATGTTCAAAGTGCGAACGATCTCTTGGTTTTGAGCAGTTGTAAATTGTAAAGACAAGTCCGGGACATCTCTTTGAACGACCAACACGGCTTGTTGCCTGAATATATTCCGATGTTGTTTTTGGTTGACCGATAACGGTCATCAAACCTAGTCGTGGAATGTCAACGCCAACTGAAATCATATTTGTTGCAAGACAAACATCAACCGGATATTCATTTTTATCTCCTGTCCATGATTTTGATAGTTGTTCCAAGTATTCAGGAATGTCATTGCTGTTAATACGACTTGTCAATTCAATATTTCTGTTGATGAATCTTCTTTCATCACCTTTGATTGCTTTCCGTATCCAAATGGAATTCATGTATTCTCGTATGTCTGCACGAATGAGTGTAGCTGCATGTCCTAGCTCCCGAATACTGTTGAAGTAAGTCAAGGCAGTCCAATATGGATCTCTTAAAATTTCTTCTGCAACTGAAATTGATTTCACAGATTGAAGTAAAGCGGATAAAATCCTTACCTGTGCAGTTGCATGTGAAGGTAGAGCAGATGCAAATATGCCTGTGTAAATTCTGCCTGTGCTTGTTGTGTCCTCGTATGCAAAGAATGAATCACCCGCACTTAAACATTGTGCAGGAAAAATATTGACATTTTTTGTCCCTCTGCCATAGAGCGAGTTGATTTGTTCTTTGGCTCTGCTGATTGTTGCTGACGATGCAATAATTTTTGGTTTGATACTATTTGCTGTGCAAAGTTCTTCAATCATTGTTTCATACAAACCCACCATCGAACCCAACGGACCCGAAATCAAATGCAACTCATCTTGAATAATCAATTCAGGTGGTGAAAACATTCTTTCATTTCCTCTAAATCCAAAAATTGTTTTCGCTTCTGGCTTCCATGTGAGCATAGCAAACTTGTCAACTGTTCCGATTAAGAGAGTAGGTGGGTTGTCATAAATATCTTCGTCAATAACTACAAGAGGTAAATTGAAATCGGGTTTTGAGAAATCGCATTGTTGATTGTCGCACTGATAAATGATTGTTTCTTTCGTTCCTATTTTTCTTCTCTTATATCCTTTCACTTTGTTAGTCCTTGCCTCCTTTAGATAACCCATTTGTGAACCGCACCATGGGCATTTCAAAACGATGAAAGGATTTTCTTCCTCTCTTCCTTGTTCCATTATCTGAAATGCTCTTCTTGCTTCGTCTCTTCTGTTTGGTGTTGAATCAGAACCAACCCACAGTCCGATTGTAATTCTCGCTGTGCCTAATTCTTCTTCATTCTCTTTTCTGATTTTATCGCAAGCACAAATCAATGCGGCTGCTCTTTGAAACTGTTGTGCTGTTAGTAGTCGCAAAGTGTAACGCATGAGCACAGTTGTGCCTGAATCGTTTTTATCTTTTAATCTTTTCAGAAAAATTGTAAACGCTGACAATCCTAAATACGCTTCGGTTTTTCCTCCACCAGTCGGAAACCATATCAAGTCAACCATTTCTCTATCTTCATGACTTGGATCCAACATTGCATTGAGGTTCATTAAAATAAATGCAAGTTGAAAAGGACGCCATGATCCAAGCCCTGGTTTCCATGTTGTACTGTCATTTATATTTGGAATTTCAGCATGCTTCACTCCGGTAATATTTCCTTTATCAATAATCCAGTTTCTCGTTTCAATGCCGTAATGAAGTTGTTGCAATAACATAGCACGATTCATCAACTTGAAAGCACGATTTACTTTTTCATTGCTTTTTAAAACTTCAATTCCCTCCTTCATTCTTTGTAAACACAAACGACAAGTATCAATGTGACGCAATGCAGTTTGTAAAAGTTCATCTTTCAATTCTGCGTTTGCAATTTCATTCTGCCTATCTATCCATGCTTCATATTCCGCATTCAGTTTTACAAGATTGGTTGTAATGTCTTTGTCCGACAAATCACTCAAGTCAAACATTTTAAGCACAACATTTTTCAATTCATTAGGCACGATTGGTTTTATCTCATAAACTGGAATTGCTTCTGTTGTAATTGAATCAGTAAAGTCAATATCGTTATCATTCCATGCGGGTGAACAACCGTGTCCAACTGCAAATGTTTTTTTCTTTCGGAACAAAAGCAGATTTGACTTTTCATCATCCTTGTCAGTTTTAGATGCAGCTGCTTTGTATGGACAAAAACATTTTTCATTTGCTGTAACAGAAAATGAAACCTGAAAAAAACAATCTTCATTCTTGATATTTTCTGCTCCTCCGGTATTCAGGTTTATCAACGTGAATGTGAGTAGATGAATATTGTTTGTTGAATTATTTTCATGAGTTCTGTTTCGGATATTCAGTTTGAGATTAATTTCCTTTCCGTCTTTATCAACCAATAATTTGTCAATGGATTTACCTGACTGCAACGGAATTTCACTTGCATTTAAAGTAAATTCCTGGTCAAGTGAAATTCGGTAATATGCTTTTCTTGAAACAGAAGTTCCATCTTCTTTTTGATAGCTGTATTCTTTTATTTCATAAACACCAAGTGTTGCTTTTATAGTGAAGCCGTCTTTCGGAATTATTGAAAAGCAACTGAATCCCATTGCAGAAGGAAGAAATGAATTTGCTAGTCCGATTTCTTCTTCAAAATCTTCTGCCATGTCTACTGGCGCTTTGCTTTCTTCAGTTTTTACTGGATCATCTGTTTCTTTTTTTTCTTCTTCAAGTTTCTCTAAAACTTTTTCTTCCTCTGATGTTGTTGAATCAGCTTTTTCAAAAGTTGCCGCCCTCGGAAATAAAACACCGGCACCATATCTTAATCTTGGTGGCTCGTTAAGAAGTATTTCTTCTCCGTTCTCTTGTATGTGAGGTTTGATTGGGTCAGGCCCTATCAATTCCTTTTTAATGAATTTTAAAATATCGTCTCTCATACTAATTGAGTTTGCGTTTAAGAATTTCCCTGTATTCGTTTCTCATTGATTCGGAAATGAAAAGAATCAGTCCGTATCGTGCTCTACTCATTCCAACATACAAAATCGACTTGGCGATTTCACTTGATAAATCTTCAATGTCGGTTATCAAAATATAATTGCTCTCCATGCCTTTATATGACTGAATAGTTGCAAAGCCATAGAAACCTTGTGTCGGTGAAATTTCACTGTTGTTTTTTATTTCTCTGATTGAAAAACCTGGAACTGAATCAGAACATGAGTTTTCAAATTTACGTGGTGATAAAATCACCAACTCATTCAATGGGAGTTTATTTGATGAAAGTTTTTGCAGTTGCTGTGATAGCAATGTTTTCTGGTGAGCTTCATCATTGTAGAAAATGTATTCAACCGGAATTCCTTCAAGATGTTCCAACAAAAATGGTGGCTTCTCAAATCCTGAAATCAGAGAGGTTTCTTCTCCAACTTGCTTAGTGTTCCGGCAATTTATTTTGAGCAGAAAGTTTGAATGTTGACCTGAATCTTTCAGTAAATCAAGCATTTCTGTTCTGGTCAGCTGTGCATAGATTGCTTGCCTTTCAAAATCACCATATATTTCCCAATTGCCGTTTTGTAGACCACCTGTTACCATTGAATCAAACAGTTTAAGATATTCTTCTCTGATTAAGTCCTGACCCTCATCAACAATCAACTTGTCAAACTTTTTACTTATTCCTTTTTGATAAATATCTTTCAGTAAAAGCGGCAAATACTTACTGTAGAAATCCTGCTTACTGCTCTGTGCTTTATCGTAGTCAAATCCTTTTGACTGCTCAAATAAAAAACTGTGCAAACTTGAAACTGTGATTTTGTCTTTCCATTCTTCAACTTGTTTCTGCATCCACTCTCCAATTAAGCGGTTGTAACAAGTAAGGAAAACAGTTTTGCCTTCTGCTGCTGCTCTCACTGCCGATTCAATTGCAATCATTGTCTTACCCGTGCCTGCACTTCCCTGTGTAACACTTCTTTCATTCAATTGAATTGAATCAAGAATTCTGTATTGTTCTTCGGTGTATTTTTTTACTTCTTTATCAAACTCAGTCAATCGTTCTTTCACTGTCCGAACTCTTTCAAAATCTCCTCTCAGAAAATCGCAAAGCGAATTCAAATCGTTTTTATCAGGCAATGAATCCTTTTCTGAAAACCACCTTTGGTTTTTGTGTTTGTTGGTGAACTGCTTTACAAGATTCTGGAAAAATTTTTCCGTTCCATTTTTGATAGAATCTTTATCAAGAATCTGCCAGGGTTCATATTCAACACTATGTTTGTCAAAACTGATGTGTGGGAATGCACACAAAAAGCCGGAAAGAATTTTTGTGAACTTGTGTCGTTTGCCGAATTCTTTTTCAATAGCTGAACGCAAAGAGAACATTGCATCTCTTGCCTGGTTGAATGGACCTACATTGCTTGTGTTTGTTATATTTAATTTGTTTGTGTAGTGCCAAACCCCGTCAATACATTTTACATCACCGCCTTTAACTTCCATTACAAAAATGCCACCGCCTGGAATCAAAATCAGAAAATCAATTTCACCATACAAGCGAACTGTATGCTGCGATAAGTTGAGTGAATGAAGCACGATCCAATCTTTGGTGAACTGTCTGTTCTTGAAAATATCAAACAGCATTTTCTCACCTGTGCTTTTGCAGCTTTTATCAATATATGGTGGTAGCAGTTTTGCCATCAGAAAATTTCTTTTTGAAGTAATCTGTTCACATAACGAGCATCAATACTCTCCCAAGCATTTGAAATCTCTATAACTTTCAAAAAAAATACAATTCCTAATCCTTCAATGGATATTTGTTTGTTGATTACAGAACTGTCAGCATACTGATGTATTTGTGCTTTGATTTTGCTTATAATAAAATCTGATGCATTGTGTCTCCATCCTTTCATTTTTGTTATTGAATCTCTTACTTTATTAATATTATCACTCAATAAATCTGACTTTGTAAGTAAAGCGATACTTATTAAGTCCGAATCATCATCGGGACCAATTCTACTTTCATCGTGTAACCACGTTCTGATTGTAACCTCATGTTTCTTGCAGTCATTCTTCCGCAAATCCTCAACTAATTTTTTGAAATCATTTCCGATAGAAGCGTAGTAATCTTTCAAAAGATTTTTCCAAAGTTCTGTCCACTGTTTTACAGAAGCCAGTTCTTTTGTGTTGGTATTTTTCTCAACCAACTCAACCAAAATATCTCTGTCGGTGTTAATCAAAGCAATCACATCACCCGTTTGTAACGATTCAACTTTTCTCCTGTGAAGATTTGCTTTCTCACCCTTTCTTTCAATCAATTCATTTATGACTAAAAATTTGTGCGATTCAGTTGTGTAAATAAAGAAGTCGCTTTCAAATACAATTCGTTTTGCTTTTATGCTGTCAATCAAATTTCCTTTTGCTACATATCTTGAATACTGTGCATTGTCAAGTTTGAATTCAAAATCTAAAATGTCAAACGAACTTTCAGAAGTTGTTTCGATTACATCATCACCTGAATACAAATCGCTGAAACCTTTCCGCTTTGATGAATCAGTTTCTGAACGGATGCCTTTGCTGTTTATGGTTGCCTTAATGTTCTCACTGTATTGTTTGTTTCTTCTTTGCAAAGAGTTGTAATACTTGTTTTCAAACTGGTAGAACAAAACTGTAAGTTCAGAAAAAAGAAATGATGAAAGAATTCTGTTGATGTTGTTTGACTTTGCCCAGCCAGTTAGAATTGCTTTTTGAGGTTTGCTTGAAAGTAATTTATCGTTAACATCTGCAACAGATATTACTCTTGGTTTCTGAATGTGTGCCGGAAATGAATCATCCAATGCTTTTGCTTCTTCTTCAGTAGAGCAAATGATGTAATCGTATTGCTTTGAACTCATGAGTGTTTTCAACCTTGCACACTTTTCAGATGGCTGTGTTGCGAACCTTGCAATAACCGATTTTAAAAGAGAAATGCTTTCTTCAATTGGTTTGTGAGAATCACCCAACCATATTCTGCACCGGAGAAACAAGTTTTCAATGGCGTTTATCTTTGAATGGAGAACTGAAATTTCTTCTACGGCTGGTATGTGTGCAATTCTTGAAATAAGATTGGTCAACTGAATGAGAGAAATTTTCAGAGAAGTCAAATCATTGTTTAATTCATCCTTTTTAATGGAATGAATTTTTTGCGTGGTTGCTTCAAGTTCTGCATCAAGGCAAATCTCTTTTACAACATTGAAAGAAATATATTTTCTCATCTTCTTCTCGAAAGAATGAAAGGGAGAATGGTTTTCTGAATGGTCAAGTTTTAAATTCTCCTTTGTGAAATTAAAAAACTCAAAGCCATAGTTACCGATGGTTTCAAAACTTTCAATCTCTGATAAATCCGTAATTAGAATTGTTGGAATATTCTTTACATCAATGTCTGAGAAATCAGTTCCTCTTTCCTGTATAGTGGAGAATCCATCAATGATAATCTTTGAAACTGAACTTGAAGAAAGCGTAACATACAAAGCAAGAGTAGAAAGATTGTTTGAAATAAGCAGTGGGCTGTTTATGTCTGCTGCACCGTTTTCATCAATCTTACCACTCTGGAAATATTCAGGTAATGAAGCAAGATTCATTGCTATGTCTTCAATAGAATCATCGTAAGATTTGAATTTGCTTACAAGGCAAATTTTATTTTTCATGAACTCCTTGTTGCCGTAGGTATTTATTTCCAACAATTCGTCAGTTGGAGTAATGATTTTTCCCGGAAGGGCTTGCTTAACTCTTTTTAGAGATGAGAGTTGTCTTGTTTGTTCTGTTCGTTGAAGTTTTATTGACTGGGTAATGTCAATAGTGAAAGTTGCAATGTTTGGCTCCTTGCCCGCTCTAAAAGCTACAGAGTTGTTTCTGATGCCTGCCCATTCAACAATTGCATCCCTGTTGAGTTTTAATTTATCACCAAGATTATATTTCCTGTATGATGCAAAGATTTCCTCTTTGTATTGCGTGTAGTCATTTTCAATTAGAAACAAAACTGTTGGCACAGATAACCATTGAGCAGAATACTCTTTTGATGGAAAAACCAAACAAAGCTTGTTGGTCGTGTTATTTGAAAAAAAATCAGATATAAGTTGAAGTGAATCTTTCAGAGGCAATGGAAGCGAATGAGCTTCGTCTTGCCCCGCATAAGAGTATTGCAGTTTCTGAATTAAATCCTGATTCATATTGGTTCACTTCAATGTTGCTTTAGCCGTTTAGTAAAAGATACTTTAATGATGCTGCAATTTTTTCTGCCATCAATGGCGGAACTGCATTTCCAATTTGTTTGAACGCTGCTGTCCTACCTCCTTCAAAAAAGTAATTGTCAGGGAAAGATTGAATTCTTGCGGCTTCACGAACTGAAATAGAGCGCACTTGTTTTGGATCAGGATAGATATAATAATGACCGTCTTTCGCAATATGAGCAACTACTGTGTGGGAATATCCGGTTGGGTCAATCACTTTGTATCTGTCTAAAAATGCTTCGGTGTTTTTATGAGTTTGTAATCTTTTTGGAATATCGTTGTACTTTAGTCTCTGTCGGTCATTCAACCATTTATCAATTGCAAGGGAATAAATTTCCAAATCCCTGTCGTTGTGGTTTCGTGTTATGTGTTGCGTTGTGTAATTGATTCCATTTCTTGTTTCTGTTTTCTTCAAATACTCATTTATATTTTTTGTGTAGCCGACAACTTCAAGTTCTTGTCCTGGCTTCAAATAGGGTAGGTCAAAAAACAAATCTCGTTTTGTCTGCCAGTTGTTTTCCATTTTTTGAAGTTCGGGAAACTGGAATTTAGTTTTTCCTTTTCTTCCGATAATAATTACCCTTCTTCTTTTTTGCAGCACTCCATATTCTTCTGCATTTAAAACTTTCATATCGGCTGAGTAACCTATTTCCTCAAACAGTTCCAACATTTCATTAAGATACTTTGCATTTCCTGCTGTTAGCAAACCCAACACATTTTCAAATACAAAGTATTTTGGCTTATAACGAATGAGAAACTTTGCATAGTAGCGGAACAAAAAATTTCTTTTGTCTCCTTTCATTCTGTTTGGATCTCGGCTTCTTCCCACAAGTGAATACGCCTGACAAGGCGGACCACCAATGATTACATCAACTTTCTTTTCGTCAAGTTGCGAATCAATTATTTTAAAGATGCTTTCAATTGTATTGTCAGTAATTTCTTCATTGATAACAGATTCAAGCAAATGCTGTGGGATGGAATCCCATAATTCATTTCTTGAAATGTCTTGTTGTAGATAACTATAATACTTTGTCAGATTTTTTTTCAGACTGAAGTGGTGAAATGCAATTCTGGTTTTCAATGTGTCGGCTGCTTCCGCACTCATCTCCACATGTGCAACCGGCTCAAACTTCTCACGGATAAAACCTTCCGAAAGTCCACCTGCACCGGCAAAAAGGTCTATGTAATTGAGTTTGCTCATGCTTAATTTACTACGATAATTTTTTTAAATGTATCAAAATTTATTCAAGGTTTTCTTTTATATTATTACTTTTAGTCTACGTTCTAAGATGGTAAAAAACATTCCAACCCTCATATTTAAAGTCAGCAGTGTTTTCCGCGTCTCCTTGTTTGTTGCCTTCAATTCTGGTCTGCATAACGTAAACATAATTTAATATTCGATGGTGAATAAGTATGCGGGAGCTTGCACTCTTGTGACTATCATATACATATTGGTTTCTGTGAGGGTAGTTAGAGGAATTTGTGCAATATACTCAGATAAATGAATTTTAATTTTTTTGTGCGGTGACGACGCTTTAATTTTTTCGATGCTTAGCAATGAGCACCTGACTTTCCGACCAAACTGTCCCAAAGTTATATTGCCTTTATGTAGCTTTTTTATAATCAAATTAATTACATTAAGTTTAATTTCAGTTTACAGCAAATCGTTTAGATCTTCAATTGTATTAGTGTTGAGTTGGTAATAAATGAATGTTATTCCCCCACCCATCATCCCAATCTTAAATACAATAACTTAACCCATTCCCCTTTTTTAACTAAATTTTCAATAAAACTTTTGGCTTGAAGTTGAGTTATGGTTTTCATTGTTATAAACGGATATATACGGATACAAATAAGTAAATTAAATATTAAATTCCAAGAAAATTTATGAGTGATTATGTGCAAATCATCTAAAAGCTAAACTATGCCTATATAATAGCTTGCCAAAAATAATGCTAGTGTTTTTGCATATTAAAGAAGTAGGTAAATTTATTGTATTGCAAAAAACTTAAAGTGTTGATTGTATTACGTCAAAAAGCATATTCATTGTCCCCCCCCCAATTAGCAATTATTTTATAATGAGTTAAACTAAAGAAAACATTCATCAATCAATTTTGATGCATCTTAATCTTGAATATGAAAAATTTACTTTACTCATTTGTACTTTTTATGTTAGGTGTAGGTTTTTTAACCGGTACCCACCTCAACCTGCAATCAATTGCATTCTCGGCGGTTTGTTTTATGTTTTTGTCGTTCCCGCTTATTAGTTGTATTGGAAGTAAATTGTTTAAAAAATCAAACCTCGCTTCTAATGACAATTCTCAAGAGCGCAGTGATATAGGCTTTCAAGCCTAACTATTGTCGTTACGCTTATTGTTGAGCCACTGATTTTTTCAGTTCAAGAATGCTAAAGTCAGTATCAACTTTTTTAATGGTGTTTACCAATTTACCTAAACCTGTAATTTCTAGTTCAACCACATCACCATCTTTCAACCATTGGGTTTGGTAGTTTTTATCATGAAGTAATCCGGTGCCGTTCAATTCTAGGAAACATCCTGTTCCAACAGTTCCACTTCCAATCACATCTCCGGGTAAAATATCTACTCCATAAGCGCAACGTTCAATAATTTCGGCAAATGTCCAGTCCATGTCTGCTACATTTCCTTCACTTACCTGAATGCCATTTACAAAACATTTCATCGTTAAATTATGATTATTCCCAACATGGTTTGGTTTTGCAGGCACTAAATATTCTTTAAGTTCATCAGGCGTAATTAAATAAGGTCCGATAACGGTACTAAAGTCTTTTCCTTTCGCCGGACCAAGGTTTAGTAACATTTCTTCCATTTGCAAGGTTCTTGCGCTCATGTCGTTCATAATCATATAACCTGCAATGTATTCATCTGCTTGAGCTGCCTTTATGTTTCTTCCTTTTTTACCAATCACAACTGCAATTTCCAGTTCGAAATCAAGTTTAGCAAAATGATCCGGCATACATTCAATTTCACCCGGACCTTGAATGGCATTATGGTTAGTAAAATAAAATATAGGATATTGATCAAATTCCGGAATCATTGGTACACCGCGGTTTCTTCTAGCTGCGGCTACATGTTGACGAAATGCATAACCATCGCGACAGGAAGTAGGCTCATTAACCGGTGCCAATAATGTAACTGCATCTAGAGTAAGATAAGGAATGTTATTAAGTTTCCCCGATTTTAAATCAGCATCAATAGCTTTTGCCTTATTCATGGCTGTGTCACCTTCAAACAAAAATGCCCTCATGTTATTTGGCAACGAGCTATCAAGTTGATGTAAACTATAAATATGATTGTGAATTAAAATTCCAAGATCCGTTTTATGTTGATGCTGATAGGTTACTAATTTCATAGCTGAAAATGCTTAATCAAGTTTAGGTAAGTTAATTTTATCCGGTACTATAAATATTTTATCAAATTCGTTGAGAATTTTGCGATACATGGCTTGGGCGTCAAGTGCCGAGCGATAGTCGCCAACTCGCACTTTAAAATAAGGTTGCTGATAAATAAGGTATGCTTCAATCTCGGGAAATAAGTTTAAGAATTTTGTTCGTTGTTCATTCGCAACTTTTCTATCTGTTCCAAAAAATATTTGGACCCTGTAGCCTTGAATGGTTGAATGGGTCTTATTTGATTCAATATTTTTTATAATCAATGAATCTAAATGTTCATCATTAATAATTTGCACGGCAGGTTGTTGTGCAACCAAACTTAGGTTGAACCCCACGCAACATAATAAAAGGATTAAGTATGTTTTCATATTAAACATGTTCTTCTATTCCGGCTATGCTCACACTTGATGAAGCTCCAATTCTACTTGCTCCGGCCTCAATAAGTTGTTTTGCTTGTTCGGTAGTTTTTATTCCACCTGCAGCTTTTATTTTAACCTTAGCAGGTAAATTTTTACGCATATTCACTACGTCTTCTATCTTAGCTCCAGATGCTGCAAAACCTGTTGATGTTTTAACAAAATCTGCTTCTGAATCAGCACACATTCTGCACGCTTTTGCAATTTCTTCCTCATTTAATAAGGCAGTTTCGATAATCACTTTTGCAATTTTATTTTGTAGGTGACAGGCCATTACTACTGATTGAATATCATTTTGTACTACGGCCATATCCCCGGTTTTAAATGCTGCAATATTCATCACCATATCAACTTCATCAGCACCTGCCATGATTGCTTTTTTGGTTTCTTCAACTTTAGCTGCAACAGTATTGTAACCAAATGGAAACCCAACTACAGTTATGATTTTAACATCAGATTTTTTAAGTGTTTTCTTCGCCAGTTGCACATAATAAGGCGGAACACATACGCCATAAAATTGATGTGCAACGGCCTCTTCACAAAGTTTGATTATATCCTCTGCTGTTGCATCAGGCTTTAAGTTTGTATGTTCAATATACCTGTTCAATGCTTCCATATCTTTTAAATTTAAGGTTAAACTAATTCTTCTTTACCGTGACACGATTTGTATTTCTTACCACTACCGCATGGACAAGGATCATTCCTTCCTATTTTAGCAGTATTAATGATTTGTTGCTGTTTAGGACGTTCCATTGATTGTTCAATCGCTTCGCGGTTGCCATTTTGTTGTGGCATTAAATCATCGGTTCGACTTGTTTGTAATTTAGGCGCTGCAACTTTTCGAGGCGCTTGTTGCACCTGCGATAAGTTACCGTCTTGTTGAATAGGAATGTAAGCTTTAAATAACATGCCCAACACTTCTCTATTCACGCGGCTTAACATTTCTTTAAATAAGTTGAACGATTCTAATTTATAAATTAACAATGGATCTTTTTGCTCTAATACTGCATTTTGAACCGATTGTTTAAGGTCGTCCATTTCACGTAAATGCTCTTTCCATTCATCATCAATGATGTGTAATGATGTGAATTTTTCAAATGCATTAATTACTTCCTGTCCTTCAGTTTCGTATGCCTTTTTTAAATTCACTCCAATTTGAATTCCCCTTAATCCATCAGTAAAAGGTACACCAATCGTGTCGAATTGTTGTCCCTGGTTTTCGTATACATTTTTTATTACAGGATAAGCCTCAACAGCTAATTGCGTACATTTATCTTGGTAATGTTGCATCAAGTCGTCGAAATACATTGAAACAACATCTTCGGTTTTTCCATTTAAAAAAGCATCTTCTGTTATGTTTGGCTCATAAGCGAAAACACGTAAACTTTCAAATTTAAACTCTGCGTAGTTTTTTAAATCTTTATATCCTTCAACAATTTCATAGCATAAATCATGTAACATGTTGTTAAAGTCTAATTCCAACTTATCGCCATATAAAGCATTTCTTCTTTTGGTATAAATTACTTCACGTTGGCTGTTCATCACATCATCGTATTCAAGCAAACGTTTACGAATTCCAAAATTATTTTGTTCAACTTTACGTTGGGCACGTTCAATATTTTTTGTTATTAATGAGTGTTCAATATTTTCACCTTCTTTCATCCCCAACCTATCCATAATTGAAGCAATGCGATCGCTACCGAATAACCTCATTAAATCATCTTCCAACGAAACATAAAAGCGAGATGAACCCGGGTCGCCTTGGCGACCTGCACGACCTCTTAACTGGCGGTCAACCCTTCGCGACTCATGGCGTTCAGTACCAATTATTGCTAAACCTCCAGCTTCTTTAACACCCTCTCCAAGTTTAATATCCGTACCACGTCCTGCCATATTGGTAGCAATGGTTACTGTGCCTGCCTGACCAGCTTCGGCAACAATATCAGCCTCTCGTTGATGCTGCTTTGCATTTAAAACATTATGCTTAATCTTTTTAAATTGAAGCATGCGACTTAAGGTTTCACTTACTTCAACCGAAGTAGTACCAACCAATACAGGACGACCGGCTTCCGTAAGTTTTTGCACTTCTTCGATTACTGCATTATATTTTTCGCGACGTGTTTTAAAAATCAAATCATTTTGGTCAACCCTTGATATATTTCTGTTGGTAGGAATTACAACCACATCAAGTTTATATATCTCCCAAAATTCACCGGCCTCAGTTTCGGCTGTTCCCGTCATGCCTGCAAGTTTGTGGTACATGCGGAAATAGTTTTGCAAGGTTATTGTTGCGTAGGTTTGAGTTGCAGCCTCTACCTTTACATTTTCTTTTGCTTCTATGGCTTGATGTAAACCATCGCTATATCTTCTTCCGTCTAATACACGACCGGTTTGCTCGTCAACAATCTTTACTTTTCCATCAGCAATAATGTACTCAACATCTTTATCAAACATACAGTAAGCCTTTAACAATTGGTTTACCGTATGAATCCTTTCCGATTTGATTGAGAACTCTAACATCAATTGTTCTTTGGCTTTTGCCTTATCTTCTTCGGTATGTGTGCTTTTTTCAATTTCTGCAATTGCTCCGCCTACATCAGGAATAATAAAGAACTGCGGGTCTTCACCGGATGAAGTAATCAAGTCAACACCTCTTTCTGTAAGTTCAATTGAATTTGTTTTTTCTTCAATAGTAAAGTATAAATCAGCATCAACCTTATGCATTTCTTTTTGCTGATCTTGAAGGTAAAAGTTTTCTGTTTTAAGTAATAATTGTTTGATGCCTTGTTCGCCTAAGTACTTAATTAAAGCACTGTTTTTAGGTAAACCTCGATGTGCCTGTAACAACTTAAATCCACCATCTTTTTCATTACCGGCCGCAATCAACTTTTTAGCTTCTGCTAATGCATTGTTTATATATGATTTCTGAGCGTTAACAATTTTTTCGATTCTAGGCTTTAAGATATGAAATTGTTGGTCGTCGCCTTTAGGCACCGGACCACTAATAATTAAAGGCGTTCTTGCATCGTCAATCAATACGCTATCCACCTCATCCACCATCGCATAGTGGTGTTTACGCTGCACCAACTCAACAGTATCGCGGGCCATATTATCCCTAAGGTAGTCGAAACCAAACTCATTATTTGTTCCGTAAATAATATCAGCAGTGTAAGCATTGCGTCGTTCTTGTGAGTTTGGTTGATGATAATCAATACAATCAACTTTTAAACCATGAAATTCAAACAATGGTCCGTTCCATTCGCAATCCCTTCGTGCTAAATAGTCGTTTACTGTAACCACATGCACACCTAATCCACTTAAAGCATTTAAATAAGCGGGTAGGGTAGATACCAATGTTTTACCTTCACCCGTTGCCATTTCCGATATCTTTCCTTCATGTAATACTATACCACCTATCAACTGCACATCATAGTGGATCATATTCCACACTACTTTGTTACCTGCTGCTTCCCAACTGTTGCTCCAAATTGCTTTATCTCCCTCAATACGAACCGGCTTTTTAATACGTTTGTGAGTAGCTAAGCTTTTGTCATGCTCAGTAGCTGAAACAATAATCTCATTATTCTCAGTGAATCGTCTGGCCGTTTCTTTCACTACTGCAAAAGCTTCCGGTAAAATTTCTTTTAATACAATCTCAAGTTCAGCATCTCGTTTTTTCTTAAGTTTATCAAGCGATCTAAACAATTCTTCCTTTTCAAGAATATCAATATCGGTTTGTTCAGTTTGTTGTTTAACCGCATCAATTTCTTCATCAACCGGTTTTAAAAATTCGGCTATTCTTTCCTTAAACGAGGTGGTTTTTGCTCGAAGTTCATCATTCGATAATGAATGCAATTCATCATATGCTTGATTGATTTCTTTAACCAGCGGTAAAATGTTTTTTAAATCTCTTTCCGACTTACTTCCAAATATCTTTGTTAGTGCATTAAAAATGGAGCCTATCATTGTTCTTGTTTTTCCTATTCAATTAAAGGGCGTAAAAATAATACATTTTGCCCATGTTTGTTGACTATTTCTCATAAATAAAGCCATATCAATTTTATAGGTATAATTGGCAGTTTTTTTATTAAATAGCAGATTAGCAGAAGGTTTATAAATTTTTTTATATCCTCATATACAGATGAATAAGATTTATTTGATAAGCGTGTTGAATCTTTTTAACTGTTTAATTAACCTACTGACATAACAACCTATTTACAATTATTTTGGAAAGCACCGATAAACAAATACAGTTTATGAGTATCTACAAGCCTCTTCATGAAAGGTTATGTAGGTTTGTTCAAACTTTGGTTTGGAACGAGGAAGATGCTAAGGACATATCAAGTGAAGTTGTTTTAATAGCGTACGAACAATTTCATAAACTGCGGGATGAAAAGGCTATGCTAGCCTATTTGTTTGCTATTGCTTCTAACCTTATTCGTCAACGACAAAGAAAAGAAAAGTTTAAGGGGCTATTTAATTTTCAGCAAGCAGTTAACCGGCCAACATCATCCTCAGGTGAAGATGCCATCATGCGATATGAACTCAACCAAGCATTAAACAAACTTCCATCCAAACAACGAGAGGCCATAGTGTGGTACGAAATCAGTGGTTTAACTATTGATGAAATTGCAAATATTCACCAACTCAGCATTTCAGGCGTAAAAACGAATATCCATCGCGCAAGGAAACAATTACAATTACTATTGGAACAACAATCCATTAATTCAAAACAAAAGAAAGGGGTATGATATGACTAAAACCTTGGAAAAATATTTTACGACAGCTAAATCTTCTCCTTTACTCCTTAAAGAGGATGAAGTATTGGAAATAATTAAACATTCAAACACAACGAAGCATAAACGTAAGTTAAGGTACATTTACTTTTTATTACCTGCCGTTGCAACTGTGTTTGTGCTAACTATAAAGTTATGTTTAACTAACCAATCCAGCGATATACCTAATGTTTCAGATGTATCAACCACCCCCAATAAATCTTACCATCCAACTCATGAACGGCCCCTATCTATTGCAACTTCTGATGAAATCAATTTACTTTCATTCGATAAGCAGGGGAGAAATGATAGTTTGCTACCTGATATTTCTATTCCGGCAGGTGTAAATACGCCTTGGGTTCCATCGTTTAGTCATTATTCGGCTTGGGTACCAAATAGTGAAGAAATTATACCAGAGGATAACGATGCCTCTAATGATTACATGAATGATAATGGCGAACTGATGTTATCTCATCAAACACTTATAAACTTAGGGATAATCACCGATGGTAATCATTTAAATTACCGAGTGATTACAGGTAATGACCTTAGTATTGGAAAAAGAAAATCAACTGACGCTAATGGTTCGATACCGGCCTTTAAATTGAAAGTAAATAATTCAATTGGGAGAGTTACTTATAACGGTACAATACCAACGATTGATTCAACCTTTTTTCAATCTTTTTTTGCTTTGGCAATTTCCGATAGTTCGGTTACTGCTAATAAGGTTAGTAATGAATTATTATTCACAGAAATTTCTTTCAGCAAAGGTTTTGAATTGGACTATTTTAATCAGTTGAAATCAATGTTAATCCCTGTTAAAGTAATATTAACACCTAAGGATAACAATAGTCAAACCGAAAGGCGAATCCTTACGTTTTATTTTAAGTATGAACCATCTTTTATTTCAGCGCTTCCGAATCATTTATCAACTGCGCTATCCAAAAGATATGGAAATGTTCTACCGACAAGTTTTTTCAGTGAAATTAGAAATAAATACACCCCATTTGGAATCACCATTAAATCCTTCGACAGCTTAACGGTAGCCAACTTAAAGCAGTTGTATATTACTGCCAACTCTGAAATATTAGAACAGCTTCATATTAATAAGCAATCAAATTCAATAAGATTGGTATTTTGGAATTATTATCAAAAACATCCCGATACAAAACCGAAATTGAAGCGGAATAAATTAAAATCCAAAGGCGAAAGTTTTTATTATAATTATAACATTCCGTTTGTTTTATTTGGTTTGAATGCAGATAAGAAGGTAGCTAAGAGTCCGATTGCGGTGAGTAATTTTAATTTAACCGATATTAATTTTATAAGAAATATTAATGACTCCATTGGTCCGTTTATGCATCAGCCATCATACCCATATTTTAAATCATTAACACCAAATTTATATCCGTTATTTGTTGACAGTAACCATGTGTTTTGGTATGAAAAAAACAAGGAAACAAATTATATACTTGGCGGAGCAGTTGGCAATAAGAAATAATCACAAGCTGTTACTAATTTGTTTTTGGATTAACCTGTGTTATTGCATGATAATTTACAATTTCCGGTTTCGTGACCGGACTACTGGAAACTATTGCTGCCTCAAGACTTAAAGCTATGATTGTACCTGTTAAAATTAACCCTCCTCCGGTGTTTGAAGAATAAGCCACGTTGTCACCAATTTTATAGCCCTTCACCACATTCGTTTTTTTTGTTGAAAAAGATTTATCAATAGCTCGGTAACCAATTTTAGTTTTAAAACGCCCCGTCTTTTTAGTTACCAACACTTTAAATTGTTTTTTAAATGGATTTAAGCTAAGAATAACCATTGTTTTTCCTTTATGAGGAGTGAATAATGAATCGCCTGAATTGATGGTGTAATCTGTTTTGGTAGCAGTATCTTTTAAGCTATAAAGTTGATAATATTCGTTGCTATATTTCTGTGTAACGGTATCACTCACAAACCTGATAACATCAGCCTGCATAACAACAGTTTTAGTGAAGCCAAAATCCCACAATGTACTTCTCCAATCTACCCTAATATTTACGTATGCTTCGTTTGCAGCTAAAGGGCGATTGGCTTCCATCATTAATTTGGCTTCATTAACCATATCAAATTTACGATTACCTCCTATGTACATAATATTGGTAGATCTGGAGTAACCTGCAGCTCTGCCAACATATTGATGTGGTTTTTCGAATGAATTTGATTCAAAAGAACCGTAATGACTTGAGCAAGCTCCCAAAACCAAGGTTGTGATGATGAGTAGTAGTGTGTTTTTCATGGAAAGTTATAAGTAGTTTAGTTTATACTTGTTTCACAAATCTAACTCACTTTTTACTTTTAACAATTTGACAAGGAAATATTACTCAAGTTTACAAATATTTGTATCATTCTTATACATTTGCGTACAGTTATAGATTAACATGAAACTTACTGAAATTATTAATAACGCTAACGACACACTTTTTTCAATAGAAATTTTACCTCCTTTAAAGGGTAAAGATATTAATAGCCTATATGCAGGAATTGATCCGTTGATGGAATTTAAACCGGCATTTATTGATGTAACTTATCATAGGGAAGAGTTTATTCTACGTAAACGTAAAGACGGAGGTTTTGATAAGGTATACACTAGAAAGCGTCCGGGCACTGTAGCAATTTGTGCAGCTTTAATGAATAGGTATAAAGTTCAGGCAGTACCGCATTTAATTTGTGGAGGGTTTAGCAAGGAAGAAACAGAGAATGCATTGATTGATTTGAATTTTTTAGGCATTCAGAATGTACTTGTATTACGAGGCGATAGTGTAAAAAATGAAGCTAATTTTGTGCCTGAACCTGATGGAAATAAAGACAGCTTAGAGTTATTGAATCAAGTTGAAGCTATGAATAACGGCAAATACTTGGATCATGAACTTGAAAATGCTACACCTACTAATTTTTGTATAGGGGTAAGTGGTTATCCTGAAAAACACTTTGAAGCACCAAATATGAACAGTGATTTAAAATGGTTGAAACAAAAAGTTGATGCCGGTGCTGATTATATAGTTACTCAAATGTTCTTCGATAACTCAAAGTTTTTTCAATTTGTTGATCGCTGCAAAGCTATGGGTATAAACGTCCCAATTATTCCTGGACTAAAACCAATGGCTTCTAAAAAACAATTGGTGGCACTTCCTAAAATTTTTCATATTGATTTGCCTGATGATTTGGTAAACGCAGTTGAAGCTTGTAAGGATGATAAAGCAGTAAAACAAGTTGGGATTGAATGGGCTATCCAACAATCTAAAGAGCTTAAAGCAGCAGGAGTTCCGGTATTACATTATTATACCATGGGCTTAAGTGAAGCTACTAAAGCAATTGCCTCTCAGGTATTTTAATCCAATTTTTGTTGATACCTGTCAGGTTTAATCTTGACTAACATTTTATTTTCTACATATTTATGAGCATAATTTTGTTCAAGTAATTGTGGTAAATCACACAATTGTCAAGCAAAATTCACCCGGTTTATCTAGTGCCGGTGTTTTTCATATGTAGTGTTTAAAGCCGAATTGCGAAAGTGATTCGGCTTTGTTTTTTATGAAGATAATTAAAAGTTCAGCAAGTCTTGTAAAGCCGATTTAAACCTTTCTTTAGGCAGAAACTGTTGTTCTAATTTTATATTAAATGGAACTGCAGTATCTAAGCTGCCACATCTTTTTACAGGAGCGTCAAGGTAGGTAAAACAATGCTCGGATAGATGTGCGGCAATTTCAGCACCAATGCCACCGGTTAAAGTATCTTCATGAAGTATAAATGCTTTTCCGGTTTTCTTTACACTGTTTTCAACTGCTTCTTTATCCCAAGGAAGTAAGGTTCTTAAATCAATAATATCAGCATCAATACCTGCCTCATGGCAGTAGCTGTTTGCCCAATGCACACCGGCACCATAGGTAATAATACTAACCTCATCACCTGTTCTTACGGTTTTTGCTTTACCAATGGCAATTTCATAATAATCATCAAACACTTCTTCCTCTAATTCAACTGCACGATATAGAGCTTTATGTTCAAAGAAAATAACCGGATTTGGGTCGTTAAATGAAGCAATTAATAATCCTTTTGCATCGGAAGGTGTTGACGGGTAAACTATTTTAAGCCCGGGCACATTAAAAAACCAGGCTTCATTACTTTGTGAATGAAATGGTCCGGCTCCCACACCTGCACCGGTTGGCATTCGTACCACAACATCTGCTGCTTGTCCCCAACGGTAGTAACTTTTGGCTAAATTATTTACAATTTGATTAAACCCAACACTTACGAAATCGGCAAATTGCATTTCAACCATCGCCTTCATTCCTTTAATAGATAAACCATACCCTGCGCCAATAATAGCACTTTCACATAAAGGTGTATTTCTTACACGAGCTTTGCCAAACTCATCAATAAACCCTTGTGTAATTTTAAATACGCCACCATATTCAGCAATATCTTGTCCCATTAAAACTAGGTTGGGATGCTGTTGCATGCTTTGCCTTAATCCATCACTAATAGCATCAACCAAACGCTTTTTACTCACAGCATTGCTTTGTGGGGCAATACTCACGTGCTGCAGTTGATGATGGGTTACAGTTGGTTTTTCTGATACAGGTGCGTATACATCCGCTAATTCTTTAGCTAAATCAGGGATGATGTCTGGTTCAGCTTGAACAGCTTCAACACCTTCATCAATTTCTTTCTTAAATATTGCTCTAAATTCAGCAATCATTTCATCAGTAAGTATGCCTTCTTGTTTCAACCAATTTTCGTAATTACTGATAGGATCTTTTTTACCCCATTCATCAAATAATTCTTGTGGTACATACTTAGTTCCGGAAGCTTCTTCATGTCCACGCATCCTGAAGGTGATACACTCAAGTATAATAGGACGAGGGTTGATGCGCATGCTTGAAGCAAGGTTACTCACCATTTCATAAACATCAAGAATATTGTTACCATCCACTTTGTAACCTTGTATTCCGTACCCTATTGCTTTATCTATAAAGTTTTTGCACCTGAACTGTTCATTGCTGGGAGTAGATAATCCATAACCGTTGTTTTCAATTAAAAATATAACCGGTAACTCCCAAACCGCGGCAGTATTTATCGCTTCATGAAAATCACCTTCACTGGCACCGCCATCACCACTAAATACAACACTAATTTTTTCTTCTCCTTTTAACTTATGCGCTAGTGCTATTCCATCAGCTACACCAAGCATGGCACCTAAGTGAGAAATCATTCCAACAATATGATGCTCATTTGTACCAAAGTGGAAAGAACGTTCACGTCCTTTAGAATATCCATTGTTTTTGCCCTGCCATTGTGAGAATAACTTTTGGAAAGGCATATTTCTATTCGTCCATACGCCTAAATTACGGTGTAAGGGTAAAATGTATTCATCTTCATGAAGCGCTTGAGCTACGCCAACACTTATAGCTTCTTGTCCGATACCGCTAAACCATTTACTCACTTGTCCTTGACGAAGCAAAATCAGCATTTTTTCTTCAATCATTCGTGGCTTTAGCATGCCTTTATACAAATTGATTAAAGTTTGGTTGCTGTGATGTTTTTTGTTGAATTGCATGATACTCTATACCTATTAAATTTGGTGCTGCAAATAAAGTAAATTGTTAGCCAATTGGCATACCTTATCCATTAATATTTTAATCCTCAACATGTGATTGCCGATTCAGTTTTTTTTAACATATTCGATAAAAAGAATCCTATGATAAAAGCACCAATTATTAATGAAAAACAATATAATCTAATTGAATTCGGACTTAGTATTTCTTTTCTAACTTTGATGATTGTAGTTGTATTAAACCATGTTTTGATGTTTTCTCCGGTTGACACACTGCATAGTATATGGACAAATTTGGTGTTTTACTTGTTTTTACCTCTAAGGTTAATTTTAATGGTTGCTAAGTGGATGAAATTTATTCCCGACTATAAAACAAATATACTAGGTGTAATTTGGCCTAACTACAGTAAAGAGAATTATCCTCATGTATACTTCACCATTCAGGTAATCACTCTTGTAGCAGCCGTACTGCTGTTGATATATTTATCAATCTAGTAAAACAAAAAAGGTCGGATTACCCGACCTTAATGTTATATTGTATTTAGTGTATTAACCATTTGCTTTAGCATGGTCTTCTAAAAACTGGGCTAAACCTTTATCAGTTAGCGGGTGGTTTAATAATGCTAATATTGCGCTCAACGGACTTGTAATTACGTGAGCACCAACTTGCGCTGATTTTATGATATGTACCGGATTACGAATAGAAGCCGCTAATATTTGTGTTTGGTATCCTTGAACTGCGAAAATTTGAGAAATTTCTGCAATTAATTGAATCCCGTCGTAACTGATATCATCTAATCTTCCAATAAATGGCGAAATATAAGTAGCCCCTGCTTTAGCTGCAAGAATGGCTTGTCCGGCGCTGAATACTAATGTACAATTGGTGCGAATTCCTTTAGATGATAAATATTTAATAGCTTTAATGCCATCCTTTATCATTGGTATTTTAACAACAATGTTTTCATGCAACGAAGCTAATTTTTCGCCTTCTGTAATCATTCCTTCAAAATCAGTGCTTATAACTTCTGCACTTACGTCACCATCAACAATATTACAGATGTCAACATAATGTTTAAGGATAGCATCTTGACCTTTAATACCTTCTTTGGCCATTAGTGAAGGGTTGGTAGTAACACCATCTAAAATACCGAGGTCGTTAGCCTCTTTAATTTGTGCCAGGTTGGCTGTATCAATAAAGAATTTCATTACATTTAAATTTGCATGCAAGATTAAAACATTTAGTCTTAATATTGTTAAGATTTCATCAACAATTACTTAACGCATAATGGAGTATTGGGAACAACGTTGGCAAAATAATCAAACAGGCTGGGATATTGGTGAACCTTCTCCACCTTTAATGTACTGCATTAATCAAATTAAAGATAAACAAGCAAAAATTTTATTACCCGGCTGCGGTAATGCTCACGAGGCAGCTTATTTAATGCAACAAGGTTTTAATCATGTAGTGTTGTTAGATATTGCGGCTTCTGCCTTGTTAATGGCGCAACATAAGTTTAAACGCGAAATAGAAGAGGGGCGCTTAACTCTAATTCACGATGATTTTTTTCATCACCATGATTCGTATGATATAATATTAGAACAAACTTTTTTTTGTGCAATTAATCCTGACTTACGTCGGTTATATGCAAGTCACACCTCCAACTTATTAAAGCCGGATGGAGTGTTGGCAGGGGTTATGTTTAATTGCGAGTTTAACGGCGGACCGCCTTTCGGTGGAAATATCCAAGAATATTATGGTTATTTTCAACCGTATTTTAAGGTTGTACACTTTGAACCTTGTTTACACTCCATTGCTCCGCGTGCCGGGCGAGAAGTGTTAATAAACATGGTTAAAAACTAAAACTTTAATCCTGCTCCTATATACCAGGTGCGACCTTCAGAAGGCAATAAACCCGGTCCCGGATATCCACCTGCTCTTCTCGTAAAATATGCTTCATCGGTAAGGTTGTTCACACCTCCATTCAATTGAAAGTTCTTTTTGATTTGAAGGCTCCATGAAAGGTCAGTAATTCTATACTCAGGAATTTTTCCATTAACACCATTTACAGTTGGAGCTTCAGTGTTTGCGCTGTTGCTATATACCGCACCCACGTAGCTTTGTTGCATGCTTAAGCTAAACTTTTTATACCTATAAGTAAATCCATAACGATGAACAAAAGGCGGTGCATGTTCAACGCGTTTGTTTTTTATGCTGTTGGTTACATTTCCGGTGTTCCAATCAACATAAGTAGCATCAATAAAACTTAAGGAGGCAAATGCTTGCAAGTGTCCAAATTTACTGAACTTTAAGGCCTCCGTTATAGATGCTTCTACATAAGATTCAATGCCTTTGCTTACCGACGTGCCAATATTTGTGGTAAAATTTCGTCCATTAATTACATAATTACCTATACGATTTCCGTAGTGCAAATAAAATAATGAAACATCGAAAGTGAGCCATTTTTGAACGTTGCCTCTTATACCTAAATCAATATTATAACCACTGGCATCTTTAAGATTATTATCAATTGAATCGGTAGTTGCTACGGTTAAATCACTAAACAATACAGGACGATAGGCTTGGGTTGCATTTGCATACACAGTTGTACTTGAACTTGTTTTGTATTGAATGCCTAATCCACCAATTATAAATTGACGGGTAGCGCTTCTATTGATGATGCTGTTGATGTTGTTAAAACCATCTGCTTTGTTGTATAAATATTCGTAACGTAAACCTGCGGTGATTGATAAACGATTTGTGACCGTAAATAAATGTTCGGCAAAAGCGGCCATGTTATCAGATATATAATGAATTTTATTATGCAGCACAGATGAGCTGGCTTCTAGGTTATAGGCTTCATCACGCGATCCATTTCTGTTTTGAATGCGATAGGTATTACCTCTAAAAAATCTAACTCCGCTAGATAAATATTGTTTTTTGCCTTTAACTGTATATGTAAATAAATGTCTTATTTCTGTGCCGAAGTTTTCATAATCGTCCTTGTCTATTCTACGCGGACTATAACGCCCTAAACTGTCCTTAGTTTCGGGCAAATGTATATCCGACATATTGCCTATGCTGTATCTTTTACCTACTAATCCGAATGCTTTTATTTGTAATGAATGTTGGTTGTTAATGCGATAGTCGAAGTTAATTGCAGCAATATTCCATTCAATATTAAACCAATTTCTGTTCCTTACCGATTGACGAGGATTGATTCGAAACATTGAATCAGTAAGGCCACCCGCTTGTTGCATATTGGCATCCATTCGGGTGTATTCTATATTCACATGTATTTTCTTACTAATTTTGTATCCAAAGTTTACAAATCCGTTCCAGGTTTCATATCCACTGTTATCCCTCCAACCATCAGCTCTTCTATAGTTGATATTGGCATAGTAGGAGAAATTTTTTATGGTTCCTCCAATGGCATTAAAACTACTAAACATACCATAACTTCCAAGTGTTTGCATACTTTCAACGCCAATAGGTTTGCCGCTCACCGACTTCTTTTTAATATAATTTACAACACCTCCGAATTGAGCACCGTATTGAATTGAAGATGCTCCTCTTATGATTTCAATACGTTCTAATGATTCAACTGATGGTGTGTAATATGCCTCCGGATAACCAAATGGGTCTGACGAAATATCATATCCGTTTTGACGTGTATTAAACTCCCACATTCTATTTGGGTTTAAACCACGTGTGGCTATTCCCATTTGAATTCCACTGCCATCGTTTTCCCAAACGTGCACACCAGGAACGCGGGCAAATAACTGACGTGAATTATTTTGTGCAAGATTGGCTGTGGCTGTACTAAATTTAACTACTTCTGTTTTTTTGGCTGCGAAAATTACATTGTCTTTTACATCCGGCATGCGTTCTATCATTTGATTTAAACCACGATCTTTTATGAGTACTTCTTTTAGTAAAATATTTTTATTCATGACAATCGTACCTAATGCCACCTCTGTTTGTTGTTCATCAACAGAGAAAAAATGAAGGATTACCGTTTGCCCTTCCTGCTCCGTTTTTAATTCATAACTACCTGGCATTACACCCATAAATTGAAAGGCACCAATGTCATTAGTATAAGTAGCATATCCATTGTTTAAAAAAACCTGTTGGTTAACCACAGGTTTGTTATCGTCGCCTGTTAAAATGCCTGAAATGCTTGCTGCATAAGTAAATGTGGTGCTTGTGATAATAAGAAATAAGAGTACTATTCTTCCCATGTTTTTATGATTTCGGAAGCAAATATATTTTTAATTAGATTAAGTCTAAATAAAAACTGGCTGATTTTTGTCAAGCTTCTCAAAAAAATTACAGTATAAATTAACTGTTATTTTAGCATGAAAAATGCATGAATTCAGGCAGTGCTTATATTTGTTAGTTTTTATACAAGTTTTTTAATTTTTCCAGCGGATGGCTATGTTAAAACGTTGTAACAATAGGTTTTCTTCATTACCTGGCAATTGGTAACTGATAATAAAATATAGTGGTTTATTTAAATGGCTAAGTGGAAATGATTTTTGTTGTTTATCACCATCAAACCATTGCTCAATTATTTGGGTGGCAAGAAATCCTGAATCTGTTTTTATCACTGATGAAAAGCGTGAGTCTGTATCGTGCTCGTGGTACCAATAATGAAAGCCCGTTTTAGATAGCATGAACTCTTTATCAGGATTTTTAAGGGCTTCGGCCATTCCCATGCCGGCTTCAAAACAGCCTAGTTTTTCAAGGGAATAACCACTAACTGATTTCTCGAATAAACTTTTGTTGAGTGTAGGTTTTACAAATAATTCGAATTGACTATCGGGCGTAATTAATTCAAAGGTAAAAGGGGTATTGTAAAGTTCGATATTTGATAGGTTGCTACAAAGGGTACGTTTATTTTGTTGCACTAGGTATAACTTGTATGGTGCCGATTTCTCCTTTATATGCGAAGGAGTAAATCCGGCTAATCCTAATACAGATAGCAGCAATATAGTTATAAGAAAAAAGCAACCATTAACAGTGGTTGCTTTCTTCAATAAATTATTCAATTGCCCAACAATCATAAAGTTTGTTGATGAGTTTGTTTTCGAGCTGCTGCATACTTTCGTCAGCCATTACTACTTCCATTGCGAAACGAGTTAAAGTATGACGTTCATCCTCATTAGATATGCTATAAAAATGTTCGGCAGTTTCTATAAAATGTTTTTCGTGTTCTTCTTCGGGTAAAGCACGCAAGAAGGCTTGTTCTTTAATTAGATTTATTTCTCCGTCAAAATGGTCGTTTAAAAAGTCTATTACCACTTCGCTCTCGGCTTTCTGCATGCTTCCGTCGGCTAATGAAAGCAACATAAGTAAATGAAAACCGGCTTCCAGTTTGCTCATTTTCTTTATAAACTGTGTTTGCATATCAATTGGTTTAATGCCATAAATGTAACGAACATTTTAAACGTGAACAAAACAAATATTAAAAAAGATGAAGAGTGCTAATAATCAGTTGTTATTTTCCATCATCTAATATCAAGTACTTCTTTTTAAAATGAAGTATTGCTTTATACTTCATTAAAAAATCACTTCCTAATACACCATCAATTTCAGGTATACCAATGTTACGGTAAGTATTGTTAACATGGGTTAAAGGAAGTACGGCAACCTCCATTTTTTTTATATGTATTGATTTTAAGTGGAGTTTTTTTAATATCACTACTTGCGTTTCAACCGCTTCCGAACCAAGTCCAACAGATAAGCTATCATTTTTAATGATATTATCGGCAACAGTAAATTGTAATACCTTTTCAACATCAAAAACTGATTTACTGGCCCCTGTATCAATTAATAACCTACAAGGTTTTTTGTCTATTTGTAAATTGATAAACAAGTGGTAATTATGTTTCTCTAATGGTAGTACTTCTACTTTAATTTTTTGTTTCATTTGGTTATAAAATTTAAATAAAAAAGGCTGCCTAAAACATAATGAGGCAACCTTTCATCAACAATATTTAATTATCGTTTATAATAAATTAGATTCCTTAAGTACATTATTCATGCTACGAACTGCATCGGCGCTTTTAGCAAACAAGGCTTTTTCTTCATCGTTTAAGTTGTAATCAACAATACTTTCCCAACCATTTTTTCCAATGGTTACAGGAACACCTAAACAGATATCAGATTGGCCATACTCACCATCGAGGTAAACGCAGCATGGTTGAATACGTTTTTGATCGCGTACAATATTTTCAACCAATAATGCACTTGCAGCGCCCGGAGCGTACCAAGCTGAAGTTCCCAACAGTTTTGTTAAAGTAGCACCACCAACCATAGTAGCATCACTGATTTCTTTTAATTGATCAGGGTTTAACCATGCTGACACTGATATACCGTTAAGGGTAGCAAGGCGGGTTAAAGGTATCATTGTTGTATCACCATGACCACCAATCACAGTACCTTGAATATCTGCCGTAGGTTGGTTTAATGCCAATCCTAAATAACCTTTAAAACGTGCGCTATCTAACAATCCGCCCATACCAATGATACGGTTTTTAGGTAAGCCGCTCGACTTTAGCGCCAAGTAGGTCATTGTATCCATTGGATTTGAAACTACTACGATAATTGCATCCGGTGAATGTTTTAAAACATTTTCAGTTACTGATTTAACAATATTTGCATTTGTACCAATAAGTTCTTCACGTGTCATACCGGGTTTGCGTGGGATACCTGAAGTAATTACAACCACATCGGATCCGGCAGTTTTACTATAATCGTTTGTAGTGCCCGAGATACGGGTTTTCATTCCTAATAAAGAGGTTGTTTGGTAAATGTCTAATGCTTTACCTTCGGCAAAACCTTCTTTTACATCTAATAAAACTACTTCGTCCGCTAATTCGCGGTAAGCAATAACATCGGCTGTTGTTGCACCTACGGCACCTGCCCCGATAACTGATACTTTAGTCATTATAAATACACTGTTTAATTGTAAAAAACTTTAAAAGCTGTGCGAAAATAGAAATACTTTCTAAAAAAAAGACTGTTTCTTATCATCTAAACCCATAGTGTTCAATTGTGTTTTATTTAACATCATAAAAAACTTATTTGACAATTCAGCTTTATGTGATAGGTATTAAATTAAGATAGCATCATTTCTTTAACATGTTCGGAAATCACTAATCTTCCCAATGTTTTTTCTTTTATATAATCAATACTTACTCCAGGCGCATATTCAATACAGCTAAACCCTTCGGGCGTAATATCGAAAACCCCAAGTTCGGTTACCACTTTTTTTACACAATGTAATCCTGTAATAGGTAACGTACAAGTTGGTAACAATTTGCTTTCGCCAGCTTTATTTACATGTTGCATGGCTACAATAATATTTTTAGCACTAGCCACAAGGTCCATTGCGCCACCCATGCCTTTAACCATTTTACCGGGAATTTTCCAATTGGCAATATCTCCATTATCAGCAACCTCCATTGCTCCAAGTACGGTTAAATCAACCCTGCCGCTTCGTATCATTCCAAAACTCATGGCACTATCAAAAAAACTTGAGCCTTTTGTTGTGGTTACGGTTTGTTTGCCTGCATTTATCAAATCAGCATCAACATCTTCTTCATATGGGAATGGCCCAATTCCTAATAATCCGTTTTCCGATTGAAGAATAACCTCAATTCCGTCGGGTACGTAATTTGCTACCAAAGTTGGAATACCAATTCCAAGGTTCACATAATAACCATCTTTTAGCTCTTGTGCTATGCGTTTTGCAATACCAAATTTATCTAGCATAATTTTGTTGTTTTTCTTTACGTTTTGTAATCCATTTATCCAACCATGTTATTATCATTAAACAGGCAACAGGAATTGTAAACCAAATGATTCGACCATTATATCTTGCTCCTAATACCGATAGATTGGCAGTAATAGCAGCATTCACAAGTATAAAAAATAAGGTTGTTATTCCTACAAATGCAAGTTTGTTTGAAGTTGAAAAAAACGTTAGGTAAGCAAGTATAACAAAAATTGAGATGAGGATTAACAAGTCTTGCTTCTTTCGTAATGAACCAAAATCAACTCCAACATTTCCTGATTGTTGTTTACTGTTTATAAAAGCCTGTAATTCGTTTTTGTAATGTTGTTCAATCATTTGTCTGGGCGGACTCCCTTCGCCGTAAGAAACAAAATCGGAACCAATATGTGTGAGCTTAAGTTGTTCAACAGTATTACTTAATGCTATCATTACCCATTCAACGTAATAGCTCGTTAAAATAGCTGTGTTGATTTGTGCACATGATTCGGTATGTACATCCCAACCTCCGTTTTTATTTACCGGACTATTAGAATCCCATAAAAAGGCTGATGAATGTGGTGGCAGGTTGTTGGCAAATGCATAAAAGTATGATTGTTTTGCTTCCTCTTTTTCAAGAAGATATTTTTTTAACAAACCATTATCCACGAAGGTTGCTGTTAAAAATATTGGATTAGCCTTGTTATACCTTAACCCATAACCCCAAATAGCGTTTCCTATAGGATAAAGTAAAAAAAGTGATACAGCACAAAGGGTAAGTTTTAATGATATTGATTGATATGTCTTTAAATGAGGAATAAGCGTTGAAAGGACGACAAGTATAAAACAACATAAACCTGCTGTTAAGATAAATGACAAGTGAGTGTAAATTAGCCAGACAATAAACACATAAATCCAAATTGATGAAGGCTTATTCAAAGCTATTAATAATCCTATCATTAACACCATTACAGTTATCCAATCCGGCATCATATTGTTTAGGTAATATGGAAATCCGGTTAATGTTAAAATAATGCTTGATATACTTAAATAACTTATTACAATATATTTAGTGGACACAATTTCCTTTAACATCATTTGAATAAAACTCCAAAGTGCAGCACTAAACAGTAGGCATTGCATAAACACTACCAACCATAAACTAGTTGCAAGGCTGATATGTCGAATGAATAGTCCATAATAAATTGGCCGGTCGTCGGGAACTTTATTAATAAATCCTGAATTGATATAAGTTCCAGTATCAGAAAAAACAAATGGGTAACCGTTAAAGTAGGAGGGGAACATAAACAATACACTAACCAAACAAACACATATTAAAGTTGACATGGCAGGTGCATTAACCTTGAAGTTTTGTTTGTTGAGCTTAATAAGATGAAGTGCTTTCATTCTTGAGGCTTAGGTTAGGCAGCATATTCACCGGCATATTGAGGTTGCATGTTTATTCAAATAAGCGATGATGAAGTTGCGGTTATTTTTTCGTTATTGTTACTTGTTCAATACGCTTTTCATAATTTTCACCTTTGAAAATTCTATTCACATAAATCCCCGGAGTATGTATCATGTCAGGGTCTAACTCACCGGCCGGAACCAACTCCTCCACTTCAGCAATTGTTATTTTCCCGGCCATTGCCATTAACGGATTAAAGTTTCTGGATGTAGCTCTAAAAATAAGATTACCATGAGTATCACCTTTCCATGCTTTAACAATGGCAAAGTCACTATCAAATGCATGTTCAAGTAAGTAGGTTTTTCCATTAAACAACCTGGTTTCTTTTCCGTTGGCTACTTCTGTTCCAACACCGGCAGGTGTATAAATGGCAGGCATGCCGTATCCTGTGGCTAAACAACGTGTTGCAAGTGTGCCTTGTGGGATAAGTTCAACCTCCAGTTCGCCACTTAATAACTGTCGTTCAAATTCCGCATTTTCACCAACATAAGATGAAATCATCTTTTTAACTTGTTTTGTTTTTAGCATTAAACCGATGCCAAAATCATCAACGCCTGCATTATTACTGATACAGGTAAGGTTTTTAGTGCCTTTTTTTACCAGTGCAGCAATACAATTTTCAGGTATTCCGCATAATCCGAAACCACCTAACATAATTACAGCACCATCTTGTATATCAGCAATGGCCTCATCAGCATTTTTAACTATTTTGTTTAGCATAATTATTTAATATTATTCTCCAACTACAGCACTAAGTCCTTCATCTAATAAAGCTTGGCACATGGCTTCAAGGTCGGCTCGAGCACCGGTTTTTACCACTGCCTTGCCCTTAAAGTGCACCAATAAAGTACATTGTTCGGCTTGTAATAAATCGTGTTTACAAATACGAACCAAGCAATCAATTACATGCTCGAATGTATTCACATCATCGTTGTACAACAATAGTTTTTCCCTATCGGTAACTTCATCTATAACTTCGGCTAATTCTTCTTCTATCAATAACTCTTTCATACCGTGTGTTTATTTACATCTGGTTTTTTATTAAAGCTAAAGCGATTCTCATTTCCATCCCTTAATCTTTTTACATTTGTGCGGTGAGTATAAACAACTAATACCCCCACAACGCTGCAAAAATAAACTAAATTCAATTCTTGCCAATGATGTATGAGTCCGGCATATAACGGACTGATCAATGCGGTTAGCATTGAGCCTACTGAAATATACCTTGTAATTCCTACGATAATTATAAAACTTATAAAACAAGCAAGTGCCAGCATCCAGTCCATACCACCAACCACACCAATTAATGTAGCAATACCTTTACCACCTCTAAATCCTGCAAATACAGGGTATATATGACCTAAAACAGCACAAGCACCAAGCGCCATTTTATATTCCATTAAATATGGTGAATCGCTTAGTACTCCTTGCCAAAACACTAAATTGGCTGCTGTAAAACCTTTCATAAAGTCAATAATTAGTACTGCAATTCCGGCAGGTTTACCTAACACTCGTAAAGTATTGGTAGCCCCGGCGTTTCCACTGCCATGTTCACGCACATCAATGCCGAAAAATGCTCTTCCAATCCAAACACTGCTAGGGATTGAGCCTAAAATATAAGCAGTGATAAAAACAAGTATTAAGGTTGGCGATATTGTCATAATTATTTCTTTTGGCCGGCTTTCAAAAATTGATTTTTAACTGAAATATTGGCTAATCTCAATTTATAGTCATCTTGTTTTGAAAACTTGTCAATATTATCTTTAATTATACTATTATACAAGGGGTCGGAGCTTACTGTATACATTACACCTTTTTGGAATTTAAAGTAATACCAACTTCCACTTACACTTTGAATATATAAGGTAAAATCATCTCCACTTCTTCGTTTCACTAATTCCATTTTACCTTTTACTTTTCTTTCAAACTTATATTTATCAAACGAATTGATTCCAATATCTCCTTCCGAAACTAAGGAGCGTGTTGCTTGATTCCATCGTACCATAATTTCCGAAATGAATATAGTTTTTTCTAAATCATTAATTAACCTGATGGTACCATCTTCTTCTATCTCTTCTACTACCTTTTTAATATTTTTATCTTCCACCAGTTCGGCTAGTGCCTTACTTAAAAATACCGCATCAAATTTAGGTACTTCTGCCGAAGCTGATTGTTCTGTTAACGTATCAAACATTAATCGTATCGCACTTTGTGGAAGTGCGAAGTTTAACAGCATCACCAAATTCATTTTAAAAGTGGTATCGTTTAAATTATATAAACTGTTACCTGCCGCAGCTACGGTGAATTTTGTGCTTTCAAATCCTAGTCGGTAACGGCCTTCGCCATAAATAGTTTTTTTCTTGTCATTCACCACCATCAAATTACCTTTAGGTGATTTCCCGAAGAGCTTATTAAATTCACCCATGCGATGAGCTTGTTCTTTTTCATCATAAAATAAGGTTCCTTCAACTTTTAAAAGTTCGGGGTCGCTCTGATTTCTTTTACGACTAAAGAATAATGAATACACATGCGCTGAATCGTTACTGATATTAAATCCGTTTTGAATGGTTTGCTGCACCATGTTTTTAATTGGTGATTTTACATTGATGTAAACTGAATCAGGATTTACCACTGCTGCATTTTTAAACCATTCTGTTTTTGGCATAGGTAAGGTATGAATAGGCAAGAAGTAGCCGTCATATTCAAGATTTTTTATTACGGATATCAATACAGCATCACCACGGAATTGTATTTTAGGGCCAACAAAGAACATAACCGAATCAGGTATGTTTGACTTAGCCATAAGCTGTCGAAGTTTGTTAATTTTAATTTCGTTCAGATAAAATTTCTGGACTGTTTTGTTTTTATCTACATACTGATATTTACCTGTACCTGATACATTAAATCTTCCCGAAATTTTAATGCTAACACTGTCAATATTATGAAACTTATTGATGGTGTCGGCTACAATTTTTGCCCTGTCTAAAATATCCATATCCGCAGCAGCTCTAATAATAGCCTTGTTACTATCAGGAAATACCTTTGCATCACCCACGGCAATGTATGGTATTTTTTTCGCATACATTGTAAAGTCTCTAATCGTTAAGGTAGTTAAGGTTGTGTTAAACTTTAATGAATCTTGTGTAGGATGCACAGAAACCAAGAAAGTCTTATTCGATTCAGGATTTGATGATTTAAAATCAATAGTTTTTGGGTCCATACGCCAGAAAAACTCATCAAATGCACCTGCATAATTGTTATAATTAAAAAAAGTATTTAATCCCGGTGTTATTGATTTAAAATCGCCCAAACGGTTGTCTAAATCTATTCTTGCTTTTACTGATGCCGAACTGAAAGCAAACTTGGTATCATCATCCAAATCGAATAATTTAAAACGAGCATCTTCACTTAAAACCTGATCCGGTTGAAGCCAAAAATCGTTTGAGGTGAGTTGTGCTTGTTCCACATTTATATTTCCACGCGCGTGCATAGCACCGGGCGTGTAAATTATTGTGCCGTCAAGCTTTGCCCTATTTTTACTGAAGTCAATCAATTCATCTGTTCGTGTTACCAACATGGTATCTCGATATGGCATCCAATGTGTGTAGGTGTTTTTAGCTACTACATCAGGATATACTTCAGTACGTTTATTAACGAACGACTCGCACATACCATTAAGAGAGTCGAGCAACATTACAAATTTTGTTGATTTACTCACACTGGCTAAATAGTTCAATTCACCTGTGCCAAAAAAACCTTCATCACTTAAACTTAAATCAATAAAACCTCTACCTTTTCCTTCATACATCGGATAGCCGGCTTCATTTCGTTTTAGTTTAAACCCAAGTGATTTATCGGGCTGAAGATATAATGCATATTTGAGGTCAGGAATAATTCCACCGGAAACAAGCGTTCCTGCGAGCGACATTTTTTCTAAGTCGAGTTCATTCAAACTATCCATCGTAAATGGCTCCACATCGAAATAAAATCTATTGCGATTATACACCCCATTTTGTGTTGATGGTTTATCGTAATATACCTTTGAGCCTACGTCTGATTTAAAGATTGGATAACCGGGAAATTTTTTTCTTCCACTTTTATTATTTGGATGATCAATTGCTAATGTCCCATAAATATTTTGAAGAGCACTTTTTATAGGTAAGTCGGCTCCGGTTTTATCGTCTTTATACAAAAACTTCATCGAATCAACATTGTTCAAACGTACTTGAAAAGTTGTGTAATCAAATGTAAATCCATTACCATAGAAATCTGCTTTACCCGCTCGAAGTTTGCCTGAAAAGTCCATGTTACGGTTTTTCTTTAAAGTAACTTGTTGACCTCTTGGAACAATGTATACATTTTGTGAATCACTAAAATAAAATTGCGGAACACCTTCAATATTCAGGTCATTATTAATTAAACTGATACTTGCATTAGGGTATTGTTTTCCAATTACCGACAAAAAGGTGATGGCATCATAATCAGTGTTGCCAAAATGTGCATTCACATAATCTTTTAGTTTTCGTTTAATGGTTACATAGTCTTTTTTCTCATTAAAATCAACAAAGCCATAGTCGTTTAATTCAATCATTTGCAGACGAATGGATGAAGGGTCACTTTTAAAATTGGCGGCATAATCTTTAATAGAAAAACCATTTACTTTAAATTTATCACAATAAAGTTTTATTCGATGTAAAGGATTGTAGGCCAACATCCCTTGAACCCTTTCATATCTAATATCGCGGAAGTAATTTACAGATTCAAAACGAGCAGGTTCGCTGTCGTTAATCATATCAATATTTATACTTGGATTATTCAAATCCCATTTTACTTCATCACAATAAAATTCAACCTTATGATAACTATCGTAAAATGGGGCGCTACTTACACCTTGTTTTTTATCCCTGAATAATGAAATCTTTTCACCCGGTATATCGTAAGTAAATTCTAACTGTGGGTGAAAGATGGAATCTTTTTCTAAGTAAATGGTAACTGCAGCTTTTAAGGTTCTCATTTTGTTTGAACGCAGTATTAGTTCACTTGCAGATATTTTTAAAATAGGTTTGTTTTTAAATAAAAATATCAAATCAGCAGTAGATGAATCACTACCCTTGCATACAATTTCATCACCTTTCATTCCAAAACCTCCGGTATATTTTGCACGTCCAAAACTTAATTGATTAAAGTTTTTTATATAAGAGTCAAACTTCGGATAAACCGATTTATTACCTAGTGATTTGGCCATTGCTTGATCTACAAGTTTTCCATAAAGTGGATTGCTTAATAATCCCTTATAAAAGAACATGGCAGAATCAGCATAAAGGTTTCCTTGTAATAAATCTAATGTGTAGTTTCTAAGTTCGGTATATACTACTGCTGAGTCAAATCCTACCCTTGAAAAATCTGTTTTACCACCTTTGCCATACCAAATATTATTTTCCGCATTATAGGTTCCGGTTGTGTTGTATATTTCTAATGTATCACCGGGAGTAATCCCCATTAATGTTGTGTTTTTAAAAAGAATAACAGGGCTTGATTTACTGGCAAAATCAACATCTAAATCGGTTGCTATCCAAGCTATGCCGGGTGTTCGTAAGATAGTTTTATCATATAACACGGCTTTCGACATACTTAAGAAATTAAACGAAGCGTCTTTACCTTGGTTAAATGCTTTTTCTGCTGCTTTATGCCAATTATCAAATCTTGCAGTAAGGTTATTGGCTACTAAGCCATTAATCGCATTAAAATAATTTTCGAAGTGCGGGCTGGCTTTATAGTTTTGATTGAGCATCTGGTTGGTGAGCTTAATCATAAGTATTTTTTGTGGATTGGTGAATTTACCTCCATTGTAATAACCAATAAATTCAGATACCGCATCCTTAGCACTGCTATTACCATATTTATCGAAATATTCATCTAAGTCATTCGGGTATTGCAACACATCAAAACTAAAACTTGTTTGCGCATATGTTTGATAGCTAATGCCTAAGGCTAATATAAAATATATAAAAAGTTGTTTTACGTTCATATTAATACTTCAACAGGCAATTTACAGTTTTTAGTATTCAGTTTGTTTAGATTTTAACCTTTAAATTATTATTACTTACAGATGAATTTTATAATTCATCAGGTGGTAACTGTCATAGATAATATGTGAGCGCAGCTATTCATAATTATAGTACATGAAAAAAAATGAAACTTCTTGTATCTGAGAGGAAAAAAGTATTAAAAATGCAGAGGCAAAAAAAAGGCCGACAAGGTCGGCCGAAACATTTAATAGGTATTTATTATTTCATTGCTTTTATGATGTCAACAAAACTTCTGCTTTGTAACGCAGCCCCGCCAACCAAGGCGCCATCAATATCAGGTGAAGCAAACAGTTCGGCTGCATTCTCCGGTTTTACACTTCCTCCGTATTGAATAGTAATGGCTGCTGCAATATCAGTATTATAATGTGTTGCAATAAGCGTTCTGATGTAGGCATGAACTTCTTGTGCTTGCGCAGTAGTAGCTGTTTTTCCTGTACCAATTGCCCATACTGGTTCATAAGCAATAACTACTTTTTTAATCTCATCTGCGCCTAAGTGAAATATCCCTTCACTAATTTGTTGCTTTAATATTTCAAAGTGTTTGTTATTTTCCCTTTCATCAAGTGTTTCACCAACACAATAAATTGGTGTAAGGTTATTTTTAATTACAGCATCAATTTTTTTTGCCAGCCAATCATTGTGCTCACCAAAATATTGTCTTCTTTCGCTATGACCAACAATTACATATTCAGCACCGATACTTTTAATCATACCTGCACTTATTTCACCGGTATAAGCTCCACTTTCATGGTTACTGCAATTTTGTGCGCCGGATGAAATGTTATTTATTTCGGCAACCATTCGGTTAATGGCATTTAAGTGAATAAAAGGGGGAATAATTACAACTTCTGCCGAACCTTGGTATTCATCTTTTACCATTCCAATTATTTCGGTTACTAAGGCCATTCCCTCTTCAAAGGATTTATTCATTTTCCAGTTTCCTGCGATAATTTTCTTTCTCATGATTCTAATTTATTTTAATAGGTGGTATGTATTGTTGTATAGCTTATAACCTTACTATCGGGTTAATTCAATCTTTATTTTTATTCAGCTTTTTTCTCCCAAAATCTGTACTTAGCGGTGTTGTCATATACATGTTTTAAAATAGCTTTTTCTACGTCGTCAAATGCTACTTTTCTTCTGCTGCACATGGCCTCAGCAGTTTTATAAAATTTGTTTAATACAAAGGTTTCAAATCCTTGTGCTCCACCCCAAGAAAAACTTGGAATAAAGTTCCTTGGAAATCCGGCCCCGAAAATATTAGCACCAACTCCAACCACTGTTCCCGTATTAAACATGGTATTAATTCCACATTTTGCGTGGTCGGCAAGCATTACACCACAAAAGGTTAAACCTGTTTTTTCAAATCTTTCAGTTGTATAATCCCAAAGCTTTACTTCATCGTAAGTGTTTTTTAGGTTACTATTATTACTATCGGCACCTACATTTACCCATTCACCAACAACAGCATTACCCATAAATCCATCATGTCCTTTGTTACTGTATCCAAAAAACACAACATTATTAACTTCACCTCCAACTTTACAATGTGGACCAACGGTAGTGGCACCGTATATTTTGGCATCCATTTTTAAACCTGCGTGTTCTCCTAAAGCGAATGGTCCGCGTATTTTACAACCTTCCATTATTTCGGCATCTTTACCTATATAAATTGGGCCTGTTGATGCATTTAATATGCTAAACTCTACAGTTGCTCCTTCTTCAATAAATATTTGCTCTTCATTTGTGATACCATTTGTTGAAGAAATCGGAGCACTTTTTCGTCCCTGAGTAAGCAAAGTAAAATCCTCTCTAATAGCTAAGTCATTTTTTGAAAATATATCGTAACAAAAATTAATTTCTAAAAAATTATCAGCTTGCAATTGTTTGTGGTGAAGAGTGGCAATGGTATCAATATTGAATTGCGGTGCATCTTCTTTATTTAATTTGATAGCAATTAAGGTTTCTCCCTTCATTAATGATTCACCAATATTCAATGCGGTTATTTCATTTATTAATTCATACGTAGGACAAATGCTCCCATTAATAAATGTATTTTCATCATCAATATGAATAGGATATTTTATTGATAAATAATCTTGGGTTTGATAAGAAACCGGTAGACTTGTGTGTTTGCGCCATTTTTCGCTAATGGTAAGAATGCCTACTCTTATTTCACTCACCGGACGTGTAAAGGTAAATGGAAGCAGGTGACTTCTGCTTTTACCGTCAAAAAGTATAATGTTTCTCATCTGTTGTCAACAATTGAATATGCGATAATAAAAAAAGCCCCGCAATATGCGAGGCTTTCGATATAATTTGATTTGATTATTTTTTTGCGTAGCGCTTTTTGAATTTATCAATACGACCAGCCGTATCAATAAACATGTGTTGTCCGGTGAAGAATGGATGAGACTTGTGAGAAATTTCTAATTTAAACAAAGGGTACTCATTTCCGTCTTCCCATTTAGTTGTTTCTTTTGTATCAACACATGAGCGAGTTAAAAAAGAATAACCGTTCGACATGTCTTTAAATACAACTAGTCTATAGCTTTTAGGATGGATATCTGCTTTCATTTTCTTACTTTTTTACTTTTAAGAGGGGGCAAATATATTACTTTTTCACATCAACCCAAATATTTGCATTATTTTTTGTTCATTTCTTTTGGTTATTAGCAATATCAAGGGTTATTCCCGAATTATTATTCAGTAAATTATGTACAATTGTACAATGAATATGAATAAGACCCAAATTTTAAATGATAAGCAAACCAAGCAAATATTAAAAAGATTGGCTTATCAGGTATATGAATCCAATTTTAACGAGAAGGAGTTGATTATAGCAGCAGTAGAGGGCAGGGGAAGTAAGATCGCAGCCATGTTGTGTGATGAATTGGCCTCAATCAGTAAACTAAAATTAATTACTACCGATATTGTTTTAGATAAATCAAACCCTGAGGAAAAAAAGATTGTTTTAAGTACATCGGGTTTAAATATTAAAGGCAAGTCAGTTTTAGTAGTTGATGATGTATTGAATACAGGAAAAACCATGCTGTATGCATTAATCCCGTTCGTAAAGGATAAGGCTGCACGTATCCAAACCTTAGTTTTGGTAGATAGGAGTCATAAAATGTTTCCTGTTTCGGCTGATTTTATCGGCACTGCCTTAAGCACAACTCTTCAAGAGCATATTGAAGTAAGTATTGAAAGAGGAAAAGTGAATGTTTTCTTAAAATAAAAAATCCCGCCTAGGCGGGATTTTTAATGCTTTTGCCAAGTAAAAATTACTTGATTTTACCTTGTAAACCAGCACCAGCTTTGAATTTTACAACTTTCTTTGCTGGAATGTTGATTTCTTTTCCGGTTTGAGGATTACGACCTTTACGAGCTGAACGCTTAGTTACCGAGAATGTACCAAATCCTACAAGAATAACTTTGTCGTTTTTCTTTAATGCTGATTGTGTAGCAGCCATGAAAGAATCTAAAGCAGCAGCAGCTTGTACTTTAGTAAGTTTCGCATCACCTGCGATTTTGTCGATTAAATCTGATTTGTTCATAGTTGATTTATTTAAGAGTTTGTTGTTTTTACACTAACAAACATAGCAACTAAGATGAAGAAAACAAGCGGTGCACAAGGTTTTTTCAAAAAAAATCTAAAATTAATTTTCACAGGTTTTCAACAATAACAGGCATTTACACCATTTTTATCCTTTGTGTAGGGTGTACTAAACAAGCTGAAGTATAGCATTTAAAAGGCTTTGCAAGGATTTAACGGGTAGGTGAAGGGTATGATTTGCTTTGCTGTAATAGGGTTCTCTAAGGGTAAGCATTTCTTCTATTTTACTTTGCAAACTATCTTTATCAAGACCTGATAACAATGGTCGTACTGTTTTCGATTTGCTTAATCGTTGTTTAAAAAAACTTGCATTCCCCTTTAAATAAATAGTCATCCCATGCGAATTCATCCATTCCATATTATCATAGTAACATGGCAAACCACCTCCTGTAGCAATTACAGCAGCCTCATTCGATGTAATTTCATGAATACAATCTCGCTCGGCTATCCTAAAATATGCTTCACCCTGTTGATTAATAATATCAGCAACACTTTTACCATATTTTTCGGTAATCCATTTATCAGTATCAATAAAATTGCGTTGAAGTGTGGTTGCGAGTTTTTTACCAATGGTGGTTTTCCCTGCTCCCATAAAACCTATCAAAAAAATATGTTCAGGTTTTTTATGCATCTTTTGGTCTTATTCCTCTTCTTCCAACCTTACCTTCCATATATAGTTTAACTTGTTCGAATGTAGGAATGCCATAAGCACTCCATTTTTTTATCACAACATTATTTTTCATTAATATGATTCCGGGATTGCTTCTTACCATTGATTTTAAAGGTGTAGCATCCATGTTGTAATATTTTATAGGTAATTGAAACTCATGTCGGTATGGTTCTACTTCAGCAAGGTTAGTATTTGTTAATCCCCACACAGGAACGCCGGCAGCAATGCTTAAATTGGAAAGTTCAGCCAATTGTTTTTCAATGCCGTTTCTTGATTTCGGTAAGTAAGTTTGCACCACAATTAGTCTGAATCCCTTTTGATTTAATAATGAATCAGTATAATCTACGCCACCCGCATCAAACAGCCTGAAATCGTGAATAGGTGGTTCATCACCCTTTACTATCATTTTGTCAATTCTATCTACATAGGTATAAGTTGTGTCAACATTTGCTATCTCATCCATAGTAAACTCAAACTTTTGTCCATTCTTCTCATAAACAAATAACATTACTACTGAATCTTTTTTAGCATTTGGAGGTAAGGTCATTTTTTCTTGTATATCATTACCTACCTTATATGGTAAGAAATCAATTAATGGTAAAAACATGTAAGTATTGAAGGTGAAGAATGTAGTTATTAATAAAGAAGTACCAATCGTTATTCCGGTAACTGTTTTATTAAATATGGGCTTGATGTGCTGTTTACCGAAGTATAAAATTAAAATTAAAACCAACAATACGACATCCTTCAAAAACGATTCAACAGGCTTTAATTTAACTGCATCACCAAAACATCCACAATCAGTTACCTTATTGGTAATGGCACTATATCCCGTAAGAATGGTAAAGAAAATTATCATCAATAAGAGCAACCAGATATTTAAGGTATTGTATGCTCCAAGTAATAAAGCAACTCCTACAATAATTTCGAAAATACAAATGAACATAGCCATACCTACGGCATAATCAACAAAAAAATGCATGTTGAAAATTTCAAAATACTCTACCAGTTTATAACTAAATCCAATGGTGTCATTAGCTTTAATAAATCCTGAAAGGATAAACAAAACGCCAACAAAAATTCGGCTAATCTGGGTAATATATTTCATGTGTTGATTTATTTAATTGGTGCAATTTATAAACTAAACAAGTAAACAACTGTTAAGGTTTACTTAATGCTTGTTTGCAGTTGTATTAAAGCAAACACACTGTAGTTTAGCATGTCTTGAAAATTTGAATCGGCGCCTTCACTTACTTTCGTTGCTGAGGTAGGCGATAATAATTGTCTGATTCTTAAAATCCGCATCAATATCATATCGGTAAATGTACTAACCAGCATATTTCTCCAAGCTTCTCCATAGTCATGATTCTTTTTTAACATCAAATTTTTGGTCTCAAGTATATAATAGTTGTACCGCTCCATTAATACATTTACCTCGATTTCTTGCTCTTCATTAAAGTCTTTATGCAATTGAATGAGTCCGATTACACAGTAATTAATAATGCCCATAAATTCACTTTCAATCCCTTCATCAATTTGGTTTGTGCCTTTTTCTTCAATGGTTTTAATGCGTTGTGCCTTTATATAAATTTGGTCAGCAATAGATAATGGACGCATTACCCTCCATGATGTTCCATAGTCATGCGATTTAGCTTCGAATATACTTTTACACTGAGCTATTATTTGGTCGTATTGTAAAGATGTTTGATTAATCAAAGGAGTACTGTTTATTTTGTAGTTCATGCAAAAATAATGGACAACATTAAAATACAAACTCCTTTTCAAAAATTTACCTTAAACTGCAATGGGCGGTTATTGTTTATTGAGCAACCGCAAGTAATGGGTATCATCAATACCACACCCGATAGTTTTTTTGAAGGAAGTAGAATACAAACCAACCAACTGGTTGATAAAGCCGGTGAAATGCTTGAGCAAGGTGCTATGTTTCTTGATATAGGTGGTTATAGCAGTAGGCCTGGAGCGGATTTTGTAAGTGAATCTGAAGAGTTAGACAGGGTACTGCCGGCGGTAACTGAAATTGTTAAAGCGTTTCCACAAGCCATTATTTCGGTTGATACCTTTCGTGCAAGCATAGCAAAATCTGCCATTAGTGCAGGCGCTTCTTTAATTAATGATATTAGCAGCGGCGAAGCAGATGTTGAAATGTTAAGTACCATTGCTTCGTTGAAAGTACCTTATATTATGATGCATAAACGAGGTAATCCGCAAACAATGATGAGCTTAGCTCAATATACTGATGTAACTTCAGAAGTGATTTTTTATTTTCAGGAAAAACTCAAATTAATTCATCAGTACCAAATTAAAGATGTGATTATTGACCCGGGTTTTGGATTTGCCAAGCTGATTAACCATAACTATGAATTAATGAAGAACCTAGCTTCCTTCAATCTGCTGGAAAAGCCCATATTGGTTGGTGTTTCAAGGAAAAAAATGGTTCAAATGATTACAGGGACCAATGCCGCTAACGCCTTAAACGGAACAACAGTTTTGCATACCTTTGCTTTACTTAAGGGTGCATCAATTTTAAGGGTGCATGATGTGAAAGAAGCAAAAGAATGTATTAACATTGTAAAAGCACTGCATGGAGATATTTAAAATATATAGTTATAAATTTACCTTGATACACCTGATTGATATTGTGATGTTGGGCTTTGTTATCTATCAGTTGTATCGAATTTTAAAAGGTAGTTTGGCGTTTAATATGATGGCCGGACTCCTTACTATTTACGTTGCGTGGTTAGTGGTACGTTTTTTTCAAATGCCATTGATGGAAACTGTGCTGGGCGAGTTTACAAAGGTTGGTATCATAGCCATATTAATTGTTTTTCAACAAGAAATTAGGAAGTTTTTATTATTAATCGGCAGGAGTGCTTTAACCGGCGAGAATCAATCAATATTTCGTTTTTTACCTTGGAATTGGAAAGTTGAAAAAAACTTTAATACTAATTATGAAGAGATTGTAGAAGCCTGCGAATTATTAGCAAATAGTTATACAGGCGCATTAATTGTGTTTCCTAAAACAAGTGAGATGAAGTTTATTGGTGCCAGTGGTGAAATTTTGGACTCATTTATTACCAAAAAGATTATCCTTAGCATTTTTAATAAAACAAGTCCTTTGCATGATGGAGCCATGATTATAGCCAATAGCCGCATCAAAGCAGTAAACGCAGTGTTACCCGTTAGTGATAATCCTGAATATCAAAGTAAATATGGGTTGCGACATCTTTCTGCACTTGGTATCACTGAACAAACCGATGCAATCGCTTTAGTTGTAAGTGAAGAACGAGGTACCATGGCCATTGCCAAAGGAGGAAAACTTACCGACAATTTATCAAAACAAGAATTAGTTGAGATGTTAACAACTGAATTTAGTAGCCAGATGTTGAGTGTTAATACTCAGCCGAACAAATAGTTTAATAACTCTTCTATCTTACCAACCTCTATAAGTTTTATGCCCGACTTATGAGGTATTTTATTAAACTTACTTAAGTAGATTGTTTTAAATCCAAGTTTTTCTGCTTCTGCAACACGTTGTTCAATTCTCGATACAGCGCGTATTTCGCCACTTAAACCAACTTCACCAATAAAAGCAATACTATTATCAACGGGCATGCTGTGATAGCTGCTTACAATGGCAGCAATTAAACTTAAATCAATTCCGGGATCTTCCACACGAATGCCGCCCGCAATATTTACAAATACATCCTGAGCTCCCATTCTTAATCCACATTTTTTCTCTAAAATGGCCAATAACATATTAAGGCGTTTAGTGTCGTAACCATTACTGTTGCGTTGTGGTGTACCATATACAGCAGGGCTTACCAAAGCTTGAGTTTCGATAAGCAGCGGGCGTATTCCTTCAATTGTTGCACCTATAGCAATACCACTCAATTGATCGTCTCTTTGAGTAATTAATATCTCTGAAGGATTAGTTACTTCCCTTAATCCATTCCCTTGCATTTCATAAATTCCTATTTCACTTGTGCTGCCAAACCGGTTTTTAGTTGTTCTTAGAATCCTATACACATGATGTCGGTCGCCCTCAAATTGCAGAACAGTATCAACCATGTGTTCCAACAACTTTGGCCCTGCAAGTGTTCCATCTTTAGTAATATGACCGATTAAGAAGATTGGTGTACCTGTTTCTTTCGCAAACCTGATTAAATCAGCAGCCGTTTCTTTTATTTGAGATATACTTCCCGGTGTGCTGTCAATCAACTCACTTTGTAAGGTTTGTATCGAATCAACCACAACTAATTCCGGCGCCAATTCTTGCAAAGCTTTGCCTATTTTTTGAGTGGAGGTTTCTGTAAATAAATAGCATGTTTCATTCCTGTATGGTATGCGTTCAGCTCGCATTTTTATTTGTGTTTCACTTTCCTCTCCACTAATATATAATACTTTTTTATCGGGAATTTGTAATGCTATTTGTAACATTAAGGTTGATTTTCCTATCCCGGGTTCTCCTCCTATTAATGTTACACTTCCAGGCACAATGCCTCCTCCAAGTACCCTGTTTAATTCATTATCAGCCAACTGATATCTTTCTTCACTCCCTTTTTCAACATGTTTAAGCATTACCGGCTTAAGCACTGCGGTGGTTGAATTGGTTGGTTTCCATGTTTTTTGATAAGTATTTTTTTCTTTATGAATTACTTCCTCAACATAGGTATTCCATTCGCCGCAGCTACTGCATTTACCAACCCATTTTGCGGAGGTTGCACCACAATTTTTGCAGAAAAAAGTTGTTTGCGTTTTTGCCATGAGCCGCAATATACCATCTGAAGTAATAAAAAAAAACGGAGCCTTCCTCAAAGCTCCGTTTATTGCAACCTTACACAAAGTATCCAGATTTTCCTGTACTACTATTGCGTCATTTTAAAGCAAATCAGCAGGTATTTTCATACCATACAGAATTTAATCTGTAAACAATTACTTTTGCACTGATTCGTGCACAATAATCAGCTTTAATTATACAGTATTGTGTAGTAGTTATTCTACAAAATGACAGGAAACCGAAGAAAAATTTTAGTTGCGGATGACCACGTTATCATCAGAAGAGGTATAAGGGGTATTTTGTACAACCACTTCAACAGGGATGAATTGGTGGAGGCTTCATCATTAGCTGAGATTAGGAAATGTATTGCCGATCAGTCCATTACTCATTTAATTCTAGATTTACAATTACATGATGGAAATTTAATTGAATTACTTCCTGAAATTAGAGCTACTTTACCTCAAGTTCCAATCATGATTTTTAGTATGGCTAATGAAGAGGTTTACGGAAAAAAAATGATGGAATTTGAAGTGGCCGTTTTTTTAAGTAAGAATGCAACCGAAGAAGAAATTGTTCGTGCTTTAGATTTATTTTTTCAAGGCAAAACCTACTATTGCGATCACTTAAAATGGTCGGTTCAGCATAAAGATACAAATCCTTTAGAGCAATTATCTACCAGAGAGCTTTGTGTGTTGAGTCGCTTATTAAAAGGGGAGCCTGTTAAATTAATTGCCGAATCGTTAGCACTTAAGCCAACAACTGTAGCTACTTATAAAGCAAGGATTTTTGATAAAATGGAAGTAGATAATGTGTTTGATTTAAAAGCCAAGGCAGAACTGTATTATTTTAAAAGTAATTAATTCATGAAATATATCAAGTGGAGTTTAGTTTGCATTGTTCTCATCATTCATGCATTAGTTGTTAAAGCCCAATATAACTACCAGTCATTTCATTTTACACAACAAAATGGATTGCCTCAAAATTCGGTAAATGATATGTATTGGGATTCTACAGGATATTTGTGGATTTCTACCGAAGCCGGTTTATCGCGCTATGATGGATATAAATTTTATACTTTTTCTACTTTAAACAACGAATTAATTACTTCCGATCGTTTTCGTTGGATTAATAAGGATATCAGAGGGCGGTTATTTGTTGCGTCGGCTGATGGTAAAGTATTTCAAATTGTAGCTAAATATATTGAACCAACAGATTATTTCTACCAACAAGGATATAGCTTTATCAAAGGAACCCTACCCGGCAAAAAGCAAACCACCGAATTGTTAAAAAATATAACAAGCCTCTATCGAAAAAATAGGTGGACGTTTAATCCGAGTTTATTTCACTATGTGTATAATGAAAACGGCGATGCAATGGCACTGGGTAAGTATTGCATCTATCTAACTAAAAATAACAATAATGTTGACAGTATATGTGTAGATGATATCTTAAATGGTCTTTTTAAATTAGGTAATCATTATTATGCTTATAATAAATCTTCCATTTATCTCATCAATCCTTTGCAAAAAAGTGTAACACCTGTATTGGGTTTAGATGCACTAAATTCTTTCACAGGGGTATATCCGCAAGCTGATCATTCATCCGTAATTGTTAATGCATCAGGTGTTATTTGTCAAATTAAAATACCGGTAAATGCAACTGTTTTTTCTCCAATAATGCTCACTTCCATAAATGATATTCGTGATGATCAAATTAGTAATATTGCTTATCTCGAATCAGCTTCCGTTCTTGCTGTGGGCTCATTTATAAATGGATTATATATTTATAAAAAATCACCATTTAAAACTCAATCTTTAGATAATCCTGAACATAAGCGGTTTGGTTATTATGCTCATGTAGCGCTTAATGATAGCACAGTAGTTAATCATTACGGTGATGCCTTAACTTTTAACAATAATAAAAAATCAGATTTTATGTTACGTAAAGCCGGACATCAAAATTTGTTGTTTCATAAAGGTGTTTTGTATTCGTCGAGTAATGATACTATTTATTATCAAAAACAAAATGAAAACAGAGGATTTATAAATACGAATGACAATCGTCGAATTTTTGCTATTCTTCCCTTTGGTGATACAGTTTATGTATTAAATCGATCAAGCCTATTTACTTTATATAACCAACGTATAAATGAAACTTTTCAATACAACCTGTTTGATACAACTACTTTTGCTAATGATGAAGAGTTAACAGCAGCCTTTTTTAATGGTGGGTTATGGATTAGTTTTAATAATGCTATTTATGAATTAGAACTTGACCGTAAAAAACTAAACAAACGATTTGATTACAGGCATGTTCGAAGTTTAACAGGTTATCAAGATATGTTGTTTGGCACCAGTTATGGCGACGGGATTTTTGTAGTTGTGAATAACACATTAAAAAAGTTGGGTTTAGATAAGGACCGACATTTAATGCGAGCACATCATATTACGGTTGTTAAAAATAAATGGGTTTACATCAGCACAAACAATGGATTGTTTTGTACAACTTTAGATGAGATTAAAGAGTACATCAATGAGCGTTCATCCTATATTCATTATCATCAATTTAATGAAGAAGACGGACTAGAAAACTCTGAGTTTAATGGAGGGGCACTACCATCTGGAAATTATTTAGGCAATGGTGAACTTACTTTTTCTAACATGCGCGGAATAGTATTTGTTAATGAAAACCTTACCAGACAACAAATGAGCATTCCTGCCTATGTGCACCTTCATCAAGTTATAGCAGATAACCAAGTTGTATCATTTGGAGATTCTGTTGTACTAAATAAAGATGTTGAGCAAGTGGTTTTTGAACCATCTTACTTGTATTGGTATAATGCCGATAATATTCATGTCAGATATAAGTTGGAAGGCTTTAATACTGATTGGCAAGAACCGAAAGATGCCCATCATATTTCTTATACAAATTTACCTGCCGGAACTTATACTTTGTATGTTGAAGCAAGAACAGGGTTTAATCCTTCATCTATTCAAACTTTGGTTGTTACTGTAATTAAAGAACCTAAATATCACGAAACATGGTGGTTTAAATTATTGATGGTGTTACTCGTTATCTCGCTTATTTATTTAGTCGTTAAAATTTATTACCGTAGATTACTGAATAAAAATTTGGAGCTGGAGGTAAAGGTTGCCGAACGTACCTCTGAGCTTAAAGAAGCTAACACAGAACTTACGAAAAAAACAAGAGACTTAACTGAATCAATTGAAGTAAAAAGTAAACTTATCACTGTAATCTCACATGATATCATCGCTCCTTTAAAATTCATTAATATGGTAGCTAAAAAACAAACTGAAAATCCTGATACAGAAACCGGCGAGATTATACATGAGATTAGACATACCTCACAAAAATTGTTTGAAAATGCTCAGAATACTTTAAACTGGATTCAGGTACAAAACAATCAAATACGGGTTACTCCTGTTAATCTTTCTCCTTATGCTTTAGTTGAAGAAATTGTTGAATTGTTGAGTGATATCGCTTCTTCTAAATCAAATCAATTGATTAACCGCGTGAGCATGGATGATGTGATTAGAACTGATAAAAATATGTTGCAAATTATTTTGGGTAACATCATTTCAAACGCCGTAAAATACTGTCAAAAATCATCCATAACAATTGAGGCTGAAACCAAACCCGGAACTTATAGAATTGTTATTAAGGATAATGGTCCCGGAATTTCAGAAGAACTTCTTAAGCAAATGGAAGAAATAAAATTAAAACGCCATAAAGCAGTAATAAACAATGCAGAAGGTACAGGAATGGGTTTTATAATTATTTATGAAATGGCTCGTATGTTACAAGCAGAAATTTCGATAACCAGTAAAATGGGAGAGGGAACAACAGTAAGTATTTCGCTTCCATTTTAAGATTTAGGTTAAAAAGTGTAATTTGCCTGCACCTTGAGTAAAATAGACCAAATAAAAGCACCTATAAGCCAAGAGCTTGATGCATTTGAATTTAAATTCAGGGAGGCCATGCGAAGCAGTGTGCCTCTGTTAGATACCATTATGACTTATATAGTTAAGCGTAAGGGAAAGCAAATCCGACCAATGTTTGTGTTCCTTTCCGCCGGATTATTTAACGATATTAATGAAAGTACTTACAGGGCTGCAAGCTTGGTTGAACTTTTGCATACGGCTACATTAGTGCATGATGATGTTGTTGATGACAGCGACGAAAGAAGAGGTTTTTTCAGCATCAATGCTTTATGGAAAAATAAAATTGCAGTATTGGTTGGAGATTATCTATTAAGTAAAGGACTGTTGCTATCCGTAAAAAACAAAGATTTTAATTTACTTGAAATTGTAAGTGAGGCTGTAGAAGCAATGAGTGAAGGTGAATTGCTGCAAATTGAAAAAACAAGAAATCTTAATTTAAGTGAAGATGTTTATTTTGATATCATACGCAAGAAAACAGCATCTCTCATAGCAAGTTGTTGTGCTATAGGTGCTGCAAGTACCGGAGCAACTGCCGAACAATTAAAAATTATGCATTTGTTTGGCGAAAAGGTTGGGATAGCGTTTCAAATGAAAGATGATTTATTGGATTATGGTGATGACGATATTGGTAAACCAACCGGAATAGATTTAAAAGAAAAGAAACTTACATTGCCCATTATTTATACCATTAATCAGGCTGATTCTAAAACTAGGGCGCAGATGATTAATTACATCAAAAATCATAACCGTAATAAAAAGAAAATTGCGGAAGTAATTGATTATGTAAACAAGCATGGAGGTATAGCCTATACCAGAAAAAAAATGATTGATATTAAAAATGAAGCGTTAGACCTTCTAAGTCAAATGCCTCAAAATGTATTCAATCAACAATTAGCTGCTTTAGTTGAGTTCGTTATTGAACGAAATAAATAATTCATGAAATTTTAAGCCATATCAGATAAGCCTTTCGTACATAACTGACAGTCAGCATTTTTTTATATCAATTAGTTTTTTATATTCTCTTTAACTAATTGCTGTCTTTATGAAAACTAACCTTACAAGCCTATTGCTTTTTTTAAGCTTTTTTCCTCTTTTCTCTTATGCACAATTAAATTACCAACCCGGTGGATTTTCAACCTCCTTAGGAACTTATACCGACTTAGGTATAAATGGTAATATTATTCCGGTATCCAATACCGATGATGCTTTTTCTACTGCTCAACCTATTGGTTTTACTTTTCAGTTTAATGGAAGTGCCTACGATTCATTTGTATTTAGCACTAATGGTTTTATTAAGCTTGGCTCTGATTCCGCTTCACGGCATTTTTTATTTACAACTCATGCGCAACCACCGGCAAATGGTGTTTTTGCCTCGGGTGGTATTACTACTCCAGCTCCATTAGCCGGCGATTCTAGTATGATATTTGCATTCGGGCAAGATTTACATGCAGGAGGTAATAACTCTGAGTATAGAGTATTTACTGATGGTTTGCCTGGGACTCGAATTTGTACCATTCAATGGAAAAACGTTAAGGATAAACTTCAGGCTTCTGTTGGTGGACTTTGGGATACAATTAATTTTCAAATTAAGTTATATGAAGGTACAAACGTAGTTGAGATTGTTTATGGCAAATGGACATCTACGATTTTTCTTGCAGCAGCAAGATTTTCAGCAGTCGGAATTGTAGGAAGAAGTGTAACTGTTGCAAATCAGAATATTCATTTGGTTAAAGGCTCAACAGTAGCTTGGTCGGCCGCTGTAGCCAATACCGGATTTTACGTTAATAATGCGGTAAACTACCGAAATCCAACAAGCATTCCGGCAGGTCCTGCACCTGATAACGGACGAGTTTACCGATTTACTCCAATTACATTAAATGATGCTGCTGTAAGATTTATCTATGCGCAAGGTCGTGTTAGTATGGATTATAATAGGCATGATTCCATCAGGGCGAATATTTTCAACCCCGGTGTTAATGCCATCAATAACCTAACTGTTACCTTAACTATTTCCGGTGCACATAGTTATACCACAACAGCCACAGTGCCTACGTTAGCATCTGGCGGAAATATAAATGTTGCTTTTGCTCCCTTTATACCAACATTCACAGGTTCAAGTTTAATTACAGTTACCGTTCCTAATGATGATAATAACGCGAACAACAGCCAATTATATAGTTATGCCGTTGGTGATTATCGAATGGCTTACACCGATACTTTACAACCTCATACAGGAAGTAATGGAACAACCTTGCCAAATTTTTGGGGAGCAAGATATCATATAGCAAATACCGCAGTATTAACAACAGTTCGCTCTTTTTTAGTATCGAATTCTGATGCTGTTGGAGATACGGTTTGTGGGTTGATTTTAGATACACTCGGAAATATTTTGGCGCGATCAGCCAATCGAATTGTACAAACATCTGATTTAGGTACTTTACTTGTTTTTCACATGTTAGTACCTGTAAGGGTAAGTAATATTCCAATCATTGCAGGTATTGCAGGTAGTCAATCTGTTTCAGGTTTAAATTATTTCCTCGGAACTTCTCAAACGGAAACACCCATTCGTCCGGGTAACTTTTTTTATTTTATGTCAGGTGCAACCGGACAATCATCTATGGCTGGTTTGAGGGTGGGAGCACTGTATGCCACGCCTATTCTTTGGGGCACAACCAAGTTAATGATGGAATGTGAAGCGCGTCCGGTTCCTCAAGTAGATGTGTTAGTTACAAATGCATTCCCCGGAAATCAATTTAGGGTAAGAACGGGTACTAATTTTAATTTACGTGCAATTGTTAAAAATAATGGAGCACAATCTCGACCATCAGGAATACCTGTAAGGTATCAAGTTGATAATGGACCGATTTCGGCTGCAGTTAATACAACCGTGGGTATTAATAGTGATGATACTACACAAGTATTATTTACAGGTGCAAATGCTTTAAACTTTGCCACACCGGGAACTTATACAGTTAAATTATTTACTTCATTAGCCAATGATAGTATTCCCGGTAATGACACATTGGTTATTAATTTAATTGCAGAAGCACCACCAACCATTCCTTATCGAATTCAAACCAATATTAATTCGGCATGGACAGTTATCAATCCATCTAATCTCAATATCATTAAAACTGCTTCCATTATTCAAGCCAATGGATTAGCAGTTGCAGGAACAACATGGTTCGATCAGCAAGTTGCACCTCAAGGTACTGAAGCCACTTTATTATCACCCATGTTAAACTTTACAGGATTATCTCATCCTGTTTTACATTTTAACGTTGCTCATGCACCTACAATCGTTAATACTTTCGACGATTCTTTGGAAGTGCTTGTTTCAACTGATGGAGGTTATACTTACACTTCTGTATATTTAAAATCTAGTTTTAATACATTACCTACCTTAGGTACTGATACTGCAACTGCCTTTAGTTATTTTCCAACAACCCCTCAAGATTGGCGAATGGAGTCGGTAAGTTTATTAAGTTTCGCCGGACAAAGTCAGGTGCAAATTGCATTTAGAACACATTCAGGAAATGGGAACGGTATTTATATTAGTAATGTACAATTAACAAATACGAACAGTTATCAATCATTACCTATCTTAACGGCTACTGCATTTAGTAATGCTAATGTTTCTGTTGTGTTTAATAATATTGGTCAGGCCGGTGCCGAACTTAATTTAGCAAGGTATAGTGGCGCATCGTTCAGTAATGCATCTCCGGTTTTTGCCAACAATACCACGGCCACTTCTAATAATAATTCAATATTCACTCCTTCATTAGCCAGTGTTACCGAATGGCATGCTATTTCTTATGGAGGAACAGGCACCGGAAACTCTCCATTAGGCGTTCAGTATATGTTAAGTTACACCATCACCGGTATGACAGGTATGCCTTCTCCTGATAGTATTTATATCATGAGAAGAAATAATTTCAGTTCATCTTGGATACCTGTTGCCACCTCTTATAGTTTTCCAAATTTTACATCAGGCATGATAACCGGCTTTGGCGAATTTACTTTAGGTTCAATCGCCTCTGTTAATAGTTTACCGGTAGGGTGGTTGTCGATTAAAGCCACTAAACTTAATAATATAACTCACCGCATTAATTGGGTAACCGGCAGTGAAGTAAATAACCATTATTTTGAAATTGAGCGTTCGTTTGATGGAAAAATATTTGAAAATATTGGCAAGGTTAAAGGAAATGGAAATAGCCGCACAGTTCAGCATTATCAGTATATAAGCGAAGGACAAGACCTGGAAGGGAAAGATGTATATTATAGAATCAAACAAGTTGATTATGATGGTAAATTCACTTATAGCCAAATTGTTCAAGTGATATATCAACCGGAGGAAGAATTACAAATTACCAATCCTTTTGATGGTGCTCCAACACTTTGGTATAATGGAAATCATGCAGTTGCTGTAATAGTTTATGATGTTACCGGAAAACAAATTGCCGAAATATTTTTTAATGAAGGTGAGCTAAGTTCAGGTAAAACTTTAAGTATGTTTAATGAATTAAAAGCCGGCACTTACTTCTTACAGCTTAGGTCAACCAATCGCATCCTAAGCAGTAAAAAAGTAATTAAGTTTTAAATTTAAAATAGTTTTAATAGTCTTTGTAAACTTAGGTTTGCAAAGGCTATTTTATTGATTTTTATTATCAGTAAAAAAGTTGTGCAATACAAGCGTGATAATATCAAAAGCTTACACTTGAAAGCGGCATGATTTACTTTTGACAGTATTTTATTAAACAAATGCAGTAATCAAATAATAGTGTTGTGTTTTTAAATAAATAAACAATCTTATCAGGTTATTTCTTAAGTTTTAAAAACAACTGTTTTTTAACCTCACTCGTCCATTCGTCTTCTAAAATACTTAACACAATGCTATTTCTTCTTGTTCCGTCAGGTTTAAATGCATTGCTTCTTAAAATACCATCTGTTTTACAACCTATGCTTTTCATCGCTGCTATACTTCTTTTATTATCTTCATCTGCCCTGAATTCAACCCGCATAAAACCTAATTCTTCGAAGGCGAATGCTAATAGTAAATATTTGCAATGTTTGTTTAGCCCCGTTCCTTGAAATGTTTTACCATACCATGTAAATCCGAGTTGTAGTGCAAGATTATCAATTTGAATATCATAAAATCTTGTACTTCCGGCATACGCCTTGGTTAATTTATCAAACACTAAAAATGGATATGCATATTTGTTTTTTCTATCAGAAATGGCCTTTTCAATATATATCTTTAATTTCTCAGGTGAACCGGCTTGTATTAAGGAATAACGCCATATATCTGGTTCATGTAATGCAAATGGTAATAAATTATGATAATCGCTTTCAGTTAAAGGGGTTAATTTTACCCGTTCATTTTCTAAGATATAATCTCTGTTAAAATCTATCATATTTTACTTGAATAAAACCAGATTATCGAATGATGTTTATGCTATTTTTTGAATGAGGTAGTTTGGATTCTTACCAACGATTTTGTAACGACTATCTTTTTTAATTTCTTTCATCATTTTAGCACTGCCAAATGATTGGTCATCGGCTGAGTCATCCAACAAAATAAATCCTTTTGGTACCAAAAACTCATCTACATGGTTAAAGTCTTTCCAAGCTGATTCATAAGAATGATCACCGTCAACGTAGGCAAAACTAATTTGTCCGCCTAATGATATAGTCCTGCCAAATACATCTGTTGCTTGTTTGTTTTCTTTCCAATACTCGAAAAAAATATCAGATTTCATGTGAAAGGAGTGAGGTAACCTGTGTGCACTTAACCAAGTTGTAGCTCTTATAAATGCATCCTTCATGTAACTTTCATAATTTGTTCTAAGCACATCCGGTCTTCCGTCAATGTAATTATCTGCAACAGGTTTTAAATGATCGGTATATCCTTCATAAATCCAAGCATCGCAACTATACAGCATGTTAGGTTTATTATTTTTTATCAGCAAATAATTTATTAAGTTGGTAGATAATCCTCCGTATGAGCCAATTTCAATTACATGACCATCTTGTGGCAAGTGTTCGATGGCATGCTTAAACAATTCAATATTACCATCTCTTAGCATACCTTCCCCAATCACCAATGAGCGAATTCTCTTGATAAATAAGTCGGTTTCAGGCTCAGTTGAATTTAGTTTTTTAAGAAGTTTGTTAAACATGTGCACAAGATAAGTATTTACCGGATTATGCCGATTTGATTTTAATACTTAAGCATTATCCCACACCATTATTGCTTTTAGTTATTGGGTAGTTTTTGTTTGATATTCTTCGATAACAATACAATTTGACCCAAGTGATAATAACTGTGTTCTATAATACCATCAATATTTCTTAGCCAATTCCCATATTTCATATCAAAGAATGGTTCATCAAGCGAATGGACATTAAGTTGTGAAACATACTTTATTATTTGTTCAGCATGATGAATTAACTCTGTTTTTAGTTTGCTCCATTGCTCTTCACTTTCCATCGGTGTATAATCAAAACTCAACCGGTCTTTTATTTTTAGTTCACCATCATTAACTGCGCTTAAAATTCCGCTGAGGTAATAGTTAAGATGAAAGGTTATGGCACCTATGCAATTGTTTCCATGCCATATCTCGTTAGCCTCTAAGAAGTTAATGTGATTTAATTGTTCCTTTATATTTGTATTGGCTATCCAATAACCGTTAATGTACACCTCTTTTAATCTGTCTGCGAGATATGCTGTTCTGTTCATTGTTTTAAAATTGTTTTTAGGTAAGCTTTTTATTGATTTTGATGCAGCTCCGACTGGTAAAAAGGCTTACCTTTTAATGCTTGTGTTAAAGTGAAAAATGCTAACCATGCGTACAAAAATGCTAACATAAACGTTAGTGATGTATTTTTTAAAAAGTAGTATGAACATAATGGAAGAATTTGAAGGGCGTGCATACCCAAAAAATGTGCAACTCTTAAGTCGCCAACGGTTTTACTCCATCCCACTATAAATAAATTAGAATTGTTGTTAAGCGCACCAATACTGTGGTTCAATCTTGATCCCATCATAAAACCTTGAAACGAAAAAATAACAAAAAGAATAATGCCCAAGCGTATAGCCCATAAATAGTGTAATGGCAATTCAGGTAAAGGTTTGGTGAAAAACAAGATTCCGATATAAGCAGTATAAATAGTAACTGTTGAAGCAGCAATGGCCATTAGCGCATATAAAAATCCATAGAAAGGTGTGGATATATTATAATGTGATTGTTGCCCGCGTGCGGCTTGAAGTGTAATGTAAAAAAGTTCGAACGACCACAATATGATTACCGTTATGTTAAATGGCTTGATATTAAAGTCAGGTAAATAGTAACAATACCAAGCCATTGTCCAAGAATAAATACCAAGGGATAAAGCAAACTTTAATGGTTTGTTCCATGCACTAACTTCAAACAGTTGAACCTGCGAAATCCGAGAGAGCAACAAGCACAACAAGCCAACTGTAAAACAAATTATTCCAAACACAAATAGTGCTTCATTTCGTTGTTGTAATTCTTGTAACATGTGCATTAGGTTTTTAGGCTTGCTAAGTGTTTTTTAATTTTCATCATTAAAACGTCGGGTGTAATTCGAGGCAAGTTACTTAAAAACCAATTCATGAAACCAACAATCTTTTTTCTTTTTCCATATAAAAACAATTCAACTCCTGCTTTCGCAACTACTGAGGCTGATACAGGTTTATTAGCGTGCATGGCATTAGTTTTACGCATGTCGTTTGTATGAAATGGAGTATCAACCGTGCCCGGACAAAGTGCGGTTAATGTTACTCCACTTCCTTCTAGTTCAGCAGCAACGGTTTCGGTAAACGCCAATATAAAAGCCTTGGTAGCTGAATACACTGAATAATAGGGAAAAGGTAAAAATGAAAGGAGGGAGGCTATATTCATTATTCTTCCCCTTCCTGCTTTCGCCATTTCAGCGCCAAATAATTTGGTTAATCCCAATACTGTATTAATATTAACAGCAATCATCTCTTCATCAGTTTTTAAAGGCATCTCAATAAATTTTCCATAATCACCAAACCCTGCGTTGTTAATTAACCCGGTAACTACAAATTCATTTTCTTTAATCTGATTATATAAATCAAGTGCTGCATGAGGTTCCGCCAAATCATACAAATAATAGTACACTTCAATATCAAAATCTCTTAGTAGCAGTTGTTGAAGTGCAGATAATTTTTCTTCATTACGTGCAACTAAAATCAGGTTGATGTTTTTCGCGGCTAATTGCTTAGCTATTTCAAATCCTATACCTGAACTGGCTCCGGTAATAACTGTGAACTCTTTCATAACTATTATTTTATTTTTGTCCATATTTCTGTTCTGCCAAATAAAGAAACCCCGACATATCCTCTAACTTCTAGCTTGCCATCATTTGCAAGGGTTAATTTACAATCGTATGTTTTTCCATTTTTTGGGTCATAAATAGTTCCGTTATCCCAAGTATCTTTATCCCTATATTCAAAATTATTTAGGATTACAAGGCCTATTACATCTCTACTTCTAAGTTCAGGGTTTGGATTTTTACTGTCTTTAGGATCACCTCCTGTGCCCCACAAAATTTTACCGAAATATTTATTGTTACTTTTATAAATCAAAAACTTTACATTTTTTTCTGCGTTCATCCATATTCCGATAATGGCATCAGCATGTTTGAGTTCGGCTTGCTTAATTGGTATTGATAAGGATAATTCAAACAGATTTATAGAATCGTTTGAGTAAGTTTTATTAGTATTAAGTTGAATTGTTAGGCTGCTTAATAAAGCAGTAACTATAATTGTAGTGAGTGATGTTGACATATAAATGAAAAATTATATGCAAACTTCAGTCTAATTAATCAATCACAACGTTAACAAATGTTTAGATTTATGACTTTTTCAGTCGGCTTAAATGAATTGGGGTGATACCCAAATAAGATGCTATCATGTGCTGAGGAGCTCTATTATGAATATTAGGAAATACATCGGTTATTCTGTCGTAGCGCTGTTTAGGCGTAAGTATATAGGTGTTTTTAATACGCATATCTTGATAGATGAAATAGTACTCGGCAATCAATCGTCCTAATTTTTGTCCTTCTGATAAATATTGATATCCCCAGTCAACTGTCGTGCGTGGCAATACAACAACTTCTGTTTCTTCCAATGCTTGTAAGGTGTACATTGAAGGTGTTCGTTGCATAAAATTAGAGTAATCAGCTATGAATTGGTTTTCCAAGGCAAAATGGATGGTATGTTCAGTACCTTCATTATCTATAATGGAAACACGAATGATGCCTTTATTGATGAAATAAATTTCATTAGGAATCACCTCAGGTTTACTGACTACTTCACCTTTTTTAAATATTTTTAGGTTTGTTTTATTTAAGAAAATATTACATTCTTCTTCTGTAATATTTATCATTTGTTTCATTACGTATTTAAGTTGCTCAACATTATTCATAAGTACAGTTAAGAAGTGAGAATAGATGGTATGAAACTATAATTATTCTTTGGTAATTTACTAATCTTTGGTTGATTTATTTAGGTAAAACCTGATTATAGGAGCTATGTAGAGTATTGACAATGCAACCAATACAAATGCTATTAGCCATGAGCGCAACCATACTTTAAGAAAAGAATGTGTAAAACCCAAGTTTATTGATACCAATATTAAGGTTACAAAAAATGTAGTAACCAAACTCATTAATACCGAAAATTTAATCTCTTGTGAACCTGGTTTATTTAGCACTTGATTTTTTTAAATTAAACTGTCGGCAACTTACAAAAGGGTTTCAATCCTCCAAGGATTTTTCTTATTTTTATTCAACTAATATTTAAGCATATCCTTTTATGATACCATTTTCAGCTAAAAAGTTTTTTTCTTGTCCATATCAGGAAGTGCTTCATCAATTCTTTTAGCTAATTCATGTAACTTTATGGTAGGAACAGCAGGAAATAAGTGATGTTCTAAATGATAAAACATACTGAAAGTGATTTTATTTACCCAAGCCTTTCTTTGGGTTCTTGCAAGTTCAGGATGGTCGTGTGTATCATGATGTACAATCCAAACTGCAAAAAATGCCATTAAAAACTCCGCTGTTACCATTACAATGATGTGATACATTAGAAAATGGATTTGAAAATAAAATGCAATACCAACAAAAATACTCATGGATATCAATTCGATGATTACATTTCTTTTATATTTTCTATTGCCGATTTGTAAGGCTACTTTATGAATTAAAAACATGTGCATAGGTCCGTATAATAAAGCTCCGTACCAAGTCATTGCCGCCGATTTTCCCTCATAGTCTTCTTCAGATAAACAATATTTATGATGACGAAGGTGATTAAACTTTACAGCATGAAATGAAGTCATCATAAAAATACTGTTAAGGTATAACGAAAGCCATGTTAAAAATTTGTTTGTGCCAAGTGAATTATGAAAGCCATTATGGGCTTGCCTAAGTCCGGTAAGAAAGAAAAATGCCGAAAAAGGCAAGGCAATAAGATAATAACCATAATAAGCAATAGTAATTGATAAAATAAACCAAGGAATGGTTAAGTTATTTTCAATTAACATTTCTTTAAATGATAAATTTTTTAAATCTTTCCATTCCACTTTTCGTAAAAGTTCTTGATGTGTCATTTTCGTTGGTTTGAAGCAGATAAAATTTTTTAAAAACTTACCGCACGCTCAGGAATTCAGCCTTTGCTATAATGGTTCGAAATTAAAAATTAAAGCCATTTCAAAATATGATTTTACTCTTGCTATACCCCATTGATTTAGATAGATTAATTCAGTTAATTTATATTTACCTCACGTAAAATTCACGATGGTATTAATAATATCCATATTGGTGATAATGATTCATTTTATTAAGAAGTGAAAAACTGTTTTGCTTATTGGATGATGTTTTCTATTCGACATTAAAGTTTTCGAATTTTATTATTCCAAAGTCTTTTACAGTACTAGTTGTTCGTTCAACTTTTTGTTCTTCGGCTGCGTGAAAGCTTTCACTTTCATCTTGATGTAAATACCATTCTTGATCCTTTGTTTCATATTTGAAAGTAATGTCTCTTGTCCACCGCCATGCACTTCCTCCATAATGAAATACCTGAAAGTAGCCATCCTTAATTTCTACATCAACAAAGGGATCACCCATTACTCCGCCACATTCATAGCACAAAACAGTGTTGTCATTTCTTCTAGCTAAAACTAATTTATTGTTTTTATCTCTGATTAAAATCAGTAAAGGTCTTCTTCTTAATGAATCTATCTCTGTAGATTCTTTATCTTCTCCTATTCTTTTTAATACCAAAATACAATCTTCTTTTTCATCAAGATTTACATCACCAACGCTTAATTTTAAAACTGCATAACCTTTAAAGACAAATGGTAGTACTTGTTCTTCAATTGGTATATTTACTTCATTAATAGTAGGGCGGTTTGTTATACTGTCTGAAACCTTACCTATGGTATCCTGTGATGAATCATCAGATTTTTTAGACTCAATATATTTGCATGATAAGCATAAACATACCATACAGATTGTATTTATTAAATGTTTATTTATATGCAGTAGCATAATGATTCACGCAAGCTATAAGTTAAAATTAAATTTTGTTACTATTCAAAAATATATTGATTGTATTTAATAACAACCTGAATACGTAATAAAATTTTAAACGGCGTATTATAAATTACTAAACAACTATTATACATTCGTAAGAGATAAGGTATTTAAATCTTATCATTTAACAGTTAATTCTTCGCTTGATAAAAAAAACAAACAAATTACTCTATCTAAGTTCTTTAGTGATTTTTATGTTCTTAACTCATGTGGTTAAGGCAAGTGACACTACCGTTATAAAAGGCAGTTATAAGCCATTTTTACTGCCATCTCATCCATTGGCGCAATTTATAGGTTATGTTCAACATAATTTTAGAACAGCTCCTGTTCAAAAAATTACTCTTCATGCCGGATTAAATAATGCTAATATATGGCAACCCAAAGTTTTAGGTTATTTACCTCATGATGCAAAGGTTACACAGTTGTTAAGTCAGTTCCCTTGGCACAAACGCGATTCTATCTTCCAAGGTTTTCCTCAACAATATGACTCAACAGTATATGCTGCCGATGGAGTAACACGTACTTTGTATGTACATACGCGGATTAGACTTTCTAAACGTGATGAAATGGAGGTTGGATTTAAAGGAGTTTTATTTAGCGGTGGAAGTTTGCCAACAGCGTTTGTAACAAGCGATGAATTTATTGAATGGTTTCATAGTAATATAGCCGGAGGCAAAGATCCGTTTGCCAGAAAACGCTACAATCTTAATGATGCTTATTTATATTATAAGGATCGGGAAGGGCGTGAGATTAACTTATCTAAAAATGCTTTTATTATTCCCGGCATACAGCTTCATTATTATCGTTATTGTCATCATCAAAAATTGAGCAAAAGAAATATTCAACTGGGATTTGGTGTGCACACAAGTTTTAATACAACATCGTTTAATCGTAGTTTCGATGGAGGAATTTCAACCAATATCCAAAAACAATTTAAGTATGGTGCAAAGCATTATTTTACATTAGGCGCATCTGTAGGTGTTTTACAACAAAAGATAATTACGTTAAAACAGTCGGTTGATTTCAGTCGTAACCATACTTTAAAATCAGTTGAAGCTATTTTTGAATACCGGAAAATGTTGCATGCTGAGAAGTTTCGTAGCCTAGGTTTACATTTTAATTATATTGATCCTTATCATCCGGCACGCGAGTTTGATAATATAACACCTGTTGGTAACAGGCTAACCTCACATTGGCATTTAGGTTTAACACATCTTTACAGAAACAGTCAATACTGGTCGTTGATTTATACATTAGGTAATCAATGGATTTGGAGCATTTATATTCTTGAGGATTTTAAAGTAAACAATGCACCTGATATTCAAACCGGTATTTCAGTTGAGATACCTTTATAACATAAAAAAAACACGCTAACCTTTAGGAAGCGTGTTTTTCATTAAAACTTAAATTGTAAATTAAATTACTTCAACGTTTATAGCGTTAATTCCTTTTTTACCTCTTTCTGTTTCAAATTTCACTTTGTCGTTCTCTTGAATGCGGTCTAATAAACCACTTGAGTGAACAAAGATGTCGTCACGTCCTTCATCAGGAGTGATAAATCCAAAGCCTTTCATTTCGTTGAAAAACTTTACTTTTCCTTCTTGCATTATGTTATTATTAAAATATGAGCGGGCAAGGTAGGTTTAATTTATTGATTTCCAATTTTTTATTTTTAGGTGGTACCGGTAATGGATTTAAATATCAAGTTATATTTACCTTTTAAAGATGGATTAAGTACAGTAATTTTTCTGATAAGATGCTTAAACTTACATTAGCTTATAACTTAGTATTAAAATCATGATATATTTGATGAATTAAATCAATCAATCTTTATAATTCTTAAATATTCTTTTTCTTTTGTTAAGGAGTTCATCATGGTTAATATATAATTTCCCGCAGGTTGAGATTTAAGGTTGAGTTCATTATTTACTTCATTGAATACACCTTCTTGAACTATTTTTCCATTGATGTCGCTAAGTTTGAATGTAATATGCTGTTCACTTTGTAAGGCAATTCTTATAATATCTTTTGTTGGATTAGGAAATACCTTAGTTAGTTGTTGGCTTTCTTCAGTATCAACAGTAGTATCTATCTGCTTAATGTTTGTGTTAATTATTTCTAGTTGGTGGTTTGATAGAATAATATCAGGATTAGCAAATGGATACTTGCTATAATAATTTTTCATTTCGTGTTTCAATGGTTTAAGTTTTATGAATGTAGTATCTTCATTGATGTATTTTACCAGTTTGTTATGTTGCTTGTATAAAACATAATCCATCAAGTTTAACATTTGATTACGGTTATCATTAAGCCCATATATTTGATTCCCGCTTATTTTAACAACAAAAATCCAAAATGAACTATCATTAATAATTTTACTGAAATAATATAGTCCTCAGTAGGTTGAAACCTTACCTATAAAAAGGGTGTCATTGTTGCTGATATTACGTATGATATTTATATCTTTTGTAGATATAATTTCTAATTCAATTGTATCATTAGCACGTTTAATAGTTAATTTATCACCAAGCATTAATGATAGATTTTTATTCTTTTTTGGGAATGGTGCATCATAAGTTAGCATAGGTGTATGTTCAGGCTCGATGCAAGAACAAATAAAAGTAATTATAATGAAGTGAATGATATACTTTTTCGACATAGACAATTCAAAGATTTCATTATTCAGTGTAAAAAAAACTAAATGTTTTTTTTAGGTATTTAAAAATTGCACTTATTTGTTCAACTCAGCTTTGTAATAGGTTCTATTTCCCAATTTTATTAAAGTATTCAGCCATAGGTTTATTCTAAAAATAATAATCGTTGTTAGCTAATGTAAACATCAATATGTTTTTATCTACCATTGAGCTGTCAGCTATGAAGAATGTTATCATCTTTCTCAAGCTTAAATTCTTCTCTTAGCTCCCATTTTCCCATATTTTTTTGCTCAATTAAACTGATTGTATCAAATATTAGTTTTTGGGTTAAATTTAAGTTATTGATTTTATCATAGATATCGTCAGTGCATAATGAGTTTCTTGGATGCATTAATGTAATATGCGGCTCCTGTTTTCTAGGTTCTTTGATAATTCCCTTCAAAATTTGATGTCGCAACTCTTCAAACGCTATACACTCCTTCGCATGAAGCATAAGCCCTTTATCGTTATCAAATCTTACCAATTTGTCAAATTCAATTTGTATTTCTTTAATCTTTAATCTGCTTAAATTAAACAATACAAGGTCAATATTTTCAATTTCATCTTCCCGGCAAAGTGTAACATGTGATTTTATTAATTCAAATTGTTTGGGGTTATACTCCTTTCTTATCTGTTCTATTAAAACTGCATCTCTCGATTTGATAAATAAGGTTAATTGCCTCCGAAATTCTTTACTCATTATGATGTACTTTTTAAGAAGTAAAATTTTGATTTACCAAGTTTTTGTAAGATGACTATTTTAAAAATCATGAAGTAAAATTATATAAAAATTCAAGACAATCTATTGCTAAGTTGATTTGTTTTTTTATGAATTTATGTAGTAAGTATATGCTGTCATGAGTAAGATTGATTCATTTACATTGATACCATTATAATTTACAAATTAGAGGACAAGTTTTCAAGTGATTACTATCGCTGTATATGATACAATCACTCGAACTGACTTTTAGATACGATTGCCCATAACCCTGCCTTTTGGGAATTTGAATGTATTGGTTAGTCTATCTCGGTATTTGCGAATAATACTTCGCTCCGGTTTAAACAGAATCCCTTTCTTAAGATATATAAAAACTAAATCCTAAGCCATGTAATAGGATAGAAAATAAGGGTCTTCTCATGTAAATCTGTAACGCTCAAATCCTAAGTAAGACTTAGCAGGGGCAGGTATTTCCCTTCAATCATTTTTCGTGCTTTTTTCTTTTACCACCTTATTTCATAGCCTACTGTGCCATACCATTGTGGTTTTTGTTGTACAGTGGTTTCTTTGCTTTGAAAGGTTATACCTAATTGTAGTCCGTTATTTTGTTTGTTGTATATAAACCCTAAGGTTTGTTCGAACATCAGTTGCTTGGGTATGAGTGTTATTTGTTGGTTATTACGTTCAAACATGCCTCCTTGTATGGTGGCATTATACCACTGGTATAATACTTGCGGCCGATAGTATATAAAACACTCGCCACGATATTTGTTGGGTTGTAAATTATTCTTAGTATATGCCCCAAATAGTCCGCTGTTGTGTAATGACTCTGCCTTGCCAACTACAAAATAACAGCCTCCCGCAGCATGTGTAAAGCAATTGCCCAATTGCGCCTGTGTATATGGATAAATGACTATTTTATCGTGATAAACCGGTGCTGTTACTTGTGTTACATATTTGGCTTGTAGTTGTATATTAACTTCATTACTTATTTGATGCTGCCAACCTATATGTTTATCAATTCCAATAAAGGAATGTGACAAGTTTTGTAATGCCTCGGCTAATGATTGTTTGCCAATCGTACCCACACTTGCTCCATATCTGAGCATTTTGCTTACGGATATGAATTTTGTTTTTATATACGCTGAATGTAAATATCCTGCAAAAGGTCTATCAATTCCATTTCTGATAAAATAACCTCTGCCTTGTGGTGTAAATATTTTTTGTGTGAGTTGCCAGGTGGTTATCTGCTTTTTATTGTTGCTGTTGTAATTAATCAGACTAAAGTTTATATCAATACCATTGCTATAATAACCGTCTTGTAATTGCAACATATAAAGGTCGTTATCATTTATTACCTGCAACCGATAACTTATTGCAGGTTTTTGTTGTGCGTTTGTTTGTTGCAATATACCTGTTAAAATCATTAAACAAAGTAGTGGTATCCTCATTAACTGTTTTTTGTTAATGTGGGTAAAGTACTCTTTTATTTAAAGAAGCTAAATTAAACTTAAATTAACAATTTAATGTTTGGGTTAGTTTAATCCGGAGGTTTAATAGATACACTGGCAGGCATTGCAGCTTAACTCTAGGTTATGAGTTAAGTTGCAATACAAATGCTTAGCTTTGGTTTATAAATTCAAACTGGTTTTTGTCATTTAGCTTAATCAATATATCGGCATCTTTTTTTATTTGTCCGCCTAAAATTTCTTTTGATAGTTCGTTTAAAATTCGCTTCTGTATCACTCGTTTTAAAGGGCGCGCTCCAAACTGTGGATCGTAACCTAACTGCGACAACCAATCTAAAACTTCTTCTGTTGCACTTAGGGTTATATCTTGTTCGGCCAAGTTGTGTTGAATGTGTTTAAATTGCAATTCAACAATGTGGCGAACGTCTTCCCTACTTAACGGCGTGAACATGATTACATCATCTATTCGATTTAAAAACTCCGGTCGTATACTGCGCTTTAACAACTCCATTACACCTATTTTTGCCTCAGCCAACTTATCTTCTTTGTTGAACTCATTATAGTTCTCCAGTTTTTCTTGTATGATATGTGAGCCTATGTTTGATGTCATGATTATGATAGTATTTTTAAAATTAGCGACACGTCCTTTGTTATCAGTTAGTCGGCCATCATCCAATACTTGTAATAAAATATTAAACACATCAGGATGGGCTTTTTCTATTTCATCTAACAGCACCACAGAGTATGGACGTCGGCGTACAGCTTCGGTTAATTGTCCACCTTCTTCATAGCCAACATAACCCGGAGGGGCACCAATTAGGCGACTTACGGTATGTTTTTCTTGGTATTCGCTCATGTCAATACGCACCATAGCACTGTCCTGGTTAAATAAAAATTCGGCCAAGGCTTTTGCCAATTCGGTTTTACCCACACCTGTTGTACCTAAAAATATAAAAGAGCCTATGGGTTTTTTCGGATCGCTTAATCCCGCGCGACTTCTTCTAATGGCATCACTAATTGCAGCAATTGCTTCTTCTTGTCCTACTACACGTTGGTGTAATTCATCTTCTAAGCGCAATAATTTTTCGCGTTCGCTTTGTAACATACGAGTAACAGGTATGCCTGTCCAACGGCTCACTACATCGGCAATGTCTTCGCTTTCCACTTCTTCTTTCACCATTGCGCTATCACCTTGTTGTTCGGCTAACTTTTGTTGAAGGAGTTGAAGTGTATTTTCAGTATCTTTAATTTTTCCGTAACGAATTTCGGCCACCTTTGCAAAATCGCCATTACGTTCGGCAAGTTCAGCTTCGTGTTTCAGGTGTTCAATTAATTGTTTGTTTTGTTGAATACCGTCAACCACTTCTTTTTCACTTTGCCATTTTGCTTTAAGCCCATTACGATCGGCCTGCAAGTTGGAGATATCTGAACTGAGTTGTTTGATTTTTTCTTCGTCGCCTTCGCGTTTTATGGCTTCGCGTTCAATTTCTAACTGCATAATTCTTCTATCCAGTTGGTCAATTTCTTCCGGAACCGAATCAATTTCTAAACGCAACTTTGATGCAGCTTCATCCATCAAGTCAATAGCTTTATCAGGTAAAAAACGATCGCTGATATAACGTTGAGATAATTCAACCGCTGCAATAATGGCTTCATCTTTAATACGTACTTTATGATGTACTTCATAACGTTCTTTAAGTCCGCGTAAAATTGAGATAGCACTTTCGGTATCCGGCTCATCAACATACACTTTTTGAAAGCGACGTTCAAGGGCTTTATCCTTTTCGATATAACGTTGGTATTCGGCAAGGGTTGTTGCACCAATTGCACGTAATTCGCCACGTGCTAAGGCCGGTTTTAAAATATTAGCTGCATCCATTGCGCCTTCTCCACCGCCACCTGCGCCAACTAAGGTGTGAATTTCATCAATAAACAGCACAATTTCTCCGTCACTGTCAATCACTTCTTTAATTACAGCTTTTAAACGTTCTTCAAATTCACCTTTATACTTTGCACCGGCGATCAGGGCGCCCATGTCTAACGAAAAAATTCGTTTTGACTTTAAATTTTCAGGTACATCTCCACTCACAATTCGATGTGCTAATCCTTCTGCAATTGCCGTTTTTCCCACGCCCGGTTCACCTATAAGTACAGGATTATTTTTAGTTCGGCGTGATAATATTTGCAGCACTCTTCTTATTTCTTCATCACGACCGATTACCGGATCTAACTTTGCTTGTTGCGCCAGTTCATTTAAATTTTTAGCATATTTATTTAATGCATTGTACTGTGCTTCGGCTCCGGCTGAGGTTACTTTGGCATCACCACGTAAATCTTTAATGGCTTTCTTTAAATCTTTTTCTACTACGCCTGCATCTTTTAACAAATTACCAATAGCATCTCCACCTTGTAATAACCCAAGTAAGAGGTGTTCAATGGATACAAATTCGTCATTAAATTCTTTAAGGAAACTTTGGGCTTTGGTGAGTGTTGTATTGGCTGATGCTCCAAGGTATTGTCCGCCGCCGCCACTCACTTTTGGATAACCTTTAATAATAGCGGTTAAACTTTGTTTGATGCGAGCTTCGTTTGCATTAATTTTTTTTAGTAAGTAGGATATGATGTTTTCGTCGGTATCAAATAATCCTTGTAAAAGGTGACCATTTTCGATGGACTGATGCGCATTACTCGCCGCTATTTGTTGGGCTTGTTGAATGGCTTCCTGTGACTTAATCGTAAACTTATCAAAATTCATAATTTCCTATTTTAAGCAATCGCTTTTCGTATTGCTTTTAATTTAAATCAACATTAATTCCATTGCTGTATTTAAGTTACTTTGACATGAAATAGTGGAGTAGTTAAGAAATATTGGCTGAAAAGCCTACTGCATTTATTTTTTTTCAATCAATTACCGACATAAATTCATTCTTTCTATCTTTTGCAAGTAAATGAACGATGGATGATGAACTCTACAAATAATTATTGACAAGTGATTTAGGGCTTTGCGGATTTGTGTTGTAAGAACTTTTACTCAGTCTTTTTCGGGTTTTTTATGAAATAAGGTTAAGGAAATAATTTATGCATGAATTAACCGATTTTGTTTGTGCAAATGATTGTTGATGCGAAAAACTGTTGAACGTGAACTAATGAAGGTATTTTCCTACACCAATCTGGGGCCATAACAATCCATTAGTTGCGGTATAAGTGAATGTTTCATACTTGTCGGCATAAATATATTGGGGAATAAAAAAATTCACTCCTCCTCTAACATAATAACAATTTTTAATGAAGTTTTTGGTGTAGGAAAGTCCGATTACAGGAGTTATTTTTAGTTGATTAGGTATGTATCTGCTGATGTTATATTGAAATTGAAAACCGGCATTGGCATCAAGTTGTAGATTACGGAAGATGTAAAAATGATATTGGTATTGAACAGGAAAAACCAAGTAGTTGATGTCTTCAATTTGGGCAAACTTTTGGGAGGTTGGTTTCCATGTGGCACCCAATAAAAGGAAATGTTTTTGTGGTTTAAGTTTTATGATTGCATGCACATCAAACAATTCGGATGGACCAACCAAATTTAGTCCGATAGTATGCAACCATTGCTGTGCTTTTAACTGACCAAAAAAGCTTATTAAATACAACAACCAAAGCCATTTCATCTGCTTATTTCTTTAGCTGTATAAAACTTTAGTCTTAGTTTATTGGCATGTTCTATTATCGCTATAAAATCGTTGTAATTAATGGCCAATTGGTTGTTTAATTCAGCTTGGCCACGATTTACGAAATGACAATATAAACTTATGGTTTGTCGGCTGCTTTTAGCTTTATCCAAGGCTTCTAAAATTTCTTTTACATTAAAATTCATTTTGCTATCAACGGTGCATCCATAAAGTATTCTAACACCTTTAAACCGATAATAAATTTGATCTACATCGGCAAGTTTTTTATTTGCATAAGGGCTTATGATTTTCCTGATGCTTTTAAAACGTTGTAGCAGTGCACGGTCGGTTTCTTGCGTGAAATCGCCATACGGGTAAGCAAAGTTTTCAGTGAATATTCCGTCTGCTTCAAGAGCGCTATCCATGTTATAAATTTCGTTATGCATATAATCGCTGATGCTATGCGAGCGCATATATTCATCCGCATGAATGTGGTGTGAGGTATGATGAGCCATTTCGTGACCATCTTGCATCATTATTTTAATTTTTGCTTTGCTTGCCGAATCTAAAAACTGATATGATTGTGTGTAAAAAGTTATTTTGGCATTTCTTGAGAGGAGGTATTCACGAAGATCAAACCAGGTATGTGCGGGCAAATCAGTAGATAAAAAAATACCCGGGCCTAAAATTTGGTGCTGATCATCCTTCTTACAGGTTGATAAAGCAAGAATCAGCAGTATACAAATTATCCACCGGATTTTAATTCTCATGGTGATGTAAAATTAAAATAAATCCGTAACTTCTAATCAAGTTACAAAAACTATATTCGCACTTTATTTAAAAAATGAAATTAGCAGATAGAATAGATACCATCAACGAACCTCAAACCATAGCCATGGCTAAGTTGAGCAGGGAGTTGGCGGCCCAAGGACATGATGTAATCAGTTTAAGTTTGGGTGAACCTGATTTTGTTACACCAAAACACATTCTGGATGCGGCAAAAGATGCCATGGATAAAGGGTTTACCTTTTATACTCCTGTTGCCGGCATACCTGAGTTACGGCGTGCCATTTGCGACAAATTGTTAAGGGAGAACGGTTTGACTTATGAGCCCGAGCAAATTGTGGTGTCAACCGGAGCTAAGCATGCGATAATGAATGTGATTATGGCTTTAATTAATCCGGGTGATGAAGTAATTATTCCTACACCATATTGGGTGAGTTATAGTGAAATGGTGAAGTTAATGGGAGGTATTCCTGTTTTTGTACATGCAGGTGTTGAGCAACAATTTAAAATAACAACTGAGCAATTGAAGCAAGCGATTACATCAAAAACAAAAGCATTTATGTTCAGTTCACCTTGTAACCCCACGGGAAGTGTATATGATAAAAGCGAATTGGCTGCATTGGTGAAAGTGTTTGAGCAACATGAAAATATTGTGGTGATTAGTGATGAAATTTATGAGCATATTAATTTCGTGGAACAACATTATAGTATTGCTTCCTTTGGGTCTATTAAAGATAGGGTAGTGGTGATTAATGGCATGAGTAAAGGCTATGCGATGACAGGTTGGCGAATTGGCTATATAGCGGCTCCATTAGCTTTATCAAAGGCATGCGAAAAAATTCAGGGCCAATATACCAGTGGAACCAATGTAATTGCACAACATGCTTCTGTGGCTGCTTTAAATGGTACACAAGAACCTACCCAACACATGCGAAAGGCTTATCAACGCAGGCGTGATTTAGTAATTAACGGATTACAACAGATTGAAGGGTTAAAATGTAACATGCCTGATGGTGCTTTTTATGCTTTCCCTGATGTTAGTTCTTTCTTTGGTAAATCGCATGGAACCTATCAAATAAAAACAGCAACAGATTTGTGTTTATATTTATTAAATGAAGTTCATGTGAGTATGGTTACCGGCGAAGCGTTTGGTGCACCATTGTGCGTTCGTATAAGTTATGCCACAGCCGATGAGAAATTAGTAACGGCATTAGCTAGGATAAAAAAAGGTTTAGAACAGTTAAAATAAAATTTATGTTGATTAATCAATTTGCAGGATTAAAAGTATTAGTGGTGGGTGATGTGATGATTGATGCTTATTATTTTGGGAAAGTTGAACGCATTTCTCCTGAGGCTCCAGTGCCTGTGGTAGCCGTTGATAAAAAAGAAAACCGATTAGGTGGTGCGGCAAACGTGGCTATGAACTTAGTAGCCTTAGGCGCAAAGCCAATTGTATGTTCGGTGGTAGGAAATGATAAAGATGGAGAAGATTTAATTGATTTATTTCATCAATATGGTGTGGGTACAAGTGGAATTTTAAAATCAGACAATAGGGTAACTACGGTAAAGTTAAGGGTGATATCACAATCAACCCAAATGTTACGAATAGATACAGAAGATACACATGCATTAAGTGAATTCGATAGTTATGAATTAGTAAAACGTATTTATGAATTAATGATTGATGCAGATGTAGTGATATTTGAAGATTATGATAAAGGGGTATTAACTGAAGAGAATATTGCAGGTATTATAAAGCTTGCACATAAAAAAGGCATTCCGGTAATTGTTGATCCTAAGAAAAGAAACTTTATTCATTACAAAGAAGCTGATTTATTTAAGCCGAATTTAAAAGAATTGAAAGAAGGGTTGAAGTTAGACTTTGACGCAGACGAACCAACTCAATTAGAAGAGGCGGTTAAAAAAATGATGAGTTTAATGCAGCTAAAACATGCCATGATTACCATGAGTGAAAAGGGCGTAATGATTACAGATGGACAAACTTTTCATTACGTTCCTGCGCACATTAGAAAGATTGCAGATGTGAGTGGGGCAGGAGATACTGTTGTGAGTGTAGCTGCATTATGCTTTGCCTTAAAAATGGATATTACGCAAGTAGCTGCATTAGCTAATCTTGCTGGCGGTTTGGTATGCGAAGAAGTTGGTGTTGTTCCGATAAATAAACAAAGGTTTGAATCGGAGATTGCACGTTTGCAATTAGGGTAGTGCAACCTTTACAATTTTATTGCGATAACTGGCAAAAATGCCTAAACCATTTTTAACATTTGAATGCATTTGAAATGGTTCACTAAATGGATCTTCCCCGAAGTAATTAAGTCGGCGTGAGATAAATTCATAATAATCTTTATCGCAGTTCATTACAAAAATATAACGGGCATTGGTGTTGGTATCCATGCCGCTTGAACTCCAACTAAAATCTTCACATGTGCCGGAAAACGAACTACCATCTTTATTTTCATCGGTGAATAAACTGTTACAAATTTCCCAATATTCCGGTGATTGTCTGAACCCTCCGGTTGCCCAACTTTGGGTGATGATGCGATAATAATTTTTTTGTCCGGGAATGTCATTAAATGAATAACTAATGCGATAGATTGGGCCACCTGACGAGCTCGTCAATGGATCGCGAAGTTTTACAATTTTAGCATTGCTTAATTCTATTAGTTGCAATGGAACAGTGCATGATGCACTCACTTTAAATTGTTTGTAGGTTGCTTCAACGGTATAGGTTTTACCGGGTTTAATAGGGAATACTGCTTGATGAATAATAAAAGCTTCTTCGGCAAAATTATAGTTTAAATCTGCACTAGCACCACCTTGTTCACTAAGCTTAACTGTTGCTTCACTCCAATCAGGTGTGCCTTGCACATTTGAACCAAAAATTGGTGCATTTAATCCCAGTTTCACAACTATAAAGGAATCTTCCGGCGATATAAAGCTATTCAATACCAGTTTATTCTCAGCTTTAGGAAGTTCAATATCTTTTGCATCACGCACACAAGCTTGACACAATAAAACTAAAAGAATATATACTAATTTTTTCATGGTTTAAAATTTAATGTTCCAACTAATTGATGGTATAAAAGGAAAAAGGGTAATCTGACGCAACCTTGTGGTATTACCATTCGATTCGGCATAATAAAAGAATGGATTTAAGCGGTTGTACACATTGTAAACACTAATCTCCCAAGTACGTATCCAATTTTTCATTTGTTTGTGAATTTGAAGACCAACATCTAAACGGTGATAAGGGGCCATTCTAAACGCATTGCGTGAGGTATATTCAGAAACGGTTTCATTCCATCCATTGTTTGGATTGCTTATAGGTGTACCGGGATTATGTCGCGGTGAAGGGTAAGTTGACATAGGCAGTGTTATTGCATTACCGGTGCCATAAACCCAAGTAGCTGAAAATGTAAGTCCATTCTTATCTTCTTTTTGTTCTTTGATTTTATAAATACCCACAATGGAAATATCATGTCTTCTATCATACCTTGCCCAAAAAGGTTTACCGAAATTAAGTTCATCAAATTGCCATTGTATCCAACTTAAAGTATAACCTATCCATCCGGTAAGTTTTCCTGTTTTTCTTTGTATTAAAAACTCGGCTCCATAACTTTCACCGGTTCCGCTGGTAATATTTTTTTCGTAAGAAAACTTATCAGTATTGTTCGTATTTTCTATATCAATAAAACTTGCTCCTTCTTTATACGCAATAATGTTATTCATTTTTTTATAATAACCTTCTATACTAACACTAAAGTTTTGTTTGTTAAAATCTTTAGCAATTCCGGCAGCAATTTGGCTGCTTCGTTGCGGTTTAAGGTTATCGCTGCTAGGTACCCATAAATCAGTGGGTAAACCAATACCGGTATTGGTTAATAAATGAACATATTGATTCATGATGGCATAAGATGCTTTAACAGCTAAATCACTTTTAATATTATATGCAGCATTTAACCTAGGTTCAGCATTAAAGTAGTTTCGCTTTCCGGCAGTAAAGTGAGTAAGGCGTAGTCCTGGGTTTATTCTTACCCGCAGTCCAATTTTAATATCATCTTCAATATATAAGGCATTCTCTATCGAACCTATTATGTTTTTGGCTAAGGTGTCTTCTCCAATAAAACTGCTGTTTACAACAATAGCAGATGGGGTAAATTGATGGTATATTGATTGACCGCCAAAACGAATGCTGTGGTTTTTATTTGGACGATAATCTACATCATGTTTCAAAGAATAATCGCGAATGCCTGATCGGTAATTTAATGAATACGAACCGTCAACATCTGATTCGGTTATCTTAACTTGAAACCTATAATTGCTGAATATAAATGAAGTATTGCTGAACATTTTATTATTGTATAAGTGGTTTAACCTTACACTGGCGGTGCTGTTACCCCAGCCCATGCTGTATTTCGATTTAAAGTTGTTGCCATCAACCTCCGAAAAAAAGCGATCTTGCCCAAAATAACCGCTCACATATAATCTGTTTTTGTTATTAAATTCATAGTTAGCTTTAGCATTCACATCGTAAAAATAATAGCCACCAACATCATCAGTCATAAATGGACGGATGAGAGCATCAATATAAGTTCGTCGTGCAGAAATAATAAACGAAGATTTATTTTTAATGATAGGTCCTTCAAGTAAAAATCGCGCCGATACAATACCTATTCCTGCTTCACCTTTAATTTTTTGTTTATTTCCTTCCTTCATACTCATATCAATAACTGACGACAAACGTCCGCCATATCTTGCAGGAAAACCACCTTTGGTAAGTTCGATGCTTTTTAGTGCATCACCATTAAACAAACTGAAGAAACCAAACAGATGAAAGGCATTATATACAATTGCTTCATCGAGAATAATTAAATTTTGATCAGGTCCGCCACCTCGTACATAAATTCCCGAATTACCTTCACTTGGCTTTTGAACACCAGGTAATAATTGAATTACTTTAAGTACATCTTTTTCGCCTAACAAAGCAGGAATATCTTTTATTTGATTTACAGGAATTTCAATTACACTCATACGTGTTTGTTCAGCTAGGTTCGAAGTTTGTCGGCTATCTGTAATCACAGCTTCTTTCATCATGCTATTTTCTTTTATTTCAACATCCAGTTCAACATTTTGTGTAAGGTTGATGCGAAAAGCTTTAGGGGCATATCCAACATAACTGATGATTACTTCATAACTATCAGCCGGTAAGGTAATGGAGTAAAAACCATAGGCATTTGATATAGTTCCGGTTTTTAGTTTTGGTATGGCGATGCTTGCACCAATTAACATTTCTTTGCTGCCGGCATCTTTAATAAAACCGCTCAATACTTTGTTTTGTTGAGCAAAAGAAAGGGCAGGCAATAGCATCATTAATACTAGAGTACGCATGTGTGTTTTTATATAGCTAGGTTAGTAGACAAAGAAAACGAAAAAAATAGTTTTTTAATGATGTTAAGTGAACAATAAAAAAAATAAAATGGTGTTTATTAGGTGATTAAATTTTTATCTGTTATTTGGGTTTAAAAGGATATTATTGAATAAATTTAAAACTATGTTATTAGCAACCACACCAATTTTAGAAGGAAAAGAAATCAAACAATATATAGGTATTGTTTCAGGTGAAGTTATTTTAGGAGCAAATCTTTTCAAAGATTTTTTTGCTTCTATAAGGGATATTATCGGAGGTCGCTCGGGCTCCTACGAACAAGTATTACAAGAAGCACGCGAACAAGCCATAGCCGAGATTACTGAAAAGGCTCGTCAGGTAGGAGCTAACGCAGTTATAGGGATTGATATTGACTATGCAACTTTAGGAGGCAAAGGCAGTATGTTAATGGTTAGCATTACAGGCACTGCAGTTGTTATAGCAGAATAATATGAATACAGGCAGGCTGATTTTTTTTGGGCTGTTATTTATTTGTACGCATATTGTAGGATATGCGCAACAACAACCGATTCAACCGCAACCTTTGCGAGAAGCAGATGTAATGTTATCCAAACGGGTTTGGCGTGTGGTTGATTTAAGGCAAAAGAAAAATAAAGTGGCAGAATGGCCTGTAAATCCTGTCGTAAAGGTAATGTATGATGCTGTAGTTAGTGGACAACTTCGGCCGTATAAAGATGACTCACTTCGACAATTTTATCATTTAGAAGAATTTATTAGTATTGGAGTTGATACTGTTTATGCAAAGAAATTATTAAACCCGAATGAGGATGATGGATTATACACAGTTGATACCATTATTGAGCGACTAAATCCTGCTGAACGTTTGCGCTTTTTATTGATAATGGAGGATGTTATTTTTGATAAAAAATCCGGTACTGAGCACACACGTATCATTGCTATAGCACCTTTGTATGAAAAACAGGTTTCAGGAATTAGTTTAGGCTTAATTCCTTTATGTTGGTTAAGATATAATTTACCTAAAACAAATGAGCTTACTTTAAGGAATGTAATGGTAAACTCATTGATGTATAATCAGGGAAATGTGTATCAGAAAAAAACTTATGAGCAATGGTTTGAGCAAAGGTTGTTTGAGAGTTATATTATTAAAGTAAGTAATCCTTATGATGTTTTTTTAATGGATGATGCAGAGGTGAAGCGCAATGGTTTAATGGCTTTATTGAAGGCCGCGATGATTGCACGTGAAAATGCCGAACTGGAACAAGATCAATACGATCATTAGTTTGGTATTATTGTTGCTAATGGAATAAAACAAACTAACTACTATGAAAAATTATTTATTTATCTCAGTTGCTTTATTGTTGGTAGTATCGTGCAAACCAAAACTAGATGGAATGCAAGAAGTAAAAACACCATTTAAAGGCAATAAATATGAAAGTAATAACCGGTGGTGGAGAGCCGTGGCAAGTGGCGAAAGTACCAATTTGCAAACCAGCAGAGATAAGGCCATGTTAAGTGCTAAACAACGATTGGCTTCATCAGTACAAACACAAATAAAAAGTTTAAGTGAAAATTATGTTGGCGAACGTCAGGTTGGCGAAAATTTAGGCGATTTTAATGAGCGTTTTCAACAATTAACTCGTGAAGTACTTAATCAAATTATTGTTGACATCAGGTTAATTGATGAAAAAACTTTTAAGAGTGAGAAGTCGAATCAATACACCACTTGGTTGGCTATTGAGGCTAAAAAAAGTACAACCTATAAGAAACTTAAAGAAATAGCTTTACAGCGGAATAATATTTCAGATAAAGATAAAAAGGTTATTCAGGAGATGATAGACAAAGCTATTGATGAGTCGGAAAAAGATTAACGTCTGATTTAGATTTAAAGCATTAAAAATAGGCTACCCTACTTCGGTAGTCTACTTTGTTCATTTGGTATAATTGGTAGTTTATAGCGACTCTAAAACCTTCTTTATTTGTTTTAGCGAGGCATCTAAATTTTGTTCACTATTTGATTTAGATAAAGGAATCATAAATCGTTTTATAGGATTATCACCAACATCACCACTATCAATCCACGTAAGTTTGGTTGTGCTATCATTTTCTGCATTAAACAAGAATGTTCCATTCGCAGTATGATCACTTTTATTAATGGTCAATAAAAAACTTAATGCCGAATCGGATGTTAAAGCTGTAATTTCAAAACAACCTTTCCCAATTTTATCTGCATAAAAGTATTGTTTAGCACCAACCACCCCCGATTTTTTATTGTAAAAATAACCTAATGATGGGTCAACCTGTTTGTTCCATAAACTCCACTTCTCCCAGTTTTTAAAATCACTCATAAACAAAAAAGTTTCATGTAAAGGTTTATTGATTACAATACTCCTTTCAATGCTATAAGTATTTGGAAAGAACCTGGAGGCAATAAAGAAGCCAAAAACTATTAGATATATAATCAGAAATATTTTAAAAAGTTTCATTCTAGTTGGTTAGCATTAAATAAAAGAAAACAGCCGGAATGGCAAGAAATAATCCATCAAAACGATCCAATACACCTCCGTGCCCGGGTAAAAGTGTTCCACTATCTTTAATATGTAAATTTCTTTTTAGCAGTGATTCGAATAAATCGCCGAACGTACCAAAAACTACCACTAATAATCCTATTATCAACCAGTCAATTAATTGGACGTCGTCGAATACAAATGATAAAGCAAATGCAATAGCCATGGTGAAAATAGTTCCACCTATACTACCTTCCCAAGTTTTTTTAGGTGAAATGCGTTCAAATAATTTAGTTTTACCAAATGCCCTGCCGGCAATATAAGCGCCCGTGTCGCTTGTCCATAACAAAAAGAAAAAGCCCATTGGCAAACCGGCGCTGTATGTTAGTGAATTTAAAAAGCCCATCTTACATAACATCACCAATGGTAATGTGATATATAAAAGACCTAATACTTGAAAAGCTAAAGTTGAAAATTCATTATGTGTTTTTTCGAACAGTTTAATGATAAACATAAACAAGAATACTGGTATCAGGTTGTAGTACCAAGCAAGCGATAAGTCGGCCGAAAAAATTAAAGCAAACATGATAAAAATGATGCTGCCACAAATGATTCCTAAATATTTTTCTATCCAACGTTTATCAGGTAAAACAAGCTCATAAAACTCTAACAAGCATAAAAAATTAATAGCAAACAAGAGGATAAAAAAACTGAACTCGCTTAATAAGGTGCACCCAATTATTGCGGCTACAAATATTCCTCCGGTTATGGCCCTTTGTGTAAAGTTACTTTTCATTTTCAGGTGTGTTTTTTAATGATATGCTTTGCATACACATATTGATCGGCGGGGCAATATATCTCAATTCTTCCAAATGCAAGATAACTACTGTCTAATTTATTCATGCTAAAAGCAACAATTTGGTGATCCTCTAATAATTGTATAATCATCTCAGCATCTATTGGGTTGGTTGTTTGATAAACGATATTAAAGTTACTCTCCATTATACCAAACTCTTTTATAAGTAATTTTATAAATAAGTGCTATTAACAAGGTGCTGATCACAAAACTAGAGGTATTAACCACCCACGATTCAAATACATATCCATCTTGCATGATTTCGGGAAGCTTATTTTTTATTGGCCCATAACTGCAAATAACTGTAAAGGCATTATTCACAAAATGAATAAGTATGGTTATCCAAATATTTCCGGTGAACAAAAACATATAACCAAGTACCAATCCTAGATAAAATCGTGGAAAAAAACCATAAAACTGAAAATGTATTGCACTAAACAATATCGCGGTAACAATAACTGCAAAGTGTCTTTTACCGGTAACATGCCTAATGAAGTTTTGAAATACACCTCTAAATAAAAGCTCTTCACCAATGGCGGGTAATAAGGCAATTACAACGATGTTAATCAGTAATCCTTTCCACTCATTCACATTCAGAAAAGCCATAGTAATTTTAGCCGCTTTATTTTCAGTTTCTTGTAAATATTGCTCTAATTCGTGAAAGCTTGCCGGCAATGTGATTTGTTGATTAATGTAAAACATCCAACTTACAACAGGCATAGCTGCAAAAACTAATACCAACGCTATCAACATTTCTTTTAGTAAAGGTTTTCTATTTAATTTTAAATATTCAACCGGTTCTTGTTGTATGGATTTGCAAAATAACCATGAAGGCACTATAAACAGTCCGATAGAACTGAGCGCTTGAATAAGCTTTGTTGCTTGTAGTATCAATGGATTATCTAAATTGTTTAAATCGCTTGGCGTTTTAACTAAATCAATACCCCATATTGGTTGAATCATGCTAACTCCGGCTATATAACCTACTCCACCCCAAAATATCATCATCCCTAATAATATCATCATTCGCGTAATAAAATATACGGCCGGATGTTCCCAAAACATTTTCTTTTCAGTCATTTATGTACTTTTGCAGGTGCGAATATAACAATGGTTAAAATAGGAAACATATCTTTAGGAGAATTCCCGCTTTTACTTGCTCCTATGGAGGATGTTAGCGATCCTCCTTTTCGTGCAGTATGCAAGGATAAAGGAGCTGATTTAATGTACACTGAATTTATTAGCAGCGAAGGTCTTATTCGTGATGCTATTAAAAGTAAACAAAAGTTGGATATCTTTGATTATGAACGTCCAATAGGCATTCAGATATTCGGCGGCGACGAAGAATCAATGGGTATTGCAGCCCAAATAGTTGATGCTACTCAGCCTGATTTATTAGATATCAACTTTGGGTGTCCGGTGAAAAAAGTGGTTTGTAAAGGGGCCGGTGCAGGAATTCTGAAAGATTTACCTCAAATGATAAAAGTAACCGATCGTGTGGTAAAGTCAACCAAACTTCCGGTTACGGTTAAAACCCGATTGGGGTGGGATGATCAGTCGAAAAACATTGAGGAGGTTGCCGAACGTTTATTTGATGTTGGCATAAAGGCTTTAACTATTCACGGAAGAACTCGTGCCCAATTATATAAAGGTGATGCGGATTGGACATTAATAGCAAAAGTGAAAAATAATCCCCGCATACAAATACCTATTTTCGGAAATGGGGATATTGATTCGCCACAAAAAGCCCTTGAATATAAAAACAAATTCAGTGTTGATGGTATTATGATTGGTAGGGCTGCTATCGGTTATCCATGGATTTTTAATGAAGTAAAACATTTTATGGCAACAGGAACTTTGTTGCCTCCACCTTCAATAGCTGAACGTGTGGCTGTGGTTCGTAAACATTTTGATTTTAGTATAAGATGGAAGGGACCAATAGTTGGTGTAGTTGAAATGAGAACCCACTATAGCCAGTATTTTAAAGGTATCCCTCATTTTAAAGAATATAGAACAGCTTTAGTTACGGCCAAAACAGCAGATGAAGTGCTAGCCATTTTACAAGAAATTGAACTGAACGTTGTTGATCCACTCATACTTATTTAGTAATAAAAAAACCTCCGTTTTACAGAGGTTTTTTTATGACTTTTTATTTATTCAATTACCAAACGCTTTACCACCTTACCATTTTCGTTTTCCAATTCAACAAAATAAATTCCCTTATTTATGTTGTCAATCGGTAACTGTATTCGCTCTTCACCTTGATTATTTAAGTATTGGTTTTCCCAAACGGATTGTCCTAACATATTAATCAACCTAATCTGAAGTTGTTGTTTTCTTAACGAGTTTATTTTTACTGTAGCCACAACTGATGCCGGTGAAGGATATACCTGCACTTGCTCAATCCAGTTATTTTCAGGTAATCCAAGTGCCGGAAATACCATAAAACGTTTGATTGTAGGGATACTTCTACATCCTACACTTGAGCGAGAGTTTACGGTTATGCTTCCTGAATCAATATTGTTAAATCGAACGGTTACGGTTGATGTTTGATTGCCACTTAAAATACTTCCGTTAACAATACTCCATTCGTAGGTTTGACCTGCTACATTTGGTACACTAAACTGAATATTTTCCAGTCTTCTTGGTTCATCCGGTCCACTGATGCTTCCAATAGTCGGGCGTTCAAACAAACCGAAACTTCTAGCTGCCGAAGGATTCGATTGACAAACACCATTTGCAGTTATAACAGTATAAGATCCAGAGTCATTAACCACATAACTTCTTGTATTGGCACCATTAATCATAACTCCATTTCTGTACCATTGATTATTTGCAGTTGCACTTGAAGTTAATGTAGAACTGCCTCCGGGACAAAATGCAGTGCCTGTTACTGTTGAAGTTATTGTTGGTGTGCTCGGTTTATCGTCAACCTGAATAGTGATATCACTTCCTTTTTCGCATGTGCCGTTACTTCGCCTCACACTGTACACGCCAGAAACTTTAGCATACAATGATGATGCATTGCCGGCAATTAACACATTATCCTTATACCATAAGTTATTGCCGCTTGAATCGGTTGATAACAAAACACTATCGCCATTACATAACGAAGTAGCTGATGCTGCCTTAATATTTGGTGCATTTGGTGCAGGTACTACAGTTATATAATTATTTAGGGTAATACTATCCGCGCCACCACTATTACTTACCTTTAACTTAACAGCATATTGCCCGGGGGCACTAAAACTTACTGTTGGGTTTTGTTCGGTTGATGAATTTGCAGATGCTCCTGTAAATGTCCATTGCCATGAAGAAGGGAAGTGGTCGGATGCATCATTAAATTTTACTGCTTCGCCAACACACACAGTAGTTTTAGCAGTAAAGGCAGCAACTGGCTTAATTAGTGTACCGGTTACACTTATATTGTCAAGGTATAAATTATTACCATATTGGTTTACTGATTCGAATCGAATCAATAAACTTGGAAGACCGGCAAACTGATTTAATGAAATGGTGCGACATGCAGCTCCTGTGCCACCTCCGCACCAGTTAGCCGCCGCGGTTGGCGTAAATTCATTCTGACTTCCAAAAGGGTAATTAGCTTCTTGATAGGTTGCCCAATTACCGGTTCCATTTTCACCGAATGCTGCAATCCTTGTCCAAGAAACTCCGCAATTGGTACTTACCAGAACCACCAAACTATCGGAAGAGGTATTACCACCGTAGCGGGTATATGCATGCTGAAAGGTTAAGTTCGCTGCACTTACGCTTCTTAAGGTAATCAATGGTGAAGTTAATTGATCTCTTTGTAAATTATTATTATAGTCGAAAAAGTTCATGTACATGGCAGTATTACCAGGGGTTGTTCCTGCAACAGTTATAGGTGCCCAAGTAATTGTTCCTGAATTAGGATTAGTAATAGTCCATGACGAAACTGTGCTCGAATTGCTTTCAAAAGTTTCGGTAAAAGGCAAATCTAATCCGCCCACTGTAATTAAATTGCTTCTATATACTGAATCAGTTCCTAAACCACCTGTAACCTTTAATGCTACCGGATATTTACCCGCAGTTGGATATGTAACAACAGGATTAAGAGCAGTAGATGTAGATGGAGTTCCTCCCGGAAAATACCACGTGCGTTGTGAAATTCCTCCGGCTGATGCATCTGTAAACGTTACGGTTTGTCCTGCACAAATAACTGTTCGGTTTGTATTAAAAAATGCGTATGGCCTTTCAACTGCATTGCTAATTAATAAACTGAAATTTTGTGAGCCGCCGCTTAATGTTCCTTTATGAGAAATAGTTAAAGTATAAGTACCTGAAACCGGAGTAGCTAAATGAATTTGTTCTACATTATCTACAATATTATCTCCGGTTGTAGCAGCTGTAGCCGGGCTTGCCGGATTTAAAATGTATGGAAGAAAGATTTGTCCGTCGCTTTGACGAGTTAATCTGATATCTAAATCATTCACCAACATGCGGGTAGGATTATCAGTAAAGGCAGAAGTTACAGGTGTACCCGGCATATCTGTCCAACTAATCGTAATTCTTAGCGGCTTACCGGCATCAGCGCTAAATTGCATGGCTTGTGTTTGATTGTTTGTAAGGGTTCTTTCTTCTAATTTATTAAACGATGAGTCATTAATAAATCTCACACATGATTGTGTATTCATTAATCCCCAACCAAACCTGTAGTCAGGTCCAATTGAACCTGCTTCATCAGCAGTATGAATAACTAAACCTTTTAAGGTTGCAGCGCGCATATACCTGCTTTTTAAATTATTGAAGTGTTGTTGTACCAATAACAAGGAACCACTAACGGCAGGAGTTGCCATTGAAGTTCCGCTTAAGGTTTCATAAGCAGTATTTCCGGTTGAGGTTGCTGAGTAAACATTAACACCGGGTCCAACTACATCAGGTTTAATACGACCATCATCAGTAGGTCCATAACCGCTAAACGAACTTATAACAACATCTGAGGTTTGAGTCCAGCCATTACCTGTATTACCCCCAATTTTGTTTACTGCACCAACAGTTAATATATTTTTCGCATTACCATAAGTTGATATACAATCATATCCTGAAGCTCCTCCATCTGCAGGTGGTGCTGTTCCGGTTCCAACTGTACCATCACTGTAATACCAAGCACTGCTTCCGGTTCTTACATCTCCTCTATCATTACCTGCTGCTTTACATATCAGGTAAAATGGATAATTTCTAGCAATCTGGTCCCAAGCGCGCGCTTGGTCATCATACATTCCGAATTTATAATCTTCGGTGCTGCTTTCTGATGGGTCGCCAAACCATTCCCAACGTGAATTATTGTTATTATAATACCAACCGCTTATGGTACCGTATGAATGATTGGAAATTAACATTCCAGCGATAGCCGCTTGTGTCATTTCATTATCATCATTATTCCAATCATACGCTTTTATAGAAGCTTGGTATGCCATACCTCTTGCAGTTGCATCAACACCTGCGGCCATCATAGTACCCGCAACGTGTGTTGCATGATCACTCAGCGAACCTGCACCATCAGTTTGCACGGCACGCCCCCCAAATTCTTGGTGAGTTAGCAATACTCCGCCTCCGTCCCAAATGCCTAAACGGTTAGCCATATTTGCTCCTGTTAAACTAGTGCCAAACGAACCACCCGGCCAAACGCGATTGGTTGATATGGTTCTACCTGCTCCAATATTATAGGTTATGTTGTACACAATATGCCCGCTAGGTGTAACATACATGGCTTCCATTATTTCACCATTCGTTTGTACAACACGTTCAGGTAAGTTTTTTACACTCAAGGCCTGTTTAACTTCTTCTTTCTCTCGTTTATATTTATCAAGATATTCCTGTAGCAATTGCTGTTCTTGCTCTGGTGTGCTTATTTGAGCAAATGCAAAATAATTTGTGGCAAATAATCCAATAAGTAGTAGTATTTTTTTCATAATTAATTAGTTCGTTTTTAGCTTGCGTTCAGAGGCAAATGTACCTTTAAAAGTAGTAGAAAATTTAACCCATTGTTTGTTTTTGTATAACATCCCATTTGAGGTAATTTCAAAAGTGTTACCTCTGTTTGTACCGGTTGATTTTATTGTTATGATAGGTAGTTTGTTTGCCCCATTCTTATAAGTTACTTTATCAGTGATTAACAATATTTGTACAGCTCTGCTCCTAAAGGTTGTATCTTTCTTAAATGCGGCTTCACTTAATTTGTTAAATTGTAACAGATGGTTATCGTTGGTTAATGCAGATATATAAATAAATCCGTTGGTTTTTTCTGCTTTTACTTGTTTTATTTCAGTAATTGCAGATTTACCGCCGGGGTATGTTAATCGAATTTGAGGTTTGGTTTGCAAGTTGAATGCCATTAACAAAGGCAACAACACCATCCACAGATTTTTACACTTTATCATTAATCAAATGTAAGAGAATAAATTAAATTTTATATCCTCCCTAATTACGATTTAATTTGCGAACGAAAAAACTGACAGAATTGTGAAAAAACACATACCAAATGCTATCACATCACTAAACTTGGTTTGCGGAGCTTTATCTATTTTGGCTTCCTTTCAGGGTAAGCCGGAATGGGCAGCTTTTTTAATAATCGGTGCAGCGGTGTTAGATTTTTTCGATGGTTTTGCGGCGAGATTATTAAAAGTGCATGGCGAATTAGGAAAACAATTGGATTCACTTGCTGATGTGATTAGCTTTGGATTGGCTCCGGGATTTATCTGGTTTCATTTGCATCAACCATGCATCAATAACGATTTCTCATGTTATTTCTCATATACTTTTTTACTTATCCCGGTTTTTTCTGCCATACGACTTGCAAAATTTAATATAGACACTCGTCAAACCGACAAATTTATAGGTTTACCTACACCTGCGAATGCCATTTTTATTTCAGCCATTCCATTGGCCCAATTTGCCGGTCAAACTCAATGGTTTAATCTGTTAACAACCCCTACCTTCTTAATCATTTTCCCAATCTTGTCGGCTTATTTGCTGGTGGCCGAATTACCTTTATTAGCGTTGAAATTTAAAAATTTTCAATGGCATGATAACCGCTACCGATATGTGTTAATAATCTCCTGTATCATTAGTGTTTTATTTTTTAAATTTGTCGGCATATCAATTAGCATTGTTTTATATATTATCATTTCAATAATTACAAACCTACTCACCAAGAATAATGAAATTCGAAGCACACATTAATATTATGCCCCATAAGGCATTACTCGACCCACAAGGTAAAGCTGTAACAGGTAGTATGAAGAACATTGGATTGCCTAATGTTCATGACGTTAGAATTGGAAAACATATCACCATGGAATTGGAAGCTGCTAACGAGCAAGAAGCATCTTCAATGGTAGAGCAGGCTTGTACTAAATTGCTTGCCAATCTTATTATGGAATCATTTGAATTTACAATTAAACAGGTTTAGTTTTTCAAATTAAAATATATGCCTTATTTTTAGCCAAACTTAAGGCCATGTTTAATCGAATTAAATTCTTTCTTTTATTAATTGCTTTCGAGTGTATTTCATTACAAGGATTTACACAGCAGTTAGAATATGTAAAAAAAACAATCTCAACCCTGTGTAGTAAAGATTTTGCAGGTAGGGGTTATGTGCGCGATGGCGACAAAAAAGCGGCGAACTTCATACGCGAAGAACTTAAAAACGCTAAAGTAAAAAGTTTTGGTGCCGATTATTTTCAATCGTTCGGCTTTGAAGTGAATACCTTCCCCGGAGTAGTAAGCATTGTTGTAGATGGACATGGTTTAGTTCCCGGTGATGATTATATTGTTGAGGATGGAAGTCCTTCAATTAATGGGTCTTTCGACTTAGTATGGCTGGATAGTGCAACCGTTGATGATCCGGTGGCATTTAAAAAGTTTAAAAAACAAGGTTTACGTAATGTTTTTATTGTACTCGATCAGCTAAGAGGAGTTAAATTTATTAATGCCCAACATTTTGAAGAGATAACCACAAATAAGATTAAATCACGTGGACTGATATACCACGGTGAGCAAAAGCTTACCCATAGCGTTTCACCAAAAATTAACCCATTCCCTGTTATTTACATGAAAAAGGGAGTGCTTAAACGACACCAAACCTTTGCCTTAATAACCATTGAAGGTTATCTTAAGGCACATGGCACACAAAATGTAATTGGGTATATAGAGGGAAGTAAATACAAAGATTCTTTTATTGTGTTTACAGCTCACTACGACCATTTGGGAATGATGGGACAGGAAGCAGTTTTTCCCGGAGCAAATGATAATGCAAGTGGTGTGGCAATGCTTTTAGATATGGCTAATTATTATTCAAAAAATAAACCTGAATATTCTATTGCATTTATATTCTTCGCAGCCGAGGAAATTGGTTTGTTTGGGTCTTATTATTATACACAAAATCCTGTATTTCCACTTGCGAAAATATCTTTATTATTAAACTTAGATTTGATGGGTACAGGCGATAAAGGGATGACAGCAGTAAATGCAACTGTTTTTCCAAATGAGTTTCAATTGCTACAAATGATAAACAACGATAGTAATTATTTACCTGTTGTTGCCTCAAGAGGAAAGGCTGCAAATAGCGATCACCACTTTTTTACTGAACGCGGAATTAAGTCGTTTTTCTTTTATTTAATGGGAGATTACCATTATTATCATGATATTGACGATAGGGCAGAGGTGCTTACCCTAAGTAAATATAATGAAGCCTTTAAATTGATTACCTCTTTTGTGCAGGTATATAGTAAAGGTGTTCAATAATGTTGACGATTGGGTTAATTTATTGTGGGCATTAAAGTTTTGAAATTCCTGTAAATCATGTAACATTACACTTTTAAAATTTAGCTATGTCATTGTTCGGGTCGCTTGTAACTTGGTACTTAAAAAAACGGATTCCATTCATTGAAAAAATGATGGAACAACCTGATGAAGTACAAATGCAGGTGTTTCACCGACTGATTAATCAAGCTCGCTATACCGAATTCGGGACCACTTACGATTATAAAAGCATTAGAAATTATGATGATTTTAAACAGCGAGTACCTGTAGGAAATTATGAATCCCACAAACCATTTATTGATCGCATGCTTAAAGGCGAGCAAAATATTTTATGGCCAACTGATGTAACCTGGTTTGCAAAATCAAGCGGTACAACCGCAGCAAAAAGTAAATTTATTCCTGTTACTTTTGATTCGCTGGAAGAATCACATTTTCAAGGGGGCAAGGATGCATTGATGTTTTACCAGTTGCAAAAAGAGGAAAGTAAAATTTTTGATGGAAAAGGATTGATTATGGGGGGCAGCCATCAAATTAATAAGCTTAATGAAGGTCAATCATACTACGGCGATTTAAGCGCGGTGATGATGCAAAATATGCCGTTTTGGGCACAGTATTTCAGGACTCCCGACCTAAGTATTGCCATAATGGATAATTGGGATGAGAAGATAGAAAAGATGGCCATGGCTACCATGCAGGATGATGTAACAAGCATCAGCGGCGTGCCCACATGGACATTAGTGTTAATTGATAAGTTATTTGAAATCACAGGTAAAACTAACCTTATAGATATTTGGCCTAATCTCGAATTGTACTTGCATGGTGGTGTAAGTTTTGTTCCATATAAAGACCGCTTTAAATCAGCCATACGAAGTGCCGGAATGAACTATATGGAAACCTATAATGCCAGTGAAGGATTCTTGGGTATTCAAGATACTCTCGGACGTGATGATATGTTGCTGATGCTTGATTATGGTATCTTTTATGAGTTTATTCCTATTCATGAACTCGGAAAGGATTTTCCAATTTCATATACTATCGCGGATGTTAAACCAAATGAAAATTATGCGGTAGTAATTAGTACTAATGCCGGCTTATGGAGATATATATTAGGAGATACCATTAGGTTTACCGAAGTATTACCTCATAGGTTTAAAATTACCGGACGAACAAAACATTTTATAAATGCTTTTGGTGAAGAATTGGTTATTGAAAATGCCGACTTCGCAGTAGCGCAAGCCTGTAAAGAATGTAGTACTAAGGTAATTGATTATACCGCAGCTCCACTTCATTTTAAAACAGATTCTATCGGAACACACGAATGGCTGATTGAATTTGAAGAATATCCATCCGATCTTCAAGTATTTACCAATCGCTTAGATTATTACTTGAAACAGTCGAATAGTGATTACGAAGCAAAACGGTTTAAAGATATGGCTATGGTATTACCAAAAGTGCATGCCGTTCCTAAAGGAACGTTTTATAACTGGATGAAAAAAAATGGTAAACTTGGCGGTCAGCATAAAGTTCCACGCTTATGTAATTCGCGCGAATTTATTGATGATATCATGAAAAATATCCATCTTACTTCTTATTAAATTATTGATATGAAATTAAAAATGCTGTTTGTGTTTGTGCTGTTGTTACTAAATGTTGGTGTTTATGCCCAAAATCATTTAGACAATGGGAATGTGTATTATGATTTTTTTAATTATCGTGAGGCTATAAAAGAATATGAACTTGCGCTGAAAAATGAACGTACATTTAAGAATGAAGGCTATTTATTAGAACATTTGGCTTTGTCATATTTATACACTTTTCAATATGAAAAGGCCGAAAAGTATTTTGAAGAACTAATAAAGTTAGGTGATAAAAAAGCAACACCTACCGCTTATTTAGATTATGGGAATGTTTTAAAAATAATGGGTAAATATGAACAGGCACGCGAACAGTTTAGTTATTATTCCAAGATCGAAAAGAAAGATGCATATACAGCTTTTTTAAACCGTTCATTAAGCTGGGCCGAGAAAAACAAAGACAGTGTAAACAATAAAATTGTAATCACACCAACTGCCATTGATGTAAGCGGACAAAGTTTAGGTTATTGTTTGTATGATAACGGATTGTTTTTTTCTCAAGCCACCGATAGCATTATTGATACTTACTCTAATTTATTCGATCTAAGATTTGGAACCCTCGTAAATAAATTACAAGTTAAAGTTTCGCAAAACTATGTTGATGAAATTAGCTTTCCTTTTAATGAAGGCTCTCCTTGTGTTACTAAAGATGGACAAACATTATACTTTTCTGCTACGGCTTTGAAAATAAAAAAGGATGCGTCAAGAAAGGTGGGTAATGTAGAAATTATTGATGATGGTGTTGGTACCTTAAAAATTTATGTAGCAAAATTGGTTGATGGCAAGTTTACCGATGTGCTGGAACTTCCATTTAATAAACAATTTAATTGTATGCACCCCGCTATTAGTGATGATGGTAATACATTAATTTTCTCAAGCGATATGCTCGGAGGTTATGGCGGACTTGATCTATGGAAAACTACCCGTAAATCGGATGGTAATTGGACAACCCCCATTAATCTTGGCGAAAAGATAAACACAAGTGAAAATGAAACTTATCCTATATTGTTTAATGGGATGCTTTATTTTTCTTCAAAAGGTCATGTTGGATTTGGAGGTTATGATTTATTTAAAATACAATTGGATGTAAACCTATTGGCAATTGGTGTTGCAACTAATTTAGGTAAACCATTAAATTCATCAAAAGATGATATGGCTTTATTGTTATTATCAGATGGTAAAACCGGTTATTTTTCTTCTAATCGCGATAATGCCAAAGGTTTTGATAAAGTATATTATTTTGATGATGGTACGGTCTCAAATCAATTAATAGCATTAAAAGAAAAGGAAGCAGAAGATAAATTAAAACAAGCCAATGCACCCTCAACTCCCGCACCACCTGTGTCAACTGCAACCACTCAGGTAGTTGCCCCTGTAAGTACAACACCTACCGAGGTAAAAGTTGCTGCTACTAATAATATTAAAAAGTCGGTAACCACACCGAAGCCTACATCCCAACCTAAAATAACCATTCCCATGTTAACTGTTTTATTCAATTTTGCTTCTGCAGAATTAAACACTGAAGGCATGAAAACATTAGACGAATGGATAATATCATGGAAGAATAACAAGACAAAAAAGATTACATTAACAGGGTATGCTGATTGCCGGGGCGCAACAACATTTAATCAAAAACTATCAGCCAAACGTGTTGCAGCCATTAAGCAATATTTGGTTGCCAATGGTGTTCCTGTATCATCAATTGTAAGCATTATTGCCGGTGAAATAGAAGCACAAAAAATATGTAAGGTTTGTGATCAATGTAGCGATGAACAACATGCTTCCTTTCGTAAGGTTGAATTAAAAGCCAACTAAGTTATTGCGCAGTAACAGGTCTACTTGTTACAATTTAATCTCATCATACCACGAAAAATGTTGATCCATAATGCGCTGTTTATGCGTTTTTACGTATTGTATAAACGTAGAGGCTGTTGGATGTAATTGTTTACGCTTTAACCAAATTAAATTCCATGTTGAGATAATAGGTAAACCTTTAACCGTAATTATTTTTAGTTCTTTTAACTGTAACTCATTTTTCAATCCGATAATAGGCATTACTGAATAACCTAAGCCTGCAATTACTGCTTGTTTTACGGCTTCGTTACCGGTAAGTTCAATTTTTTTTACAGCAGTAATTTTTCTTTTTTCTAAAAAAGCCTCCATCACATATCGAGTAGCCGAACCTTGTTCTCGATAAATAAATGGAAGTTCATGCAATTCCTTTTTCCCTTTTCTATAACTTTCTTCAAGAGATTGGCTAGCCACCAAAACAAGCTTATTTGGCATCAAACTAATTTTTTGAATAGGCGGTTCAGTAGGAATCATCGAAACTAAGGCAAAATCAACTGAGCCCTGCTTTAAACTTTCTATAACTTGAACCTTATTGGTAACATCCATTTGTAAGTCAACTTCAGGATGCTGTTGCAAAAAATTATGTAAAAAATAAGGTATAACATATTTGCCTGTTGAAACAACAGATATGCTCAATTTGCCTGCCAGCTCACCCTTTAGTGCCTTCATTTGCTGGTTCATCATTTGAGCTTTTTCAATAACATCAGCGGCCGAAACAGCCAATGCTTTACCGGCATGGGTAAGATGTATTTTTTTTCCTATCACCTCTACTAATGGAATATTAAACTGCTCTTGTAATTTTTTTAGTTGTATAGATACAGCGGGCTGGGTTAGGTGCATAGACTCAGCAGCTTTGGTAATACTTTCTGTTTCGGCAATCTTTAAAAATATTTGTAATTGGTGTAAGGTATAATTCATAAATAATATTAATGAAATCTATTAAAAACATAAATTTAAATATATGATTTAACTTTTCCAATTTTGCATCATCAACTATAAAAACTTTAACAACTATGACAACAAGAATTACCATTGCTAAAGGTGACGGAATAGGTCCGGAAATTATGGATGCCACCTTGAAAATTATTTTGGCTGCCGGTGCACAAATTGAAATTGATGAAATTGAAGTAGGCGAGAAAGTGTATTTATCAGGAAATACTTCCGGTATCGCTAAATCTTCTTGGGATATTATTCGCAGGAACAAAGTGTTTTTAAAGGCACCGATTACAACGCCACAAGGTGGAGGCTATAAAAGTTTAAATGTAACCACCCGTAAGTTTCTAGGATTGTATGCCAATGTTCGTCCGTGTGTTAGTTTTGCACCTTATGTAAGAACTAAACATCCGGTAATGGATGTGGTTATTATCAGAGAAAACGAGGAAGATTTATATGCGGGAATCGAGCATCAACAAACTGATGAAGTGGTACAATGCTTAAAATTAATTAGCAGACCCGGTTGTGAAAAAATTGTAAGATACGCTTTTGAATACGCTAAAAACTACAACCGTAAAAAGGTTACTTGTTTTACAAAAGATAACATCATGAAGCAAACAGATGGATTATTTCATCAGGTGTTTAATGAAATTGCGGCTGAATATCCTGAAATTGAAAATGAACACTGGATTATAGACATTGGTGCTGCTAAATTAGCAGATACGCCTGAGGCATTTGATGTAATTGTAATGCCTAATTTGTATGGTGATGTTTTATCAGACGTTGCAGCACAAATTGCAGGCAGTGTTGGATTAGCCGGTTCAGCAAATATTGGAACCAGTTGTGCTATGTTCGAAGCCATACATGGTTCGGCACCTCGCAGGGCCGGTCAAAATATGGCAAATCCTTCTGGACTGCTTCACGGTGCGATATTAATGTTAAAACATATCGGACAAGGAAAAGTAGCTGAGAAAGTGCATAATGCTTGGTTAACTACTATCGAGCAAGGCATTCATACTTATGATATTTATGAAGAAGGTAAAAGCTCGAAAAAAGTAAGTACATCAGATTTTGCTGAAGCAGTTATACAAAACCTGGGTAAAATGCCTCAGCAGTTGAAGCCTGTTGCTTATGGCGAAACTAAAGCATTGAATTTACCGGAAGTAAAAAGGAAACAACCCGCAGAAAAGTTATTGGTTGGCGTTGATTTGTTTGTTCACTGGCCCGGTACATCAGCCGACGAATTAGCAGGTATTATTAATCAACTAAATACTTCGGAGTATGAACTAACCATGATTACGAATCGAGGTATTAAAGTTTGGCCTGATGGATTTGAAGAAACATTTTGTACCGACCATTGGCGTTGTCGTTTTAAACCAAATGCCAATCATGTGTTTACACAAGGTGATATCATTGCTTTAATGAATAAAGCCATTTCATTAAATATTGATGTAATAAAAACAGAAAATTTATATCATTTTAACGGAGTTCCGGCTTATTCATTAGGTCAAGGACAATAATATCAATATCATGAATAAACAACAATTATCCTTAGCCAATGGTACGTTTAGTGCTAAAGATGCCATGCAGTTAATACATGATTGGGTTGATGTAAAAATTAAATATCACGAATCAAAAATTGCTGCCTCACTTGATGCAGAAGATGTTAAAATGAGGGAACACCGCATACAAAAGTTACAATCTGACAGGGCTAACTTACGTGAGTGGTTAAAAGCTGCAAACGATAAAGTAACACTTCATGTACAATTAGAAATGGAATAATTGCATAGACCACTGTACATTGAACAATATCATGTGCAGTGGTTTTAATTTATCATCATTTTAGATCATCAATTTATACCATAATTTAATTCGGGAGCGTGTAATATAAATCGCAAAAATTAACCTCAACATAGGTATATAATCATACTGTTTATTGGTAGTTTTAACGACGAAAAATTTTTGTTGGAAGGAGCAATAAACCAAAACTTATAGATAAAAATTTACTAAAGAATAATTAAGTAGTCTCAATAGTTTTTTTATTTTTATTAATGCTTGTGGTTTTAGAATATGAAATTTATCTTACTGTTTTTATTATTTTTATGAAGAGAAAAGTAGATTATAGTATTGCTCCATCAAAAACATCTACTATTTATGATAACAACTAAAGCACTACCTCACCTTATACCATAAATCAACACTCCTGTCGTGTGATATGGTAATCAAATTGAATTGTTTACCTTTGTCGGGTAAAATGATGAAGACAGTCTTCTTTTTTATTCTGATTTATTGCTGTTTTGCAGGGCATCAACAAGTATTTGCTCAAGCAGGCCCTATTAATGATAGTGCTTTAATACAATCCGGTTCACCTGCTAACGTTGCCAACGAACCTACTTTTGTTACTAAAAAAAAATCTACTTCCACTACTAACGATACTATCCAAAAACATTCTCCTGCCAAAGCCACTTGGTTAAGTGTGATGATACCCGGCGGCGGTCAATTTTACAATAGAAAATATTGGAAAGTTCCGGTAATTTATACTGCGGCCGGGGCAGCGTTTTATTCCTTATTATTCTATCAAAAGCAGTATGATGGTTTTCGAGCTGCATACATTGAACGTAATGCTACAAACACCAATAACGACCCATTCTACCGTCAATTTCAAACAGTAACACTACGAAGCAACCGCGACTACTACCGCTATTATCGCGATTTATCCTACATCGGTTTAGGGGCTGTATACATCCTTCAAATAGTAGATGCTGCTGTAGATGCTCATTTTCAAGATTTTAAAATTACCGAAGATTTAACCATGCAAATTCGTCCGCAGGTTCCGATTGCTTCCATGCCGCCACAATTGCATGTAAGCTTCAGGTTTTAATTGTTGATTAAATGTTGTAGATTTACGGCCGTTACCTTCACATGTTCATCACTATAAGAATAATTTTAAGGAATAAATGAAAATAGCTTTATTAGGGTACGGTAAAATGGGTAAGGCCGTTGAAAAAATTGCCGTAGCCAAAGGTCATGAAATTGTATATAAGGTTAGTCTAGAAAATGCCTTCGATTTTATGCCCATCAGTTTACAAAACGTTGATGTAGCCATTGATTTTAGCATGCCTAGCGCTGCCGTTGACAACATAAATAAATGTTTTGAAGCAAAAGTTCCGATAGTAGTAGGCACAACAGGTTGGTATGACCAGTTTGATGAAATTAAAACCCGTTGTTTACAAGAAGAACAAAGCATGGTATATAGCACTAATTTTAGTGTTGGCGTAAATATCTTTTACAAACTCAATAAGATATTAGCTAAAATTATGGCTGAACAAGAAGAATACGAAGTAATGATTGAAGAAATTCATCATACTGAAAAGAAAGACCATCCAAGTGGCACTGCCATCTCTCTTGCCAATCAGATTATTCAAGAACATCAATCCAAAAAAACTTATAAAGGTCGGTTGTTATATAATGAACATACACCTTCGCAAAGTTTAAAACCTGATGAATTATTAATAGAATCAAAACGTATCGGGGATGTAACGGGCGACCATTATGTTAAATACGAATCATTAATTGATATGATTGAAATTAGGCATGTGGCTAAATCAAGGTATGGTTTTGCCAAAGGCGCCCTAATGGCTGCTGAATGGCTGGTGGGTAAAAAAGGTATTTATACCATGGATGATATTTTATCTTTATAACCATTTATCAGATAGATTTACCTTTTAACAAATTACTTATAACAATACTAACTGCAACCCGTTAGGTTTCATAATTTAGAAAGTATGACAACAGAAAATAAAACCAATTATTACCAACGTTTTTTTAACCTCCTTAATAAAAGAGAGCGATATAGTTTTTGGCTAATGTCGGGCATTAATAGCTTTTTCTTCTTATTAATGACTTTTGTGGCCGGAGCAAATCCGGTTACAACCATATTGTTTTTTCTCCTGATTCAAGGTTCAATTATTGGTTATTATATCTTTATCAATAAATTTAAAAGGAAATCCAAAGAACGCGAATGGATTGATGCCATTGCTTTTGCAGTAGTTGCAGCCACACTCATCAGAACTTTTTTTATAGAAGCTTACACCATACCTTCTCCTTCAATGGAAAAGTCGTTGTTGGTTGGCGACTTTTTATTTGTTAGTAAAGTTAACTATGGTGCTCGTGCTCCGATGACTCCCATGAGTTTCCCATTTGCACATAATACCCTTCCTGTTACGCAATCAAAAAGTTATATTGACTGGCCTACCATGCCTTATTTCAGGTTGCCGGGTTTTCAAAAAATAAAAAACAATGATGTAGTGGTATTTAACTATCCTGCTGAAGATGGTCGTCCGGTTGATAAAAAAGAGAATTATATCAAACGTTGTTTAGGCATTCCGGGTGATACTTTAAGTGTGGTTGATCAGCAAGTATTTATTAATGGTGTTGCTGTTGAAAATCCACCTAAAATGCAGTTTAAATATTTTGTACAAACAGATGGAACTTTTGATGAAACAGTAGCAAAAAGAAACGATATCACAGAAGGAGGCCCGATTGGTAATAATGGTGAATTTGAGTTATTGTTAACCGGTACAGCCAAGGATGATTTGTCTCGCCAAAGTTGGGTAAAACGTATCGAAACTACCTTGCAAGCAAAAGGTGCAGGAGTGCATTATATTTTTCCATTTAAAGAAAACTGGGGCTGGAATGTAGATAACTACGGGCCAATTTATATTCCTAAATCAGGTGATGTGGTAACACTAGACAGCATCACTTATTTTATTTATGAACGTGCGATTAAAGTGTATGAAAATAACCCAACATTTGAATCAAAAGACGGCAAATTTTATTTAGAAGGAAAGGAAATTACATCATATACTTTTAAACAAAATTATTATTTTATGATGGGTGATAACAGGCATAATTCAGCCGATTCACGTTTTTGGGGATTTGTACCGGAAGATCATATTGTAGGAAAGGCACTTTTTACTTGGATGAGCCTTGACCCTAATGAGTCGAACATTTTCCGTAAAATCAGATGGAATAGATTATTTCGTCCTATCCGTTAGCTAGTCTAATTTGTAAATACGTATTGAATTAAATTTGCACCCATTTGAAGTGCTTTTAACCTCACCGGCTCAGGGTCGTTATGCACTTCCGGATCTTCCCAACCATTTCCTAAATCACACTCAAAAGAATAAAAACATATCAATCGTCCTTGGTATATCAGGCCAAATCCTTGAGCAGGTTTACCATCGTGTTCATGCACCTTAGGCAAGCCTGAATTAAAATTATATTTTTGATGATATATAGGGTGGGAGTAAGGTAGTTCAATCCACTCCAACTCAGGAAAAACCTTTTTCATTTCTCTTCTGAAAAATGGATCTAAGCCATAGTTATCATCGGCATGAAGAAAACCGCCCGATATTAAATACTTTCTTAAATTTTGAGCTTCTTGTTCATTAAACACCATGTTTCCGTGTCCGGTTAAATGAATAAATGGGTAGTTAAAAATATCCGGGCTTCCAACTTCAACTATATCTTCTTCTCCAAAAATATTAGTACCTAATTCGCGGTTACAAAATCGGATTAGATTTGGCATTGAAGTTTTATTTGCATACCAATCTCCACCTCCGTTGTATTTTAATTTTGCAATTTTTATAGAAGGAGGAGCAAATGATAACAGCGTTCCTGAAATGATAATGGCAACAATTGTTTTAATCTGCATAATTCAAAAATACAAAATTCATAGTAAACCTTATTAGGCTAAAATTGCCTTACAAGCCATTACGCCAAATAGCGCAGCGGTTTCAGTTCTTAAAATAGTATTACCTAAGGTAATGGGTGCAAATCCAAGTTCAAGGGCATCCTTCATTTCTTGTAATGTAAAATCACCTTCAGGTCCAATACAAATTACTATTGATTTAGGCTGATTTGCCAGTTGTGAACGCAGCAATACACCTTTCTCTTCTTCACACCACGCAAGTAATTTAACCTCACCTTCCACCTTTTTAATAGCAATATTAAATGGTATTGGTAAATTTATTTTAGGAATGTACCATTGCTTACTTTGTTTCATCGCACTAATTGCAATTTTTTCCAACCTATCCATATTCACCTTAGTTCTTTCACCACGTTCGGTTTCAATAAAAGTGATTTCATCAATTCCACATTCAACTGCTTTTTCTAAAAACCACTCCATACGTTCCGCATTTTTTGTTGGCGCAATTAATAGGTGTAAATTGTAGGTTCTACCTTTATCTTGCGGCGACACAAATAATCGCTCAATTATGTTGAGTTTACAACGTTTGGGGTGATTATCTGTTATCAGAGCAGTTGCAATATTTCCTTTACCATCGGCAAGTATAATTTTATCGCCTACGTTTAAGCGTAATACCTTAATGCTATGTTTTGATTCATTTTCATCAAGAATAATTTCATCAACACTAAGGTTGGTATGGTAAAAAACGGGAGCACCCATGATAAAAGGATGAATTACTTTTTACTGTAATTCGGAGCTTCTTTGGTAATAATTATATCATGGGCATGACTTTCTTTTACGCCTGCTCCGGTGATTTTAACAAATTTTGCCTTTTGTAAATCAGCAATATTCTTTGCACCCACATATCCCATACCTGCTCTTAATCCTCCAACGTATTGATAAATTACGTCCTTTAATGAACCTTTAAATGGCACCATTCCCACAATACCTTCAGGAACCAGTTTTGCAATTTCTTCTTCCGCATCTTGAAAATACCTGTCTTTACTACCATCTTTCATGGCTTCAATAGACCCCATTCCGCGATAAGATTTAAATTTCCTTCCTTCATAAATAATGGTTTCCCCCGGCGATTCTTCCGTGCCGGCAAAAATCCCACCTGCCATGATGCTAGAAGCGCCGGCAGCAATGGCTTTCACCATATCACCACTATATCTGATACCACCATCAGCAATAATAGGAACGCCTGATGTTTTTATTGCTTTGGCTGCTTCATAAATAGCAGTAAGTTGAGGTACACCTATACCGGCAATAATCCTTGTTGTGCAAATTGAGCCGGGGCCAACACCAACTTTTACACCGTCAACACCTGCTTTCACCAAGGCTTTTGCTCCTTCACCTGTTGCCACATTACCGGCAATAATATCCAAGGTGTCAAACTTTTTACGGAGGCGTTTAATTTCATTAAGTACAAAAGCACTGTGACCATGAGCAGTGTCAATGGTAATCACATCAACACCTGCTTTTACTAATGCTGCAATACGATCTTCAGTTTCGGGTGTTACACCAACGGCTGCACCCACCAATAATCTTCCATGTTTATCTTTACAAGCGTTAGGATTATTTCTTAGTTTTAAAATATCTCGATAAGTAATTAGCCCTATTAACTTTCCTTTTTTATCTACAACAGGTAATTTTTCAATTTTATGTCGTTGTAAAATACTCTCAGCTTTTTTTAAATCGGTTCCTTGAGGTGCGGTAATTAAATTATCTTTAGTCATTACATCACTCACCAACTTATTAAGCTGTTTTTCGAAACGTAAATCTCTGTTCGTTAAAATTCCTTTAAGTGTAAATGATTCGTCAACAATAGGAATACCACCTATTCTATTTTCACTCATTATTTTATGAGCTTCTTTTAATGTAGCATTTAGTGGTAAAGTAACCGGATCCATAATCATCCCACTTTCACTTCTTTTTACTTTTCTTACCTCATCGGCTTGTCGGTCAATGCTCATGTTTTTGTGCAACATCCCAATGCCACCCTGTTGAGCAATAGCAATGGCTAATGCATATTCAGTAACCGTATCCATGGCTGCTGAAACAATAGGAACATTTAACTTGATATTTCTGGTGAGTTGGGTTGATGTATTAACATCTCTTGGAAGAACCTCTGATAGGGCGGGCAACAGCAAAACGTCATCAAACGTTAAACCTTCACCATAGAATTTATTTTTGTCGTTAATCATAGCAAATAATTGCAGTTATTATTTGCCGTGCAAAAGTAATCATATATGTGGTTTTACCATAAAAAATAATTGTTTATCAACTATAAGTATATTTATTGGTATATAGTTGATGCCTTGTATTACAAGTAAATACACAAACTATCAATAATTTTACAAATCGTGTTTGTTGTTTAAGTGATTGACTGTTAATGATATGTGTATTGGTTGACAAATGTTAACTTGTGAGTGAAGTAGATAAATCTTAGCTTGCCAAAAAACTATTTTAATTTTGCAATACAAAGAACACCAAAGCCACTTAAAGTTTAAAAACATTAACGGCAACAAGTTTTACATCACCTTAAGAAAAAGAGTTGATGAGTATTTCACCGAAAACAACCTTCACCGATTTGCTAACAGACAAATGATTATTAAATCGGTTATTTTATTATTCTTCTATGTAGCTCCTTTCTTCGCACTTCCTTTAGTTTCGTTTCCATTTAGTTTATTATTATGGCTATTAATGGGATTGGCAATGGCAGGGGTTGGCATGAGTGTAATGCATGATGCCAACCATGGTTCGTACTCTCACAGCCAAAAGGTGAATGCCATCATGAGTTTTACTTTAAATATGTGTGGTGCTTCTATTTTTAATTGGAGGTTGCAACACAATGTTCTTCATCACACATTTACTAATGTTACACATGCCGACGACGATATCAGCGATAGAGGTATTTTAAAATTTTCACCACATTATAAAACCGGATTTATACACCGTTTTCAATGGTTATATGCATTTATGTTTTATGGATTAATAACCTTAAACTGGGTGTTTATGAAAGATTTCCTTCAGTTTTTTCAATATATCAAAAATGGTGTGAACAATCGTACAACAAAGGAAAATGTTTTGGTGTTTTTAAAAATTGTAGCAGTTAAATTATGTTATCTTTTCGTAGTATGGGGCATTCCGGTTTGGTTATGGGATATGTCTTTTGCTCAAGTATTAATTGGTTTCATAATTATGCATTTTGTAGCAGGTAATATTTTAACTATCGTGTTTCAATTGGCACATACAGTTGAGGGAACTGATTTTCCATTACCTAATCAAGAAGGTTTCATTGAAAATGAATGGGCTATACATCAGTTATGCACCACTGTAAACTTTTCAAAGAAAAATAAATGGTTGTCGTGGTATTTGGGTGGACTTAATTTTCAGATTGAACACCATCTATTCCCTAAAATTTCGCATGTTCATTATCCTGCAATATCTGAAATTGTTAAGAAAACAGCTTTAGAATTTAATTTGCCTTATCACGAAAATGCTACGTTTTTCAAAGCATTGAAGTCGCACATGCGCATGTTAAAAAGTATCGGACAAATACACCATGCCCATATTTAAATGAAGTGTAAATTTTACACTTATATGAATTTTATCAATAGATGTAACTATTCACTTTATTTTATGTTATTTTTAGAAAATAATAAACTTACACTTTGAAACATAGCAATCACACCCATCTTAAGTTTAGTCACCCTGATGGCAACAAGTTTTATTCAACCCTGCGTGCTCGTGTTGAAGCTTACTTTAATGAAAACAAAATGAGCCGATACGCAAACAACGAAATGATATTTAAATCAGTTGTTCTATTAAGTTTGTACATCTTACCGTTTGTTGCGCTTGGGTTTATAGATTATTCTTCGGTTAGATACATCATGTGGTTTTTAATGGGAATTGCTGTTGCCGGTATTGGTATGAGTGTAATGCATGATGCCAATCATGGTTCTTATTCGAAAAATAAAACAGTGAATTATTTGATGTCACACACCCTAAATCTACTTGGTGGTTCGGCATTTAATTGGAGGTTGCAACATAATGTTCTGCATCATACCTTCACTAATATCACACATGTTGATGAAGATATCCAGGATAGGTTAGTGTTGAAATTTTCCCCTCATACAGAAGTGAAGTCTTTTCACCGTTTTCAATGGTTGTATGCTTTCTTGTTTTATGGACTCATAACTATTTACTGGGTTATTGCTAAAGATTTTGTGCAATATGTACAGTTTAAGAAAAATGGAGTTAATAATTCATCGGCAACTGAGAACAATAAAATTTTGTTGAAAATTATTTTAATTAAGGTATTTTATTTAACCGGAATATTTGGCGTGCCGCTGTATTTATTTCAGTTGCCGGTTGTTGAAACTATACTTGGTTTTTTAATGATGCATTTTGTAGCAGGTAATATCCTAACAATTATCTTTCAATTAGCGCATACTGTTGAGCACACCGAGCATCCTTTGCCAAACGAATCAGGTATAGTAGAAAACGAGTGGGCCATTCATCAGTTACAAACAACCGTTAATTTTTCGCCCAATAATAAAATACTATCATGGTATGTAGGTGGTTTAAATTACCAAATAGAACACCACCTGTTTCCCAAAATTTCTCATGTGTATTATCCTCAAATAGCACCAATTGTTGAACAAACCGCAAAAGAATTTAATTTACCTTACATGGTAAATCCTACTTTCTTTCAAGCATTAAATTCGCATATCAGGCTAATGAAGAAGTTAGGTAAAATAACTCCTGATTTTAATACTGCAATTGCTTAAGGTGTAACTAATATTTTAATTCTTTTAAATTTAGTATCTGATTTTATCTCTAGGTAATAAATTCCCGCTTTAACGGGAGCGGTTAGATTTTGAAGATTATCAAGGACTAAGTTCTTCAATTCGCTACCGGTAACATCATACCACTTTATTTCGTTGGGGTTCATTTCATTGATGTTTATTTGAAGTGGTTTGCCTGCTGCAACCGGGTTTGGATGAATAATGATGGGGTTTTCTTCAACTAATCCAATTCCTGCACTATTTCCTGTTTCAAATCTCCATTCGGTAGATGTATTTAATGCTTTTATCTTATTGTTAGATAAATCTGTAACGATACCTTCATCAAATAAAATATGGTACGACTGATTAGCTTTAAAACTTATATTATTAATACTTAGCCTGCTATTATTAATTTGAGTTTGGTTTGATTGAACATCAATGGTATGAATTAATATGCCTTCTTCATAAATAAAAATATTACCGCTGCCTTTGCGGATGTTTTCATTACAAGTAAAATCAACAGGTGTTGTGGTTGAATTGTTTAAACTTCCTACAGAGGGGAAATAGCTTATAATTAACGGTGGTGTATTATCAACTTGGTTTGACAAGTTAGTTTTGTAATCGGCACTACCATTGTTATCCCATGTTCCGCTTCCATTATGGAATGCTGCACAAAAATTAATACTTGCTTCCGCCGGAATTGCTACTGTTGTAATCCAATCATTACCTGATCTTGTCATGGCAATATCTTTAATTCCTCCTTTTGTCCAATTATCGAAACTGTAATGCATGTAAACTTTTGTAGATGTTTTCAAAAACCCTTGGTAGGTGATGGTAACATTTTTACCCGGGTTAGGATTTACAGGGTTGTAAATTACAGATGCTGTAGTACCACCACCTGTTGATGAACTTTGGAAAAATCCTTCCCCTAATGCTCCAATTAAACCAATACCGTTTAATACATATATTCCGGCACTTGATGGTGATACCGTAAAACTAAGTGTTCCATTGGTAACTATAATTTCATTACCTGTTATTGCATCACGATATATGCCATTGGTTAAATTTGTAAAGTTAAACGTAACTGCGCCGTCTTTAGCTAATCCAACAGCCACTTCACTTGATTGATGTTTTCTTACAAAACCAACCCCATTTCCACTGTTGGTTCCGTCCCATCTATATGTACCTTTTTGTAAGGCAGGTATAGCTTTTCTTATTGCATTTAACTTTTTTATATGTTTATAAATTTGATGTTGATGTGCACTTGCAATGTTGTTACCATAATAAGCTCTACCAGTTCTATTAATTGAATATTGAATATCATTGCTGCTTTGTATATCAGCGAAAGCCCCTTTCATAAATTGTGTTTCGGTACCGTAATATACGCATGGAAGTCCACGCCAAGTAAACATAAAATTAAGGGCTGCTGCTAGGTTTTCGGCAGTTCCATCATAGCGTTTATTCCAATCATTATTTGGACCAAAGTCGTGGTTATCTAAAAACATTACATTATACCCGGCATCAGCATATAAATGGTCATATCTAGCTGCGGCTTTTACATTTGCAAAGGCTTCACCTTTACCAAATAAATGAAAGGTGCCCATGGCATAAAAGTCTAAAACTGCTAGTCCACTTGGGGCTGATTGTTGTGTTGCGCCTCTCCAGGTGTAATAGTGTGGATTAATTTCATCAATTTGATGTAACTCATGACGTTTTTGCGCAACTTCACCAAAAAACATCAGGTTAGGATTTACTTCTTTAAATTTATCTATAAAATACAGTACATCTCGTTTAGGCATGTGTTTAATAGCATCTAACCTCATACCATCAATTCCCCATTCGATAAAGGTTTTATATGCTTGAAATAAATAATTTCTAACACTATCTCCGGAGGTCAATAAATCGGGTGTGTCTCCAGCCAACGCTCGATAATATAAATTAGTAGTATCGTCATACCCTTGAGCAAAACCATTTCCTGATTTGTTATACCATAATGCATCTGTGGTATTGATATAACTTTCTGTTGATGGCCAGTTGTAAGCACTTAAATTTTGATTATAGGGAGGAGGAAGTTTAGCTAAGTTTGCCCGACTCCAAATTTTATTGTCATCATGATTAGCTTGTATACCATCATAAGTCCAATTGGGGTTATCGGTTAGTGGCATTCCATTTTTGTTTTTACCCCAGGGTTGATTTGGATCGGTATTGTATTTTATTTCAGCTTTATTTTTAATTCCATATCTACCGGCATGATTTAATACTACGTCTAATATAATTTTCATGCCTTTAGCATGCACCGAGTCAATTAAATTTTTAAAAGTATAACCCGGTGATTCAAGTCGTGGATCTACTTTTGTAAAGTCCCAAGCATGGTATCCGTGGTAGTCAAGCGGACTTCTATTTTGCACAACAGGTGTAATCCAAATAGCAGTAAATCCCATGTCTTTGATATAATCTAACTGTTGCACCAGTCCTTTAAAATCACCGCGCCAGGTTACATCTTCTCTACCTGAATAATTGTTGTTGTTGGGGTTACCTTCAAACCATGAGCACCATTCAGTTGGTCGGCTATTACTGGTATCACCGTCAAAAAAACGAGTTGTCATCAAAAAATAAATGCTTTCTTCTCTAAGGTCGTTTTGTGCAATACCTTTTTGGGTAATGGCGAGTAATATAACAAGGAATAAAAAACGAGGTAAAAACTTCATTAGTGTAAAATTTACACTAATATAAACAAAAATATTAATCGTATTACATTTTTACGCTGAAGTTATTGCCTTGTTAATACAATACGTTGCACGTTACTTGATTGATGATTAATTACTCCATTAAGGCTGTTTTTACCTTTTCGTCCCGATATAATTTCACTGATAATAGTATCACCAATAAACTCATAAGTAGACACAAGAATAACCCCGGATGTTTCAAAAATACTGATGATTTTATTACCATATCTGGTGTAAGTAATTTCAACACCATCACCTTCATTTAATATGAATAGGTGAGGATTAGTACTTACTTTATTCATCATATATTTTTTAGTTACAGGAAGTTTTTCCGACTTATAATCCATAATCCAATTCCAAGAAAGTGAATCATCGGCCTTACTTAGTTCAAATACAACAGGTACGCTGTCATTTATAATTCCTTTGTTTGAGGATATCATCATTCCTTTCCACTTACCCTTAAAATTATCCAGATTTAGTTGTTGTGCAAATGAAATATTAGTTACGATGATTATAATATTTATGATGATGAATAGCTTTTTCATGTTCTTAATTTTAATGAAGTAAAGTTAATCTTTTCTAAATAAAAAGAGGAAATGACTGTTTTTAAGATTCATTTTCATAATGTTTTATCAATATTCATTCGTTTAGGATTTATTAATAAGTGTCGAACCTAGCTTTGATGTATTAATAATACGACTTATGAAAAACTTTTTACATCAATCGAAATTATTGCTCTTCTGTCTGCTCTGTTTTTTTGTTATAACAGAAGATGTTCAGGCAAGTCATTTTGTTGGCGGTGATATTGAATATGTATGTATAGGGCCAAGAACTTGGCGTATAAAACTAACATTATACCGTGATTGTACCGGCTGTTTAAGTTGTTATTCAAATCCAACTTTAGGTAGTCCGTTGATTGGTGGATTAACAGCCAGACCCAGTACTACATTAAATCCTCCCGGATGTGTTTCAACACCTTCTCAAGTAAATGTTACTATGAATTTGGTTTTAGTTGAAGATATTGGAAAGGGTAATATCAGCATTTGTGGTACTTCTGCTAAAAACGGGTGTAATAATTTAAATACTGTAACTCCCGGGCCTTTTAATCCTTCAATTGAAAAATGGGTATTTGAAGGTGTGCTTAGCTTAAATTTACCAACCTTAAATACTCCAAATGCATGCCCTTATTGGGACGTGTTTTATGAAAGTTGTTGTAGAAATAGTAACATTACAAATATTGCTAATTCATTCGGTACAGGTATGCGAATTGGAGCTACCATAAATATATTTTGGAATTCACAGCTCCCTTGTAAAAACAATTCTCCACTGATTAAAAATGAACCTGTAGCCATTATATGTGCAGGACAAGAATATGTTTATAACATGGGAGCGGATGACCCTGAGCAAGATTCATTAACTTACGAAATTGGACCTGCCTTAAACTCAGGTGGAGGTCCTGTACAATATCAACCGCCATTCAGTGCTAATTATCCATTCCCGTTAAATAGTACTGCGCTTCCTCATATTAATTTTCCTCAACCAACAGGGCCACATGTGATTATTGACAGTGTTAGTGGTGATATATCTTTTAATGCAGTGAATAACACTCCCAATTATATCTTTGGCGACCTTACAGTTTATATTCGACAATGGGACTATAATGCGGCAGGACAACCTGTTTTAGTTGGGGTTACCATGCGCGATTTACAATTATATGTTATTGCTTGTCCGGCCAATAATCCGCCCCGTTTTGCAACGAGTCCTTCTGAGCCCAATGGACGTCCTCGATTTAATTACGCGATTTGTGCCGGCGAACGTATTTGTTTTACTGTTACCGCCAAAGATACTGATGCCTATCCTACTATTCCAAGGTTTGATACAACTTATCTCGATTGGAACCAAGGTATTGTTCGACCGGGTAAATTAACTTTTAATAAAACCTATCCTGTTGGTCCAAATATTCCTCGTCCACGTGAAGACCAATGGGAGTTTTGCTGGCAAACTGAAGAAAGTGACGGAAGAACACTACCTTATTATTTTACAGTAACGGCAAAAGATAATGTTTGTCCGATACCCGGAACTATTACCCGCGCATTTAGTATTCGTGTGTTACCACAACCTAAAGCGAATGGCGTACCAACAGATTTGCGATGTGGCAGGTATGTTTATACGGTGTTTAAAACCGACCCTCGACAAACGTTAACCTCTGCACGATTAGAGGTTGCCAACGAACCTTTCGATTATAGTTTTACCAACGGGTTTCAGTTGCGGGTAGCAGCCAATCCTAATCCACCGGGCTCGGGAACCGCTCCGCGTGTGATGATAAGAGATACGTTTACCTTTAGAAAGGGCGGCAAATATTTAATTCGATACACAGCTTCAACACCCGGATTATCAGCGGCACAAAGTTGTACGCGTGTTTATTTTGACACCATAACAGTAGATACACCGGTTCAAGCATTTATACAGGATACTTTTGTGTGTAAAGGAAGTACGATGACAATTAATGGTAGAGCCAGGTGGGGATCGCCACCAAACTTTTATACATACACATGGTTTAGAAACAACTTAACGAATCTTCCTGTGCAGGCGCCATCACAAAATGGATTTAATTATACGGCAACAGATACAGTAACCACCAAATATTATATGCGTGCTCAAGACATCTCCGGTTGTTCTCATATTGATTCGATGGTTTTAGAAGTAAAGAATTTACCGGTTCCGTTGTTTAGTCCGGATACAGCCCGAATATGTTTTGGAGAAACATTTACATTAAACGCCGGAAATAATGGAGGAAACATACGTACCTACAGGTGGTTTTTGGGAAGCAATATAATTGGCGATGACACCACACAAAGTGTTGTAAAGCGCGATTCAGGTATGTATGTATTGTTGATGACAGACACATTTGGTTGCAGAAATCGGGATACTTTTAGGTTATTTGTGAACCAACCGGTGTTGGCTGATGCGGGATTAGATACGTCAGTATGTCCACGTGATACAGTAAGGTTGTTTGCCAAAGGCGGACATCGTTATCAGTGGGACAGAATACAAGGTCCGGTGCTGGTACCGGTAAGTGCGAAAGGATACAGAACAACGGTAGATGTATCGCCAACGGTTACTACGGATTATGTGCTTACATCGTTTTTCTCTTATCCAGATACGTTAAACAAGCGAGTAGAATGTTTTAACCGAGATACGGTTCGGGTAGTAGCACGTCCTTTACCGAACTTAAATCCACTTGAGCCATCCATTTTTTGTAGTTCGAAAGAAGAGGAGATATTACCAATACGTACGGTTTCACCGGCCTTTCAACAGGGAGGTACAGGCGTTTGGAGTTATAATGCAGCACCATCAGCATTGCAGGTAAACGGAGCATTAACCACAGTAATAGTAGATAATTTACCGAACTTACCACGCGACACCTTTTTTAATGGGATGACCAATGTTGCAAACATCAATACCGTAAGTCGGAGTTACTGGATTAGATATAGTTATCGCGGTCCGGTATCAGCCGGCGCATGTTTGCGGGAGGATTCAATGCAAATACGGATTTATTCACTACCATCTGTAGATGCAGGTCCGGCCGTTCAACGTTGTATAAATGGCGGGGTGTTGCCTCTAAATACAATAGGAGGTCACACACATACACCAAGGGATTTAACGGGTCGTTTGGGAGTGTGGACAGTAACTCAAGGGGGAGGTTTGGTAGTAACTAATCCAACAAGTACCCCTACAACGTATTCATTTGATCCTGCTGCTTCAGGAGTAAATGTATTACCGAACAGCAACATTTTACAATATGAATATACGGTAAATTATAATTTAAACACGGTTCCTGCACGTCAAATGGCATGTGTAAACCGAGATACGGTAAGATTTTTCGTAGTGCCCACCCCGGCTATAGAAGCCGGAAGTCCGATAACTGTTTGTAAGAACGAACCAATATTTTCGATATCAAGCAGGAGTGGAGCCACAACCAATTCACCGATACCGGGTTCAACGTATTGGTATGCCGATCCAAGTCAACCAATTAATATCAGCCAAGCGGTTATAGGTAATCAGCAGTTTAATGCACAATCATCAGTAGTACCTGTATCAGGGGGCACTTGGCGAATGATATTTAGAGATACATCAAGCGGATGTGTAATATCGGATACAACGAGCTTAACAGTAGCACCGTTGCCGGTAGTTGATATTGATTATCAGGTAGCGGGTTCAAATGATTCGGTATGTAAAACAGTAAGCAGTGTACAACTCAGAGGAACAGCAACACCAACCGGTGGGGTAGGTAATTTTTCAGGCACAGCGATATCATCAACAGGTTTGTTTGATGTACAAAGTTCGGCAGTTATACCACAGAACAGTTATGTAGCCTTTTATAATTATACATCCACAAATGGCTGTACAGGTTATGATTCAATCATAACGTTTGTACAGCAGCCTCCAACGGTAAATGTAAGCAGTGTACCACCAAAGTGTGATTACGACACAACATTATTTAATTTAAGTGCAACGTTATCTCCATCGTTTTATGGGTTATTGTGGAGTGGCGATGGAAGTGGAACATTTACAACGCCAACGGCGCTAAACACGGGGTATCGTTTTTCGGCGGCAGATGCGGCCAGACAGTTTTTGAATGTAACGGCCACCAGCACCAACAATGGGGTTTGTGCACCGGCAAGTGGAAGTGTACGTTTGGATATTAACCCTCGCCCGACATCAGATTTTTGGTGTGATACCTGCGAAGGTTGTGTTCCATTTACAGCACGATTTGCGGCTAAAGGAGCAAGGGTAGGAGGTAGTATTTATGAGTGGTGGTTTGATGGCTTGCGCATAGGTGGGAATGATTCGATAGCAACAGCATTAAACAGCAGCTCAGGAAAACGAGTGGTAAGGTTAAGGGTAACGACCCCTGCAGGATGTACATCGGAGTTTGTTGATACGGTTAGAGCCAATGCAGTACCGAATGCAAGTTTCTTTTTTGATCCGCCAAAAACTACGATAGCACGTCCGGTATTTAATTTTTACAACACAACAACGATAGGTGATGGCAGCAAGTTGAATCATGTATGGAACTTCGGACCAGATCCAACGGTAGGTGGAACAAATAAACCAGACCGATTGGTAACGGGAGAGAGTCCACAGAATGTACAGTTTGGCGATTCGATATCAACATGTATACC
>JALONK010000021.1 GCA_025454975.1 Bacteroidia bacterium
AATGTAGCACACCAATTACTTGTAAATGCAATTAATAGCATTTTAGGTAATATTGGAACTACAGTTGATTTAGACAATTATAGCAACCAAGTTGGTGGAAATGATGCCGCGTTTGAGACATTTGTAAATGAATTAAATAGTGGTGCAGTTGATGCTGTAATATTCTTAAACAGCAACCCAGCTTATGCTTACTATAACAACACTAAACTAAGCGAAGGTATAAGAAAAGCTGCCACTTCCATTAGCATGAATGCAACAGTTGATGAGACAACTGCATTATGTAAATATCATGCACCCGACCATCATTATTTAGAATCTTGGGGAGATGTTGAAGTAAGAGCAGGTTACACAGGCTTTATTCAACCAACAATATCTCCTGTATTTAATACGCGTGCGGCAGGAGAATCGTTCTTACGTTGGGCAGGTAACACTACCGAATATTATTCTTATATTAAATCCTATTGGACCGGAATACTTGGAGGTGAATTAGCTTGGAACAAAGCTATTCATGATGGTTATGTTTCTTCAATTAAATCATCAGTGCCTTATAAAACAAGTGTATTACCAACAGATTATGTAGCAACTGCTTTCTCTAACTACTCATCTAATAAAGAAAAAATAGAGCTAAGTGTTTACACTAAAATTGGAATTGGTGACGGACGTTATGCTAACAATCCATGGCTTCAGGAAATGCCTGACCCAATTAGTAAAGTATGTTGGGACAATTACGCTGCTATCGGAAAAGTAACAGCAGATAAACTTGATCTTAAAGACGGGGATGTAATCACCATTAAAACTAAAACTGGTGTAATTGAAAATATCCCTGTATTAGTGCAACCCGGACAAGCACGTGATACCGTTTCTGTAGCTTTAGGATACGGTAGAACAGCAGGTGGACGAGTTGGTAAAAATGTAGGTAAATCAGCTTACTCAGCTATATCTTATAATGGTAAGTCATATCATTATATTAGTAATGATGTAACCATCGAAAAAACAAATGATGGTTATGAATTGGCACAAACCCAAACACATCATACCATTGAAGGTCGCGATATTATTAGAGAAGCTTCACTAAAAGAATTTGTTAAAGACCCGAAAGCCGGAAATCATAAGCATGCACATATCATAACTTTATGGGATGAACATGACAGCAAAGGACATCGTTGGGCAATGGCTATTTACTTGAATGCTTGTACCGGTTGTGGTTCATGCGTGGTGAGTTGTAATGCTGAAAATAATGTGCCTGTAGTTGGACGTGCTGAAATTTTGAAAGGAAGAGAGATGCACTGGTTGCGTATTGACCGTTATTACAGCTTTAAAGATAAAGACGGTAAAAAAGCGACGCGTGAAGCCGGAATGCCAACTAATTTCTTAGCTAAAAAAGATGATGGAATTATTGATTATAGCAAGGGTTCAGGTACTGATTTTGAAAATGTAAGGGTGGCATTTCAACCACTTATGTGTCAACATTGCGGACATGCACCTTGCGAAACTGTTTGTCCGGTGTTAGCAACGGTTCATAGCTCGGAAGGATTAAACCACATGGCTTATAACCGTTGTGTTGGAACACGTTATTGTGCAAACAACTGCCCTTATAAAGTAAGAAGATTTAATTGGTTTAAATATCGTGAAAACGACCAATTTGACTTTTACATGAACAATGATTTAGGCAGAATGGTAATTAACCCTGATGTTACAGTGCGATCGCGCGGTGTTATGGAAAAATGTTCATTCTGTATCCAACGTATACAAGCAGGTAAATTACAAGCTAAAGTGGAAAACCGTAAACTAAAAGACGGAGATGTAAAAACCGCTTGTCAACAATCTTGTCCTTCAAATGCAATTATTTTTGGAGATGTAAATGATAAGAACAGTGAAATCAATAAGTTGTTCAGCGGCAAACGTAGTTATGTATTATTAGAAGAATACAATGTACAACCTTCGGTATCTTACATGACTAAAATACGTAACGTTGAAGAAGAATTAGCATCTCACGGAACGCATCATACTACTGCATCATCAGAACAAAAAGGTGCTGCAAAACATGAAGAACATGCACATTAATTAATCATATTAGCGAATAACATTTCACAATAAAAACATGTCATACGAATCACCAATAAGAGAACCATTAGTAACCGGCGGAAAAACCTACGCAGATGTTACGCGCGACATTTTACGTCCGATGGAAAACAAGGCTTCAAAAGCCTGGTGGATAGGATTTGTAATTTCGGCCATAGTGCTCGGAATTTGGATTATTGCCAGTACTTACACCTTTTTAACGGGTTTAGGTGTTTGGGGATTAAATAAAACCGTAGGTTGGGCCTTTGATATTACTAACTTCGTATTTTGGGTTGGTATTGGTCATGCAGGAACCTTAATTTCTGCTGTACTTTTATTATTCCGCCAAAAATGGAGGATGTCTATCAACCGCTCTGCTGAGGCCATGACGATTTTTGCGGTAATTTGTGCTGCATCATTCATCCTATCGCACATGGGTAGGCCGTGGGTAGCATATTGGCCAATACCATTACCAAATGCCTTCGGAACATTATGGGTAAATTTTAACTCGCCACTTGTTTGGGACGTATTTGCGATTTCTACATATTTTTCAGTATCCCTAGTTTTTTGGTATATTGGATTAATTCCTGATATCGCAACAACTCGCGACCGTGCAACAGGATTACGTAAAGTCATATATAATTTCTTTTCTATGGGTTGGAATGGTTCAACTCGCACTTGGCATCGTTATGAAATGATATCATTAATTCTTGCCGGTATTTCAACACCGCTTGTGCTTTCAGTTCACTCCATAGTATCTATGGACTTTGCTACCTCATTGGTTCCCGGATGGCACACAACCATCTTCCCTCCTTATTTTGTGGCAGGTGCTATCTTCTCAGGATTTGGAATGGTACTAACATTATTGGTTGTAGGACGCGTAGTTCTGAAGCAAGAAGATTATATCACTATGGGTCATTTAGACGCAATGTGTCGAATCGTAATGTTAACTGGTACGATGGTAGGTTTGGCTTACATTACAGAGTTTTTCGTAGCTGCTTACTCAGGAGTTGAATACGAACAATACGCTTTCTTAAATAGAGCTTTTGGTCCATATTGGTGGAGCTACTGGATTATGATGAGCTGTAATTTAATTGCTCCACAAGTATTCTGGACTAAATGGGCTAGATCAACTCCGTGGTTCATTTTCTTAATGTCTATTATTGTAAATATAGGTATGTGGTTCGAGCGTTTCGTAATCATTGTAACTTCTTTACATCGTGATTTCTTGCCTTCAAGCTGGAGCATGTATACTCCAACAATTACAGAATTTGCAATTCTTTTCGGTTCATTTGGTTTATTCTTTACCTTATACTTTTTATTCTGTCGATATTTACCTACCATAAATATGGCCGAAGTAAAATCTATTTTACCAACACATCATGATAATCATGATGTCCATCACGCTACTGAAGGTTATGATGAACATGCCACAACAAAGAAAGGAGATGAAATACATGGATAATTCTAAAATGCTTTTGGGTATTTATGACAACCCGGATTTAACACTTGATGCTACTAAGAATTTGATAGCCCAAGGATACGATGTACATGATGTATATACACCATTTGCAGTGCATAATTTAGACCGTGTATTAGGTGTAAAAAGAACACGCTTGTCTATTGCGGCATTTTTGTTTGCAATGACCGGTTTAACCTCTGCAATTCTATTGCAAACTTATGCTTCATATTTTGATTGGCCAATGAATGTTGGAGGAAAACCTAACTTACATATACCAACATACATTCCAATTACATTCGAATTATCTATTCTTTTTACCGCATTTGGAATGGTTGGATGCTTTTTTATCGTAAACAGAATGTTTTGGGGACGTAATACTGATATAATGGATTTACGTGTAACGGATGACAGATTTGTTATTGCAGTTAATATCCACGAAGGTCAAACAGACGTTTCTGAATTATCAAGTTTATTTGTTAAAGGCGGAGCATTAGAAGTAAGAGAAAGGGAAAAAGATATATGAAAAAGTTAATATACAGTTTTATCGCATTATTAGCTGTTGCAGCCATAAGTGCTTGCAGCGCAGGTGGCGATAACCCCGGAGTTGAATATGCTCCTAACATGTACGTTTCATTTGCATACGAACCATTATCACAATTAGCTAATGATGATAATGTAAATGGTAACAATACAATTAACCCTAATGGATTAAATATGCGCGAACCTGTTAAAGGAAGCATTGCCAGGGGGCAATTAGAATATGCTGAATATAACTTACCAAAAAGTAATGAAAATTACGAAGCGTCGAGTGCTTGGAGAAATCCTTTACCTGCAAATGAGTATCATTTAGCAGAAGGTAAAAGGTTATATAATATCAATTGTACTCCATGTCATGCAGAAGATGGTAAAGGGGAAGGAACTATTGTACTAGATAAAAAATATCCAAGAGTGCCGGCCTATTCCGACCGTTTACCAACAATCAATGCAGGTAAAGCATTCTACAGCATAACACACGGGAAAAACCTTATGGGAGCGTATGGTTCGGTTTTAACTCCAACCCAACGTTGGCAGGTTATTCATTATATTTATCAATTAAGTGGCGTTACACCTGCTGCCACAGCATCAACCAAATAATTAACTTAACGTTACAAAAATGGGACACGCAACTGCCGTACAAATTAAAGAAGAGAAATTTATACTCTCAGATAAAGCCAAGAAACTAACATTTGGTTTAATGGGATTAGGTGCTTTATTAGTCATCGTAGGCTATTTAACCTATCACCCAACAATTACAGGTTTAACCGAAGAACAAGTTCATCACTTACCTCTAAAGAGACTATTAGGTAGTATGTTATTTAACGGTTATTTCTTTTTCATCATTGCCACTTGTGCTGCTGTATTTATTGCGATAAGTCAGCTTGCAAATGCAGGTTGGTATGTGGCCATTAGAAGAATACCGGAAGCCATGAGCGAATTTATGATTTATGGTGCAGTTATAATTTTAATCGCCGTTGGTTTAGGATTACCTATCATTTATCATTGGGCACATGATGGTGTTATGGAGATGGATGAATTGCTTGCTAAAAAAACTTGGTATTTGAATAAGCCATTTTTCTTAATTCGATTGGTATTATTCATGGGATTTTGGATTTGGGCAGCTTCTATGATAAGAAAATATTCACGTCAAGAAGACCAATTATCAAAAGGTTTAAATGATACTACCTTTTTTGATAAAACTTTCAAATTATCCGCTGTATTCATGTTCATATTTGCATTTACCTTTAGTATGTTTGCTTGGGATGTAACTATGAGTATTGATGCACATTGGTATTCTACGATATTCACCATATACAATTTTGCTACAGGCTGGGTAAGTGCTTTAACTACGATTTATTTAATTACATGGTTTCTTAGAAGTAACGGATACTTAAATATCGTTACAGATGAACACCAACATGACTTAGGTAAATTTATGTTCGCATTTTCGGTATTTTGGACATACATGTGGGTGGCTCAATTTTTATTGATATGGTACGCTAACATTCCTGAAGAGGTAGCATATTACAAAGACAGATTACAAGGAAGCTATAAATTTTCATTCTTCTTCAATGTTATCATGAACTTTGTTGTGCCATTTTTCTTATTCATGAGAAGAGGAGCTAAACGCAGCAGAACTATGGGTGCTATCGTTGGAGCGTGCATATTATTAGGTCATTGGAATGATGTATACTTAATGGTGATGCCCGGTGCTATGAATTTAGCAACAGAAGTAACCGGTGAAAATCCTGTAGGAATTATTTCGGTTGATTCACAAGGTGTTGGTTTCATGGAATTAGGATTTCTATTCCTATTCGGTGGATTATTTTTGTTTATTGTTCTTAAAGCATTAACAAAAGCAAATTTGTATCCAACCAAACATCCTTTTATCATGGAAAGTGCACTACACGATACAGGTGTATAATAAAATAATTATTTAGTAAAAAGGCCATTTCACAAGAGATGGCCTTTTTTGTTTTAGGTTGGTTTTATTTATGGTATGAAATAGTAACCATTGCGCTACCATTCATTTCATTTATTGGAGGTGCACATTTTTCAATTGATACTTCAATAGTTAAAACCGATGGAAAACCCTGTTTAATGTCTTCAAGGATCAATCGGGCTACTTCCTCTATAAACAATGTGGGAACATTCATCCGTTTTTGCACAATTGAAAACAAAATTTCATAGTTAATAACATCATCAACCATAAGGTATTGTAGCCTATCATTTGTTGTAACGGATACATCTACAATAAAATCACCACCATTAACTTTTTCAAAATCATATAATCCATGATAGGCAAAAAACTTTACGCGCTTGAGCTGTGTTATCATAGCTGCAAAGTAAGCAGAATAAAACGAATGTAATATTGAATCTGATTACTTTGTGATTCAGCTAATAAATGTAAATTTGCAACACCTTTATAAGATATTATGAGCACAGAAAAAGCAACAGTTTACAACGATTTTCACAAAGCAAACAAACCTGATTTATTTCAACATCCTGATTATTATGCTATGGATGAATTATTAACGGATGAGCATAAACTTATCCGTAATATGGTGAGAGATTTTGTGAAGAAAGACCTATCACCTTACATTGAAGATATGGCACAACAAGCCAAGTTTAAGTTTGATATGGTGAAACAATTAGGTGACATTGGTTGCTTTGGACCACAATTACCTGCTGAATATGGATGTGGAGGAATGGACTATATCACATATGGCATCATGATGCAAGAGTTGGAACGTTGTGATTCAGGTGTTAGATCTACAGCATCTGTGCAAGGCTCACTTGTGATGTATCCAATATATAAATTTGGAAGTGAAGAACAAAAACATAAATATCTTCCTAAACTTGCTAAAGGCGAATGGTTAGGATGCTTCGGCTTAACTGAACCTAATCATGGTTCAAATCCTGCAGGTATGACTACTAACTTTAAGGATGCAGGTGATGGGAAACACGTAGTATTGAACGGTGCTAAAATGTGGATTTCTAATTCGCCTTATGCTGATGTGGCAGTTGTTTGGGCTAAAAATGAAGAAGGGAAAATAAAAGGAATTATTGTAGAACGAGGCATGGATGGTTTTAGCACACCGGAAACACACAACAAATGGAGTTTAAGGGCAAGTGCAACCGGAGAACTTGTATTTAATGATGTGAAAGTCCCTAAAGAAAATATACTACCCGGAGTGGAAGGTTTAAAAGGACCTCTAACATGTTTAAACAGTGCGAGGTATGGAATCGCTTGGGGAGCTATAGGTGCAGCGATGGATTGTTACGACACAGCGTTGAGATATAGTAAAGAAAGAGAACAATTTGGAAAACCAATTGCAGCATTTCAATTACAACAAAAAAAATTAGCAGAAATGTTAACCGAGATCACCAAAGCTCAGTTGCTAACATGGCGTTTAGGTGTATTAATGAATGAAAGCAGGGCTACACCGGCTCAAATTAGTATGGCAAAACGTAATAATGTTGACATGGCACTAACTATTGCCAGAAACGCACGTCAAATGTTAGGAGGAATGGGAATAACAGGTGAATATCCAATAATGCGTCATATGATGAACTTAGAATCAGTAGTAACTTATGAAGGCACACACGACATTCATTTGTTAATTACAGGAATGGATATCACCGGTGAAAACGCATTTGCATAGCCGTAGATAATTATAAATAAAATGTAGTTTTAGTAAGTCTTTAGCTTTAAGCAAAAATATTTATGTATCAAATAAAGTTTGGAACAGATGGATGGCGAGGCATAATCGCAGCAGAATTTAATGTAGACAATGTAAGGCGAGTTGCGCAAGGAACTGCTTTATACATCAAAAGCCATCACCCTGATAACTTAAATGTGGTTCTTGGTCATGATTGTCGCTTTGCCGGTGAATTATTTGCTGAAACAGTAGCTCAAGTTATGTGCGCCAACGGGATAAAAGTTAAACTGGCTAAAGGATTTGTTTCAACTCCAATGATTAGCTTAGGTGCAGTAAAATTTGGGGCTTCATTAGGAATAATCATAACTGCAAGCCATAATCCACCTGCTTATAGTGGTTATAAACTAAAGGCTCATTATGGCGGACCAAGCAGCCCTGCTGTTATTGATATGGTTGAGCAACTTATACCCAATACAATAGAGGAAAAATTAAATTCAATTGAAGAGTTAATAAGCAATGGAATGATTACTTATGTTAACCTTGAAGATTTATATATTGATGAGGTAAAACAAAAGTTCGACTTAAAAGCTATCAAAAATAGTGGTTTAAAATTTGGGTATGATGCAATGTATGGTGCTGGACAAAATGTGATGAAGAAATTATTTCCTGAGGCTTTTTTACTGCATTGCGAATATAACCCAAGCTTTTATAACCAAGCTCCGGAACCTATACATAAAAATCTAGCTGAATTTAGTGCAGCCATAAAAGAACGCGGTGATATTGATTGTGGATTGGTAACAGATGGTGATGCGGATAGAATTGGGCTTTACAACAAAAAGGGCGAATTTGTTGATTCACATCATATCATATTGTTATTGATACACTACATGTATAAATACAAAGGGATGAATGGTAAAGTAATAACAACTTTTAGCGCTACCTCAAAAATTACAGATTTGGCTAAGGCTTACGGACTTGATATTGAAATTACCAAAATTGGGTTTAAATACATCTGTGAAAAAATGGTAACAGAAAATGTTTTGGTTGGTGGAGAAGAAAGTGGAGGTATTGCCATAAAAGGATTTATTCCTGAACGTGATGGTATTTGGATTGGTTTGACCTTATGGGAATTTATGGCCAAAACCGGAAAAAGTCTTGATGAACTTATAAATGAAGTATATGATGTAGTAGGCGGTTTTGCCATGGGTAGAATTGATTTACACATTACAGAAGACATTAAACAAAATGTTTTAGCTAAATGCAAATCCGGAAGTTATAGAACCTTTGGAAGTTATACCATCGAAAAGGTTGAAGATCTTGATGGTTTTAAATTTCATCTTGGTAATAACGAATGGGTAATGATTAGAGCAAGTGGCACAGAACCTGTTTTAAGGGTATACTCAGAATCTTCTACGATTCATAAAGCAGAAGCCATTCTAACCGCTTGCAAAAATGAGATTTTAAACTAACAAAGAATGTTATCGCTATAATTTATGATTTAAGAAGTTAAATTCTTAATAATAAAACAAGCATCAACACCCTATTAAAAAAGGCTATCTTAATCAAATTGAGATAGCCTTTTTCTTTTCGTATTAAAAAGAAATAGTTATTAAAAATTTATTTAACGATATAGAAAAATGAAGATTATTAAATAAGTATAAATATATTCGTAACGACAAAAAAAAAGCGGCCGAAGCCGCTTTCTGTCCTGGTTGTTGATGAACCCCCTTACCCCTAAAGGAATAACCATCCAAGACATTATCTTAACCATAATAGGTAATTCATTTACATTAATGTTGCAACACCCATCTATTAATAGGATAAGTGTCTAATCAATTATCAATCCATCAACCGGTAAAAGTTGCAGGAATGATATAGCCAATAAACAAAGAACAAACCTTTAACTTCAATATTTTACAGGCAAAGTAATATACACCGTAGTTCCCTTGCCTGGGGATGAGGCAATATGTGTAGTGCCATCATACATATTAACTAAGTATTTAACTAAAAATAATCCCAATCCCACACCTTGTTGCTCGTATTTAATTCGATTGAACTGAGTATATGCTTCAATTTGCTGTATCTCTTCATTAGTCATCCCAATACCTGAATCTTCAAATGTTAAAACTACTTCACTCTTTGTTTTATTTAGAAACAAAGAAAAAAATACAGTAGAACCTTTTCTAGAAAAGGAATAAACATTGGTAACTAATTCTTCTATGATAACCAACAAATGCTCTTTAGGAACCGCAACAGTAACCTCGTCATTAACCGGAGTAAAATAGGTAGTATCGGATTCACGATCTTGCATGGATGAATGCTTTTGAATGAGTTGCTTTAACAATACATTTATTGGAGTATACTCATCAGTTCGTTTTACGGTTATATTAGCATCAATCGACTCAAATAATAACACCCGATTAACTAAACGATGCAATCGTTCAGCTGCCTGTTCAAGCATATTTAAATATTCCTTATCTGCCGATAACTCAGGCGTAAGTTCGTTTTTCATTAAATAGGTAATTCCTTTTAATGCGCTAACAGGAGTTAGCAATTCATGAGATGCCATTCGCAGCACCTGATGCATTTGATGTAATGTGAAAGGAGTAGTAACCATATCTTTCATTTTTTTAATTTGTGAAATCCTATTAAAATTATTGTTAGACATAACATTGCTTTTGCAAATAGATTATCAATGGGTATATCAGGATCAGGTGGCAATGAAATTTTATCATCCCTTGTTCCGGGATTATCATCACCGGTGCCTGGTGTATATGGTACAGCGCCGTCCTTGCCAATATATGCCTCACCTGCGTTCGACCGTTGATCATGAATCGAATTATCTTCCTGATCATACATGCTTGGTTTTTGAGAGCTACCTCTAATCTGTTCCTGAAAGAACTTTGACACTCTATTTTTATTAAAGCCAACATCACCTATAACAATATTTCCTGAAAAGCCTTGAACAGACTCATCATTAATTCGATGTTTTGATCTATATAATCCGTTATAAAGATCTTCTTCTTTATGGATTCGCGATAAGTACTCGGCTCCTAGAGTCATTTCATCTGACTTATAGTCACTCGACCTGATATTACTAAATTCAGCTTCATCTATTTTAATATAGTCTTCATCATATTGGCCGTACACAAAACTTGAATATGAGATAAACAAACCTAATATGAGTTGTTTTAATAGATATGCTCGAAATAAATGGATTAATTTTTTGTAGTTCATCATTTGGATTAGGAGGGTTAGATATTATTATGGATCAGGTTTTATGTATAGCCATATATTTGAGTTTAATTCTTTTCGAAATTTTGATAAGGCAGACTGAGCCTCACGTTTTTTATCAGTGGAGAGGAGACTTATCAATACAAGCCTGCTAGACTTTGACTTTTTAATTAATTCGGAGTTTATACCTTGTTCTAATAATTTATACTGCATTTGCACAGCAAACTCCAAACGGATATAGCCACCATAAATAACATTATACTTGTTAGTCGGCATTTTCACGAGAAGGTATTTCGGTTTAGCAAGAGTATCTTTAAAATTTACCCAAATCGTGTCATGATCAAGCGAGGAAGAACTCAGTGTAATTTCAAAGGCAAGATTATTTAACGAAGTTGCCCGAGAACTTATTACATGTAATCCTGCACTTAATGAATCTATTTTTTGAATTAATTTTATATTCAAATCGCTATTTGATTGATTCAACTTTTTATTCAAATCCAGCAGTTGTTGCTGTATTGCTTGCAGTTCGTTGGTATAATCATTAACTGATTGACTGACCACGGTTTGATTGTGTTGCCCATTAAGTCTGTAAGTGATGAGGATGTTTGGAGTAATTAACTTATCTAAACTTCCATCATAAGCAATCCCATCTAACCATTTTGTTTCAGTAAGAAAAAGTTCTGCTCCAATTAACGCAGTAAGAGATTTGTTAATCTGGTATCCTGCATGGATGGAAGTGTAATAAGCAAAAAATGGCCAGTTAAATGAATAAGAGCCTTCTTTATTGGTTGTATGCACATTTGAATTTAAAATAGAAATGCCAAAAGCGGCTCTAATATTAATTGGTAGTTTCGTATTGTTATACCTAAATGGAAAAGTCGAATATCCTAAAGCTGTAGTTAATCCTGTAATTGAATTATAAAAATCGGTTTGTGTAGGGTGATGATAACCTTTCAAACTAGAAAGTGTAAATCTTGATTTCAGAAAAAAATAAGGATTTAAAAATAAGGACAACTCCAATCCATTCTGCAAACTTGGATATGTTTCTGATTCAAATAACCCTTTATTTACCCCAACTGAAGTTCCGATTTCTAAAATTGAATTCGATTGCTGGGCAAATAAATCCAATATATTTATGAAACTACACAACAGGCATATCGCTATTATTCTGATAAGTAAATTTTGATATAACCGAAGTTTATTCATTGTTAGTTGTCATTTGTGTTTTTGCATAACAAAGAAACTTCAGGCTATAAGAATTCTGTATAGTATAAATGTTTGCTTGGTTATAGAAATATTACTATGTAATTAGCGCTAAAAAAGAATGCCGTTATTACACGGCATCTTTTTCCCTTGATATTAACTCAACACATTAGGGTTTACCATCAGATTAAATCTGATAGATTTCTTATTAATAAACAACCCACTTCTTAGTTGTTTTGTTATTATAATTCAGCGATAGATATTGGATAAAATATACTCCCGGCGATAACGTATTTATGTTTAACTCTAGCTTATTTTTGGTTGATTCGGCAATTAGAATTTCTTCACCAAAACTGTTAATGATTACAACTCTAAACTCATCATCTTCACGCATGGATTCAATAAACAAAATTCCATTTCGCTTAGTAGGATTCGGATAAACAATTATCTCATGATCTGATGTATTTAAACCCTCAAGTTTAATAGTTCTTGAATAGGAATAAGTGCCATCATAATTCATTTGACGTAAACGATAAAAACAATGAGTATTAGAATTAAAAATACCAGAATCAATAAATGAATAACGCTTTATTGAAGTTGAATTACCAGAACCTTTAATAAATCCTATTGAATTAAATGTTGAATCCCCTTTAAGTTTTCGCTCAATAAAAAATCCGTGATTATTTTTTTCGTTCCCTGTTGACCAGTTTAATTCTGCATTATTACCTTTTACCAAACCTGAGTACTTGATCCACTGAACAGGAACAGGATTTGAGTTTTTCATAAATAGTGCGAACCTATTGTAAGAACTAATATTGGCAGATGTAATCTGAATTTGGAACGATGTGTCATTTAATAATGCAAATGAAACGTTGGTTAATTTATCTTGAAGCCAAAGTTGACGTCCAAGCATTGAAGTAGGCAATCTTTGTATGTTTATTTTATAAGTACCACTAGAAGCAGATGTTGAAATAAAAACAGTATCAGTTACTAACCAATTATCTAAATTAGGAACAGCATTAATTTGTATTTTACTATTGTTTAACTCGCTATAAATACTCAATGAAGACGGGTTTGATAATTTAATTGCATCTTCATTTAAGTTAAAATTCATACTATGGTTATCATCAAAATTTAAATAAAGTTTATCTTTTGTAATTGAGTCCATTTCAAAAACAAATTCCATTGGAACAATAGCTGTTTTAAAGTATCCATTTGTATTAGTAGTTGATTTATTGCTTTCGTTAAATGTAATATTAGGGTTCGTGTTTGTAGCCCGAACAAAAAAAGCTTGTCCACTTGCAATATTTCCAGAATTGTATGCTTCGAATGCATTTGTAATTGGGTTTAGAACATAATAAAACGGACTAATATTATTTTTTGTAACCAACGACCAATCAATCGGAGAGGCATAAGGATTACCAACTAAATTAAAACCATCAACATTAGCATCACCTGTAGTGTTATATGTTAAATTGATTGTTAAGGGTCCAAATTGCAGTTCTCCGGTGCAGTCAAGTGTTACTGCATTTTGGGCAACATAAGGTGCAGTGTACCATTGAGGTGCCGGTAAAGTTCTATCTCCTCTTATAAATATCAAAGCTCCATTTCCAATTGCTAAATCCGTATTAATAGTTGAAAAGGTCTTCCATCCCCTCCCTCCTGTTGTAGCTTCTTGATAAGTATAAACACTTGGATTATTAGCATGTAATGTAGCATCAAAGCCAATCCCATTGGCAGGCCCGGTTACAAAAATATCATCAATTAACTGTGAATAATTATAATTAGTAATTGGTGGTGAATATAATCTATATCGTCTGGCTACTGCCGGAATGTATCGCTGCACAGTTACTGCGCCAGTAATTGAACCATTTGAAGTTCCAATTGTACCCGAACCTGTCGCATCTGAATATAAAGTTATAGTTCCGGAATTATTTATTACTCCATCAACTTGTAAAATACCTGATGTATTTACATCTAATGATGCACCGGAGTGAATATTGATGGTTGTATTTGTACTTATTAATAAAAGATTATCCAAAACGGGTTGACTAGTAGAACTAGTCACATGTGCAGTAAACCCATTAGGAAATTGAAAATTACTCCAGTTGTCTGGAAGCGAAAAATTTGTTGAAATTGTACCTGTAAAATAATCACCAAGTGGTGAATTCATTAATACAGCAAAGTTATCACCTTTAGCTTGTCCACCGATGAATAAAGTATTAGTAGATGATAAAATAGTGTTAACAACTTCCCCTACTATATCTCCTCTTCCAATGCTACCTGAATATAACGGCTGAAATAAGTCACCATTTAAACTACCGTCATAAAATATAAAGTTATCACCCTTACCATTACCTCCTGCATAATTATAGAGAAAAAGTATACCATTTAAATCAGAAATAGTTTCTGCTAAATTATCACCCTTGCCGTTTGAACCTGTATATTGTGCAAAAGCACTGAAATATGAAGTTAAGCAAAACAACAGTATAAATATTATTTTTTTACTATTCATAATTACGAGCATTATCGTTTGTTATCCTGCATAATTTCCTAAGTAATGGTTATAAAGCTGTGCGAACACGCCTAAATCCAAGACATTAACCCTTAAACTTGCATTATTTATTATCTGGTCACGATCGAATTAAATGTACAAATTATTGACAGTATTTTTCCATCCGCCGCCGTTTAATCCGCCGCCCACATTCGTTGTTACTTGTCCGCTTACTAATCCCGGCCGGTTCAACTGATTTACGTTACCAAGTGTACTTAAAATTCCATCGCAATGAATGCCGATAAATCCTCTACCTCCCGCGGGATCTATGTTAACAACACGTTCCCAAACATTATCACTAAAATCTAAAAACCCATAATAGGTACCACCTGATTGTATTCTATTACTTGTAGAATTTACAAAGGAACCAACCCTGAGAGGTCCTTGAACATTTGTTTGATTTCCACCACACACATCAGTATTTACTGTTGTTGAAATTTCAGTATTACTTCTGCCATTTGTTATATTATCAACGAATATAATACTGGTGCTTCCCCATGCAAATTCGCCATTCACTAAGGATTGATCACCTCTACCAATTTTTTCAAACTCCATTTCTGTCATGGGCCTTAACCCGCAAAAATCTGCAAAAGCACAGCTATCCATCCAACTTAAAAAATTACATGCCAACCATTCTCCATCTGTAGATTCATTTGGAATACCATCACCATCTAAATCATTATAAAATACTACAGGTGCTTGTGCATCAATAGTACCATCTATTCTTATTCTATTTCTGACTGATAAACTAGCAACATCGCTCATTACATACCTAAAGGTAACGAATGTTGTACGTGTGTTAATTTTTGTACCAGCCCTATTTATTTGTTGACTTCGGGTAAGAGAATTTAAGAAATCACTATATTGACCTTGGCTGATTTCATATTTCATACAATAACCAGCATTATAACCATTTGGCCAACTGTTAGTGGTGGGTGCTGTTTGTCCGGAAGGAAAGCCACCTGGTTGAGTTGATAAGGCAGTAGTAATATTGGTGCTGGTAAATGAATTGTTTACCCCTCCACCTCTAACAGTAAATGAAAATCCGCCCGGTATATATACCATTTCAGTGGCAAATAACTGAATATTAATAATGGCATTGTCGTTTACTTTATTGACACCATAATTCCAACGTAATTGAATATCTTGAAAATGATTGGTGCCATAGCCTGCTGAATTTCTATAAATAAAAACTCCTACGCCGGGATTGGTAATTGCATTAAATGTTAAAGTTGGGTTTGATAATCCAACCTCAATAGTACTTCCAACTGAAGGAAGATGACCGTTACTATTAAGGAGAGCATATTCCCTAATAGGAGAACATTCAATAGTTGCATTACTTAATGTTGCAGATGGAGTGGCGCTAACAACAAATTGTGTAGTGTTTGTGATAGATAATATCACCGTATTAGGAGCGAAGACACCAGTACCTGAGGTAACCCTTACAGGCATACCCTCCCTTAAGTTTGCCGTTGAACTAACACTAACAGTTGTACCGAAACTTGATGCATTAGTAAAAGTAGGATTACTAATACCTACCTGAAATTTTAATAATACCCAAGCCGCATCCCCGTTTGAAGGTCCATAACTTAATTGCCAACTATTTTCCCATGATAAATCAAAGTGAACAAAGCAAAAATTATCAGTACTATTTAAACCCGCTGTAGTATTTTTATTTAATGTAAAGATTGAACCTAGTATTATGTTGTTTGCAGCTAAATTTAAACTAAACAAGAAAGTTAATACAATACTTAAGAGAATACGCTTAATAACAGTTAGCTCGCCATTCTTTAAAATCAGATACAAAAAATAATATTTTATCATTACTTGATTTTATTAAGTTGATATAATAATTTTAATTATGGCGCAGTTCTAACTCCTCTTCCACTTAATGCATTTGTCCGGGTTAAACTAGTTGCAGCATCGTTTGCATTTGTCCTATCTGAAACAGTAGCTGTAGCGGCAGTTGAACTCCAAGAACCACCTCTAAATCCCGAACCTGTTGCTCCGGTAACTTCACCGCTGGTGATACCAGGCCATGAACTTTGGTTGGAATGACCATTTCTACTTAATGAACCGTCGCCATGCACACCTGTATATGCTCGTCCCGTTGCATCAGCTAATGAGATAGTTCTTTCGCCCAAGTTTCCGCTCATTTCCATAACTCCATAATAAGTTGAACCTGCGGTTGTTCTTGTTGTACTTGCACCTGCAAACACACCAACACGCAATGGTCCTTGCACATTTGTTTGAGATGTTGCAGCAATGTTTGCTCCAACAGTATTTGTAACCTCATTTGTTAAACCGCCATTAGTAATATTATTGGCAGCAGTAATGGTAGTGCTACCCCATGCATATTCGCCTGCAACAGCAGTTTGGTCTCCTCTACAAGCTTTCTCATATTCCATCTCTGTCATTGGTCGTAATCCACTCCAATCTAAATACGCGCATAAATCCATCCAATTAATATGATTACAAGCTATCCATTCACCATCTGTCGTTTCATTCATTATTCCATCAGCATCTAAGTCGCAGCCATACACTGCCGAACTTACATTTGCAACACCTGGTATGGAAATTTCAATACCATTTCTGTTCGAACTACTTAATGCAGCAGTGCCAGCGGGGCTATTTGGAGCACTAACAGTTCTGTTTGCTTGTTGCGCATAGGTAAGTGTATTCAAAAAATCACGGTATTGTCCTTGCGACATTTCATATTTCATGGTATAAAAAGCATTATATCCATTAGGCCAATTTGCAGAAGGTATGGTTTGACCGGTTGGAAAGCTTGTTGCACTAGTTATGCTGGTTGAAGTAAATGCACTTACTCCGCCACCTCCACCAACATTAAAATTTACTCCACCAGGTATATAAACCATTTCTACTGCATAAACTCTAATCGATACTATTCTATTATCGGTTACGCCATTAGCTCCATAGTTCCATCTAAGTTGTACACCATTAAAAATATTTTGTCCTGCCCCGGAAGAACTTCTATAAATAAAAGCTCCCACACCGGGATTAGTTGTTGAATTAAATACTGTTCCGGGAGTTGCCAATCCAATATCAATTTTACTTCCTGATGGTTCAATATGCCCTGTATTATTTAATCGGGCTTGTTCCCAAATTCTTATGCATTCTATTGATGCTCCACTTAAGGTTTGCGAAGGTGAGATGTTAACAGTAAATGTAGATGATGATGTAATGGATGCAATAACAGTATTAGCAGAAAACACTCCTGTACCGGATACCACCCTAACCGGCATACCCACTCTTAAATCTGCAGTTGAACTTACTGTGATGATTGTACCAAAACTATTAACACCTGTAAAGGTTGGATTACTTGTACCCACTTGAAACTTTACAAATACCCATGCTGCATCCCAATTTGCCGGACCTGTACTCAACCTCCAACTGTTTTCCCAAGTAAGGTTAAATTGAACCTGACTAAAGTTTGCTGCGTTATTTACCCCGGCTGTTGTATTTTGACCGGTTAAAACAACGGAACTTAAAGCAATATTGTTGCTGTAAGCTGTCTGATAAAATGTTATTCCCATCAGGTATAGAAAAATTTTGATGACATTTGTTTTCATATTATTAATTATTTAGAAGGTATAGCAATTAGAATTGATATGAATATTATTTTTAGTAAGTTTATGTTTCCTTAATTGTACAAGTAATCTTAATCACATCACAAAGCTAATTCGTGGTTATGTGCCAATAATTAGAAATATGATTAATTGAACTATAGTATTTTTACTACATATAATTTTGCTTTACCCATATACTTTTGAAATCTGAAAATCGTATATATTCGATGAGCATTATTTCATCATGCATGAAGCGTACAATTGTATCTTTAAGACTATATGTTATTGTTTGGTTGTTGTTTAACTCATTAAATGGCTTAAGTCAATCAACTTATTTATTTAAACAGTTTAACAAAAAAGACGGATTGGTATCTAATGGTGTCTCATTAATAATAAAAGACAACAATGGTTTTTATTGGTTAATGACAGATGACGGTTTAGTAAAATGGAACGGTAACTCATTCAAGAAACACTCCATATTAAACTTAAGTGTTTCTAAATCACATTGGCAGGTAACCCGTTTAGAAGATAAACTCATTTTCTATAACCAGGATGATATTATTTTAATAGATGAAAAGAGCAACGTAAAAAAATTTGACAAGAACCAATTGCAAAACATCGTTTTAGTTGAAAAAGGCCACTCAGTAAATTTGAAAAATTACAAAAGGGCTTACGAAAATGCTCCCCGTAAAATCAAAGATTTGATAGATGAATTTAGAAGCAATTCATATGGATTTAAAACAGGCCAACAAGTATCAGATAGTGTAATTGCTATTTGTAAAAACAACCTGATATTAGTTTTTAGTCCCGAAAAAATATTTGGGTTTAAAGATAATTGTGACACTTCTGTTCTTATAAAATTTAATAATAATTGTTATCGGTTTTCAGAAAATGGTACATGTATGCTTATAACTCCTTCTGCAATCAAAAAGGTTGATATAAAAACAAAAAATACGAAAATACCTTATCCCAATTTTGAAAATGATTGGTGGATAAATATTAACACAGATTCATTTCTATATGGATTTACTACTAAGGGTTTGGTAAGAAAATACTCCATGGTTGGAGATACAATAAAGACAGATACTATCATCAAAGAATTACCAAAATACATCTATCGATATTTGTATGTAGATCAAACATCTAATTCCATATGTTTAAGCACTTATACTGAAGGTTTTATTTATTTCTATGAGCCTTTAGTAAACAAAATTTTGAACAATGAATACACCAGTCAAATTATCTATAGTCAGACTATACATTCTAAAACAAACAAACTACTCAATAACCAAACTTTAATGAAGTATATATACCCCAAGGGGAAGGATTGGGATTGGGGTAATATAAGTTCAATAAAAACACTTCGAAATGGAAATATACTAGTATTTGCAAGGCATAAGGCCATCTTTCTTTCGCCAGATTTTAAGCTAATTAAGGAATTAGACCTAAGGACTGTAAACTCTTCTTATGTACATCAAATTATAGAAACTAATGATAAAATATTTTATCGTTCAAATGAACTTGGAATAATTGATAAATCCACTAATAAGATTACTAAAATTGAATATAAAAAGATATTAAATGGCAAAGAAATTAGTGCAATTTGTAAGGGAAAGGATGATGATGAAATTTATATTGCATTTCATAATTTATTGTACACATACAATGTAAAACTAGGAAAATTTAAGAAGATTAAAACCCTTGGCAATAATATTTATTTTTTGTTATTCGATGATAACTTTAAAGGATTATGGATTATAGATAGGGGTTTGGGGTTAGGTTTTATAGATAGTACAAATCATTGGTATAAACTTCCAATTGGATTAACACGACAATTAGATGAAGCCCATTATGTACTTAAAGACCAAACCGGTGACTACTGGCTTTCTACAAACAAAGGGATATTTTTATTACAAAAAAGCCAACTAAAACGCTTTTTCTTAAGTAATGATAAAGTACTGATTTATTTAAGACTTGGCGCCTTGCAGGGTTTAGAAGAGGAGGAAATGAACGGTGGCGTAGAAGGGTGTGGAATTACATTTGGAGATTCCATATCTATTGCTTCAATAAATGGCAGTATAAGATTTCATATCAATATTAAATCGAAAATGACAGAAAAAATAAATCGTGTTTTTATTTCTTCTATAAAAGTTAATGATAGTTTATATAATACCAACGAAAAACTTATTTTAGAAAATGATTATAATAACCTTGAGGTTGAATGTGATTATCCTAATATCAATCAAAGTTATTCGTTATTATATTATCGCCTTTTAAATTCTGCTGATAATGATTGGAAAATTGCAAATTCATCAACCATCAATTTAAGTCGTTTACCTGCCGGCGATTATAACTTACAATTAGCCACCGATTTTAATAATCCAAAAAGTTATTTCGACTTTAATTTTACTGTAAAACAAGTTTGGTATGCCAGGTGGTATTACCTTACTTTATTTGCTATTTTATTTGTTATTGTTATTTATTATTTAAATCGTTTTATCATAGATCATGAAAAAGGAAAGGTAGCAATAAGGTTGGATAGCCAAAGGGTAAAATTATTCTCAATTATAGCCCACGATTTACGTTCGCCGGTTAACATGTTTAATGGAGTTGTTGATACAATTGAATACTTAATTAGGAATGAACGATACCATGACATCAAAAGAATTGGGGGCGAATTAGATAAAGCAACTAAAGGTTTGCAATTGATGTTGAATAATTTATTGCAATGGAGTTTAAGTCAACAAAACCTAGTTAAAACCAAACCTGAGGTTATAAACATTGTATTACTGGTTGAACAATTGGTGCAATTATATAATCACATTGCCAGTTATAAAAATATCGAGTTAAAAGTTGAAACCGATAATCAATACGAACTGAACACCGATAAATTAATTTTTGAACTGGTTATTCGAAATTTATTAGATAATGCTATAAAATATTCGGCCATGTCAACTCAAATTAATATTAAAATTACAAGTGTAAAGGAAGGATTAAAAATTCAAATAATTAATTCACCTGCAAATCCTTTAGAAGATACAAAATATATTCAAATACAACAGTTATTTAACAACGATGCAGTATCGCACCAAGTTGAACAACAAAGCGGTTTAGGTTTATTAATGATAAAAGAATCGTTAACTAAGCTTAATGCTAAACTAAAGTTTGATTACATAAAGAAATCAAATTTGCTATTTGTGAATGTATTGTTTGCTTAATGAATTTTACCCATTTGAAGCTTAACTGCTTCATAGAGTTCTATCACATTTTTAACACCAAGTTTAGTAAAAATATTTTGTTTGTAGGTGGTGATGGTTTGTGGCTTCAAATTCATGGCATTTGAAATTTCACTTGTTGATAAGCCATCAATAAGCTGTAACATCACTTCGTATTCTCGATCGGATAAAGTATTAAACGCACCGGAATTACCTTTTCCCACTAATTCATCAGCCAGTACATCTGCCATTTTTCCTGAAATATAAACTTTACCTTCAAGAATTTTATGGATAGCCTTAATAAACTCTTCTTTATTACACTCCTTATTTACATACCCTTTAGCTCCCAACTTAAGAAAATGTCGGCCATGTATTTCTTCGGGATTAGTTGAAAATACCAAAATACGTTGAGCATCATTCAGCATCAATATTTCCTTTATTAATTCGCTTGTATTAATACCCGGGATATTTACATCCATGATGATTAAATCAAAGGATTTCTTATAAGCGAAATCAAGAATTTCTTTTCGATCAGTACTTTCTTTAAAACATACCTGCTTAATATGTTCACTAATCATGCGTTCTACGCTTAGTGCTATTACAGGATGATCATCAACTATAAGAATATTATACATAATGTTTGCAAGTTTATAGCATAATTATAGTAAAGAATTTAATAATTATTCGATTCAAGATAGATATTTTTTCTATACCAAATTAAGTTCGAATGACACCTGGTCTAAACTCCTTCGTTATTGGTGCATGATTTGCGGCCTCAATACCCATGCTAATCCATTTACGTGTATCAGCGGGATTAATTATAGCATCTACCCACAAGCGAGCTGCTGCATAATACGGACTCATTTGTTTGTTATATCTGTCGGTAATCTGCTTTAATAAAGCAGCCTGTTTCACTTCATCAACTTGCTCACCTTTTGCCTTTAAAGATGCCTCTTCTATCTGTAACAAAGTTTTTGCGGCTTGTTCGCCGCCCATTACTGCAATTTTAGCATTAGGCCAAGCTGCAATTAATCTTGGATCGTATGCCTTGCCGCACATAGCATAATTACCTGCACCAAAACTATTACCTGTGATTATTGTGAATTTTGGAACGACCGAATTAGCCTGAGCATTCACCAATTTAGCACCATCCTTAATTATTCCGCCATGTTCACTTCTGCTACCAACCATAAATCCGGTTACATCTTGCAGAAATACTAATGGAATTTTCTTTTGATTACAGTTCATAATAAAGTGAGCTGCTTTATCGGCACTATCACTATAAATTACACCACCAATCTGCATTTCCATCGGATTATCATTTGCACTTTGTTTAGGCTTTTTTGCTTTCACCACTTCACGATTATTGGCTACAATACCAACAGCCCAACCATCAATTCTTGCGTAACCACAAGTAATTGTTTTTCCATATAACTCTTTGTATGCATCAAAACTTCCTTCATCAACTAACCTTTCTATAATTTCCATTACATTAAATGGCTTTGCAAAATTATTAACTGCATCATATACTTGTTCCATTGGTTTTGCAGGAGCTTTAGGTTCAACACGATTAAACCCAGCCTTCTCATAATCGCCAATTTTATCCATGATACGTTTAATACGATCTAAACAAGCTGCATCATTTTCAAATTTATAATCAGTAACCCCACTAATTTCGCAATGAGTTGATGCTCCTCCTAAGGTTTCATTGTCAATGTCTTCACCAATTGCAGCTTTTACAAGATAACTACCAGCTAAAAAAATGGAACCGGTTTTATCAACTATCATAGCTTCATCACTCATAATAGGTAAATAAGCTCCACCGGCTACACAACTTCCCATAACTGCTGCAATTTGTGTAATTCCCATACTACTCATTACAGCATTATTTCTAAAAATACGACCGAAATGCTCCTTATCAGGAAAAATTTCATCTTGCATGGGCAAAAATACCCCGGCACTATCTACCAAATAGATAATTGGCAATTTGTTTTCAATGGATATTTCCTGTGCACGTAAATTCTTTTTTCCTGATATTGGAAACCAAGCTCCCGCTTTAACAGTTGCATCATTAGCTACCACAATACATTGCCGTCCGCTTACATATCCCATTACAATTACAACCCCACCCGACGGACAACCTCCTTGTTCTTCATACATATCATAACCCGCAAAGGCACCAATTTCTATTTGCGGTTTATTGGAATCTAATAAATAATTAACCCTTTCTCGAGCCAACATTTTACCTTTTTCCTTTTGTTTGGCAGCGGCTTTTTTACCTCCACCCTCATACACTTTTTCAAGATTTTTATTAAGTTCTTCTACTAAATGAAGCATATATTGTTTTGTTTATTTCTTAAAATATAAAATTAAATGAAGCTTGATATAGTATACCTCTCATGTTTCGATTTAATTCATTAAGAGGTAAAAAATAACTTGCTTTATTATCAATTAAAATATGTTTTGTTTTAAATAATTCAACACCGAAACTTATGTTTAAATTAGGAACAAAAACTGTGTTTCTTTCATTATTGCGGTTAAGTATAAAACCACCTGCCTGATAGCCTGTATACAAATTTAAAAATTTACGTTTACCTCTTCCGAAATGTTTAGGGTAAAAATCTTGACCAAAATTAATAACAAACAATTCATTAATTAAACTGGTATCGCTTCGGTTATTCTCATTAGCTTTATATACACCCAAATTGAAGTAGCTTTTACCTCTGGTGAACATATATTTAATAGCAAATCCTTGATACGACATGGTGCTTGTTCCTATTCTAGGATTTTCAATATAAAGGTATCCGAATTCAATACCGGGCATATTCACAAATGAAACACGAGAATTATTTGGTGTACTTAATTCATCATTTAATTCTAAACGAACTTTACAAGTACGATTATTTTTTGACTCTTCCAACTCTTTAACATTAAACTGAAGTGAAGTTATAGTAGTAAAGTTTTGTGATGCCTTTCGTCTTAATTCTTCAGCTCTGTAAGCAGGAAAAAGCGTGTCGCTTAATTGCTGAGCTAATAATTCATTTTCATATATCAATCGGTTCAGGCGTTTGGTAACATCTGCTATCTGCTCGGTATTTGTATTACTTTGAAATGAATTCACAGTTACATATCCAATCATGTTTACTAATGAGTCTAAAGCCGGTAAATCGCTTATGGCAATATTAAACTCAATTATACTATTGTAAACAGTGTAATCAGAAATAAAAATGCTCGCATTTTTTAATTGTAAAAAAGTTTGAACCTGCTGGTTCGCTAAATTTAATTTTGTTACATACACTTGTATTCTCTTTGAGCTTTCGGCATATTGGGCATGTGAATTGTGTACCAAAAAACAAACTAAAAAAGAAATCGCAACAACTAAACGACGAAAATTTATTTCCATATATCGTTCAAAGCTAATAAAATAGTAAATCTTTCAAAGATTAGATTTGGGTTGAATACCATAATATATTACTTTCGCGGTGGGTAAGTCGGATACGACCAGCTCCTGCTGAACCCCCCAGGACAGGAATGTAGCAAGGGTAAGCGGTTGTAGCGGTGCGATATTCAGGCTTGCCCTTTTTTGTTTCTTTAATCATTAAGTTATAAATCCGATAATTACCTACACTATTCTTATTCCGATTCCTTTTCACTTGTTAAAAATAAACCTGTAAACGAAGGTTCAAACGTCGGTTTGTTAGATAATTAGGAACAGCCCACGTTCTGGCTTCTACATCCTGTATCCATAAATGAGATATGGTATTGTTAATTCCCAATAAGTTAAAAACATCCAGTCCTATCCAAGCCGAACGGATGTGCTTTTTCCAGCCCTTCTTTTCCTTATCATCTTCATTTACCAACATACGTAAAAAGCCTATATCAACTCGCCTATACGATGGCATCCTTAAGGTATCCGCATACCGATTTCTGTCGGGCGGACCGAAGGGCAAACCGGTTCCAAAAACTACAGTAAGATTAACTTTAAATTTGTCGTTATTAGGTAGATAATCCTGAAAAAACATACTAAAGGTTACCCGTTGGTCGGTTGGACGAGGTACATAACCCGGTTTCACTCTATTCCCTGAACGATCGGTTACCACTGCACTTGGAATGCGTTCTTGGGTTTGCATCACACTCATACTCATCCAACTTTCCACACCTTTAACAAATTCGCCATTAACACGCATATCAATACCAGTTGCATATCCCTCAGCGATGTTATCAGCATAATATCTTATGCGCACATTATCTATTTCGTAAGGAATCAAATTCGACATTTGTTTATAATACACTTCGGCAAAAAGTTTAAATGGACGTTTCCATACTTTTATATTCATATCGGCTCCCAACACATAATGGATTGTTCGTTGAGCTCGAATATTTTTATTAAGCACACCATCAAAATCTCTTAACTCGCGATAAAACGGTGGTTGATAATAAAATCCCCAAGCAGCTTTTATCACAATATCTCGTTTTAAAGGTTGATTAATTAATCCATTTCTTACTCCTCTATTATGTTTTCTATTGGGTTCAATACTCATTTGTACCCTTGGACTGATTACATTTTCGTTATTAAAACTCCACCAATTTGTTCTTACACCATACGTTACATTCCAGTTATAATTTCTATTTAATAAATGACTATGTTGAATATAACCACTATAGCGGAATGAGTTTAAGTTTATAGAAGTATTTAAATAATTACTCACTACAGGCATTCCGTTTACTTGTGAGGGCTGCGAAAACCCAAGTGAGTCTCTAAATTGCCATTCATTAATTTTATCAAATACTTGTTCTGATTGAAATTGCCCTCCCCACTGTATGGTACCATTTTTTATATAGTGTGTACCCCGATGTCCGATATTAAAAACGGTAACATCAAGTCGATTTCTTGCGTGATTTAGGAAATATCCGATTCCCTTCGTTGCTCTAGCTCGTCCGAAATTGTCATTACCAAAATCAGTTTCTACTTCTTCCAATCTGTAAGCTCCTTCTACAGTAAAAAGTTCGCCTTCATTGCTATTAAAAATACTACTTGTAAGTTTTAGGCTTGTTCGTTTATTAGGAGCCCAAGTTAATGCAAGTGCACCTGTCCCTGTGCGGTATTGCATTTTGTCCTGACCTTCAAAAAACATTCGCAATTGTAATGCTTGGTTAACTGTACCAAAAACAGTTTCTCGATTTTCGGGAACTACTAAAAATACATTATTGGCATAGCTGGCCAACATACTTAAACTTAAGTTACTTAATATTTGCCAAGTAACTAATGATTGAATATCTGTAAAATTAGGGCGATAATCACCCGAAACATCAAGAGTTTGTAAGATATATTGGTTAGTCCAATACCTTGCACTGATTAAATAATTAAAACGGTGATTTTTGGTTAATCCTTCCACATGACCTGTTGCACCCATTAATCCAACACTTGCCGATGAGGCGAATTTTTTAGGGGTTTTATATTTTATATCCAACACCGAAGAAAGTTTATCTCCATAACGAGCCTCAAACCCACCGGCCGAAAACGTTATGTTTTGAACCAATTCAGGATGTATAAAACTTAATCCTTCTTGTTGTCCGGAGCGTGGCAAAAATGGCCGATATATTTCAATGTCATTCACATAAATTAAATTCTCATCATAATTACCTCCCCTCACATTGTATTGAGAACTAAGTTCGTTGTTGGAAGTAACGCCTGCCAAAGTTTTTAAAATACTTTCGAAGCTTCCGCTTACGTTAGGCATTTGTTTTATTTCTTTGATATCAATATTGTAGGTACTTACTTTTTCACGATTCAGTTCTTCTAACTTAACAAACTGTTTAATAAGTAAAGAAGTAGGTAAAATTACGTTTATCTGTTTGGTTTGATTTGGTTGAAGAGGCGCAATATCAAGTTGTATAATTCTACCAACATGACTAACTATGATATTAAGCTTTGTATTTGCTGGAACAGTAATTGAAAATGAGCCGGCCTCATCTGAAACTCCTAAAACACCTACCCCTGATAATTGAATGGATGCATCACTGATTTTATTTCCTGAGCTATCAGTTATGGTTCCAAATAAGGTAGCCTGTTGACCATTTGCTTGGAGCATGGCCAACATTAACAAACTCATAAAAACACAAAACCGAATCAATAGTGAAATAACGATTAAAAACTTTATAACGTATGTGAACCGATTTGTTTTAAATCGGAAATAGTTTTAAGAGGGTCGGCCGATGAAAATACAAAGTTCCCGGCAACCAAAACATCAGCACCTGCTTCAATCAATAACGGTGCATTGTTGATATTAACACCGCCATCAATTTCTATTTTTGCCGAACTTCCGCTGTCGTTAATTAATTGTTTCAGCCGTTTTACTTTTTGATAAGTTTGGGGTATAAATGATTGTCCGCCAAAACCAGGATTTACACTCATCACACAAACTAAATCGGCTTGTGTAATAATATCAGTTAACAACTCTACACTTGTATGTGGATTTATTGCTATCCCTGCCTGCATACCTGCTTCTTTAATTGCATGCAAGGTTCGATGTAAGTGCTGACAAGCTTCTAGATGCACAGTTAAGATATCTGCACCCGCATTTTTAAAATCTTGAATATACCTGTCGGGTTCAACAATCATTAAATGAACATCAAGGGGTTTAGTTGCATGCTTTTTAATGGCTTTAACAACAGGGAATCCAAATGAGATATTTGGAACAAAAACACCATCCATGATATCAACATGAAACCAATCAGCGGTGCTTTCATTAATCTTTTCTACATCACGTTGGATGTTAGCAAAATCGGCCGATAAAACGGATGGAGCTATAATTACAGACATATTGGGCGAATATACAACACCATTTTAAATAAACGAATGATGCATTTATGTAACTTAATCCAGCCATCTCTCTTTTTCTAATTGATCAATAACCCATTTCCAATCATAATTTGCATTAATTTTAAATCCTCTAACGCCGGCTCCCTCAGCAGCTTCCACATCGCGGGGGGTGTCACCAATCAAAATTGCCTCTTCCGCCTTGTATTCAAATCTAGCTAAAGCCTTTTGTACCATACCACTTTTAGGTTTTCTGCAAATACATTGGCTGTAATATGGATGGTGTGGGCAGTAGTAAATTTCTTCGAAATAGATATCCTCAACAGCCAATGCTTCTTTAAGCTTTTCGTGGATTTCGTTTAAGTCGTGATGGGTATATTTACGTTTATGAATACCACTTTGGTTGGTTACAATAACAAATTTACATCCTGCATTTTTAAGACGTTTAAGGTTTGGAATTACATGCGGAAGCAACTCAAACTCCTCTTTATTTGTGATATAATCACCAATTTCACGGTTTAACACACCGTCGCGATCAAGCAATACTAACTTTTTCATAACGTAACGAAATAACAAATAAATTGCCTATTTTAGGGATTAATAATATTATTGAAGAAAAAAAATTATTTCCTTGTCAAATCGCATCGTAATTGTTCCCACCTATAACGAACTGGATAATATCAACCAGATCATTGACGCTGTATTTAGTTTACCGGTGCCATTTGATATGCTGGTAGTAGATGATAATTCACCGGATGGCACAGCTGATCAGGTAAAAATGAAGCAACAACAATATTCTGGACTTCATCTACTTTCAAGGAAAGGTAAAAATGGATTAGGAACTGCTTATATTGAAGGTTTTAAATGGTGCATTCAAAGACAATACGAATATATCTTTGAAATGGATGCCGATTTTAGTCATAACCCTAATGACTTAATAAAACTTTATGAAGGATGCACTGCACATGAAGGAATGACGGTTGGCAGCAGATATGTTACCGGGGTAAATGTGGTGAATTGGCCTATGAGTAGAGTTATGCTTTCATTTTTTGCCAGTAAATATGTACGATTTATTACCGGATTAAACATTCATGATACCACAGCAGGATTTGTTTGTTACCACAGAAAAGTTTTAGAAACTATAAACCTTGATAAGATTAGATTTAAAGGTTATGCCTTTCAAATTGAAATGAAATTTACTGCATGGAAACATGGATTTCAGGTTACTGAAGTTCCCATCATATTCACCGACAGAACAAGAGGCCAATCAAAAATATCTAAGGGAATTATAAAAGAAGCTGTTTGGGGGGTAATAACCATGAAAATAAAAAGCCTTTTTAAAACATATAAACAAATTTCTAAATAAGGTAAATTCTGATTTGTTAAAGGCTATTTCTATTTAAGGCTTGCAATAAGTTATAAAGTAAATCATTGGGTTGAAATGGTTTCATTACATAACCGCACATTCCTATGGCTGTTATTTTTTCCTTAACTTCACTTTTTTCTGCTGCTGTTATAGCTAGGATTCTAGCATCCGGATGTTGTTTTATAATAATGGATGCTGCGTCGTAACCATCCATAATTGGCATATGCAAATCCATCAATACCAAATCAAATATTTGGTTATTATAAGCCTCAACAGCCTCTTTACCGTTATTTGCAACTGTAATTTCAACACCCCACTTTAATAGAAATTGTTTGATTACATGAACATTAATTTGGTTATCTTCTGCAAGTAAAATACGTTTACCTTTTAAACCTGATGCTTCATTTTCAGGTTTTTTTATGGTGGAAAGATGCAAGATTTGACTACTTTCTGCCAATTGAAGTTCAAAGCTAAATACAGAACCTTTGCCTGGTTCCGACTCAAGTTTTAAAGTTGAGCCCATGTGTTCTAATAATCTTTTACTAATAGCTAAGCCTAATCCTGTTCCACCATAAATCCTTGTAGTGCGCGAGTCGGCTTGCTCAAATGGATTAAAAATTTTATTGATGTCTTCATTGCTAATTCCAATTCCTGTATCCAAAACACTAAAAGTTATGGCATAAACACCATTACGATAACCATTCTGTTTTACTGCAATGGTTACACTGCCGTTATTCGTAAACTTAATAGCATTACTTACCAAATTACTTAATATTTGATTCAGGTGTAATTGATCGCCTGTAATTACTTCAGGCAATAAGCTGTCCCAGTTTAATGAAAGATTGATATTTTTTTCTTTCGATTTAAACTCGTAAAGCTCTATGATTTGCGTTAATACTTCTTTTAAATTAAATGGTATTTGCTGCACCGGCATTTTACCGGATTCAATGCGTGTTAAATCTAATACATCATTTAAAAGTGCTAATAAATGGTCGGATGAACTTTTTAATATGCGTAGATTTTCCTTGACTTTTTCTTTTTCAGACTGTTCTTCATTTAACAAATTTGCTAACCCTATAATTGCATTTAATGGTGTTCTAATTTCATGACTCATTACCGATAAGAACCTGGTTTTGGCAATAGCTGCGCTTTCAGCTTCCTTTTGTGCCTTCGCCGTTTCGAAGTTACGTTGAATAAGTTCTTTGTTTTGAAATAAAATTTGTTCTTGTTGTAGGTGTAATTTCTGATTTAACTTCTTAATCCTATAGTAGTTAATTAAAAACAACATAAAAACTAAAACAAGACCGGCTAAAATAGTTGCCGTAAGTCGTTGTGAAAATATTTCTTGTTGTAATTTATTGTTCTTATCATTTATCTCAGCTATACTTTTTTGCCATTCTGATTGTTTATTTAATTGATCTATCTCCAGGTTTAATTCATTAAGTCGTAACGAATCATTGTAGGCATGCATAAGTTTTATTGCTTCATAAGCAAGTTTATAGTTTCCTATCTGATTGTAATAAATGTGTCTTATACGAAAGTTCTCAGCCCTTACATCAAGTAATGTATATTTTTTAGCAATAGACAAGGCCTCATCAAGCATGGGTAAAACCCTTTCAGTATTAACATATATATAGGCTTCAGCTAAATTATTTATGGTGTTTGCGTATCCTTTTATATTGTCTATGCGCTTTTTAATTCCTGCCGATTTATTTAAAAAAAGAATGGCTTTATTATACTCCTTCAACAATAAATAACTTACTCCAACATTGTTGTATGAATCAGCAATGTTTATTGAGTCGCCCGACTTTAAATCAAAATCTAGGACGAGGCTAAAATATTTTAGTGCCTGCGGGTATTGTTTTAATTCGGTATAATTTATCCCGAGGTTATTTATTGATGCAATATATCCTTGTTGATCATTAATGCTATCAGCTAGTATGCGCGCTTTATTGAAATAACTTTCAGCTATTTTATATTTCTTTTGAATTTGATAGATCAAACCAAGGTTTAAACTTTGATTCATTACTCCCAAGGCAAACTTAGTAGATTCATAAATTCTGTACGCTTCAAAATATGCTATTGCTGCAAGTCGATACTGACCAAGCATCTCATAGGCAATACCTTTTTGAGCAGATGCTTCGGCAGCTATTTTAAAAGCATCAACCTTTATTGCTTTTTTATACACCTGATCACAAATTAAAATTGAAGAATCATATTGACTCAACCTATTATAATAGCGACCATTAAACAACAATAATTGAAGTGAAAATGTATCAGAATAGCGTTCTTGTTCGAAGGCTTTTATGGCCTGTTTATGCACTTCACGAGCTTTAGCAGGGTCATTATTTATTAATGCTTGTGCTGTTTTCAATAACACTTCTGCATTATTTGAAGGTTGTGCCGAAGCGTGAAAATCAGCAAGAACAAAAAGGGGTAATATCAATAAGTAAATTAAAGGCATGAATTGGCTGGCAATATACAAAAAGAGGTTGCCCTATTTAAGAGCAACCTCACATTTTTTATTCTTTAACTTCTTTTACTTGTTATAAATCAGATTATAACAATATAGTTACTTTATTATTAAGCACCTCAACAACACCTCCGTCATTTACTTGAATTGACGCAGTTTTACCGTCGCTTTCTTTCACCCTTATGTTCTCATTTTTCAATGTGGTGATTAATGGCGCGTGATTGTTTAAAATTTCTAACAAACCTGTCTCACCCGGTACAACTACTGAAGTAACTTCTCCTTTAAATAATATTTTATCCGGAGATATAATTTCGAGATGCATAATCTGATTATTAACTTAACTATTGAACTTCTTTTAACAATTTTTCACCTTTGGCGATTGCTTCTTCAATTGATCCTACAAGGTTAAAAGCTGCCTCAGGAAGGTGATCTAATTCACCATCAATAATCATGTTAAAGCCTTTAATTGTATCTTCAATATTCACCAGTTTTCCTGCTAAACCTGTAAATTGTTCGGCAACGTGGAATGGTTGAGATAAGAAGCGTTGAACACGGCGAGCGCGATGTACAACAAGTTTATCGTCTTCGCTTAATTCATCCATACCTAAAATGGCGATAATATCTTGAAGTTCCTTATAACGCTGTAAAATTCCTTTCACACGTTGAGCACATGCATAATGAGCTTCACCAACAATTGAAGGAGTAAGGATACGAGAAGTAGAATCTAATGGATCAACTGCCGGATAAATACCTAACTCAGCAATTTTCCTACTTAATACTGTTGTAGCATCTAAGTGGGCAAACGTTGTAGCGGGAGCCGGATCAGTTAAATCATCAGCGGGAACATATACTGCCTGAACCGAGGTAATTGAACCACGTTTAGTAGAAGTGATTCGTTCTTGCATAGCACCCATCTCAGTTGCTAATGTTGGCTGATAACCTACTGCAGAAGGCATACGACCAAGTAGAGCCGACACTTCTGAACCAGCTTGAGTAAAACGGAAAATGTTATCTACGAAAAATAAGATATCACGTCCACCTGACTTTTCATCGCCATCCCTGAAATATTCAGCAACTGTTAAACCGGATAATGCCACACGAGCACGAGCCCCAGGAGGTTCGTTCATTTGTCCGAAAACGAAGGTAGCTTTTGAGTTTGCAAGATTCTCATAATTTACCTTATCGATAGGCCAATCACCTGCTTCCATCCCATGTTTAAATTCCTCGCCATATAGTACAATATTTGCTTCAATCATCTCACGCAACAAATCGTTTCCTTCACGCGTACGTTCTCCTACTCCAGCAAACACCGAAAACCCATCATGAGCTTTAGCAATATTGTTGATTAACTCTTGAATCAATACTGTTTTTCCTACACCGGCACCACCAAATAAACCAATCTTTCCGCCCCTTGCATAAGGTTCAATCAAATCAATAACTTTTATACCTGTAAATAAAGGTTCAGTGCTGGTAGATAAATCTTCAAATCGAGGAGCTTCTCTATGGATTGAACGACCATTAGTTGTAGGTAATGATTTCATCCCATCAATCGGGTCGCCAACTACATTAAACAATCTTCCACGGATTTCATCACCAATTGGCATACTGATAGGTAATGCGGTTGGAATTACTTCCATTCCTCTAACTAATCCATCAGTGGCTTCCATTGATATGGTTCTGATAATATTTTCTCCTAAATGTTGTTGACATTCCAACACTACCTTAGTGCCATCAGATTTCTGAATGTACAACGCATCTAAAATTTTGGGTAATTTTTCGCTGTTATCAGGGAATCTAACGTCCACTACCGGACCTATTACCTGAGCTACTACTCCTGATTTTGACATAATTACAACTTTAAAGCTTTAATTTTCGTGCGGCAAAGTTAACTTTTACTATAAAATATCAAACCAAAATTTAATCATATATTCGATTCTATGCACAAAATTCAACCTAACCTTTATTTAAATGGTGATGTAACATTGGTTGCACAGTTATTATTGGGTAAAAAATTATGTACAAGCATCAATGGTTATTATTGTAGTGGAATGATAACAGAAACTGAGGCTTACGCCGGTATAAATGATAAAGCAAGTCATGCCTACAACCATAAACGAAGCTCTAGAAATGAAGTTATGTATCACAGTGGCGGGATTGCGTATGTGTATTTATGTTATGGATTACATCATCTGTTTAATGTTGTTACTAATGTCGAAGGAATTCCACATGCAGTTTTGATCAGAGCAATAGAACCAATTGACGGAATTGAATGGATGATTAAACGTAGGAAATATAATAAGATTGACCCTAATTTAAGTAATGGTCCTGGAAAACTTACACAGGCTTTAGGAATAAATATGGTTGATAATGGTAGCAACCTTAATGGTAAACGTATTTGGATTGAAGAATTTCGCTCTATTCCAGAACATCAAATAATCAGCACTTCCAGGATAGGTATTGATTATGCAGAGGAGGATGCATTATTGCCTTATAGGTATTATATTCGTAACCATCAATGGATAAGCAAGAAATGAATGCTAACAACCAAAATATCTTAAAAAAACTAACACTAATATTAAGCGGATTAGGTTTAATTTCTTTAGGTTTTAAAAGAAACCAAATGGCAAAATGGGCTTTTGGAGCAGCAATTTTAAGTGCATTTGCAGCTCTATTCAGTTCAAAAATTAATCGTTAATAAACAACGCTTTTAATTCAGTCGCCTCATCAGGTTTCATTTTTCCTGCTAATATCAAACGTAATTGACGTCTTCTTAATGCGCCTTCATATCGTTTAACATCTTCTTCATTTTGTGGCTTAAGTTCAGGAACTTTAACAGGACTTCCATTTCTGTCTAATGCTACAAAAGTATAATAAGCTTCATTGCTTTTAAACTTTTCGCCACTTGGAATATTTTCTGCCCATACTGTTATATGAATCTCCATGGAAGTGTTGAATGAACGGGAAACTTTAGATTCTAAGGTAACCACATCACCAAGTCGAATTGATTTTCCGAAACTAACACTATCAACCGATGCTGTAACTACTGTTTTGCCACTATGTTTTTGAGCAGCAATTGCAGCCACAATATCCATCCAATGAAGCAATCTACCCCCCATTAAATTATTTAAAGTATTGGTATCATTAGGTAAAACCAATTCATTCATTATTGTGAAAGAATCTTGAGGCGTTTTAAAAGCATTCATGAAAGCAAAATTAACTAAGTATATACAATATCATAATGGCTGAAGCATATAAAATAAAAAACGGTCTGCAAAACAATGTTTTACAGACCGTTCGATATTAACTTAGAAAATATCGGTGATAATCTAAGGAATTACTTTTTAATCAATTGAGTTGTAACAACACCTTCGGCAGTTGTAACCCTGATAAGGTAGGCAGCAGCTTTAGCGCTGAAGTTATTTTCATCTAAATCAACAACAACTGAGCCTGCAACAACTTCACCTAAATCTTTATTATAAACTTTGCGACCTAACATATCGTAAACTTCTATTGTAACCGGCTGATTGTTATTCAAATCAAATATTACTCGAGTTGATTGAGTGAATGGATTTGGATAAACATTGAAGTTTAGTCTTGTTGCTAAATCAAGGTTAGTTACACCTACGTTTCTGTCAATACTTACATTTTCGCTGTGAACCGCATCACATCCATTTGCATCTTGTGTTGTTAAAGTTACGTTATAAGTGCCTCTACGTTCAAAAATATGCGTAATAATGTGATTTTTAGTATTGATGATTTGTGTATTGTCATCAAAGTCCCAACTGTAAAGTGCTAACCCGGTGCGACTAGCAGTAAACCTTACCGTATTAGCAGCAATTGAATCTGCTATAAAGTCAATGGTTTGAAGAGTACTGATATTTATAGTTTTAGAAGCAGTATCACGACATCCGTCAATATCAACTACTAAACGAACGGTTCTTGTTCCTGCTGAATTGTAACTATGCGAAGCATTTGAAGTATTGGCAGTATTTCCATCTCCGAACAAATAAGTAAAACTTGGTGTAGTTAAAGGAGGGATGATTGAAGTATTACTAAATGATACAGGAGTATTAATACATCCACCTGAAGGTCCATCGAATCCTGCGATTGCACTGCGACCAACTGTTATAGTTTTAACTGCCGAGTCAGCACATGAATTAGAAGTGTCGGTTACTGTTAACACAACCCTGAACTGGCCTGATGAACCATAGCTATGAACCGGGATACGCTCTGTTTTAATTAACGAGTTGTCGCCGAAGTTCCAGTTGTACGCAAGTTTAGTTTGATTACCGGTAAAAGTTGTTTTGTTATCAATGATGATATTACTTAAACGACAAGCATTGTCTATTGCAAAATCAACATTTGGTTTATTGAAAACTGACACATTTCTAGAAATTGTATCCACACAACCAAAACTTGAAATTACTTTTAAAGTAACCCAATAATTACCGCCTGCTGGATAGAAGTATTGAGGATTGTTCGAGTATCCTATATCACCATTACCAAATGACCATTCGCTTCCGAAAGTATTTACTCGACCGTTTTTACCCGGACTTATTGTAGTTTGATTATTGAATTGTACTCCGGCTCCTGCACAAACATTTTGAGCGGTAAAGCTTGCCAATGGCTGAGCAAATACTTGAATTGGTTTAACCATAGTATCAGCACAACCTAATGAATTGCGTACCAATAACCTTGCGTTTATGGTGGTATCAACACCAGGGATTATAACATCTACAACACTGCTGTCGGCAACTTGACCACCAATATTAAATTGATAGAAATTACCCGGACTATGCAACCCTGTGCTGGTAAATCTTGATACTTTACCTTCGCAGGCTAACGTACTTGTGAAATCGGCTACAGGCGATGGTAAAACTGTTACATTAACCCAAGCAGAATCAATTAGTGTGGTATTGTTTGATACCGAAAGTCGAATTCTATAATTACCCGGTGTACCATAATTTTTAATTGGACTTGCAGCGGCAGATGAGGTTCCATCACCAAAATCCCAGTTAAAACTCATAGGTAAGGTAAAGGCTCCTGTTGTTGAAGTATTAACCAATTGATTATTGATGTTTTGACAAAGTGTATCATTAACCACAAAGAAACCTGCACGTGGAGGATTACCGATGGTAACGTATCTAATAACTGTTGAATCGCAACCTTGAGGGAGTAAACGGAAGGTAGTGTGTAATTCAAAAGTTTTGTTTGAGTCAATTGGCAGTGCGTTTACTTGTACATATCCATCGGTTGAACCTGTAGGAGTCACTAAACTAAAACTTCTTGCCGAATCAACAATAAACTTAGTATTGGTATTTGGATTAAATTGATATCTATACATGGTCACCCTTGAGATAGTCCAGTTGCTTCCATAATTTGCATTTGTGCCACCTTGAGGAGGTACAAGTTGATAACGTCCTTGACCACCGACTGCAATAGCATCAGGTGTAAATACATCACCAGCATTATAACGTCCGTTGAATGTGCTACCTCTTACTATAAATGGACCGCCTTTATAATTACGGAACTGCACGTAACTTAATGAGTTAAACGGATTCTCACAATTTGAAGTTAGGTTTCTGGCATATACACGGATTCGTGCTGAATCAACACCTTGAAGCCAACCTGAAACCGTTAAATTTCCATTATTACCAACTACTGGCGAACCAATAAATCTTCCGGTTAGCTCATCAAATAAACGGTAATCGAATTTATTATCCGCATTTTGAATAGTTACCCTAACTGAATCGTTATAACAAGTTATTGTATTTGCTGGGGAAATAGGTAAGTCTAAGAAGTTATCAAATATGGCGATACTATCAATGATTATGTTACCACCACCTCTAGAATATGCTTCAATGCCTAATTTAATACCTGAGAAACCTGCATAATCTTCTAAGCACACGTCATAAATGCGGTATCCGGGAACTGCAAAATTTGGATTGTTTCTATAAATTGGATAACCCTTTGCAACGTTTACCCAAATTCCAAAACCAGGTGTTACTCTAACTAATATAGAATCTCGTCGTGTCGGGTTATCAGCAGTTTGAGAAACATATAATCTTAAGGTAGGACGTTGTGAAGAAGTAAAATCAAGACAAGGTGATACTAAACGTGCTGCAGTACTATCAGCACTTGATAATACGGCTGCACGGGCACCTGTTAGAGGCGCAAGTACAGGGTTATCTAGTGACCCAAAGCCTCTTAAATTCCAAGCTGTACCTCTAAATAATCCATCAACAATTGGCTCACTATACCAATTATGAACATTTGGAGCATCAAATCCAACAGTAATATTTCTGCTCGATGTGATTTGCATTTGTGTAGAAGTATAGTTATAGCCTGTAAATGGATCTGCATTAACAAATGTGCTGGTTAAACCGGCGCCATCTACACCTGAAAAACGGTAAGCAATTAGCGTATTATCTGGCTGTGCAGGTATAGTATATGCTCTGTTCATACCTTGCCTGATTGAAGCCTGAACTGCAACTTCCGGACCATTATTAATTCTATAATACATAGTATCAATAATTGTATTCACCGGACTTCTATCAATAAATCTAGCGCTTATTTGTATATCTAAACCTGAAAGACAAACATCTACCGGACGAGTGATATCAAACACACGAGGACCTGCCGGGTCAAGATAAGAACCTAAAAATTGATGCGCACCAATTGTAGCTACTCCAGCAGCTAGGGTAGGACGAGGCGTTCCGATAATATCATTATTAACTAATGGGAGTCTGCTACCGGCATTAAATAATGACGAAGCTGTACCATTTGGAATCAACAAGTTTGTATCACTAACAAAAGGAGTGATTACTGATAATGAGAAGGTGTCTTGTCTACTAAAAGAGGCCCAAGCGGCTAAAGTAGTTGAATTAATAGCAGCAGCGGCAAGATTTCGTCCGGCCACAGCATTAGTTCCAAAAGCACCACTTACAAAATAGTTGTTATTATCAATTGTACTGAATGGATTAAAGTTACCTCCAAATGCTATGGCATAATTAGCACCACCGGCTGTTGTTCTCGATAATCTATTTTGTAAAATATTGTTTTGTAAAGTTAATAACCCTAATGTTTGGTTGTTAACACCAATACAAGCAGCATATCCGTTTGTAAGAATTGAAGCTTGTCCAAGATTTATAGAGTTATTCATGATGTTAATATCCATCAAGTTGTTGTAACTGGCAATGTTAGCAGGCGGGATGGTACCATCAATTAAAATACCATAAGGATTTTGACTGAATCCTGCACCAATCGGATTGCTACCTGTTGCAACAATTGCAGCAATCATGTTATTAAAGATATTAAACCTTTTAACACCGTCCCAGCGCATATTGGTGTAAATACCATAAGCTGTTGTTGCGGTTGAACGCAAGTTACGGATAGTATTTCTTGATATAGTAACAGCTGAATCTGTACACCATTGTGCACCTACTGCTAATGGTATAGTACCCATGTTTAAGTCAATACCTCGAACACCGTTTGCACTGATAATATTATTTTGAATTACATTACTGTCAATGTTAATAATAGCTTGAGCTTCTACATAAATACCAGACGCGTTGTTTACTCCACCGAAGTAATTAGTTGGTCGTCCAGCAACGTTAAAAGTATCACCTCCTATGGTGTTTCCTCTAACTACGGTGTTGCGATCGTAGCCACCTGCAATTGTATTATTACCTGCGAGGTAGATACCTGTTCTAACACCTCCAATAAAGTTGTTTTCGTATCTGTTACCATTATTGAATGTTCTGATTGGAACAACAGGTACTGCATTGGTAGAGCTTGCGAAGTTAACACCGCTCTGATAAATACCTGCATAAGTAAAGATGCTGTTAGTATTTGAATAACCTAAGATATTACAATTTCTAATGGTAATATTAGTTGCAGGACTTGCCCAGCCTACAACATCAATTACACGGCTTTGGGTATTATTTACTAAAGAAACGTTTGCTGCTTGAGGGATTCTGATGGTTAAATTACGACCATCAGTTCCGTTACTACCATCAATAGTTACCCAACCAGCACCTTGAAACTTTAATACTGACGAGGTTGAACCAAATTGACTTCTTGTTGATGCTGCGGTGCTTGAGATTTCAGTTGTAACGCCGGCCGCAGGACGAATAATTATCGTACGCCATTGGCTCATTCTAGGATAGCTTAATAATGCAGAAATAGAAGTATCTCCTTCACCTGTATATCCCGCTGTTATCTCAACAATAATATCTGCTCGAGGCGCTTGATCCGCATCTACACCATTAGTATTGATATATCTGAATAAGTTATTTATAGTATTAAACGAACCAGTTAAACCACTACCATCTAAAGGTGGAGCTAAAATTCCGTTAACTTGGTAAGTCGCACCTCCCATTAATGGTGAAAATCTTTTTGGCAATTCAAGTGCACCAATAGTAGCTGCTAAATCACGACCATTATTGGCAATATCAGCTAAAACCTTAGAGTTTCTTATAGCTGCTCTTGCTATATGACCAATATAAACGCTATCCATAGCTGATGTAGAATCATTTAAAAATGGAACCTCAGCAAAGAAAGATAAACCATCAGATTGAAAGCGTTGTCTAAATTCGAATAAGGTTGGAACATTTACAGCGGCTGCAGCACCAACCATGTTATTATTAAAATTACCATTTGCCCCAGCATAATAAATATTTGAATTAGAGGTAGCGATAAATGGATTTAGCGCTCCACCAACAACTACAGTATAAGTATTGGCAAATGGATTAACAAGAGATGTTCTTCCTTGTGTATTAGAATATATATTGTTTACATTTAATACAGAACTTAATCCAACATTACCATTAAGATATAAAGCTGTAGAATACGAGCCACCACCAATAAGTGATGTTGTTTGTGTTAATGAAACCGTATTGTTAATTAATTCGATACCGATATTAGCAGTGTTAGTTGGTGGTTCAATGGCAATACCAGCAGGGGAAGCCAATGATGTAAGTGAATTTGAACCCGTGCCGTATATCTTAGTAATGATATTATTTGAAACTACGATTGCCCTATTAGGTTGATTGGTTGCAATGCGTAAACCAATAGCAAAACCTGCAGTTGCACCTAAATTATAAATGGTATTTCTTGTAATATCTAGATTTTGAGATACACCTCCTGCAAGAGCTGTTTCGGTAGCCGGTACATCAATATCTATACCGCGGAAACCTGTTGAGTTTGCAATATTATTTCTAATGATGTTACTATCAACTAACCCGACACTAATACCTTTAATGTAAATTCCTGCAGCATTAGCAACAGAACCACCAATATAAGTAGTTGGAACAGTAGGATTTACATTTGATGGTTGTGTTCCACCAATAATATTTCTAACAAAAGTTATTTGTTGGTCTTGTGTATTTACTCTTGCCGACCAAACAATACCATTGCGAACAGCAACAATTTCATTATCGCCAATAAAGTTACCAACGTTTGGTCCAAAAACCGCCGGAGCAAAGCCATTGGTTGTTGCAGGATATGGTGCGCCTAAATAAACACCTGCTCCTGTATTCACTATTGTATTTGTTGAATTACCAATTAATCGGCAGTTTCTTAAAGTTACACCTTGAATGATATTATTAAATGATGGTGCAAATACAACCAGTTTAGCCGTGATGGCATTAGCCACAGTTGGCAAACTAAAGGTGAAGTTCTTAGCATTTCCTCCGTCAATTTCAAACCACTGAACCCCATACAAACGGATTAGACCTGAATTTCCAGGCAATTGAACTCCGGCAGGAAGTGTAATATTCACCGGAACGTTTGCAGTAAGTCTGATTTTTCTTGTACCTGCCATCCCGTTATAAGGGATAATAGCCGGCACAACACCTGTTTCAGGTACAAAACCTGTTTCAAAAATAATATTAATGTCTCCTGAAGATTGTGTTCCGAAACTATTTAAATGGCTAATAAATGAGCTTAAAGATGCAAAACTACCTGTTCCTGGAGCATTATTCTTTGGAGGATTCTCAGTACCATTAATTAAATAAGTAGATCCGCCCAATAATGGGGCAAATGCATCGTTAGTATTTTCAAAAAATTGGTATGCACCAATAGAAGAAGAAGATGAAGGACGAGCATTACCAAGAATATCAATGGCTAAATATGGTCTTCCGCGAATAGAATATGCAGCAGGAGCGCCATTACTTGTTAATAAGGTTGTATCATTTTCAAAAAATGCTCTTGTTTGCAAACTATTATTATCACCTGAAGTGAATAATGCCCACTCTGCAACCGATGTATAATTATTTAAATTAGTTCTGCCAATTTCAGCCCAACCGCTGTTAGTTGAGATATCATATAAATTGTTATTAATATCGCTAAAAGGTGATTGAACCGAAGTAGTTGCGGTTCTGTTTACAATAATACCATATACCACATAACCTGTATTACTTGTGGTTAATGCATTCAATCGGTTAGAAAGGATATTGTTCACTACTCTGATACCACTTACTGTTAACGCACCCGTAACTAAACATGAAGCAATACCTCCACCATTTAAAACTGTTCCCCTTAAGGCAATACTATTGTTAAATACATCAATTCCTGCATTGGTTGTAGAATCATCTATCAAAATCCCAATTGGATATGAGTATGAAGAGATTACAGAAGAGCCAGGCGCAGTTAAATTTGATATAACGTTGTTGTAAACATTAATATTTAATGGGAATTGATGATTTCCTAAGGCTATTCTTATACCAGTAACTCCTGTTCCTGCTGTTGTTGAACTTAAGTTTGTGATGTAGTTACCATCTATTGTAATGTTACTGTCTAAAGACCTAACACTAGCGATGTTCGACAATTCAATACCTCTAAAGTTTGAGCCGGATGCTAGGTTCCCTCTAATCCTATTTCCTCTAACAACAACATTGGCTTGATTAGTTAAAAATATACCGGCTGCATTAGCGGCTCCAATATTTAAAGTTCCACCAATGGTATTATTAATCAAAGTTAATCCTAAGTCTTGATTGGCTTGAGAAGCCGCACCTGTTCCACGAGCATATATACCGTTCTGAACTCCTTGAATGTTACAGTTCTCGACATTAATATCTGAATTTCTTCTTACAGAGTTATTTGGTCCTACTGGACCACCTCCTATATAAACACCGGCAAAGGTGCTTACAGCCGTTGTGGTTGCTGCCCCCGTTAGATTTACATTCTTTACCTGAACTGAATTGATAGGTGAAACAGTGGTAGCTATCATATCAATCACACGATGAGTAGCGTTCGCACCTGCTAAAGGAACCGTAAATGTTATATTTCGTTGACCAGATGTCCCTTCACCATCAATAACAAAAAATTGCGTTCCATTAAAACGAAACACAGCAGCGTTATTAGCCAAAATTCCGGTAACTGTTATATTAAAGTTGGAACCAGCCAAAGGCTTCAATACTATAGTTCTTATGGCTGAAGCATAAGCAATATTATTAACAATTACTCCGGTATTGCCCGGCTCAACACCTGTATAGCCCGGCACTAATAATATTGTAATTTGGCCAATTGTATTTGAATCAATACCATTTCCATTTAAGGCACTGATAATACCTGTACTAGCGGAATATGCACTACCGGCAGTATATGCACCGGATAAATTAACAAAAGTATCCTTTGGTGCTACCAAATCTACCCCAGAACCGTTAACATAATATGTTTGTCCGGCGGGAAGTGGGTCTTGCGCATTCGCTACATTCACTCCAACTAAAATAGCAAGCATTGCTAGAGCAGCATGAAGTTTGTTTTTAAAACGAGTAAACCTTGTATTCATATATTGCAGTTATAATTTTTGTTTAGAGTAGATTAATCAAAGTTCAAAAAAAATCTTGACTTTTCAAAGGAATATAATAGAAATTTTATTAGAGGTGGAGTTCGCGCTTGGGTCTTTTACCTAACTCCCATTTAAAACCCTTGAGCCTCAATTCTTCCGGCTTTAGCTTATCAATTGGATAAAATACAGCTTCAGGCGAAGTAATAAACTTGCCTAATTGCAATTTTCCTTCGCTAAATCCGAAAGTCATTTCACTACAATTAATCACATTTACTCCTAAATATTGTGAATCTTCTTTGGCGTAATAAATACTTTGTCCATTGCCAAAAACCTGAATAAAATTTATTTTACCAGCCTTAAAGTAACCATTCACATTCTTACCTTTAACTTGATTAAAATGTTTAGAAGTTTCTTTTGATATCACAAAAGCATTGTTAACTACCAACATTGAATCTAACTTCCTGTTATTGATGTAAAAATGTATCGTATCCCCTGAAATTTGATTAAGTCCACTCCATAGCATAGGCTTTTTATAAAGCGTCATTAAAGAATCATTCTTAAGGTAGACCAATGAATCGGCTATGGCTTGCAAATCTGATTTGTAAATTCTAACATGACGCCATGCCATAAGAATCTCTTGTTTCATTTTTGTTGTTGACTTTATCGTATAAATGGTATCTGCCTTTATTGACAAAGTATCATTATCCATTATTGACAATATCTGCGGATTAGCAGTAACATAGGTTTTTCCTTTATTGCCAAAAAACTCGGCAAAACCTCCATATACAGTTGTTTTGTTTAATGTATCAATCGCAATTACTTTACCTATTGCTTTAGAATATCTTTGCTTTCTATCGTATCGTATGGTATCGGCTGTTAAATTATATTGTTCACTTTTTACAATAGCACGCTTTAATAATACTCCTTGTTGTTTTTCTGTGTTATAAGTACCCTCTTTAGCATAAACACTATCGCCACTTGATTCTATAACAGTTTTGCCTAAAAAATATGCCTCTTTTGTTGTTGTTTTATATTTTAAAGTATCACATTTCATATTAAATTCATCACCAGTTAATACGACATTTCCTTTAAAAAACAACTCTTTTAAACTTGTATAATAATATCCATTTTTACTTGTTAAAACATTTGTGCCATTCACTAACCTTCCACCTGTATAATAACTAGCCTTATTATTAGCTAAATCAAATTCAAGCTCACTAGTTTTTAAATTAGAAGTGGCATCATACATAACAACATTATTCAACAACTTGGCAATTTTTGTGTTCCCATCATACTTCAAAATATCTCCGGTAAAAAAAACACTGTCGTGGTGGTTTATTTTTACATTACGATATGCCTCTACAAAATTTGTTGCATCAAATACATAGGCACTATCGCAACTTAATGTAGTTTGATCTTGTTTTAAAACAACAGCTCCAACAAGCTTCTTTACTTTGCTTCCCTTTATTTCTGTAAGCTCAAGTGAATTGGCATTGATAATTTGTATTTTATTACCTTGCGCAAAAATCAATATTGAATTAAGTAAAACAGCAATCAGCAATAATGCTTTTTTCATATGGCATCAAAGCTAAACATTTTTAATTGAATTGATAAAATGGATTTGCATACTGCAATTGAAAAATCACTGTCTAAATTAACAATAAAACAGCCTAAGGTATTAATCGCTGTTAGTGGAGGCCCCGACTCGATAGCCTTGCTTTATGCATGCGTAAAACTTGGCTTGGATATAAATGCCGCTCATGCCAATTTTATGCTAAGGGATAGTGAGAGTTTTGCAGATGAAAATTTTGTGAAATCAGTTTGTAAAAAACTAAAGGTTCCATTACATGTAAAACATTTTAATTTAAATGATTTAAAGAAACAGCAAAACAATTCAAATACTCAATCGCTTGCCAGAAATGTCAGATATGATTGGTTTAATCAACTTGTAAACGAATTTAACTTTGATTATATTTTTACTGCTCATCATCAGAATGATCAAGTTGAAACTATTATTCACCGACTTATTCGCGGTGCCGGTGTTACCGGGTTAATGGGAATTAAATTTCAAAACGAAAAAATAGTTAGACCAATACTATCTGTTACTAAACAGCTCATACTTGATTACCTGACAATCAATAAAATTGATTATCAAATCGACTCTAGCAACCTTAAAAATAATTACACCAGAAATACTCTTCGAAATATAATTCTACCAAAACTAAAAGAAATTAATAATAATGCCGACCTTCATTTGCTGCAATTGGCCTCTGTTGCAGCCGATACCCATGAACTAATCGTACATTTTATTTCTCAACACCCAGATATTATTTCTAATCAAAATGACAAAGTTGTTATAAATAAAATAGCGTTAGCCGGTTTCCCTTTTTATCACTTAATCTATTATCATATTTTACAACCAAGAAATTTTCTTCATAATCAGGTTACTGAAATTTGTTCAGAGCATATTAATCAAAACGCTAAGTGGACCTCCACTACGCACACCTGTTACTACAATCGCGGTCATTTCATTATTGAACCGCTCACACTTAACCAACCAATAGAAATATCAGTTAATGAATTTCCCGCTACTTTTTCTATTGGTGCATATACCTATCATTTAAATATCGTTTCTAACGTAAATTTTAACATAAATAATACATCAGGATTTGTACTTAGTTTTGATCATTTAACCTTACCACTTCAACTAAGACAAAAAAAAGATGGTGATAAAATTAAGCTTTCAGGTATTAACGGAAACAAAAAAGTTAGTGACCTGCTCATTGATTTAAAATGCAGCCCTATCGAAAAAAAAGAAGTGATAATAATTGAAAGCGCAGGTAATGTTGTTGCTGTGTTACCATATCGAATTTCAGAACTCGTCTACACTTCTGAAAAAACCAAAAAACTGCTATCTATTTCTATTAATAAAACTGCTTAAAAAAACAGGCTACCTATAATTAGGTAGCCTGCATTATTAAAGTTTTAGATTAGTTATTTTATTGTGATTCGTTGACTGTAAATCTCGTTACCACGTTTTACATATACAACGTAAATGCCCGGCATTACACTTTCAACATTTATTTGTTTGCTGCTTAGGTCTGAAGCATTTACTTGCTCATCATATACCTTTGCTCCTAACATGTTATAAACTGTTAATTGCACCTCTCCATTTATTGGTTGTTTAAAGCTTAATTTAAAGGTCCCATTATTAGGGTTTGGATACACACTTAACATACCCGACTGCTCTAATTCATTTAATCCAATAGCTGTTGCTAACACTCTTATACTTCTTTCCACCTTTATCGAGAGATTACCTGATGCATCTGTTACTTGATACCTGATGTATCTCCATCCTCCCAAGTCAGCCCATAATGTGTCGTTTCTGTTTCCTAAATCTGTTTCGATTACAACTTTTAATGCTAAAGAGTCTTGAGATTCATAATTGTCTGAAATGCGTATTCCCGGTTCGATGTAGTCAGAAAAACGTTTCATATCAAGTGGGTTATCTCCTAAAATTTCAATGGTTGGTGCAATACGGTCAACTACTTTTACTCCCCTGCTTAATCTGGTTTCATTACCCGAACCGTCTTTCACAATATAGGTAATCATATAGTCGCCCAATGCATTTACATCCACATTGCTTTGCTTGGTTTGTATCAAACTGTTTGATGAATAATAATTGTCGCTAGCATCTACGCCCGGGTCGGTGTAGTTACGATCATACACATCAACTAATAATGGATTTTGTCCGCGTAAGCTTACCA
>JALONK010000022.1 GCA_025454975.1 Bacteroidia bacterium
TAATATAAGACCTCATAAAGCATTAAAAGGTAAAAGTCCTGCTATGATAAAATAAAAAATTGTCTACTTTTGACTTGTACTCAAAATGGGATGCTTACAGAGGTAAGAGTGTTGTATGCTTTTTTTTCATTAACTATCAATTTTTGAGTTTTCTTTTGACAGATTATAATCTCTTCAATCTCCATCTATACTTTCAAGAAACACTCCTAATTCTGTCAACCAATAAAAGTTAGTTGCCCTTTCGGTTTCAGGAAAGTTTTCAAGTAGTTCATGCTCAACTCCATTAAAAACCTCATTTACTTCTTCCGTTAAGTTATTAAGATTTTCCGCAGTTGACCGATACACATCAAACTCAGGAGTATATGTAACTCTCAAGTAAATCATTCCTCTTGTCTCATAGTCAATCGTGAAATTAAGCTTCTCTATAATTTCGAAATCATTAATTCTATTGCTGAATTTGTCAATCCTAATCTCAAAGGATTTATCATCAAGGTCTGAAATTTTCCAAACACACTCAAAAATGAATTCTCTCTTTTCAGGTTTAATTGGTGATGGAATAGTGTGGAATTCTTCTAATATGTCTACTATTCGATAGGAAGTTTCAGGATTATTTGGAAATGGATCTTCATCATTTAATGCAGCAATTTTACTCGCTTTTTCCCAGCCTATGCACTCCATATTATGAGAATTAGCAAATTCTAATATTTTTTTCTTTTCAATTTCAAATTCCTCATGAAATAGTGATTTTTCAAATAGAGATATATCAGCGGAAAACATTATTGGTCTTGGATGCATCCAACAAGCGAGCTCAGCGTTTGGTCCAAATGAATAAATCTTGTCAGGAGGATAGTTTTCAAAATGTTTCTTAATTCCAGCTTCACCTAACAGAAAGAGAGATTTCTTCCAAAAAATTTTATCAACTTCAATATGTCTTGTGACATGTGGATGCAAATCTTCTTGTGCCACACATGTATAATAGATGTAGAATGCTAGGTCATGAATTTTGTTGTAAAAGCAGAAGTCGCTGAGTTGAGACATATGAATTCTGCCTGGCCTTTTCCAATTAGTAGAGTTTAAGTCAATTAGAAAATCGTATTCTTCTATTATCTCTCCATTTTTCAAAATGAATGTTTCGCTATTTACTGGGAAGTTGAATTTCTCAACTTTATATTTCCGATATAAATCTTTGTTCTCTGGAAAATGAGGTATTCCAAATCGAACTGCTACATATGAGCTTTCTGAAATTTCAGTTATATCATTTGACAAAACTTTTAATACCTCAGTCTTTAACCTATCAATTGAATTGAAATAAACATTTCCAGTTAGAACTATCTCGAAAGCAAACACACTGCCAAAATAGCTGCCTGAATTTCGGATGTTCAAATTGTTAAATGGACGAAATTGATTTGGTTTGAATAAACTTCTCTCTTTTATTTCAATTTCCGTTCCCTCATCCAATTTGAAATCAATGGGCTTTTTTAATGGAACTTCTACATCTTCTGGTAGTTTTCTAATAATGAACGGGAGTGATATTGAATTCTTCAAAAGGTGAATTTTTTCACCTTCAAACCAAATCTTTCTGAGGATAGCACTATCAAGTACAATATCAACAATTTCGTGTCCTTCTAACCATCCTAAGTTAAAGTCAGGGTAATTATCTAAATATTCTCGTTTACTCTGAGGAGACAGTTTCCCAGAAGTACAAAAGAACCCATTTGAGCAATTGAATTTATTAAGAGCTATAACAATCTCGTCTGTCTCATTTGTGCCAGATGTCTTATTAAAGTCGTAATGAAACTTACATTGGGTAACTACTTTTTCTCCTCTAGGGTTAATAGAAAACACATCCCTTTTTCCATCACCAGTTCCATCAACAACTTTGACATTTCCATGATTAAAATGCAGAACAAGAATGTCCGCAATAAGATATGGAAAATCTAACTCATTAATTCCTTCTAAATACTTTAGTTTGTCTTTTAGTTTTCCTGGCATATTGGGCAGTTTACTCTTTATCAGGGTTTGTTCCTGTTTTATAAAATGGCATACAACGGTGTGCAGCTAGAAGAAGTTGGCGATTTCGGAGACGAAAACTGTCTGCCAACACTGAACTTGATACGAAGCACAGAGCTTCATTTAACCACTGAACCGCCAATTTCTTGTAGCTACTGTTATAAGCTGTTTTTCTATATGTCATCACAAGTTTTCATTTGTGTTAATTGGTCAAAATACTCTTTGGATAAAATGTCTTCTCCGGCAAGTAAATGATTTAAATATTTTTTTGAGGTAGAAGTCCTTGCTTAATTTTGTTTGCTTGTACAACATCTGTTTTTGCTTCAATTTGATTACCCGTGTTATCTAAAAGCTTGACTATAGTTTTGTCATAATGAAATGGATAGCCTTCCTTTTGGTCAAGAAGAGTTATTTCACTATCCGGAAATTCGTATAATGCACCTTCAACAAAATCATTTTCTGATGTAATAATATTTGCAAATGCAAATTCTCCGCCTTTTGCCTTCTTGCTGGACACAAGTTTATAGCCTAACAATTTGCCAAATTGACGTGAAGTAAAGTTTATCTTCCTTTCCTTCATTCTATCCATGTCCATATTTGAACCGTATGCAACGTATTTCATTGTCATATTCCTGAAATGCGATAATAAATTTCTCCTGTATCAGAAGCGTGTCTTCGCTTTATGAAAATCATTTCATTTAATCTAATACGCCCATCTAAAACCATCATCAAGTCTTGGCCATCCATCAATATCATTGATTTTACTACTGAACTTCCTGTCTCGGTACATTCAGAAGAATAGCCATCAAGTGAGATGAACAAACCAAGTGTGTTTTTCAGTTTGCCTGAAATTTTGCCACCAAATTTGTAAAGGTCACCTGCATTTATTTGTGCCTTTTGCCATTTTGCTTCTAGAAGGTAATCGTCATTGTCAAACGTAAATGAGCCATCAATTTGTTCACCAATTATTTTGAAAGGTGCTTTGGGATATAAGTCAAAAAGGTGAAACAACTCATTTAATAGTTTCTCTAAACTGAAACCTCTCTGTTGATGGTTTGACCCTGTCGCAATTTCTAAGAATAGATTTTTTAGTTCATCAAGTTTTTCAGCGAATGATACGGTTTGCTTTACCTTTTCAATATTCTCCATTCTTTTTTCAGCAGCTTTATTGAGTTCTTGCATTGTGTCAAAATAACCTTTGGTTTGTGCTCTCAGCTTTGCAACTGCTTCTTTTGCTCGTTTTGTAAGGTCACCCTTATCATCCCAATATTTTAAATGGCTAAAATCATTAATGTTAGAGGTTTCTTGAAGTAAACGCAATAAGTCGTTTTGAAACATATCTTGCCTTGCAGCCATTCTATCTATTAATTGTGAAACACTTTCATATTTTGGATTCTCTTGCCAATCTATTGTTGAAACGATATATGGATTTTCCATTGTCAGCTCTATAAATTGACGAAGTTCTTTTTTACGCCAATAAACATTGGACAATGCATCTTTTAGTGCTATTAAGGCTTGTGTGGATATTTTCTGAACTTTCATTTTTGTCTGTCAATATTTTTGTCGTTGAGCTTCGTTTGATGTTTACACTGTCGTCCTAAAATGGCTTATAACTGTTGGCAGCTTTGCGTACGTGCGGGATTTAATGGCACAAAACTGTAAAGCAAACACTAAAGTTGATTTGAAATACTTCGCTTGAATTTAAGCACTTCACCCCGTATGACACCAAACCGCTGTTAGCGGGTGATGTTCTGTCTGTCCGTCCTTGTAAACGATTGTCATTGTTGAATTTTACTGTCATTGTTTGTATCGCCTTGTTTTGTGCTGTTGCGTATTTTTTATTTTCAGAAGGGGATGAATTTTTTTATTTCAATTTTGTCAGCATGGAAAAGGAGGAGGCTATTTTGCAAGCTTTGCCTCGTGTTTGGGTTTGTACTGCTTACAAATATGCTTACACCTGAGCGTTGGCTATTCCTCATCTTCAATTGGTTCAATTATTTTCTCGTTATTAATTCTCTTATTAACCAGTGTTCTGTCCCAATCAGGTGGCATTGGTTTAAATGTTTCGTCCTTATCTGCTTTAATTCTTTCGAAGTGTTTCAATTGAAACTCTCTCAATAAACTAACATTCATTTCTTCAACTAATATTGTGTCATTCTTTCCACCCTTTAGCTTCATTAAATCCTTTCTGGCTGATTCTGTAGGTTGAGTTAATCTAGAGTCGCCAAACTGGCTTGTATTGACTTGAGCAATGTAGCAATGCAAATCTCTGGAAAGGGCTTCAACTATGTTTGAGAAATACGGGGTGTCTTTATTCCATTCAGATGCAACTAATAGGTCAATTTTAGAACGGAAGATACTTCGATGATAAGTATCTGCCAATTCAAAACAATAGAAGGAAGTAAAGTAAAGATTTCTCCAATTAATCAGGTCATATCTATAAGGAATGGGCTTTGGAACTTTAAATCCAAAACCTCTAATAATTAATTCTTCTATATGAGCATAATGATTTTTAAGGCGATAAAGCACAATAGCATCTTTTACTCCATTTATTGTCACAGGAATAATTGATATAATAAAATTGTAAGCAATGTCTTTTACATTCCAGTGTTCAAGCCCTGCGATGATAGCCATTTGGTTCTTATCACTATATTTTGCAAGACTTGGGACAAACTCATAAGGAACAGAGAATTCAGGTAATACAAATAAGTCTGCACCCTCAATTCTTGATTCTTTTAAGAGTTTTGAAAATACTTTATAACGTTGATTACTGAGATTCGGCTTGCCTTTTATACTTGCTTCAATATTTTCGATTAATACTTGAGTGTTTGCGATTGAAATTTTAGGGTTTTCTTTAAACTTAAAGTCCTTGTTTATTTGCAATTCATTCAATTCAACCTTGCGCTCACCGTTAGTTCCTAGAACTGGTTTATGTGTTCTTTTATAAAAATCATCTTTTATCGGATGTTCTGTTGAAAAGTGAACTCGGTTTATTCTTTCATAGAGAGAATACGCTTTATCCAAAATGAAATTTTCATCTTCTTCCGAATCGGTAAACAATGCTGTATTTTGATAACGTTCATCACAATTGACAACTAAAGAATCGCTATTAATAAGCATTTCCTTGTTAACAACTGCAATACAACACTCCCAAAATTTAACCATCCGAGGAGAAAGTGAAAGGCTTGCCTCGGAAAACTCTAATCTATCACGTTTTGATTTTGGCACCTCGGGTAATGAACTGCTTGCAAGATTTAATTGTTTGCCTCTTGCCTCTTTTGTGTAGTTCAATAATGGATGCGAAACGTAATGATGTCTTATTAAATTACTTTTTCGAAAACGGGTTATCCCGAGCCTATCTACTCCCTGAACAGTTATATTATTCAAAAACTCAACCTCCCAATCGTGTGTATTCTTGAATATTTCAAGGTCTTTATAGGCTTTTGAACCTTTTTTAATAAAACTAGGATTCAAAGCAAGGGGCATTTCAAAAGAAATATCGAAATATTTAAAGAGAGATGTTGCAACGTTGCTTTGAGAAATTTCAGAACCTTGTATTTTTCGATCTCCATTCTCATTTAGCTTTTTTATTTCGCTGTAAGTATTCTTAAAAAAGGATACAAAGCCATCTTGATTATCGTTGGCTAAGAAAAATGTGAATACTTTTTCCCAAAGCCGAAAGTGTTCAAGATTATTTAAACCTTTGAATAGTTTCAAAAGCTTTTCAGCTTCGACTTTATCTACTTTTTGGGAACGTCTTAGAGCAGCGAATATCCTATTAGCTAGAAATACGCTTAGTCCATACCGATTTTCTTTGTAATCTTTTAGTGTCCTGATTTTTCCTTCTGAGCCATCAAATATTAAATGATACGCTTGTTCGTCAAATGATTCTTCACCCTCTGAATCCTCTGGAAAATCTCTAAATTCACTTGCTCGTTCTTCAAGTTCTTGTTTTAGTTTGTCAATTACAGCGGTTGATTCTTTGCTGTCAAAATAGTAAAGTAGTGTTTTCTTTGGCTGAAAATATGCCCCTTCAATACAAGTTATATTAAAAATTCTTGTTTCATCTTTCTTGTCTTTTTCAGATTGAGGGACTGACTTCAAAAAATCAGGGTAATCAACCAATCGGATTAATGGGTAAAAGGTTTCAAGTATGAATTTCTCTGTCTTTGAAAAATCTTTTTCTGAAAAACTAACAGACTCTTTCTCTTTTGTAACCTCTTTTATATATTTCTCGAAAGAAAACTTGATGCTTTTACACTCTTCGGTAGTATGAAAAGTAAAATCAGGATTTTCAATTACTACCAAAATGTCATCTACATAGCGACAATAGTAAACCTGCGGAATTAGTTTTTTGATTCTCTTATCAAATTCACGTAAATAGAAATTACCAAGTACATAAGATGATGCTATTCCGATAGGAAGAATGCATTTATCACCTATCTGATTTTCTAGTTCTGTATTCGGATACTTAGTCGCTTTAAGTTTATCTGTATAACGCTTATGCAGTTCCTTAAAAATATCGTGAATATTTGAATCGTTTTTGTATCCTTCTTTTCCCCATATTTCTTTTTCAATTGCTTCAAAATCAATACGTGCTGAATAGAAGTAATCTTTTAAGTCAAGATTGATGAAAGCAACTTTGCTACCTGAATGCAATTTCCTTTGAGCCTCTTCAACAGCATTGTCACGCCATTTTTGATATTGAGTGAAATATGGTTTAAATAGTCCACTTCCTTTGATAACAGCATTATTTGATTTGTTTAATAGTAGACGATTTCCAACGCAACTCATATCAAGTTTTGCATCTAGCTTATAACCGTATCGCATAATCCAAAGAACTGTCACTAAATGAAGTTCAACAGGAATATCTGCAAATACTGTTACCCTGTCTATTTCATATGTGTCAAATACTCTTTTGTTTGTTATGAAGTTTTCTTCTTCATCTTTTCTTACGAAATTTTTAGGAAGAAATAACAGGTTAATATCATCTAAAAATTGATTGAATCCTTTTTTTGTATGATGTGAATTTAGCCAATCAAGTATCTTATCAAACTTTTTATCAACTTCAAGATTAATTGTTTCAAAACCGCTACCATATGGTGTTGAGCCAAACCAAAGTTCATCACTTAATAGACCAGTTTCAAATTCAGCTAGTTTTCTACGTTGGTATAGTTCGCTTGAATCGTGGTATACGTGGGCTTTATACTTGATATAAGCCTCTTTAAGCTCGTCTTTTGTTATTTTATATCTTCTTGCTGTCATTATTCAGGTTTTGGGGCTTCTTTGGTTATTTCTTTCTCTGGAATTGCTGTCGGCTGTTCTGTTTTTGAAGTGCCGTTCAGAATGGTTTCCTTGATGTTGTTGAGTAATTCCATAACAGATATGAAAATTAAATAGGCTGTAACCAATCCGATAAAAGTCAATTCTAAACTTTGGAAAAACGGAAAATATTGAACGCTGTCTGCTGTCTGTAAAAAAAGTCCTTTAGCTAAAGAAATTGAACAGACAAGTGTAATTGGATTTCCAATGAACGATAAGATGTCCTCAACAGGTATTCTAAATTCATTGAAAGACATAGATGCACTGAACTTGAATTTTCGCATTTTAATTTTGTGCGTCAACATGAAAATAGTTGCTATCCCGCCAGCGAAGTAATTCAAGTTTTCAGTCTCAAAGAAGTTTTTTAAGCCAATCAATATTTGTGAACGGAAAACATAAGAGTTAATTGCACCTGCGAAAAGCAAGGCAGCAAGACCAACATATTTCCAATCCAATTGTTTGAACATTATACTCGACTTTGATTAAATCTTAAAACACTATTTGTTTCTGTCTTGTCGCTTTCATTACCTAATGCTCCGCCTAAAGCTCCACCAATTAAAACACCAATAGGACCACCAAGAATACCGATAAGACCACCAACAACCGCACCTGCTGCTGTGCTGTTACTCTCTGTCTCGGCAACTACTTCATGAACATGATATTGCTGTCCATGTAATAAGAACCAAGGACTACCAATAACATTCGCCAACTCACTTCTTGTCGCAGCAAGAATGTTGAGATAGATTTTGTTATTCGATATTTTATTTACTACAAACAATTTCATTTTTAAATTTTATCGTTAGAAGAATTAAAATTGCAGAAAAATTTCATGGATTAAATAGACTGTTTAATTCTTCGAAAAACTTAGAGATATTTTCGTTGTTTTTGCCCCAGTCAATTATTTGTAATGAAAATGCTGCTTCAGAAGCGATTTCAACTCTTGTAAGATTTGGAGTTACACTTGTAATTACAATTTTAAATTTCTCTCCCCATGAAATCAAAGACATACCAACATCAAATAGAATTATTCCTTCGGCAATATCCTCATATTTTACTTTGAAGTTCAAGTTTATAGCAGCTTCATGGCACTTGATGTAAACTAAATTGTAGGATTTTTTAAACTCTTTTACCATTCTGTTTTCTAATAATTGGTTCTGATTTTTATTGCAGTCTCAACCCAAGTTTGCAAGTTATTTTTAACCTCGTTGTATGGATCGATAGAATTTGGATTATAGCAATGAATAATGCTTGATAGCTTTTTACCATCTGCAGTAAATGTTTCAAACGGATTTTTTCCTTGCGAGCATTTTCCATCTGAATCTTGATTCCCCTTTATTTTTCTTGCGCACTTGAAGTTGTGGATATGTATTCCTAAAAGACCTTTGCCTTCATTCCATGCTTTTTTTATTTCGTATCGAACCCATGGCCTTTGATGTGTTTCCTCACCAACTAAAACTACGACACAACTTCTGTATTGCATGTTATCGTTAATCCATTTTTCTATTGCCTTATCTCCGCCACGCGTTACTTGTTCCCAGTCATTTACTGAAACTGGTTGATTGTCCTCCAAAGAACCAATATTTCTAATTTGTTGAACTCTAAAAACGTCTTTCGCATAATGAAAACTGTAAAATATTTTTCGCTTTGTAGTCATACTAAGTTTATTTGAAACAATACACTATGATTAAAAGAGTAACAAGGACAAATCCATAAAACAAAAGAATTGTTTTTGAAAATGCGGCACTTGACCAATCAAAAAACCCTTTGTTAAATTGTTTTGTATTTAGCGAAAAGTCAATAGATGTCGCTTTACGAGCATGGTCATATACTTTTCTGAATAGCCTCTCTTGATATAAGTAATAGCTGTCAAGAAGCCAAAAAGCAATAGTCGGGAAATAAGCAACAATTAAAATACGGTGGTTGCTATCCTTGGCAGCCAATGCAAACAATGCAGACACAAGTGTAACTGTCCAACTCTTGATAAAAAAAGAGTTTTGCCCCATTCGGTTAATTACTCCTTGTGCAAATTCAAGGTGCTTGCTTTTTTCTTCTGTCATTTTTAATTTCAATTATTATTTGCACAATCGTCAATAGAATACCACCAAATAATCTATCTACCATAAACTTACATATAATTTTCTTTTAAGAACAATGCTGTTTCTCGCTTATCATAACACTTTTGAATAAATAAACGAAACTTACCTTCACTTGCGATTACATTCCTAATAAAATCTTCTGCTTGTTTTTTTATGGTTTTCATTTGGGGTAATCGGATATATACGAATACGAAGTAAGGAAAATAAATTATGAATGTCAAGGGAATTTAAACAGCTTAGGGAATGCAGCGGAAATCCTTTTTTGAGGCACGAAAAAAAGATTGCAACGAAATGCCCGACCCTGCTTGCATTGCTTTTGCCTCGCGCTTTGGATGCATAGCAGGGGAAGCCCCAAATTACTTGTGTTTTTACATTATGCACTGTTGGTGGTATTCATTATCTTGCAGCGAATTTCTTGAATACTATTACATGACGAAAGCAGATTATACATTACGACTTTCAGGATTAGAGCCTTTGGTTATTTATGAAGGCTCGAACTTTATTAATGTTGGCGAACGTACCAATGTTACCGGTTCGAAAAAGTTTTTGCGCCTGATTAAAGAAGGGCAGTTTGATGATGCTCTTGAAGTTGCCCGCGAACAAGTGCAAGGCGGTGCTCAGGTTATTGATATTAACATGGATGAAGGCATGATTGATGGCGCCGAAGCTATGACTCGTTTTCTTCACCTGGTTATGGCCGAACCCGATATTGCTCGTGTTCCTATTATGATTGACTCATCGAAATGGGAAATTATTGAGGCCGGTCTTAAATGTGTGCAAGGTAAATGTGTGGTGAATTCTATTTCGCTTAAAGGTGGTGAAGAGGAATTTATTAAACAAGCCAAAACTGTAAAACGCTTTGGTGCCGCTGTAATTGTAATGCTTTTCGACGAGGTGGGCCAAGCCGATAACTATAACAGACGTATTGAAATTGCCGAACGTGCTTACCGCATCTTAACCGAAAAGGTTGGCTTTCCGGCCGGTGATATCATTTTTGACCCAAACATTTTCCCCGTAGCCACCGGCATGGAGGAACATCGTAAAAATGCGCTCGACTTTTTTAACGCAACCAAATGGATTAAGGAAAATTTACCCGGTGCAAAAATTAGCGGTGGCGTTTCTAACGTGTCTTTTTCATTTCGTGGTAACGATAAAGTGCGCGAAGCCATGCATTCGGCTTTTTTATACCATGGCATTAAACATGGTATGGATATGGGTATTGTAAACCCGAGTCAGCTTGAGGTGTACGACGAAATTGATAAAGACTTACTAACTTATGTGGAAGATGTGTTGCTCGACAGAAAAGATGATGCCACAGAACGTTTGTTGGAATATGCTGAAAAGGTTAAAGGCAAGGGCAAGGAAAAAGTTGTGGATGAGGAATGGCGCAAAGGCACTGTTGAAGAGCGTTTGAGCCACGCTTTGGTAAAAGGAATTGTTGATTATATTGATGCAGATACGGAAGAAGCTCGCCAAAAATATGGTCGCCCGCTTAATGTAATTGAAGGACCACTAATGGCAGGTATGAATGTGGTGGGTGACTTATTTGGTGAAGGTAAAATGTTTTTACCTCAGGTGGTGAAAAGTGCTCGTGTAATGAAAAAAGCAGTAGCCTATTTAACTCCATATTTAGAGGAAGAAAAACGCTTGGCCGGAACAACAGGCAGCAGTGGTGCAGGTAAAATTTTATTGGCTACCGTTAAAGGTGATGTGCATGATATTGGTAAAAATATCGTAGGTGTGGTATTGGCTTGTAACAATTTTGAAATTATTGATTTGGGGGTGATGATTCCGGCTGATAAAATTTTGGAAACGGCCATAAAGGAAAATGTAGATGCCATTGGTTTGAGTGGATTAATTACACCCAGCCTTGATGAAATGGTGCATGTAGCCAAAGAAATGGAACGTTTAAATATGAAACTTCCATTGCTTATTGGTGGCGCAACAACCAGTAAAGTGCACACTGCCGTTAAAATTGATCCGAACTACTCGGGGCCGGTGGTGCATGTGTTGGACGCAAGTAAAAGTGTGCCGGTAGCACAAAGTTTAATAAGCAAAGAACAACGTCCGGGCGTTGAAAAAAACCTGAAAGCTGACTACGAAAAATTTCGCGAAGACTATAAAAACCGTAAACGTGAAAAACAGTTTGTGTCGTTAGACAAGGCACGGTCAACTCGCATTACGGTGAATCACGAACAGATTATTGCACCTACTTTTACAGGAATAAAAGTATTTGATGATTACCCATTGGAAGAGTTAAGGAGTTATATTGACTGGACTCCATTTTTTGCAACGTGGGAATTGGCAGGCAGGTATCCTAAAATTTTGCAGGATGAGGTTGTAGGTAAAGAGGCACAAAAATTATTTGATGATGCCAATAAAATGTTGGATGAAGTGATTGCTGAAAAACGGTTACAAGCCAAGGCTGTTATTGGTTTTTGGCCGGCTAATGCTGTTGGCGATGATGTAACATTATCGGTAAATGGAAAGGATGCTACGTTTCATTTTTTACGTCAGCAAAGTGAAAAAGCCGAAGGGCAAACCTATCATTGTTTAGCCGATTTTGTATCGCAAGCCGATAAAGGAAAAACGGATTATATGGGAGGATTTGCAGTTACTGCAGGTATTGGAATTGAGAAGTGGGTTGAGCAGTATGAAAAAGACCACGACGATTATAAGAGCATTATGATTAAAGCCATTGCCGATCGTTTGGCAGAGGCATTTGCAGAGCGTATGCATGAAAGGGTGAGAAAAGAATTTTGGGGTTATGCAAGTGACGAAACGTTGAGTAATGATGAATTGATTAAGGAGGAATACCGTGGTATTCGTCCGGCTCCGGGTTATCCTGCTTGTCCCGACCATACCGAAAAACGATTGTTGTTTGATTTATTGGGTGCCGAAGAACATGCAAATATTAACCTTACCGAAAACTTTGCCATGTATCCGGCAGCCAGTGTAAGTGGATTTTATTTTGCACATCCCGAAAGCAAATATTTTGGTATTGGTAAAATTAATAAAGACCAAGTAGAGGAATATGCCACACGTAAAGGTGTAAGTGTTGATTATGTTGAACGTTGGTTGGCACCGAACTTGGGTTATGATGCATAGCAGTTACTTTTTAAATTGATAAAAGCTGTCGGTGTGCACTTAATACACCGACAGCTTTTATATTATATGCCTTGAATAGGTTTTGCTTTTGGAAAACGAACTTCGTAGGTAAAGGTTATACGTTTGGTGGTTTTAGGTTCAAGTTTTAACTCCCAGGTTAAGGCACCTGTAAGGTCGTCTAACTGTGCTCCATTTCCATTAACTAAATTTACTTTTACATCATTAGTGCCGGGCTGCACCATTGGTATTTGATCTTCTACTTTTAACCGAATGGTAAATGGCTTAGTATTTCTTATGGTAATTTCATAGGTTCTTATTTCAATTTGCTCTTGGTCAATAAACCTGGTTTTGTTTTTATCTTTAAGGCGTTTGCGTTGCAATACAATACTTCGGTCGGAGCCTAAGTTAATGGCTAGAGTATCCGAATCACTTTCAGGATTTAACATCACTTCACCAATATATCCACCTTCCATAAAAATTCTGGCATTTCCGGGAAGCAGGTTAAGCTCTTCCCAACCGGTAATGTTTCCGATAAGATAGGCGTTATTACTAAGTTTTGGCACCGCCGCAAATACCATATTAATTGGAATTTCTTTCTGTTGTACAATAACTTTATGTTCGTTATTCCCGCTTGATATGGTATAACTTAAATTAATTTCGTACAAGGTTCTAATTAATCCTTCAGTGGTTTTTATGTAATTATCCATACTTATTTCATTGGCATAACCTCGGTTTTCTTCTGCATCATCTGTGGGCACTTCTGCATTTGATTTCAGTGCAATACTAGGGGCTTGGGGAGTTGTACTGCGCCTAAGCGACTTCACCTTTTCAACCCTAACTAAATAACCAATTAACCATGGTGATAAAGCAGGTTTAACATGACCATCATTTGGGTTTGAAGTGCTGAGGGTGAGTTTAACATTACGCCAATTTACCTGAGAGTTTTGATATACACTTGCCAAGTACTTTAATTGAATAGTGTTTTGAGTAGAATGTGCGCGTAACTCATACATAGGAACCCAACCGGCCTCATGTATGATGTAATTAAAACTAACCTTTGCCGAGCCTTCGTTTTCACTAAATATGTTTACAACAATTTGGTGTTGTGGGTCAACAACCGGATCATCAATTCCCGGATTATTTTTTAATGATATCAGATGATTTAACTCTTCATTTTGTCGGTTAAGTATTTTATTTAGCCGACTGGTTTCTTTAGAATTTTTATATTCTAAGTCGATATATTCATTCAACTTTTGACTTAAAAACGGAAGGATTGATTGCAATAAAGGAAGAGAATCTTTGCTAAACTCGCCACGTATAAGTCGGTTGTTTAATAATAAGTTTCGTTCAGTAATAATAACATTTAGTCTTTTACTGATGACGGTTAGGTTAAAATTAGTTTCTTCAATACTATCTTCATACAACCTAATAAGTTTATCATATTGTTTTAAGGGTTGTTTGGCCGGAGGATATACAGCTTGATACTTAACATCAGTAACAAGTCCACCCTTTGTTGAAGCCTGCAAAGAAGGAATAACGATGAGCGGTGATACCCTGTCGAATACCAATTGGTTGTATCCTTGTTTTAGAAATACATCATGTTCATAAAACAATTGAGCGCCTTGCAAGTAAACAATTGCTTTTTCAATTTCGGCTTTAATGGGTTTTTGTTGAGCAAAACCACAAGTACTTAGTGCAATAATACTTGCCAATAACATTTTCACTTTCATAGTTTGATTTGTTTAATTGCTGATAAGAGTGAAAATGGGAATGGATTCCATAAACCGAGGGTAACTTTTTTTAAAAAATTTGAAATGATGAGTAATTTGCACTTAAATATTTCATGAAAAACCTATCAGATGAACAGCTAGTAACCGCTTATAAACTTGAAGGCAATACAGCCTATGTTGGGGAGTTATATAAGCGTTATTTAGTAATGTGTTTTTCGGTGGCTGTAAAATACTTAAAAGATGAAGATGCGGCTGAAGATGCGGTGATGCAGGTGTTTGAGCAGTTATTTACAGTGTTAAAAACGTCTGACATAAAAGTTGTTAAGCCTTGGTTATATACCATTTGCAAGAACCATTGTTTGGGCATACTTAAAAAAGAAGCGGCAAGTTTGTTTGATGCCATGCAAGAAAATAATCAAACAGATTTTATGGAAAATGGCGTGGAAGAAACTCTTAGTGCTGAAGAAAAAGAAAAAACACTTGAGGCACTAGAAGCGGCTATTATGGAATTAAAGCCTGAGCAACAACAATGTATTAAAGGATTTTATTTACATGGCAATACATATGAGCAAATAGCCGTAGCACATGGCTTTACGTTAAATGAAGTAAAGAGTCACATACAAAATGGAAAAAGAAATTTAAAAATCGTTTTAAATCAACAAGGGATTAACTGGGTAATAATATGGTGTATATGGATAATCAATCATGCATAAGCAATGAAGTTTGGCTGCGTTATGCCGAGGGCAAACTAAACGCAGATGAGCTTGAGGTGCTATCCTCGCATGTTATAACCTGCGACATGTGTATGGATATTAAATCGGGAATTGATGCCATGAAACAACCGAAAGGCTTAGCGGATAAAATCAAAACCTTAGAAAAGCTTGTTGATGCACATCCAAAAATAAAAAACAAACAACTTAGTGCTTATGTGTGGTTTGGCATTGCCGCTACGTTATTAGCTGTTTCAGGATTGTTATTATTATTATTAAAACCACAAGAAGAAGAATTAGCTGTTCATTATCCTAAACCCTCGCAAGTTCAATCGGTGCCTGAAGCAAACATACCTAAAACCGATGCTTTGGAGCCTAAGTTAAAAACAAAACCAAGCAAGCAGAAAAAACCGGAGGTAAGTATACTTATTCCGAAAGAAAAAAGTAAGGAAGAAAATGTTCCGTTAAATAATGATAGGCCGCAAGTCGCAAGCAACTCGCCAACTCCGGTAGAAATAAATGAACAGAAAGCAAAAACATTAAATTTAAGTGAAGCAGATGCCGGCGGTTCAGCCATGGAAGATGATTTTGCTAACAGCCGTGAAGAAGTAACAGAAAAACCGAAAGCTTCAGTTCAGTCGTTAAAAACAAAAAAAGAAAACGTTATAACGCCTTATGAGCAAGCCGCAATTTTATACAGGCAAGGCAAATTTGATAGTTGTATAGCATTGTTTAGGCAGTTAAAAAGAAGTGAACAGCGAAACGAAACCTGGTTGTTGTTGGCAGGAAAAAGTTATTTATCAAAGCAAGATACCGTAAAAGCAATTGATTTATTAAACGCCATTCCTAAGTCGAATTCATCAGCCTATTTTGAGGCGAAAAGAATTTTAGATGTCTTACCAAAAAAATAAGTCGGGTGAACTTAACGTAGCACCCGACTTTATTGTATCAATAATTAATGTATTAATTCGTAGGGGAAATTGCTCCCGTACCCATCACAGCTTCAGCTTTTGCTTTTAGTTCTTTAGCTAGGGCTTCTTGTTGGTTGATGGTTGCCACTTGTACAGCATACATCATAATTTGACCGTTTTCGTCAATTTCATTTTGTACATTCTTTAATTGTTTTCCTTTAAAGCGGCTATAATATGCATATTTCTCTGAAGCTAACTCAGTCATCACTTTTAGCAAGTTACCTGCTTTTTCTTTAGCACCCGCGGCATAATATGCTTCAGCCATACGAATAACGAAAATATCATAAGGGCAGGTTTCGTTTGGCATTACTTCTACACAACGGTCAATTGATTTAATAGCCCTTGCGGTGTCGCCTTCTTGAACCAACTTCATAGATAACCTGTAAAACAAGTTACGGAAATTGCGGGTTTGACGAAGAGTTGTTTCATCCAAGTAAACACCTGGTTTATCAATATTACCCCATTTAAATTTCTCAACTAAATTAGCATATAAAATATCGGTATTAATTCTACCATAAGAACCCGGATCAACAGGTTCAGTATTTTTGATAGGAATTACTTTGTAGGTTAATCCTTCTAATTGGAAATAATCCATCATGTTTAAATACACATCACTTCCTGTGGTGATAGCGAAATAAACCGGACGCGTCCAATTAACGGTAGAAATTACATCAAGCACAATTAAATCGGCTTTCATTAAGGTATTACCTTTAATTTCCCACTTCATGGTATCGGCAATAAATGCTGCATCTTTAGGTTTAACAGCTCCTGTTTTAAGCACATGAGCTTTATCAATTGGGATATAAAACTTTTTAGTTGGATAATAACTAAACTGCATACCGTTACCACTAGTAATTTTTGCATACGGGTCGGTATCATCACAAATAAACTGAATAATATTTTTTAACGGGTAATAATCATTTTGGTTGATACCAAATTGTGATTCAACTTGTGGGTTTTGATAGAAAACCACATAATCGCGAGTACCTTGTTTGTATTTATCGGGGGTCATGCTAAAAGGCACCGGTTCCGAATCATATATTTTCGTTTTTAAGGCATCGGCATACCAATCTGTGTTTAATAAACTTAGGTTAATTACGCGGATATCAGAACGAATACCTTCTACGTTTTGGGCGTACCACAAAGGATAAGTATCATTATCACCATTGGTAAATAAAACCGCATTAGGTTCACAAGAATTTAGGTAATCGTAAGCAAAATCTAATGCCGCATAGCGGTTGCTTCTGTCGTGATCGTCCCAGTTTTGCGACGCCATTAATAGCGGTACAGCACCTAAAGAAGACACGGAAGCTATTCCGGTTGCAACAGCGAAGTTCATACGTTTCGACAACCAATCAATAAGCGCCAATACGCCAATACCTATCCATAACATAAACGTTTGGTACGAACCTACATAAGCATAGTCGCGTTCACGAGGTTGATGAGCGGGGAAGTTAAGGTAAAGGATAATGAAAGCACCTGTAAACAAGAATAAGGTTAAAATAACGATAGCATCTTCTTTTGCTTTTTTGAAATGATATACTAATCCTAAAATACCTAACAATAATGGAAGGAAGAAATAAGTATTACGTGCTTTATTTTGGGTGATTGACGACGGGATATTATCCTGAGGTCCTAAGCGCATGGCATCAATAAATGGGATACCGCTAAGCCAGTTTCCTTTTACGATATCACCAAAACCTTGGTCATCATTTTGGCGACCAACAAAATTCCAAAAGAAATATCTCCAATACATAAATCCCATTTGGTAGGTAAGTAGGAAATCAATGTTTTTACCAAAAGTTGCTTTCTTACCTTCAGGTATATTTTCCCATTGGCGGTAGGCTTGCACATAATCAGCACGATCAGCCCACATACGTGGGAAAATGGTACAATCTTTTTTCTCGTAAATACGTTCGAATTTTTCTCCTGCTTTTACGTAACCATCTTCACCTTTTGCATATTGCATAACTCCGGTTGGTTTATCCTCTACTACTTTAGCATAAAAATACTGACCGTAAATCAATGGGTTTTCGCCATATTGTTCGCGGTTAAGGTATGATAACAAACTAAATGGGTTATCGGGAGCATTCATATTAATTGGAGGTTTTGCATTACTTCTAATTAATACCATAGCATAGGTTGAATATCCAACGATAACAAAAGCTACTGAAAGTATTGCTGTATTTACTACTGATTTTGATGCATTATTTTTAATAACATAATAATACAACAGTCCGGTAATAGCGCCCCAAAAAACAAAACCTGAAGCGGAAGGATTTAAAGAGAAGGTAGCCAATACGAGCATAACATAAATGCCACCTGCAACAAACAGTGCTGTTTTATTTTCGGTTTGTGTATAATACAATGCAGCTGCAAATAGCAGAGCAATGGCAATCATCATAAATAGTGCACCTGTATTAAATCCTAGGTTAAACGTATTAACAAAAATGTAATCAAATTTGGTAGCTAATGAAGGCATGCCGGGAATAATTCCAAATTGTACAATAGCAATTGCTGCAACGGCTACACCTGTTGCTTTAACGAATCCGCCAATTGTAAATTTATTATTTCTGAAAAAGTACACATATACAATAGAAGGAATCACAAGAATACTTAACAAATGGACTCCGATAGCCAACCCTATTAAATAGGCTATGAGTACTAACCAGCGTTCGCTACCTTTTTCACCTGCAATATTTTCCCATTTAAGGATACACCAAAAGGTAAGGAAAGTAAAAAAACTTGAAGATGCATACACCTCTGCTTCCACTGCGGAAAACCAAAAAGTATCGCTCCAGGTGCAGGCTAAAGCACCAACCAATCCGGCGGCCATGATAGCAAAAATCTGCATTCCGTTTAGTCCTTTATTTTCCTTGTCAAGAATTTTACGTCCTAAATGAGTAATAATCCAAAACATAAACATGATACAAAGCGCACTTGTAGTTGCAGACACCATGTTAACCCAAAATGCAACCTGGGTGATATCATTTCCGGCAAATAATGAAAAAATTCGACCGAACAATAAAAAGAGTGGTGCTCCGGGAGGGTGACATATTTGTAAGCGGTAAGAGGCAGAAATAAACTCTCCGCAGTCCCAAAAACTAACTGTTGGCTCAAGGGTTAAGGTGTAAGTCGCTAATGCAATAACGAAGGTAAGCCATCCTAATACGTTATTAGCCAGATTAAATCTATTCATGCGTTCTGAAATTCTGTAATTATTAAAGGTTAGCAAATATATGTGCTGTGGGTAATTAACCAAATTATCTTAGTTAAAGTATGCATGAACCTATAATTTTCTCTTTAAATTTCGTTATTTATAGGAACTTTCAACTAACCACGTAATTCAGTTCGTTGGTAAGTGGATAAATCATTTTAAATAAAATTAAGAATAAATGTGATTGAGTTTATAAATTCGTAATATATATTAATATTGCACAAGCTAAAAAAGAATTGCTAGGCTATGGTCATCAATAAGGTAGAAAACACTATGCTCATTCACGTAAATAACCCAAAGGCTTTGGGTTTATTGCGCGAGTTGGAGGCAATGGGCCTTATTGCTGTTATTGAAGAGAACCTTCCGATAATAAAGCCAAAACTATCAGATAAGTATAAAGGAAAACTTCCGAGTGAAGTGGCTGAAAAATTAAAAGAAAGTTTAAAGGAAAAATAATGACTGAAGCGGCACAATACTTATTGGACTCAGGAATTATTCTTGATTATTTAAGCGACAAGCTACCCAAGCAATCGGTTGGTTTGATAGATGAGGCAATTAATTTAATTCCAAACATTTCAGTAATTACCAAAATTGAGTTATTATCTTTAAACATTCCCGATGAGTATCAGCAGGTGATTACAGGTTTTTTGGGTGATGCCATTGTTTTAGACTTGTCGGTAAATGTGGTAAAGAACACAGTTGCGATAAGTAAAACACACCACATGAGTATGAATGAAGCCATTATAGCTGCCACAGCAATCACTTACGGGTACACATTATTATCTTCGAATATGAAGATTTATGAAAACATCAGGGGTCTTAAAGTGCTTAATCCGCACGATTACCAACCACATTTAGTTTTTACCAATCAATAAGCACATTTGGAAATTCGATAAGGAATAAATACATTTGTTGCGTACTTAAAAGAATTTAAATGGAGGGGACCACAAGTCCCCTCTACTTTTATACGCAGATGAAATGGATATTGTTAATCAAATAATCGCTTGGTCGGAGGCCTTTTTACCGGCAAATCAATTTGTAGTTGATGTTGAACATAAAAATTCGGCAGGTAAACTAACGGTTTATATTGATAGTGATGAGGCGTTAGACATCAATGCTTGCAGGTTATTGTCACGTCATTTGTCAGAACAGTTAGATGCATTAGATTATGGTGATACGCCTTACTATTTAGAGGTGTCGTCGCCGGGCGCTGATAAACCATTAAAGGTAAAAAGACAATTCCACAAACATATTGGAAGAGAATTGTCGGTTACATTAAAAGCGGCGACTGTACTTGAAGGAAAACTAGATGCAGTTGAAGAGAGTAAGATTGTATTGTTGCTTAAAGACAAGAAAAAAGGATATAAAGAGGCTACGGCTAAAGAAATAAGTTTTGATGACATAGCCGAGGCATCTGTAATTATTTCATTTAAATAAACTATAAAAATAAAAAGAAGCATATGCACAGTTCAGGTTTAATTGACTCGTTTAGTGAGTTTAAAGAATTTAAGAACATTGACCGCGCTACGATGCAGCGTGTATTGGAAGATGTATTTCGCAGCATGTTACGTAAAAAGTATGGCAGCGATGAATTTTTTAGTGTAATTGTTAATGATAACAGTGGTGACTTAGAAATATGGCACAACCGTGAGATTGTACATGATGGTGAGGTAGAAGACGAAAGAAAAGAAATTGCCTTAAAAGATGCACATCGTATAGAACCCGATTTTGAAGTTGGTGAGGAATTAACTGAAGAAGTAACACTTGAAAGCTTTGGGCGCAGGGCAATTTTAGCCGCTCGCCAAACGCTTATGGGTAAAATTATGGAGTTGGAAAAGGATGAATTGTATCGTAAGTACAAAGACCGTGTTGGAGAGGTTGTATCGGGTGAGGTTTACCAAATTTGGAAGAAAGAAATCATGGTGTTGGATGATGAAGGAAACGAATTGTTATTACCAAAAACAGAAATGATTCCTGCCGACCATTATAAAAAAGGAGATGCGATTAGAGCGGTAGTATTTAAAGTAGAGATGTACAACGGATCACCTCGTATTATTTTAAGTCGAACTGCTCCTGTATTCTTAGAGCGTTTATTTGAAATGGAAGTTCCTGAAATTATTGATGGCGTGATTGCTGTTAAAAAGATTGTAAGGGAGCCGGGCGAACGTGCTAAAGTTGCTGTTGAAAGTTTTGATGACAGGATTGACCCGGTTGGAGCGTGTGTAGGTATGAAGGGGTCAAGAATTCACGGAATAGTGCGTGAATTAAGAAATGAAAACATTGACGTAATAAACTTCACTACTAACTTACAATTGCTTATTCAACGTGCGTTGAGTCCGGCGAAAATTTCTTCTATTAAAATTGATGAGGAAAGTCGTAGAGCTTCTGTTTATTTAAAACCTGACCAAGTTTCTTTAGCCATTGGAAAAGGTGGTCATAATATTAAACTAGCCGGAAAATTAGCCGGAATGGAGATTGACGTATATCGTGAAAGCGATGAAGATGAAGGAGATATTGACTTAGATGAATTTGCTGATGAGATTGATGGATGGATTCTTGACGAATTAAAAGGGATAGGTTGCGACACGGCAAAAAGTGTTTTAAACCTAAGCGTGGAAGACTTGTCGCGCAGAACAGAACTTGAAGAAGAAACCATTCTTGAAGTACGCAGAATTTTACAATCAGAGTTTGAATAGTTTGGCTGAATGTGGCATTAAATAAGCACTGTTTGTTTAATGCTGCATTTAACCGTACATTTGAGGCACTTTTTGTGGAAAAAGCGAAAACCATAAAATTGAATACATAACTTAATGAGTGAAAACAAAGAATCTGTACGATTAAACGCAGTTGTTAAAGAGCTTAACGTAGGCATGCAAACCCTCGTTGAACACCTAAGCAAAAAAGGCTTTACGGTGGAGGCTAAGCCTACAACAAAAATTACCGGTGATATGTACCGGGAATTATTGAGTGCTTTTCAAAGTGATAAGAAAGTAAAAGACGATGCCAAGGCCTTAATTAAAAATAAGGTAAAGAAGGAAGAGGTGACTCTTCAACAAACAGTTAAAAAAGAAGAGCCGGTAGTTGAGGAAGAAGACTATGATGATGGCATTTTAATTAAAACTGAACTGGCTCCTGTGAAAGAAGCCGCTGCTAAACCTGAAACCCCCGTTAAAGAAGTTCATGAAGAACCGGTTATTCCTGAGCCTGAACCAATAGTGGAAAAGGAAGATGAGCAAGAAGATAAGGGAGGGCTAAAAGTATTAGGCAAAATTGACTTGGATAATATTGGTGGAAAAGGCAAGAAAAAAGTTGCCCCTAAGCCAAAAGAGGTAGAGGTTGTTAAAGAGGAAAAAGTAACACCACCGGTTGAAGAAAAAGCGCCAGAACCAATAGTGGAAGTAGTGGCTGAAGTTGAAGAGCCGATTGCTGCAGATGTAGAAATTGAAACGCCGGTTGAAACACCTACCGAAATAATTGCTGAGGATAAAGTAACCGAGCCTAATTATGAAAAGTTATCAGGCTTAAAGGTGATGGGTAAAATTCAACTTCCTGTTGAACAACCTAAAAAACCTCAACCGGTTGCCAGCAGTGACGACTCTGCAGCTAAGAAAAAAAGAAGACGTAAGAACTTTGTTGGCGGAAGCGATAATATTGATATTAAAAAAGTAGAAGGCAACAACCAATTTCGTCCGGCTCAACCAGGAAACAGGCCAAATCAAGGTGGAGGTAATAATCGCCCCGGACAACAAGGAAATAAACCCGGAGGAAATAATCGCCCCGGACAATTTAAAGGAAGACCTGATAATAGAAATCAACCTGCTGAAAAAGCAGAGATTACAGATAAAGAAATTCAAGATAAACTTAAGGCAACATTAGCTCGATTAAATAATCAGCAAAACATTGGTCAGGTAAGGAGTAAAATCCGTAAGCAAAAACGTGATGCAATGGCTGATAAACGAGAAGAGGAAATGTTGGAAGCAGAAGGCTCACAAAAAGTAATTAAAGTTACTGAGTTTGTAACTGCAAATCAACTAGCACAATTAATGGATGTGCAAGTAACCAATATTATTTCTGCATGTATGTCGTTAGGTTTAATGGTAAGTATAAACCAACGATTAGACGCTGAAACCATTAGTATTGTAGCCGACGAATTTGGATATGAAGTGGAATTTGTGAGCACGGATATGATGGAGGCAATTGATGAAGAACAAGACAATGAAGCAGATTTAGTGTCGCGTCCTCCAATTGTTACCGTAATGGGTCACGTTGATCATGGTAAAACTTCATTATTAGATTACATACGTAAAGCTAACGTAATTGCCGGAGAAGCCGGTGGTATCACCCAACATATAGGTGCTTACGAGGTAACCTTGGCTAATGGCAAACATGTAACATTCTTAGATACTCCGGGTCACGAAGCGTTTACGGCCATGCGTGCACGTGGTGCTAAGATAACCGATATTGTAATTATTGTAATTGCAGCAGATGATAGTGTAATGCCTCAAACAAAAGAAGCAATTAGTCACGCACAAGCTGCAGGTGTACCAATTATTTTTGCCATAAATAAAATAGATCGTGACGGTGCAAATCCCGAAAAAATTCGTGAACAATTAGCCGGCATGAACATATTAGTTGAAGATTGGGGTGGTAAATACCAATGCCAAGAAATTTCAGCTAAAAAAGGTTTAAACATTGATGCATTACTTGAAAAAGTGTTGTTGGAAGCAGAAATGTTAGACTTAAAAGCAAATCCAAACAAAAGAGCAGTTGGAAGTGTAATTGAAGCCACATTAGACAAAGGACGAGGCATAACCACAACTGTTATGGTTCAAGCCGGAACCTTACGTGTAGGTGATCCTATATTAGCCGGTGTTCATAATGGAAAAGTAAAAGCCATGTTTGATGAGCGCGGTAAAAAAATGACCTCAGCCGGACCTTCAACGCCTGTTGTTTTACTGGGATTTGATGGCGCACCACAAGCCGGTGATAAATTTTTGGTAACTAAAACTGAACAAGAAGCGAAAGAAATTTCAAATAAACGCGGTCAGTTACAGCGCGAGCAAGGCATAAGAACTCATAAACATATTACTCTTGATGAAATTGGACGTCGTTTAGCAATTGGCAACTTTAAAGAACTTAAAGTGGTTGTTAAAGGTGACGTGGATGGTTCGGTTGAAGCCTTAAGTGATTCGTTAATTAAACTATCTACTGAAGAAGTTGCAGTTAATGTAATTTACAAAGGTGTAGGTCAGATTTCGGAAAGTGATGTTTTACTTGCCTCTGCATCTGATGCCATTGTAATCGGTTTCCAGGTTAGACCTTCGCCGCAGGCTAGAAAACTTGCAGAAAACGAAGCTATTGATATTCGTTTATATAGTATCATCTATGATGCTATTGAGCAAATTAAAGCAGCTATTGAAGGAATGCTTGAACCTACATCTGAAGAAAAAATTACAGGTAATGTGGAAATCAGGGAGGTGTTTAAAATTTCTAAAGTGGGAACTATTGCCGGATGTTATGTTACTGAAGGTAAAATTACCAGAAACTCTAAAGTACGAATTATTCGTGATGGTGTGGTAGTGTTTAGTGGTGAACTTGATTCGTTAAAACGCTTTAAAGATGATGTTAAGGAAGTTAATTATGGTTATGAGTGCGGATTAAATATTAAGAACTTTAACGACATTAAAGTTGGTGATATTGTAGAGGCTTACGAAATTGTAGAAGTAAAACGTACCTTGAAATAATCTCTTTAATTGAAACAAAAATTTATATAAAAAGGCTGACTTGTTCAGCCTTTTTTGTTGTTCATTCCAATGTTAAAACAATGCCTACACCTTGCTTCATAGGTGTCTTTTTCGCCCAGCATTACTTGATTTTCGTTGGTGGTTTTCCTAAACGAATGTGTTGCTAAATCGCCGCACTCCATACAAATTGCATTTACTTTAGTAACATATTCGGCAATTGCCATTAATGAAGGCATAGGGCCAAAAGGCTTGCCTAAATAGTCCATATCTAAACCTGCAACAATAACGCGAATACCTTTAGCCGCCAGTTCTTCGCAAACAAACGTTATTTCTTTGTCAAAAAACTGTGCTTCGTCAATGCCTATTACATCAGCATCTTGGTGCATAAGTAAAATATTAAGCGAAGAGCTAACCGGAATAGAGCTAACCGAATTGCTGTTGTGAGAAACCACCTCCGACTCGTGATAACGTGTATCAATGGCGGGTTTATAAATCTCAACCTTTAGATTGGCGATTTTAGCGCGGTTGATTCGCCTGATTAACTCTTCTGTTTTGCCTGAAAACATGGAGCCGCATATTACTTCGATCCAACCTTTTTTATGGGTGGTTTTATTTAAACGTGGTTCTAAAAACATACACTGTTACGCAAGGTATGAAATAGTTTATTTTTTCGATTGGTTTCTTTTTCACAAATTTGTATAGCTATTTCACATCATGAGTTTAAAAGAAGCACATCAAATATTAAGCGCCGATATCAAGAGGCTTTACGAAACATATACCCTTATAAGTTCAAACAAGCATCAATTTAATGATTTAGATGTGGCATTGTTACAACAACAACTGCTGCATGTTTATCATTCATTATTAAAGATTCAGGCTCAATTATCTCCATTGCCGGTTAACCATGCTCACATAGAAGAAATACTTCCTATGGCCGGATTGAAGCCCGAGCCGGAAGCAAACCTAACAGACAACAACCTGAAACCGGTGCCAGAAACCATTAAAGAAACTGCAGCGCCTGTTGTTGAGCCTACAGTTGAACCGGAACCTATCAAAGAAGCCGAAGTATCTGCGATTGAGGTTCCGATAGTAGAAACTGTAGAATTACAGATTGAAGAGCCAATACGTCAAGCACCTCATACATTAACCTTGGAGTTGGAGGCACCTCCGGTAATAACCGATAACGAAACTACTTTAGATGATTTGGAGGCCATGTTACAAGACAAAGAGCTTGGTGAAGCAGTTAAAGTATCTCAAATGATTCAACAGGAAATTCCAACTGAAAAGACTCAGGATGCACCAACAGAAATGTCGGTTCACGAAAAACTATCTGCCAATTTAAAAACGTCCGACCTTTATGATAAAATAAGTAAGAGTCAACAACAAAGCTTAAAACAATCAATTACATTAAACAAGAAAATAGCTTTTGTTAACCAATTGTTTAATGAAAACACTGTTGAATATGCTAAATCAATAGAGAAGTTGAACGCATCGGGAAGTTTACATGAGGCATTGAGGTATTTTAATGAACTAAAGCACCAATACAACTGGAGCAATGAACATGTTTTAGTAAAAGAGTTAGAGCAATTGGTTGAAAAACGATTTAGTTAATCAGAGATTTCTTCAACTCTAATTCCTGCGGAATGAATAAACATAAGTGTATCATCACGCATGTTTTGCTCCAACTCAAACCTATAAAAGCCGGGTTGGGGGAATTTCACTTTACGAAAAGCCGGAAACCTATAATCATACACACTGCCAAGTCCGCTACCCAGCCACTTACCACTTTCATCGGCCAATTTTATTTCAATACGTCGCTGATCTGATTTTTTATCAGGGTTTAGCGTATGCACAAGCATAAAGATATTGCTGTATTTATAGTCGGCACCCACACGAAGATTTACTAAAATATTATACATTTTAGCAGTGTCTTTTATTTGAACATCGAAAGGAAGCCGCGTTTTATAGTACCATGCTGTTTGTTCAATATTTTTATATTCGTCGATAACACGGGTGTGATCGCAACTGCTAAACAATTGCAAACAAAGAGCTAAAAATATATACCATACCGGTTGCTTACGCTTGATCATTAGGATTAGGTTTTGGTTGGTCGCCACGAGGCGGTTGATTTCTGCCCCTTTGGTTTTGATTTTTATTTCGGTTATTGTTTCTGTTACCCTCATGTCGCGGTTTGTTTCCTTCAGCATTTCCGGTAGTTGTTTGGTTTGGTTGTTTGGTCTCAGGTTGAGGTTTATTACCAAATTGAGGCTTATTCGACGGTTTCTTTTTATTCTTTTTATTTTTTGAGCGTCGTTCGTCCAAGCGGGTAATGCTATCAATACCCATATCATTTTGGAAATCTAAATCTACTTTTACCAATTCCTTTTTAGGCATGGCAAACTCAGGTTTTACACCTTCCTTGTTCATAGAAACAAACTCTTTCACTTGATGAACAGGTAAACTAATCCATTCGCCACCAAATTCTTGCATTGGGGCAAACCACATCAACCGTTTTAAAATATCTGTTTTAACCTGACGGTAAGGACCATTTTGTAACTCAATCACCAGATTTTCGTCTACAGGAAACTCTTTCCATGCTTCCAAATAGGCATCCAATTCAAAGTTTAAGCAGCATTTTAACTTGCCACATTGTCCACTTAACTTTAAAGGATTTAAAGAAAGGTTTTGGTAACGGGCAGCACTCGTATGTACAAGTTTAAAGTCGGTGAGCCAAGTGCTGCAACATAATTCGCGACCACACGATCCAATAGCTCCAAGTCGGGCAGCTTCTTGTCGGTAGCCGATCTGACGCATTTCAATTCTAACTTTAAATGAATCGGCCAGGCGTTTAATCAGTTCCCTAAAATCAACACGCTCTTCTGCTGTATAAAAAAAGGTTGCTTTCCTTCGATCACCGCGGTATTCAACATCACTTAGTTTCATTTGAAGTCCTAATTCAATAGCAATACTTCTAGCCTTATACATGGTAGGAACTTCCAGAGCTAAATTGTCTTTATATTTTTGAATATCCGCATCATTTCCCCTTCTCAATATTTTAGGGAAAATATGGTTTTCATAATCAGTTATGCCAACTTTTTTTAATTGAAGTTTTACCAACTCCCCTTTCATAGAAACCTTGCCAATGTCGTATCCACTTTCTGATTCAACCACAACATACTCATTTAAGGTAATATCATGGTTTTGCTCGTTTCGATAATATTCTTTGCGGGTTCCTTTAAACCGCACTTCCACAACATCAAAAGGCTTCATATGTGGTGGCAAATCCATGTCGGCCAACCAATTGTATGTATTTAATTTATTGCAACCACCGCTACTGCATCCTCCCGAACTACATCCTCCGGCATTACATCCACCTGATCCACATCCCATAATTTATAACTCTGTTTTTATCTTGTTAAACAATATTTACCGTTTGCCACACGGTTTGTTTCTGAGAACCAAAGGGTTCTTACGCGGCTTTCTGTTTATTCAACAGTTTGCCAATATACAAAGAAAGATTTAAAAAGGTAATCTTCAAATCGGCATTACGTTCAAGGTTTAAATAGTTGCTGTTAATAAGCTGCGCCAATAGTGGCAAATTTTCATCATTTAAGGTTACGCTAAATTTGCTAACGAATACCTTTTCTTGTTCTGTTAATCTTAATAATTCAGGCTTGCCGTATTTGTATAACATACAAGCCCTAAACATGTGCAGGCAATAACCCAAATAAGTTTTTGCAAACTCGCGCCCTTCGGCCGTGGTTTGTTCAACCCAAACAGTAATTGCGTCCACTTCTTTTCTGGCGTTATAACATAGCCTCATCCATTGGATAAACATCTCAAAATAATTTACATGTCCGGCTTGAAATAAATTAGCCGCCTGAGTAATATTACCTTCTGCAATTCTGGAAATGCTGTGAGCTACTTCTTCAGGAGCTTCAAGTGTAGAGGTTAAATACCGAATAATATCCTGTTCGGTTAAGCGAGGAATTCTTAACAACTGGGCGCGAGATAATATTGTAGCAATTACCTTATCTGCATCTTGTGCAACCAAAATAATTAGTGTTTGAGCAGGAGGTTCTTCTAAAAGTTTTAATAATATATTTCCTTCTAACCTTAAATATTCAGGCAGCCAAATAATTACAGTCTTATATTTAGCCTCATATGGCTTTAACCCTAGTTTGCGAATAATATCACGACACTCTTCAGCCGTTATATTTCCTTGTTTTTTCCCTTCTGAATCTAAGCTTAATAGCCATTCCGACTCACTTATATAAGGGTTTTTTATTAGCGCTTTTCGCCATTCTTCCATAAACTCATTGCTAATTTTTTTCTTATCAATTGCAATGGTTGGAAAAGTAAAATGTAAGTCGGGGTGCGTAAGAGCAGCAAATTTTATGCACGACGGGCAAACACCACAGCTATCTGTTTCGGTTGGGTTATTGCAGTTTATAAACTGGGCGTAAGCAACGGCTAATGGAAGAGCACCAACACCTTCTCCACCAAGAAACAATTGGGTGTGGCTGATTCTACCGTTAACAACGGTTTGTATTAACTTTTCTTTTATAAGTTGTTGACCTATGATGTCTTTAAATTGCATATCAAGTTGGTAAAAATAGGACATCAGTAGCAAGGCAAAAAATAAAATTGCGGTATTAAGATCATATCCTCTTAAAAAACTTTTTATACTTATTAAATAAATGCAGCCATTAGAAACGAAAATCAGTCAGGCTAAATAAAATACGGTTTTAATATGATTTTAAGCAGGGTTTGTTTCGTTAAATGTTTGTGAATTTGAGAGTAGTTAACCCTTTACTCTAATATGCTATGACCGATAGAATGAAAGTTGAGGCAATTGGCCTTGAAAACATTAATATCACCTTTAACGAAAATCAGCCGGAGGCCGATGAGTTAATATGCAAAATAGTTGACCTTGTGAATGAGGAAAATGGTGTTGATTTTTTTGTAAATCACAAACTGGTTCAACAAAGTTAATTGATAAGAATTGTCAATAGTTGATTTTTTTTTAACTTGCCAAAGTGGCAATAGAACAAAACAATACAACTTCTAAAGAAAAGATTTTAAAAAAGGTGCGACAGGCGCTTATTTTCAAATCTAAAGCCATGTATTCTAATATTGACTTAGAGAGTAACATTTATGCTCAGCCGCCGGCGGAAGAAGCTATACTTGAAACTTTTGCAAGAAATTTTACAATCCGCCAAGGTCAATTTATTTTTTGTGACAATTCATTTGATTTTATAGACAAATTACTAACCCTAGTTGAAAGAAAAAAAATAAAGTCGTTGTTCTGTGCTGAGCCTGATATTCAAAAAAAGTTAACTGAAAGTGGGATAAATTTTACCAGCAACAAAAGTGATGCATTAAAAATGTCGGTATCTTTAACAGGATGTGAATCGCTTATTGCACGCACAGGTTCAATACTTGTCAGCTCATCAAAAAACGGACATATACCTACTATTTTTCCGAATACGCATTTGGTTGTTGCAACCACTTCTCAAGTAGTAATGGAAATGAAAGAAGCTATTCAAGTGTTAAAAAACAAATATGGAAGAAACCTTCCTGCTATGTTTAGCTTTATTACCGGACCAAGCAGCACAGCCGATATTGAAGGAAAATTGGTAATTGGCGCACATGGTCCGCTTGAGTTGTTTGTGTTTTTAATTGACGACACTTCACATTAGCTTTGCACTAATTATATTTCAAAAATTAATTAACATCCAGCCTACAAGTTGACAAACAGAACCCATATTTATTTTGCATCCGATTTCCATTTAGGAGTTCCCAATTTTGAAAAAAGTTTAGAACGAGAAAAGCGCATTGTAAAATGGCTCGATCAAATATCGGTTAATGCAAAAGCAATTTATTTGGTTGGCGACTTATTTGATTTTTGGTTTGAGTACCGAACTGTTGTGCCTAAAGGCTTTACGCGCTTGTTGGGAAAGCTAGCCGAGTTAACTGATAATGGAGTTGAGATACATTTATTTCATGGCAATCATGACCTGTGGCAATTTGGATATTTTGAAAAAGAGCTTGGGGTTATTGTGCATAAAAAACCAATAGAAATTACGCTAGGAAATACCTGTTTTTATATCGCACATGGTGATGGATTAGGACCCAAACAGCATCGGTTCAAATTTATTCTTTCCATTTATCGCAATTATTTTTTTCAGCGATTATTTGCCTTTTTTCATCCAAACATTGGAATTGGTGTAGCCAATTATGTATCAGCAAAAAGTAAAGAAAAAACTTTTGCAGACAATGCGGGCTATTTGGGCGACGACAAGGAGTACTTGATGTTGTACACCAAATCTATTTTATCAACCAGCAAGGCTGATTATTTTGTTTATGGGCACAGGCATCTACCAATGTTTAAAGAGGTGGCTCCGGGTAGGTTTTATTTTAACTTAGGCGATTGGTTTAGTTATAATACGTATGCTGAATTTGATGGTAAATCGTTAACCCTTAAAACATTTACTCCATAATATGCGCGCGCTTCGTATTGCTTTACTCTGTTTGTTTTGTTCGATAATCTACTCAACACCGGCACAATCGCCTTCTCCGTTTACCTTGATCTTATCTTTTAGGGCTAACCCTAAACTTATTCATACTGATAACTTAGGAAACCTTTATGTGTTAAGTCAAACCAATCAGCTATACAAATATTCAAAAAACGGACGTTTAATAAGTACTTTGAATTACACTTACACCGGTAACATCACTCAAATAGATGCAACAAATCCTATGGAAATTTATTTGTTTTACCGAGAGCTGAACAAGGTAATTATCTTAGATAATAATTTAGCTTTTAGAGGAGAAGTTGATTTAGGAGCAGCAGGTGTAATTCAAGCATCAGCTATTGCTAGAAGTTTCGATAGTGAATTATGGGTGTTTGATGCGGGAGATTTACAATTAAAGAAAATAACAAAGGCGTTAGTCACAGAGCAACTTAGCGGCAACATTAAACAGTATATCATTGGAGCCACATCAGTTAGTCAGGTTATTGACAATACCGAGCGTGTGTTTGTTGTTGACTCCCTAAATGGGATATTGGTTTTCGACATCTTCGCGAATTATGTAAAAACCATACCTATTAAAGCCCTACGTGAGATTAAAGTTTTAGATAAATACCTGTTTTATTACAAGAACTACAAACTTAATAGGTATAACTGGACAACGGCACAATCCCTTGAATACAGCCTTCCTGATACTGTGCAAGTAACTCATGTGAGTGTTGAAAAGGAACGTCTATATTTACAAAAACCGGATTCAATTTCAATCTATACCTATTAGCAACGATTTGCTGAAATGGTTTAAAACTACGACATTTGCAAACATTTTTGTAGGCACTATGCCTTACAAACAACAATTTATATGTTACAAAAATTAGAGTCAATAAAGGTTCGTTTTGATCAGGTTCAGGATATGCTTTCGCAGCCCGATGTGGTTGGTGATATGAAACGCTTCACACAACTTAACAGGGAATATCGCGAGTTGCAAAAAATTGTAGACAAGTATTATGAATACCGAAATTTAGTAGGAAATATTGAAACCAATAAATCCATACTAACCTCTGAAAAAGATGAAGAATTAAGAGAAATGGCCAAAGCAGAACTTGACGAATTAATTCCATTAGTTGAGCCGCTTGAGCAATCCATAAGAATGATGTTGGTTCCGAAAGACCCGGAAGATGAAAAGAATGCTGTTTTAGAAATAAGAGCAGGCACAGGAGGCGACGAGGCCAGTATTTTTGCCGGAGACCTTTATCGGATGTACATGCGTTATTGTGATAAAAAAGGTTGGAAAACAGAAGTAATTGATTTTACAGAAGGCACAGTAGGCGGTTACAAAGAAATAATTATAGAGGTTGAAGGAGAGGATGTTTACGGAACCTTAAAGTATGAAAGTGGTGTTCATCGGGTTCAAAGGGTTCCGGATACCGAAACACAAGGACGTGTGCACACATCTGCTGCAACTGTAGCTGTATTACCGGAAGCAGAAGAAGTGGATGTTGAATTGAATCCGGCTGATATTGAAATGCAAACGGCAAGATCGGGCGGAGCTGGCGGGCAAAATGTAAATAAAGTTGAAAGTAAGGTGATGTTAACCCATAAACCAAGTGGTATTGTTGTTGTTTGCCAGGTTGAAAGAACCCAAAATGGCAATCGTGAAAGAGCCATGCAAATGCTAAGAACGAAACTATATGAGATTGAACTTCAAAAGCATCAAGAGAAAATAGCCAACAATAGAAAAACAATGGTTTCAACGGGCGATCGTTCTGCAAAAATAAGAACTTACAATTACCCACAAGGCCGGGTAACCGATCATCGAATTGGATTAACCGTATATAACCTTCCGGATGTGATGAATGGCGATATTCAAGACTTCATTGACCAGCTACAACTTGCCGAAAACACCGAGCGATTAAAAGAAGGAAACCTTGTTTAGTGTAAAAAGATTGCTTTACGCTTTCACTTCTTTAGAAAAATTCTAAATTCGCACCAGTTAATCGAGCATTGTTTGAAATTATCTTCACTTACTTTTAATCAAATTGGCATTGTTAAAGCCGTTCATGGCGACGACTTATCGTTGAAACTCTTTGAAATGGGCTTGTTGCCGGGCGAAGAAGTTGCCTTGGAAAATGTAGCACCATTTGGTGATCCTATTGCCATTAGGGTAGGCGAATATAAAATGTGCATTCGACTTAATGACGCAGAACAAATTGAGGTTAGCTTAAAAGAATCGAATTGAAACAGGAAATTACAGTTGCCTTAGTAGGAAACCCCAATAGTGGTAAAACAAGTTTATTTAACGCCCTTACCGGATTAAATCATAAGGTGAGTAATTTTCCCGGAACTACGGTTGAGAAGAAAATCGGTTATTCAAAATTAAATGCCGATACACAAGCTCAAGTAATTGATTTGCCGGGAACATATAGCTTGTATCCAAAATCAGCCGATGAAGTAGTTACCTACGACATATTAAGAAACAAAGCAGAAACAAACTTCCCGGATGTTGTTTTATTTATTGCGGATGCAAGTAACCTGAAGAGAAATTTATTATTGCTAACACAGGTTGCCGATTTAGGAGTGCCTGTAATTTTGGCCCTTAACATGGTTGACTTGGCCGAGCGTAAAGGAATTTTTTACGACCAAGCCGTGTTATCAGAGCAACTGGGTATTCCTGTTATAGCCATTAATGCAAGGAATAAGACCGGACTTTCAAAAATAAAAAGTTTGCTTTTGGATGAAAGTCGCCAAGTGAAAAAATCATACTTTGATTATACCGTTGCCGGTGATGAATTGCTCAATGAAATTTGTGATATAACCGACAAAAAGAACCCTTATGCTGCTTTACAATATGCGATAAATATAAGTAGTTTTAATAACCCTAAAGCTAAACAAATCAACCAGTCGTTTGCTAAGCATCAATTTAATATTAGAAGTTTTCAGGAAAATGAAATATTAAGCAGATACCGATTGATTGATGACGCTGTAAGAAGCTCAAGAAAAATTAAGGAAAACACAGTTGTAAAAAACATAAGCCAAAGAGCCGATAAAATATTAACCCACAGAATTTGGGGCATTCTTTTATTTCTTGGATTGTTGTTTATGGTATTTCAGGCAATTTTTTCATGGAGTGCCTATCCAATGGATTGGGTTGAAAAAGGTTTTGCATTATTAACCGAATGGATAGAAACTTCGTTACCGGCGGGTGTATTAAACGATTTAATTGTACACGGAATTTTAGCCGGGTTAAGTGGCGTGATGGTGTTTTTACCTCAAATCATAATCTTATTTACATTTATTGCCATTCTTGAAGACGTTGGTTATATGGCAAGGGTTGGTTTTATTATGGATAGGGTAATGCGCCCTTTTGGAATGAATGGAAAAAGTATTGTTCCATTAATTAGCGGTATGGCCTGCGCAGTGCCTAGTATTATGGCGAGTAGGTCGATTGAAAATAAAAAAGAACGCTTAATTACCATGATGGTAACCCCATTAATGAGTTGTTCGGCCCGCTTGCCGGTGTACACTTTACTTATTGGAATGTTGGTTCCTGAAACAGCTAAATGGGGGCCGTTTAATGTTCACGGGATCGTGTTGATGATAATGTATTTACTGGGATTTGGCGCAGCTTTATTAAGTGCCGGGGTGTTTAAGCTTGCCGTTAAAAGTACAGGGTCAAATTACTTTATAATGGAGCTTCCGGGATACAAACTTCCTGTTTGGAATAATTTATTGATAACACTTTACGAAAAAGGTAGTGCCTTTGTTGTTGGTGCAGGAAAAATTATTGTGGCAGTATCTGTTATTTTATGGGCATTGGCATCGTTCGGACCAAGAGAAAAAATGCGCGCAATTGATGAAAAATATGCAGTGATTGCACAAACACTTGCCACAGATTTACCAATTGAAGAATTAGCGGCACAAAAAAATGCCGAGAAATTACAAGCGAGTTATGCAGGTGAGTTTGGTAAATTTATTGAGCCGGCAATAAAGCCATTGGGTTTTGATTGGAAAATGGGAATTGCCTTATTAACCTCATTAGCTGCACGAGAAGTTTTTGTAGGTACCATGAGTACTATTTATAGTGTTGGCGGTGGCGACCAAGCGGAAGACTTAAATGCCATTAAGGAAAGAATGCTTAACGAAAAGAAATCGGATGGAAAACCGGTATATTCAATGGCTGCAATAATTTCGTTAATGGTATTTTATGCCTTTGCCATGCAATGTATGAGTACCCTTTCTATTGTATTAGCAGAAACTAAAAACTGGAAGTGGCCTGTTATTCAATTTATTTATATGACAGCCTTGGCATACTTTAGTAGTTTACTTGCCTTTAATATTTTGTCGTAGCCTGAACTATTTTGTATCTATGCAGGAGTGCAGCAGGAGATAAAAGACCAAATCAACAAACATTTAAGCCGATTATATTTGGTATCGGCACATACCTTGAGTTTAATTATTCCGGGTGTTACCAATTTATTATTATCTGCATGGACAATTAAAACATCGTCCCCTGCGATTTGGTCGCAAATAGTTGTTCTGCAATTATGGTACTATCCATTAGGCTACATACTTTCATGGGGGAATAAGGATTTATTAGTGAAGGAAAGTAGTAACCTTAGCAGGTTTCATCATCAATTATGGAGAGAAGGATTATGGACAAGAATATTACTGTTGTTTATACCGTTGGTGATGATTTCTACAGTTGTAATTCCGGGCTTCACCACCTGGCATTTAATGTGGTGGTTGGCTTGCCGACTAATAACACAATCATACGAAACATATGCTGTTTGGCAACAACGATATTTTCCGTTGTGGTTTTCAGAATTAGTAGTAATTATATGCATTGGTGTTTTATACTTCACCTCTTCCTATCAGCCTTCATTTGAAGGAGTACTTTGGCTCATGAGCATAAGCCATTCAGTGAGGTTAATTATTCATGTGGTTGGATACAATGGTTTATCCATGATGCCATTTAAAGTTAATCCGAGATTTTTACTACTTGGTCTTCCCTTTTTATTATTATCGCTATTGGCCTTATTTCAATTAAAAATTGATTTATATATAGCAGGTGTATACCTCACAGCCGATGAGCTTGCTTGGTATCAAATCATTACTGCATTATTGGTTATGGTTCAATCGGCAGCGTCATACTTTTTAACCCCGTTTGCAAAAATTTTATTGAGGATGCAACAACAACAATTTTTAACCTTATTGAAAAAAACTTGGTTGCCAGGCATTGGTTTAAACATAGCGGGAACTGTGGCGATTTTAGTTATTTTAAAATTGTTTTATTCCCTCACATTATCTACTATAACTATGGGTTTAATGTTTATGAGTACAATTCCGGTTTATGCATCAACACTATTAAACATTCAACTGATTTCAACCAATAGTGAAAAAAGGTTAAGTATTGCACAAGTTTTAGCACTAGTAATAAATGCTATTGGTTGTGTTCTATTAATACCTGTATTTAAAATAAACGGAGCCTTGTTGGCTATGAATATTGGTGCATGGTTATATTTTATTGTTGTTTACTTTATGGTATCACAAAAAAATAAACATCAATAATCTTGTACAACTTTACAAGTCCAACCCTGATCCATTTTATATTTCGTTTTATCGGGGAAAGCCAATGCTAGCAAAATGTTTGCAGAATATCCTGTTCCAAAAGAAATTAAAAAAGCGTTGGGCCTACTGATATTATTTTGTTGAAACAAATCATTTAACAAAATAGCCATTCCTAAAAAAGTTGCTGTTCGTAATAAATTATGAGTTACTTCTGCGCCAAAACTTCTTTTCCTAAAAGCGATGATATCCTTAATTAGTATTTCTTTTCTATTGTTTGCCTTAACGTTATAGTGCTTTCGCTTTAACATATATGGAACTCCGAGTACCACCGAGCTATCGGTAATTTCGGCTATTACATTTGAAGCGTACTCCACCTGTCCGTTATAGCCTTTATAAGCTACCATTAGTCGGGCCCCGGGCAAAAGTGTTATGTTTTTATTCAACTGATTGTTGGAAAACACCAATTGTTGAGCGGTGGCTGCATAGCTAAAAAACAGTAATAAAATCAGGTTTAGTTTTATATTAAGCATGTTGCAAGATATGATTACCAATAACACATTGCAAACACGCTTGTTTTTTACAGTAATGGTTATACAATTGCAGCAGCGCCTGTGAATGCAAAGCGTGCTTGGGTGTTAAATTTTTGGTTGTCCAAAACCTTGTAATAAAATTGTTTTCGGCATGCAATAACTCCAACCATAACAAAGCCCTTTCACATAAAGATTCATTCATTTGGTGTTTGCCAAAAAGAAACATGATTGGAATAACTGCATTTAACATTAAATGCGAAGCAAAGGTGTCTCCAATTTGAATGTGTTGTGGGTTTTTAACCTCAGTAACTTCATCAAGCCAAGGTATTAACTCGTCGTTTGTATGAAAATATTTAATGGCTTGCGAGATCTGGTTACATTGCATTAACTTACTAAACAAATGTGCTGATTGATGCACGAGCATGGCAAACTGCGCAAGTCGAACCCCCGGAAAATTTGCCGGCCGCGTTTTTGCAAACTTCCACTCAGAGGGATGCAGTTGATAAAGATTATATTTCTGTTGTAAGAAATTAAATTCATAGTTTAAGTCTTTAACTTCAGGATGAGCAGATAAAGAAGGAAGAAACCCGGCAACTCCAAAAATTAAAGCATAGGTTTGGGTAATGTTGTTTTTATGCTTAGCCAACAAATTAGCCGGCAAATGCTGAGCAAGCCTCACGAACGGTTGCTCGTTTACCTGCATGCCGAAATATTTGGCAATGGTTATGTAAAACAACTTTTCCCAACTTCCTTCATGTTGGTGCAACACATCTTCCAACAACTTACATTTTCTTTCGAGTCGCTCAATAGCTAAGCGGTATAAAAACAATTGTACCAACTCCTCATCAGGTAGTTTTAACATTACTTCGCAAGGGATTTTTCGTTTGCTATTCATCAATCCCGTGTATCTATTAAGCACGGTTGTATTAATTAAAGGTAGCAAGGCTAATGTTGGCAAACCAGTTTCAACATCATGTTCAAACACCACGTGTAAAATTACATTATTATATGCGGCATCTAAGTGGTGGCGATGCTTAAACCAATCGCTGCTTTTAATGTGGATTTCGATGTTTCCTGCCCACGTAGTTTGTTCGATAAGAATGCGAGCATTAAAAAAATCAGGACCGGCATTGGTATTTAATAAACCGGGATGAAGGATTGTTAATGGTTCGCCCGTAACCAAGTATAGTTGTTGAGGCAAAAACGTTTTATTATTCCATAAATAATGTAATAGCTCTTCTTTCATACCGCCAATTTCGCACACAGTAGAACTTACAGATGTATATATCCGAATAAATTTTGCCATACACATCAATTTTCCGATTTGTTTTCCTTTGTAAAAACCGCTTTTCAAAAAAGCATTATGCGCTATTTATTTTATTTTATATTGCAAACCATGTTTATGGCACGATTAGTTACCCTTACCTTCTTATGTTTATCAACTGCTTCATTTGCACAAAAAACAAAACAAGCCGGTTGGCAACAAAAAACAGACTACACCATTTCAGTTACCTTAGATGATTCGCTCAATCTATTAAATGGGTTTGAAACGGTAGTATATCATAACAATTCGCCCGACAACATCACTGAAATCTTTTTTCATTTATGGCCTAATGCTTACCTTAATAATAATACCCCATTTGCGAAGCAGCAGTATGAAAACGGGCAAGGTGATTTTTATTTTAGTGAATATAAAGATCGGGGTCGAATGGATTCATTAAACTTTAAAGTTGATGGAGAAAAAATTAAAGTAGAGTTTTTAGAAGGCGGATTTGAAATTGCAAAATTGATTTTAAATAGGCCATTAGGCAGTGGTAAAAAAGCGGTAATTACTACCTCATTTAGGGTAAAAATCCCAAAGGTTTTTTCTCGTTTAGGGCACGAAGACCAAACCTATTGTATAACGCAATGGTATCCTAAACCTGCTGTTTATGATGTGAATGGATGGAACCCAATGCCATATTTAGACCAAGGAGAGTTTTACAGTGAATTTGGCAGGTTTGAAGTAACCATTCGAGTTCCGGAAAACTACATTGTTGCTGCTACCGGAAATCTTCAAAACTTGGATGAGCATTTAAAATTGATGGATATGAGTGCTCAACCATTTAAAAAGGAATCGGATTGTGACAAAAGCTTCAACCCGGTAAGTGCAAAAAAATATAAGGCGCTCACTTACATTCAAGATTCCATACATGATTTCGCGTGGTTTGCCGATAAACGTTTTAAGGTAGAAAGAAGTAAGGTAACCTTAGCAAATGGTCATACGGTAACCACTTGGTTATATGAAATTTGCCCTAATAAAAGTTCAATTAAGTGGGTTGATTCGGCTATAACCTTTTACAGTGAAAAGGTGGGATACTATCCTTATGCAAATGCAACTGTTGTAGTTACTCCATTAAAAGCCGGAGGAGGAATGGAATATCCTACCATAACTAATGTGGGTGAAGCAGAACGGCAAGTAATTGTGCATGAGGTTGGGCATAATTGGTTTTACGGCATATTAGGCACTAACGAAAGGCTTTATCCTTGGATGGATGAAAGCATAAATAATTATTATGAAGCCAGAAGTAATTACAAACCTAGATATATCCATAATCACCAATTAGATTTAAAAGGTTTGTCAATTGATTTGCCAAATAGTTTTAATTCTCCTTTTGGCATGTTAGACATTCAGTTTTTATATAGTGCCCGCAAGCGCAGCGACCAAAAAGCAACGCTACCATCGCGTGAGTTTACAAATCTGAATTACGGAACAATTATTTACAGCAAAGTTTCTTTGGCCTTTTTACAACTGCAAAACTATTTAGGTGATGAGCGTTTTGATGCCATGATGAAATCGTATTACGAAACGTGGAAATTTAAGCATCCTTTACCCGATGATTTTATTGGGCATGTAAAAAACTATACCGGTGAAGAATTATCGTGGTTTTTTGATGGGTTGTTAAATAGTACAGAAAATCCTGACATGAAAATTAGTTCGGTAAAAAAATCTGGTGACTCGTTAGTGGTTATATTAAAATCTAATCCACGATTAATTACGCCTTTTTACTTGCAAACATTTGATATCAGCAACAATCTTATACAAGAAGTGAAGGTTGTTCCATCCACAGGCAAAACAACCCTTAAATTAGGTGCAAATGGCGTGTCGAAAATTGTTATTGATGCAAAACAGGAAGCCATTGATGTTTTCAGGGGAAACAATTATGCTCGTACCAAAGGAATATTAAAAACATTGGGCTTACCTTCTTTTAAGCCAATACTCAACCTCGAAAATCCGGAAAAAATTCAGGTATTTTATTCGCCGGTATTGGGCATGAATTTGTATAACAAAACCATGTTAGGTGTGGCATTTTATAACAGCCTTTTACCACGCAAAAAAACAGAGTTTTTAGTGATGCCTATGTATGCGTTCGGTACTAAAGATTTAACGGGATATTTAGATGTTCAACACAGGTTTTTTACAAGAGGTGCTATTAAAGAGGTGCAAGTTGGGTTTGAAGGTGCACGATTTGCAACCTTCGGCATCATCCCTAAGTTATTTACTGATACTGCCACAAACGTTAGCACAGAAGGTGTTGTTGACGCTTTAAAATCATATGAAAAATATGCTCCAAGGGTTTCCTTTTTGTTTAAAAACAATTCGCCTCGTAGCAAAGCCAATTTAAAGCTTGATATACGCTATATATTAATAAGTGAACAAGCATTTACAAAAAGGATGTTCACTAATTTGAGTGATGCATCACAGTTTGTAGATATTAATTTTAGCGCAACAAAAAACCACAAATTTGCTCCTCGTAAATTTAATGCCAATTATCAAATAGGAGATGTTGGAAACTCCTTTCAGAAATTAACATTGGAGTACAGCCTGCGCATTCCATACGAGCAAGCTAAAAAGGGATTACACATGCGCTTCTTTTTCGGAACCTTTTTACAAAAGCCGGGGAGTTCATTAGAGGCTGAACGTGTTTTTTTCAGGTTAGGCGATAACTCCGGTTATTATGATTATTTGTATGATTACGCACAATTTGGGAGAGGAAACTCAACAAGTATGTTTAATCAACAAATGATGCCAAGAACACCGGGCTTCAGGGGATTCGTTTTAGCTACAGGGGCAACCGACCATTCAGTATTAACGGCAAATTTTACCTCTACTGTTCCATTTAAACTTCCAATAAGGCCTTATGTTGATATTGCTATGGTAAATGCCCTGTTTAATCGCACAACCAATGCGGGAGTGCAGAGAGGCTATGAACTAAACCTTCATTACGTTGCCGGAGTTAGTATATGGATGGGTGAATTCTTGCAAGTAAACTTCCCAATTTTAGCTGATAAATCAATTCAAGAAGGCTGGGATGCCACAAGCAATTATTCAGAAAGAATCAACTTTACGTTAAACTTAAACTTATTAAATCCATTAAAAGCTGTAAGAGAGTTTGATTTGTTTTGATGCTACTGTTTGCAAGTATCACAAAACATCTTTTTTATATGTAGATTTTCGAAAAACTTAAACGAAACTTTTGACGTATTGAATATGTAGCAAAAGGTTTCAGGATCGGCAGCTTTCAATTTTTTAAACACCAATTGATATTGTTTTTCAAATTGTTCGAGTTTTGATGTCTTTCCATAATACAACAAACGAAGGCAATATTCCTTCATAAGAAGGGAGTCACTTTCGTCTACTTCTAAAAAATGATCGAATAAAATTTGGGCAGCCAAATCAAACCGTTTTTGTTGCGCATAATAATCTGCAAGAAAAACTGCTTCATTAACCGGACTTCCTTTTGATAAATCTTTAATATTGCTATATGATTCCCCCTTTTTAGATTTTCTACCTTCATTAATAATCGGATGAAATCGAGACCGTAAAATATTATAGAGTTCACCAGGGATGGCGTTTGCTGTTAGCTGTCCGAACAAGGAAGATAGCATGTGCATTTCTTCCCTTCTCGACACATCATCCAAACTTCCGGTTAAGTTTAGTTTTAATGCTAAATAATTATACTTCACAATGGGATTGTCCGGGTTTAATTCTCGCAGTTGCTCAAATTTACTTAACTGCTCAGCGCTATCTTTAATAAAATAAAATTTGTTGTTTAATAAGGCCAAGTATTTTTTATCCATTGGAAACTGTTGACTCATCCACTTCTCGTAAGGAACTTTGCCTTGCTGATAAAGTTTAATGAAGGCGGTTTGATTACTTAGCGCACGTTTAAAGTCTTTTTTCTCCAAGGCTTTTTGAATGCGGTATAACCAATAATCATCTTCACTTAATTTCTTCAAATCGAAAGTAACACGCATTTCAATTTTTGCAAATCGTTGAGCCTCCAGTTGTTTTTGCAATTTTCTATACAGCAAGGTATCTGTATTTAACCTTTCTCTTACATAGGCCAGTGAACTATCGGCTAAATAATAATAATTGGTTAAAACTATTTGTTTAAGAAAAATATCCCAGCTATTACCCTGCGCAACTGTATATTTAATTTTAGTGCCCGCTTGCTGCAACTCCAAAACCTTTACTATGCTTGCTGCACGTTTTTGTTGCAGTTCAATGTTTTTAACAGAATCACCTTCTATCGAAGAAAAGGCTGTTATTTTTATCTCTTGTATAGTAAACTTTGGTTCATTCAAACTATCAATAAAAGGTTCGATATCTGAATTTTTATATTCAAATTTGTTTCGCTCAAATGGAATTGTCCATGTTAACGTTTTACTCTCGATAAAAGGCTCGGCAATTTTAGTTGATTGAGTGTCTAATAATAAAGGTAAAGATTGAAAAACAATTGGTTTGGTTGATTGCTTCAAACGATTTAGTTTATCATAAAAATCGCACACGTCACAAACTATCTTTTTATCACAATATTTTACCACCTTAATTCCTATCTCAAAATCTTCTGAAAATCCTGCAGGTAATTTATCAATTGCCAGATCTCCTTTGGCCATAAGTTGTGAAAGCTTAATTGGCTTTAAAGCGAGTTGCAATCCGATTTGCGAGCCACCGGAAACAGAAATGTTATAGTTTGTATTACATGGGAATTGCGATTTCTCAATAATATAAATAAGCAACCTGTCGTTTCCGTCTGAGATAAGTTTTGTTACATTACGTTCGTCACTTATAAAATATTTCTTAAACGACTCCTTCAAGTATAATCGCTTATCCTTTATGTAAAATCCTTTATCAATATCAACTTTACTATATAGTTCTTTCAGGTCGTCATAAGAATTACAAACTGTACCATCATCACATTTGCCGAACATACAATTGATCTTACAACCAACTCCCCTTAACCACCAATGAAACTTATATTGTTTTACCTTATAGTTTTTATCTAATTCTTTACTATGTGCGGATGCATTGTTAAGAATATTGATGTCCCCCATCACAATACAGAAATACACCTTGGCCGTAACTGGATCGAATGAACCTCTAACTCCAATGTAGTATAAATCCATTCTCGTGTATAGCTTTTTTGTTGTTGCTTTATCAAGTTTTTTGTATAGTTTGGATAATAACTCAGATGTTGAAAGCTCAACTCCCCTGCTATTTTTAACATTTTCACTTAGAATAATTTCCTGAGGAACCCCATCTTTTATTCCTCCATAATATGTTATACGAAGGGCAGATGTGCTCTTTTTTAGTTCTTTTTGAGTGTTAGTTTCTGCTTTAACTTCAACACAATAATTTGCCTGATCCTGTGCTGCATTCTCAAGCACTTGAGCCATAACAACATCGTCTAAACCGGCTGTTTGACGTTGTGTGTTGATGTATTGAAACAACGCTGCGTTTAATGAATCTATATCCACCTCTTGTGCCATACCAATAGTTGGCAACGCAAATGAGAATAAGCAATAAATAATAATGCAAAAACGACTCTTCAAGGGTATCTGATTTTTTGATAAATATACAAATACAATTTGTTTACGCTATAAATAAAATAGACAAAAATAAATATACGTATGGTATAAGATACATTGCTTATGAAGATTACCTTTGCACACCAATAAAATTTTTTCTTAAATTATGATCAAAGAAATATTAAAGTCGCTGAACTTAAGCGAATTAAACCATGGAACATCAACAGGGCTAAAACATTTTAGTACTTCAGGGGCCGAAAAACAACCGGTTTATTCGCCTGTAGATGGATCATACATTGGCTCGGTTACCTGCACCACTGAAGCCGAGTATGAACATGTTGTAAGTACCGCCCTTCAGGCTTTTGAAGTTTGGAGAAAACTACCCGCTCCAAAACGTGGTGAAATAATTAGACAATACGGTAATGTATTAAGAGAAAACAAAGATAGTTTAGGAAAATTGGTAAGTTATGAAATGGGTAAAAGTTTGCAGGAAGGTTTGGGAGAGGTGCAAGAGATGATTGATATTTGCGACTTCGCAGTAGGCTTATCTCGACAATTATATGGTTTAACCATGCACAGTGAAAGAGCCGATCATAGAATGTATGAACAATGGCATCCGGTTGGTATAGTTGGTATCATTTCAGCCTTTAATTTTCCTGTTGCGGTTTGGAGTTGGAACAGTATGATTGCTGCTGTTTGTGGCGATGTTTGTATTTGGAAACCGTCAGAAAAAACACCATTAAGCGCAATTGCCTGTCAACACCTTCTACAAGATGTTCTTAAAGCAAATCAACTACCTGAAGGTATCTTTAACCTGATAACAGGAAAAGCTAATGCAGGCGAATGGTTATCTAAAGATGAAAGAGTTCCATTGGTATCAGCAACCGGCTCTATAAGAATGGGTAAAATAGTTGCTTCAACAGTAGCTGCACGATTAGGTAGAAGTTTATTAGAATTGGGAGGAAACAATGCCATCATACTTTCTGAACACGCGAATCTTGAACTAGCCATCAGAGCGGTAGTATTTGGTGCCGTAGGTACTGCCGGACAACGTTGCACAACCACCCGAAGGTTATTTATTCATGAAAGCAAATATGAAAGCTTTAAACAGAAATTATTGGCCGCATACGAACAACTTACTATTGGTGATCCACTGGAAAGTAAAAACTTAGTTGGACCGTTAATTGATAAAGATGCAGTAAGTGCATATTTACATGCTATTAAACAAGCGCAAGCCGAAGGCGGAAAAGTATTATGTGGTGCAGAGGTGCTGGAAGGTGCAGGATATGAAAGCGGATGTTATGTTAAACCAACCATTATTGAAGCGGAGAATCATTTTAAAATTGTACAAGAAGAAACCTTTGCTCCAATTTTATATATCATGAAATACAACGAATTAACCGATGCCATAGCGTTACAAAACGGCGTAAAACAAGGGTTAAGCTCGGCAATTTTCACTGATAACTTACAAGAAGCAGAATTATTTTTGAGTGCTTCAGGAAGTGATTGTGGTATAGCTAATGTAAACATTGGAACCAGTGGAGCAGAAATAGGAGGCGCATTTGGTGGCGAAAAAGAAACAGGCGGTGGAAGGGAAAGTGGCAGCGATAGTTGGAAAGCCTACATGCGACGCCAAACCAACACCATCAATTATGGAAAATCGTTGCCGTTAGCTCAAGGTATTACCTTTAATTTTTAACCGTTCTCCGAAAATCATTTGTTTTCTTTTTAAAATTTGGCAAACCTTTTGTTATTTACTCCTAAATTAAATTCAACCCAATCATGAAAAAGGTGTTTTTAACTGCGTTTTGCTTTGTAGGTGCAGCTATTGCGCAGCAAGCTCCGGAAGTAAACAAACCTGATGAGCGTAAATATGAAATAAATAAAAGAGCGAATACTGCGTTTACTTTTGGTGAAAAACTAAGCTATAAAGTTTATTATGGAATTATTAATGGTGGTAAGGCAGAGTTTGAGGTTGGACAAAAGTCGGTAACAGTAAATAACCGAAACAGCTACTATATAAGAGTTTATGGCAAGTCAACCGGTATGGTAGATGTGATGTTTAAAGTAAAAGATCAATTTGAAACCTACCTTGACCAAGAAGCCTTAATTCCTTGGAAAGCTACTAAAAATGTAAGAGAAGGTAATTATAAAGCTATCGACTTGGTTTTATTTGACCACTCAAGAGGTATTGCCAATAGCAGTATAAAAGGTAAAACAGAAATTGAAGAACAAACTCAAGATATTGTTTCTGCAATTTATTATGCTAGATCAACTGATATGACTAATGCAAAACAAGGAGATGTTTTTCCTGTAAACTTTTATATGGATGGAAAAAATTATCGCTTGCGATTTAAATTTGTTGGTCGCGAAGTAATTAAAACCGACCTTGGAACTTTTAAGACTTTAAAAATAAAGCCTCAACTATTAGAGGGGCGCGTATTTAAAGACAGTGATGCACTAACTTTATGGGTAACCGATGATGAAAACAAAGTTCCGGTTAGAGCAGAAAGTGAAATTTTTGTTGGTTCAATAAAAATGGACCTTGATGGTTTTAGCGGATTAAGAAATCCATTAATTGCTAAAATAAAATAGTTGGTTTAAATATATAAAAAGAGGGAGTGTATGAAGATGCATTCCCTCTTTTTTTATTTTATTTTTGATTTGACAATAAACACAGATTACTGATGCGATATAATAAACGCGCACCAACATTTGCATCCCATTCGTCTTTACCCGGCGCTACTTCATTTATATCAAATCCAATAATTTTTTTACCGGCCTCAACCGCTTGCTGAACTAAATATACCACTTGTTCAAATTCAAATCCACCCGGTACAGGCGTTCCTGTATTTGGGCAAAGCTTTGGGTCTAAGCCATCAATGTCAATACTTAAATATACTTGCTCGGGTAAAGTAGCAATAATTTTCGCACAGGTTTTTTTCCAACTTTCGCCTTCGTAAAATGCTTTCTTTAAAGCTGCATCATAAAAGGTTGTAATACGAGTGTCTTCTTTACTTAAAAGATATTCTTGTTCGCAATAGTCTCTTATTCCAACTTGGGTTAATGATTGCACACCTTCAACCTGTAGAGCATTATACATAATTGAGGCATGCGAATAAGTGAATCCTTCATATGCAATTCTTAAATCAGCATGAGCATCAATTTGTAAAATACCAAAGGTTCGGTGAGTTTCGGCTAATGCTTGTATAAGACCCAGCGGTGTACTGTGATCACCACCTAATAAGGCCACAACTTTGTTATTGTTAATATGTTTTAACGC
>JALONK010000023.1 GCA_025454975.1 Bacteroidia bacterium
CTAATCGCTCTGATAGTGTTACTTTCAAAAGATGTACATTCTTTGTTACTCAGGTTAATAATACTTCAATAAACGCATTCGTGGTTTCGTCGTCGGCTACTTCTGCTATTACAGGTACTTCTCAAGCTGTTACTGATTTAACAATTGACAGTTGTACCGCAATAGGCGGATACTATGGTATCAGTATTGTTGGTCCAACAGCCGGTTTACGTAATACACGAATTTCAATTACCAATTCATTACTTAAGGATGCAATCTTATATGCAACTTTCTTTAATGGTAATGAGTTCATGACTTTTAATAATAATGTTATGGAGAATATTGGTCGTACTTTTAACCAAACAACTTCGTATGCTTATTATCAAACCAATCCGGGATTAGGAATAATAGTTAATGCAAACACCATAAGAGGTATGCTTGGCGGGTATGGTATTTGGTTAACCACTACCATCGGTGGAGTTGGCGCTAATCGCCACATCATAAGTAATAACATGATACAACTAGGAGAAGCATCAAATACAGGTTATGGTATTTATTGTTCTAATGTTGGTAATACAGCTATAGTAAACAACTCAGTAAATATTACTACGGCAAGTTCAACTGCCAGTTGTCTTTGGTTAACTACAACATCTGCTATCACCTACAATACGGTTGAGGTATTAAATAATATTTTTGTTAATCGCCTACAAGGTTACGTTATCTGGTTGAATGATGGTGGTGGAAGTGTTACTCCTAATTTATTAAATCCGGTGAATTGGGAGGTTGATCATAATGTGTATTTTGGTTTAAGTACTTTCCCTTATCGTTCGAATAATTTTATTTCGGCAGCTTTACCAAACTATATTAATGCAACAGCTATTAACAATGATTCTTTTAGCGTAGTTCTAGATCCTAATTTCGTTTCTTCAACCAACTTGCGTCAAAATTCAATTGGATTAAATAATATTGGTAGGCCTAATCCTTGGGCTACTGCAGATATTGATGGCGTAGTAAGAGGTGCATTGCCTGACCCCGGTGTGAATGAATATACTCCTCCGGCTGATGATGCAGGTGTGTTAAGTATCTTATCACCAAGTGCTCCTGTAACTCCGGGCTTATTAGACGTTGCAGTTATTGTTAAAAATTTCGGTTCTGCTCCGATCACTACGGTTGATGTAACTTATACAAATGGTACCGTAACACAAACACAAACGTATACCGGTAATATTCCTTCTAACGGGCAAGATACTGTAAGGTTTACTTCAACATCAGGTGCAGGTGCAACTTCACAACAATTTAATTATACCGGAGGTAATTTATTATTCACGGCATATACTACCAATCCAAATACTAACCCTGACGCATCAAGAGGAAACGATACACTAAGAGTGAGCCTATGCCAAGCTTTAAGCGGAGTATATACTATTAATCCACTAGGAACCGGTGCAACAAATTTTACTTCATTTACTGCTGCTGTGAGTGCCTTAAATTGCGGCGGAGTTGCTTCTCCTGTAATCTTTAATGTGGCAACAGGCACTTATACTGAGCAAATAAATCTTGGAATTATACCGGGTGCATCAGCTTTAAATACTATTGTATTCAGATCAGCTACCTTAAATAAAAATGATGTTGTGTTAACTTTTGCACCTACCACAGCAGCCAACAATTTTGTGGTTAATTTCGCAGGTACACAACATGTGCATTTCAACCGAATGACAGTTAATAATACCAATATTTCTTTTGGTAGAGTGTTTTCGTTTGGTTTAGGTGGAGTTGTTAATTCAGGTAATATTTCAGTTACTCATTGCACCGTAAATGGTCCGACAGTTACAACAATTTCAGATGCTCAGTCGAATTTCTTTTCGCCTTCGGGATCTAACATTCAAAATGTAACCATATCAAATAATGAAATTAATAATGGAAGTTATAGTATGTTCTTCGGTGGTCAAGGTATCATCAATCAATTTAGTTCAGGTTTAGTGATTGATTCAAATCAAATGAACAACTTCTATTATTATGGACCGTTTTTAACCAATAGGGCTAATACAAAAATCAGACGTAATACCATTATTTCTAATTTAAGTGCAGCTTTTTCCGGTATCTATTTTTCACAGGCTTCTAATGAAACAGAAATTGCCAATAACAGGATTCAATTAATAAATGGATACCCTGTTTATTTGAGCGGATTTAACATGTATGGTGAACCTAGTCCCGGAAGAATTTACAATAACTCGGTTGTTACTACCACCAATGGAAGTTCAGGTATTTATGCAATTACCGCATCTAATCTAAGAATCTATAATAATAGCATTAATCTTGTAACAACTTCTACTACAACAACACTCGGTGGTATTTATATTGGAGGTACGATAACTTCAGTGCCTCAAGTAGCAGCCTCACAAATACAATGTTATAACAATGCAATAAACAGTGGAACTTTACCTTCATTAGTATTAGCAAATGCAGCAGCTATTTCGGGTACCACCAACTTAAATCATAATGTGTATTTCGGCACCGGTACTAACTTGCTTAATTATAATAACACTTTATATACGGCTGCTAATTTTACTAATAGCCGGAATACTGTGCATCTCGGAAGTGACGTATCCTCTTTTAATGCAAATCCTAATTTTACTTCTGCAACAAATCTTCTTCCTGATGCAACTGCTACCGGAAGTTGGGTACTTAATGGTAGGGCTATTCAAGAGTTCGGCTTAAATAGAGATATTAATGGTGGAAATAGAAGTGAACAGATATCAACAGGTGCACCGGATATTGGCGCATTTGAGTTTACGCCATCTGCTTTACCTCCGGCAGCTACCGTTACCGGAACTATTGGTTATGGTGAAGTTCAGCATTTCATTTCATTTGGTGATACCATAGGAACCATTACATGGGGCTTTGGAGGATTATTGCCAACTTCTATCACAGCTCGTTTTGCTCCGGGTACATTAATTAGTAACAGAGCAAGTAGTCCGAATAGCAACGCACTTCAAGATACAAGTGCTCATTTGATGGATGCTTATTGGTCAATTTCTGCCAATGGTGGTTCAAGTTATTTATATGATATCAGGTTAAGGTATAAAACTTTCCAAATGGGTAATATTCCTTCTGAATCTGATATAAAACTGGCCAATAGATTGGTGAACAATACCTTTAGTTGGTGGAATGCAAATAGTTTTACAACTATCCTTGATACCGTAAATAATATTTTTGGAATGAATGGATTATTAGATTTCACTTCATTTACCGGTACAACTGATATAGCTACTCCATTACCTGTAAGGTTAAATGAAATTAGAGCAAGCAGGGTAAAAGAACATGCGCAAATTATATGGAGCACCGCATCTGAAAAAAATACAGCCTATTTTATGGTAGAACGTAAATTGCCGGGTCAATCATTTGAGTCAATTGGTAAAGTTAATGCAAATGGAAATTCTTCTGTTATTCAACAATACAGATATATGGATAATGGTGTAGCAAGTTTAGCCAATGGAGAAGTGGTGTATTATAGATTGCGTATGGTTGATTTTGATGGTTCGTTTAAATACTCACCAACAGTTGCTGTATCGTTTGATAAGTTAGCCAATCAAACAGGCATTGAAGCTTATCCAAATCCTTTCTCAACAGTGTTAAATGTTTCAATTAATGTTAACCAGGATGAACAAGTTACCTTGGTATTGTATGATATGATGGGTAAAGTGGTTCGTACATTAACCGAAACATTTAATACTGCTGCCCCTATTATTGAATTACAACAAATGAATAACTTACCTGCCGGAATTTATTATTTAAAAGTAATTTCACAAGCAGGCGAACAAGTAACTAAATTGATTAAGGAATAAAATCATTTAACGATTGGTTATTGAAAAAAGCCGCATCAATTTTATGATGCGGCTTTTTTATGTTATCTGGTTAACCACTGATTCAGCAACTGTAAATCTAGCTTGTTCTACATAAAACAATTGAGGCTTATCAGTACCATTGTACTGCAATACCATGTAACCTTTATGTTGTTGTATGGTATGGGTTGATAACAATATATTCATATCGAAACTGATAGGAAAGCAAATTTGTCTAACCTTCTGTGAAGATGCAGGTAAGATGCTTTTTATCTTTTTGTTTAAGTTTATTTCAACTTCATCAATATATTTAACCTGGGGTTTAATTTTATGATGCATGTAATAATCAACAACAGCCAGTTCTAATAATACTTGGTCGTTGGGATGATGAAGTTTGATATATCCTATCAGTATATCATAAGCTTGTGTTAAGGTATGTTTATAAAAAGGTATTATACTTTGGAAATACTGTCCAACTCCGAATAAAAAATCAAAAATACTGTAATGTTCATTTACATAACGTAGTACATTAAGTGCACGTTTTTTGTTCCAATAAATTTCTAACGCCTCTTCAACCCAAGTAATGTGTTGCAGTTCTTGCTCATTTAAATATTTACTTCGAATTATTTGATACGGCGGAGAAGGATCAAAAACGTATTCATGGCTTTCATGTTTTATTCTCACCGGAGTTCCTTTTAAAAATTTCAAGAAACCTAGTTGCAGTTCACTTGGATATAAAGCAAATACTTGTTCAATGCTGTATTTTATATCCTCGAAGTAGTCTAAAGGTAAACCAACAATTAAATCAAGGTGCATTTCAATAACATGGTCTAATTGTTTGATAACCCCTGCTGTTTTAGTAAAATTTTGTTTTCGGCTTACTTGTAAATTTGCTTCTTTGTTTACAGTTTGAATACCAATTTCAAATCTCAGTAAGCCAGGTGGAACGTGTTGATTAACATAAGCGATTATGTCGGGATGGACAATGTCGGCAGTAATTTCAAATTGAAAAACTTGATGTGGTTTATGATGCGCTAAAATAAAATCGAACATATCAATGGTAAAATCGCGCTTCACATTAAATGTACGATCAAGGAACTTGATAACACGACCGTGTTGCATCACATACAACAAATTATTTTTTATGGTATCAATTGGTAGATACCGGACCTTATTATCTAAGCTGGCTAAGCAAAATTCACATTTATATGGGCATCCTCTTGATGTTTCTATGTAACAAATTTTATTGTATAAATCTTCAGGCGGGTCATGCCGGTAAGGATTTTTATCTTTTAATTCATTTAGGTCAAAGGTTACTTGTTCTTGTTTATGAATAAGTATTCCATCTTTTATGTAAGCCAGATTAGGAATGTGCGACACATTCGGGAAATGATTTAAAAATTGTTTAAATGGAATTTCTCCTTCACCTGTAATAATATAATCAATTGGATTCCGCCGAAGAATATCCTCGATTTCGTAACTCACTTCAGGTCCACCCAATACAATAATAATGTGTGGATTAATTTGCTTAAGTTTTTCACACACTTGTAAGGTTTGTGTGATGTTCCAAATATAACAGCTAAACGCCACTACCTCATAATTGCTGCAATATTCGGCAATGTCTAAGGCTTTTTCTTTTATGGTAAATTCTTTGAATTCCAGTTCGGGATGTTGTTCATGATTCAGCTCATACAAAATTCGTATAGCTAAATTCATGTGAATGTACTTTGCGTTTAACGTGGTTAGCAGTACTTTCATTTGCTAAAATAATCTGTTTGGTAATTATTTTTTTTGTAGTTCAGCATTGCGTTTTTTCTCGGCTTTATTTGCGCGTTTCCCACCACCAAATACACTAATTGTTATGTACCGTGCAGGATATTTCTGTATATCAACCAACAAGTTGGTTAATTCTTTGCTGCTATTATTTAAGTTATTGTAAAGTGAATCGTTATTAGCCAATTGTCCTAAACTTCCTTGTCCATTATTAATTTTATTAAGCATGATACTTAATGACGACAATGATCCATTTAAGTTATTGATGGTAGATTTTAATTCGGATGCAGCCAAGCTATCTGTAATGTTTTTGATATTTTTCATTGCCAATGAAATTACTTCATTGTTTTGTTTCAGATTTTTGAGAATGCTTTCTGTATGAGCAAACATTAATTGTATTCGGTCTTCCTCCTCTTTTGTTAATTGATCAATTCGTTGGGTTATGCTCCTAACATTTGCTAAGGTGCCGGCTAAGTCTTCTACACCTTTAGATAAGCGTTGGGTTCCATTTGAGTCAAAAACTGTATTCATTGATTGTAATACCCTGTCGAGGGTAGCCAATACTTGCTCACTTTTTTCTTTAACAGGCGACACCAAGTTATTTATGCTTTCTGCTAAGCCTTCTTCTATATTCCCACTTAAAGTATCCTCAGGCATGTGATTTTCGAGACTATTGCCATTTTGAAGATTAATTACTTTTGTACCTAATAAATCGCTGCTTGCAATTTGTGCGATTGCACCTTTATTAAGCTTAATATTCCCATCAATTACAAGGGTTACTAAAATTTTCGATACGTCAGATTTATTCAGTAAAGTAACTTCTTCAACTTGTCCGATTTTAATTCCATTCGCTTGCACTTGTGTTGATTTGATGAGTCCGCCTGCATTGTCATATACAACATAATAGCGGGCATAGGTTTTGAAAAAACTATAGCCCATTAAAAAGTTAAATCCTAATATAAAGATAACAACCCCTCCAAAGGAGAAAAGTCCGACTTTAAATTCTTTAGTTAATTTAATCACAGCAATAATTAAGTAATATATGGCAAAAGTAACTTAAAATTACGGTTATTATTTTTTTTCTACCGACGTTTTATATTCTTTTACCGCATTAGCAATGGCATTGGCCAATTCATCCTGACCTTGTTCCCCGGTTAAATATGCCCTTTCTTTTGCATTGCTTAAAAATCCGGTTTCAATTAATACACTGGGCATTTTACTTTTCCATAATACCATAAGTCCGGCCTGTTTAACACCTCTGCTGCTTCGTTTTACATCCATAAAATGTTGTTCAACTTTCGCAGCTAATTTTAAACTTTGCTCTAAATAAGCACTTTGCAGGAAACTAAAATAAATGTGGGCTTCCGGGGAGTTGGGGTCGAATCCTTCATACTTCTCTTGATAATCTTTTTCCAATAAAATTACTTCGTTTTCGCGTTTAGCCACTTCCAAATTACCGTCTGATTTATGCAAACCCATACTAAAGGTTTCGGTTCCGAATACCTCTGTTTTTTTGTTAGCATTGCAATGAATGCTTATAAATAAATGTGCGTTTTTACGGTTTGCTATTCCGGCTCTTTCATGTAATTCAATAAACTCATCTTTTGCTCTGGTATAAATAACAGTAACATCAGGCATGATTTTTTCTATTGCCTTGCCAAGTTTTAATGCTATGGCTAATGTAACATCTTTTTCTTTTGCACCTCCGTACGAGCAACCGGCATCATGTCCTCCATGTCCTGCATCAATGGCTACAGTTAAAATTTTTCCATCTTCTTTTTTATCTAATGGTGAGTAAGCACACAACAATAACATTGCACCAATTATGGAAACTAATTGGGGTAATTTTAATAAGTTGGCACTTTTACTTAGTTTTGCGCGCATTGACATACTACAAGTTTAAACAGGTTCTTATTTATTTTAATCGGGAAAGGCTAATTTCTTTTACCCTTACCCTGTTAATGTGTTCAGTTGGCTATGCACAACAAGCAACACCAAAACAAGGTAATAACAATAAAACCCGTGCCAAAAATCAAAAAGTTGATACTATTCCTGCACCGCAAAAGCCAGTATTAATTCCATTAACAACAGAAATTCAGGACGATACGTTAAGTATTATTGAGGATGATTCTGTTGAAATACGCCTGTCGAAATCCGCCATCAAAACTGAGGTTAAATATACGGCGCAGGACACCATTTTATATGATGCCGCTAAACAAGTTGTTTATTTATACAAAAACGCTAAGGTAGAATATGAGGATTTAATACTAACGGCTGATTTTATCAAAATTGAATTGGGTAAAACATTGATTCATGCCACTGGACTCGTGGATTCTGCAGGGAATGAAACGGGTTTGCCCGTTTTTAATCAAGGTGGCACTGAGTATAAAGTGAAAAGGGTAAGCTATAATTATAAAAGTAAGAAGGGTTACTTAAGTGAATTACGAACCAAAGAAGGTGAGGGTTACGTTAAAGGTCAGGATGTTATTCGTACCCCTGATAATGAATTTGGAATAAAAGCATCGTATTATACAACCTGCGATTTAGATACGCCTCATTTTCATATTCATGCAAATCGCTTGAAAATAATTCCCGATAAAAAGATTGTAACCGGCTCGGCTAATTTGCGTATTGAAGGTATGCCAACACCATTGATAATTCCTTTTGGTATATTTAGCATTAAACGCGGACAGTCGTCAGGCATTATTATTCCCACCTATGGAAGTAGTATTAACAGAGGTTTCTTTTTAAGAGGAGGCGGATATTATTTTGGATTAGGAGCGAAAGCAGATTATATGGTTACCGGAGATATTTTCTCACAAGGAAGCTATGCATTAAATAATTTATTAAGATACAGTAACCGTTATAAGTTTAATGGACGTGTAGGGGTTAACTTTGCCAATAATAGATTTGGTGCAATTGGTGATCCCGAATTTTCTACCTCTAAGGATTTGAGGATTAATTGGGTGCATTTTGTTGATCCTAAAGCTCGACCGGGAACATCTTTTTCTGCTGATGTTAATTACACTTCACCATTATTCTTACGTAATAATTCATTTGTGCCACAAAATATCGTGGCTAATCAAATAGTTAGTAGTGTTAACTTCGGAAAAAGTTTTGCAGGCGGTAAATACAATTTTACTTCTAATGCAGGGATGTCGCAAAACTTGCAAACCCGACAATTAAATATTTCATTCCCTAATTTAACTTTTACTGTAAGTAGTTTTAATCCATTCAAACCCAAGTATAAATCATCACCTGATAAATGGTATGAAAATATTAGCATGAACTATACTGCCAATTTTAGAAATGAACTTAACACGTTCGATTCTATTTTATTTAATACCGAAAGAAGAGGGGATTTGCTACGATATATAGATACTACAGGCAGATACGGATTAAGTCATAGCTTACCTATACAAACCTCTTTTAAATTATTTAAGTATTATACGCTATCAACAAGTTTAGCATTAAATGATGTTTGGTATATGAATACCATCCGTCGCGAATTAATTGATAGTAATGTAGTAACAACCAGAGTTGATGGCTTTGCCAGGGCATTTACTTATCAACCGCGTATTGGGATTAACACCAGGTATTATGGTACATTTAAATTTAAAGGTAATAAGTTAAAAGCTATAAGACATGTGATGTCGCCAACTTTAGATTTTACTTACACACCTGATTATTCTTCTTCGCGTTGGGGATATTTTAATACTTATCGTGATGTTTCCGGAAGGGAAGTTAGGTATAGCAGATTCGAGCGGGGTATTTTTGGTGGCCCGGGCATCGGACGACAAGGTAATGTAGGATTTGTATTAGAAAATAACATTGAAATGAAAGTAATGCGAGGGAAAGATACTGCTCGTAAAGAAGAGAAAATTCAAATATTTGAAGTATTGCGATTTGCTACTTTCTATAATATTTTTGCCGACTCCTTACATTTGGCTCCGGTTGCAATAACAACTCGTACAAAACTTTTTAAAAATATTATTTTAAATACCGATGCTACCTTAGATCCATATCAAAACAATATTATAACCAATGAAGGCGGCTTTAAATCAGTTGTACGTACTAATGAATTTTATTTTTCAAATGGAGGAAAATTAGGGGTTATTACCAGTGGTCAAATAGGATTATCCGCTACTTTCAATCCCGAAACTTTTTCAAAGAAATCAGAGGCAAAAAGAAGTAAACATGCTGATGATTGGAATTCCCAATTTGATAATCCGGCCGATTACTACGACTTTAATATTCCATGGAATTTAAGTTTAACATACACAGTAAGGTATAATAGGTATAATACCTTAAATAATCCACAAGCTGATAATTACATACAAACGTTAAATTTTAGTGGAGATATTAATCTTACAAAAAATTGGAAAATTGCAGGTACCAGCGGATATGATTTTCAAGCCAAACAAATTGCATTAACCACTTTTGATATCGTAAGAGATTTACACTGTTGGACATTTAAATTAACATGGATTCCAATCGGATTCCGCACAAGCTTTTTCTTTCAAATTAATGTTCGATCAAGTGTTTTACAAGACCTTAAACTTACCCGAAGAAGAGAGTGGTTCGATAGACCATTGTAAAGTATTGGTAATCAAAACGGTTTTGTTGAGTTAAGGTTTGTATAAACATGCACCGTTTTAAGCGAAGGTTTATTACATTTGCAGCACTTTTTACCACTTCGTTAAGAAAAAATATATGGCTTTAGAAATTAAAGTACCCTCAGTAGGAGAATCAATCAGTGAAGTTACCGTTGCTCGTTGGAACAAAAAAGAAGGCGATTATGTAGAGATGGATGAGTTATTGTGTGAGCTTGAAAGTGATAAAGCAACTTTTGAATTAAATGCGGAAGCCGCAGGTTTGCTTAGTTTGAAAGCTGCTGAAGGAGATACGATTAAAGTTGGTGATATAATAGCTACTATTGATACATCGGCTGCTAAACCTGCCGGAAGTAAACCGGTTGCTGAAACCAAAAAAGTTGAAGTACAAGCTCCGGTAAACGATAAACCTAAAGAATCAACAACAGTTGCAAATGAAAATTATGCAACTGGAACCCCAAGTCCGGCTGCAGCAAAAATATTAGCAGAAAAAGGAATTAACCCAAAAGATGTTACAGGTTCGGGTGTAGCAGGGCGAATAACTAAAGCTGATGCCTTGGCAGCCGAGTTGAAAGTTAGAACTAACGAACAAAAATCGAGGGTTGAACGAACTGAAAAAATGACTTCACTTCGTAAAACAGTTGCCAAGCGTTTGGTTGCAGTTAAAAATGAAACGGCCATGTTAACTACCTTTAATGAGGTGGATATGAAGCCAATTATGGATTTACGCGCGAAGTTTAAAAATCAATTTAAAGAATCGCATGGTGTAAATTTGGGCTTTATGAGCTTTTTTACTAAAGCGGTTTGTGTTGCACTAAAACAATATCCTGCAATTAATGCCTATATTAACGGTGAAGAAATCATTTATCATGATTACTGTGATATATCAATTGCTGTAAGCGCTCCCAAAGGACTTGTAGTTCCTGTAATCAGAAATGCAGAAAGTATGACTTTGGCAGAAATTGAAAAAGAAGTATTGGTATTGGCAGGCAAAGCAAGAGATAATAAATTATCCCTGGAAGAAATGACAGGAGGTACTTTTACCATAACTAATGGAGGAGTTTTTGGCAGTATGTTAAGTACTCCAATTATCAATGCACCTCAATCAGCTATATTGGGTATGCATAATATTGTTGAACGTCCTGTTGTTAAGGATGGTCAAATTGTAATCCGACCAATTATGTATGTGGCTTTAAGTTACGATCATCGCATAGTGGATGGACGAGAGTCGGTTGGTTTTTTAGTGAAAGTGAAACAGTGTCTTGAAAACCCAACTCTTTTACTTACCTCAGGCAACGACCCTGAAAAGATGTTATTAGGAATTTAATAAGCCCTTTTTCGGGTGATGAATAGACTTCATTTTTCATATAAAAAAGTAGCATTGATTAATTTATTCATGCTACTTTTTTTTATTGGTAATGCTCAACAATCAATCTTACAGCAACAAATAACAATTAAATTTAAAAAGGTAACAGTTGCAGATGCATTATTACGTTTGAAGCAAGAGCGAGGACTAAACCTTAGTTATAGCAATGATCAAATTCAGTATAGAGTTATAACAGTTGATTTTAAGAACGAAACAGTAGAGAAAGTATTAAGATACTTGCTGGGTAAGCAGTATGTTATTACAGTGCTTGGTGAGCAAATATTGATATATCCCGATAAGCATGCGAAGTATACTTTTTCAGGATGGCTTAGAGACGCTGCTACCAAAGAATATTTGATTGGAGCAATTGTTACCATACCAACCCAAAATGCAGGTACAGTAACCAATCACGAAGGTTATTTTACTTTTACCTTACCCTCGGATACCTTTACTGTTAATGTTAATTATATCGGTTATAAATCACGATCTGTTTTTGTAAATTTACTATTTCCAATTACACAAACTATCGAATTGCAATCAAATGCAGTTTTAAACGAATTTGTATTAAGCGAATTGGAAGGATTTAAACAAAAATCACCCGGTTTAAGTCAGTTGTTATTAGAAACCCGAGAGGTTGAAAAACTACCGGTTTTATTAGGAGAAAAAGACGCGGTAAGATATTTTCAGTTAATGCCCGGCATACAAAAAGGAAATGAAGGTGATAATTCATTATATGTTAGGGGAGGTAATCACGATCAAAATTTAGTGCTCCTTGACGATGCAGTATTATATAATACATCACATGCAACCGGATTATTCAGTTTGTTTACAGGGAGTGAAATTAAGCGAGCCGAATTAAGTAAAGGCGCCTTTAGTGCTAAGTATGGTGGACGTGCATCATCAGTACTTGATGTGTCGTTAAAAGATGGAAATAAAACGAGCCATTCAGGAGAAGTTACCGCAGGGTTAATTTCATCAAAATTATCGGTTGAAGGTCCTCTTCTTAAAAATAAAGTTTCTTATTTATTTAGTGCACGACGAACCTATATTGATTATTTATTAAAACCATTTGCACCTTTAGATGCAGAAGAAAGTAGTTTTTATTTTTATGATGTAAATATGAAAGTATCTGCCGATGTGGGTAAGAATGGAAAGTTAAGTTTAAGTACTTATATTGGTGGTGATAAATACGGGGTGAATGATGAAAGTGATGGTGTGTCTTTAAGTTGGGGAAATCGCATGATAAGCATTAAGTACACAAAGCTGATTAACCCTAAATTGTTTTTTTCTACTTCAGTAACTTCCACCAAATATTATAATCAATTCGGATTACTATTTTCTAACAATGCTGGTCCTCAAAAAAATGAAGTAAAATCATCCATTACTGATTATTCTTATAAAGCAGATTTGGAATATTTAGGAATCAAGCATCACGTTTTAAAAACAGGACTACAAATAACACATCATAACTTGCGCCCTCAGGCATTAGCTTTAGTAAATAGCTTAGTTAATCAAAACCCTCCAAGATATGAAGCAAATGCACTTGAAGGTGGTTGGTATATTGAAGATATATTCGAGTGGAATCAACGATTAAAAGTTATAAGTGGATTACGGATAAGTTATTTTGGAAATTCTGATTATCATTACATCAATCCCGAGCCGCGAATCACTGCACAATATTCATTACCACATCAATTTCAAATAGCTGCCAGTAGTTCAATTATGAATCAATACCTGAACAGTATAAGGGTGGCAACCTATTTGTTACCTGTTGATGTATGGCTTCCGGTTACGCAAAACAATAAACCACTAACCACTTTTCAAAATAGTATATCTATAAAGAAGGTAAAGAATAAATATGAATTTGCACTTGAAGGATATTATAAGTATACCAATAATGCTTATATGGCTTCTGAGGGTTTATTAAATCTAAGGAATAATAATGCTGACCTGAATTCATTATTGAATGTTTTACTTAGTAATGGTACTGCAAGCGCTTGGGGTATTGAATGTTTATTGCGCAAAACAACAGGACGATTTAATGGATGGATTAGCTACACCTATTCACGTGTGTGGATGAATTATGATAACCTTAATGCCGGCAGAAATTTCCCGGCTCGTTTTGACCGTCCGCATGATATTGGTATCAATATGTCTTATCAAATCACAAAAAAATGGATTTCTAATGTTACATGGGTTTATGGTACCGGAACTCCGATCAGTTTACCTGTTGGCGGATATTATAATTATGTTTACGATCCGATAACCGGACAACTTGTTTTTAATTCAACTACTCGCGATTATGAAGGTAAGAACGAATTTCGAATGATTGCTTATCACCGAATAGATTTTTCTGTGCAATACCATTCGAAACTTTTTAAAGGTGCAAGTATTGTTGAGTTCGGAGCATTTAATGCTTATAATAGAAGAAACGCCTGGGTTTATAGCATTACCACGGTTGAGGGCATAAATCGCCTAACCAAAACAACTTTTTTACCGTTGATACCTTCTTTAAGTTGGACTTATAAATTTTAGTTTACATGAGCAAGAATCTGATATTTTTACTGTTAACTTTTTTGCTTCTTGGTTGTGAAGAAGAAGTTGTTGATGTTAATTTTCCTCAAAAAGTTAAGCCTGTTGTGATTGGATTTTTAGAAGAAAATGCAGAAATAATTCAAGTACATGTGTCGAGGAGTTTTCCTTATCTTAACGCTTCTCAACCGCCATCAGATGCCAGGGAATTAGTTGATACCGGTGCTCTTGTATTGTTATATTCCGAGCCGCAAGTTGTTGACACCTTAATATTTGATCCTTTGAATTTATTGTATCAATCGGCACCCGGAACATTAAATTTAACGGCGGGTAGAACATATAAACTACAGGTTATACAACCATCAGGTAAAGTAATTGAAGGGTTAACCACCTTGCCTGCGAAGAATAAGATTACGACTAAGGCAGAGTTAAGTTATTCAGAGAATAAAGTTGAAGTAAAAATTGATATTAAAGATGAATTACCAGGTGATAATTTTTATGTGGTATCCGTTCTTTTAATTGACTCTACAAATCTTGGTCAACTTGTTTATTTGAAAGATCCGCTAACTAATGGATTAGTAACAGATGAGTTTTTTAAAACGGGTAAAAAAATTAATTTTATCAATGAATTTGCATTCGGCGAGTTTGTACCCAATAAGGCAGTTATTATCGTAAAAGAGGTTGATAAAGTATATTATCAATATCATAAACAGGTATTTGAAAGCAACATGGATTTAGATTTCTTATTTTTATCTGAAGCTAATGTTATGTTTAATTCTTTTAATAATGCATTGGGAGCTTTTGGCAGCGTTTCAAATAGTACATCTCTTGAAATAAATTTTTAATATAAATAGGGGTAAGTACTTTAGTTTGCTGTCTGTTATATGAATTAAATTATTGCAGTTATGGAAACTGAAGATATAAATAGTCTGATTATCAAAAAAATAACAGGCAAAATCAATCGGGATGATGAACTCAAATTAGAAGAATGGATAATGAGCCATCCTTCAAATCAAAAACAATTTGATGATTTTGAACGTATTTGGAACCAAGCTGAACGAGAACCGCTTACCATTGATACCGACAAGGCTTGGCAGAAGATCAATAAACAACTGCTCACAGTTAATGAACCAAAACAAATTACCCTTCCGTTCTATAAACAATCATGGTTTAATATCGCAGCATCATTACTACTATTTGCAGGATTAGGAACCCTGCTTTACATTTTTGTTCTTAATCAACCTGAATTTTACAAAGTATCTGCTTCTGCAGGCGAAATAAAACAATTGGAGTTGCCGGATGGCAGTAAGATTTGGTTGAAAGAATATTCAACATTATCCTATGAAGGTGAACTAAATGGAGCCCAACGTAAGGTTACCTTAAACGGTATGGCATATTTTGAAGTAGCAAAAGATGCTGCACATCCATTTATAGTTAAAACTCCAAATGGTGAAGTGAAAGTTTTAGGTACTGCATTTGAAATATTTGCTTATGGTACCGATTCGGTTGAACGTGTAACTGTAACTGAAGGTAAAGTATCGTTTACTGCATTTAATCAAACCGAAGTTGTACTCACCCCTAATCAAGAACAAGTATTTACACCACATTTACAATACACAAAATTAAATGTTCCATCGGCCTCGCTTACCTCATGGATTAACACAAAATTAGATTTTAATAACGACTCATTAGGTTTGGTTGCCGATAAACTTGAACGTTATTTTAATATTAAGATAGTATTTGAAAACCCCGGTATCAAGTCGTGTTCATTTACCGGTAAATTTGATAACCCACAACTATCGGAAGTATTAACCGTAATTTCTAAAGTGCTCCCCATCACCTACGTAATTAAGGGAAATATGGTATTTATTAAAGGCAATACTTGTCAATAAGAAATAGATGGTTATGGATGTTCAGTCGATAAATTTATTTCAAGAAATTAAGCAGAACAATACTGAGGCTTATGAAAAGTTTTTTAAACTTTATTATGCCGAACTTGTGCGTTTTGCATATGAATATTTAAAAGATAAAGATGCTGCCGAAGATTTGGTTCAAGAAGTTTTTGTGAAGCTTTGGGAAAAACGAGCCGACATTGAAATGAAATCAGCACCTAAATCATACTTATATGTTACTGTAAAAAATCATTGTCTTAATAAACTTAAATCAGAACAGCGACATGTTCTATTTGAAGATGATTTTGCCGACGATCAAAGATTTGCCGTATCAAGTGCATCACAACTTAGTGAGGTAAAACAATTAAGTGAGCATATCAAACAGGCTATGGATAAACTTCCACCGCGATGTGGCTTGATATTTAAACTTAGTCGCTTTGAAGAAAAATCTTATAAAGAAATTGCTGATATCCTTGAAATATCTGTGAAAACAGTAGAGAATCAAATGGGGAAAGCGTTATCCATCATGCGCAACGACTTGAAACATTACCTGCAAATAATTTTATTTTTTTTCATCTGTATTAAATAGGGGTTAAGTAACTGTTGATTGTCATTTAAGCGAAACAAAAATTACGCTTATGAAAACAAAAATGATGTTGCTGCTACTACTAGTAAAATTCGGGTACAGCCAAGTACACGCACAAATTGTAAATGGCAGTTTTGAGATTTGGGACTCTACCGATTCTGAACCTAAAAATTTTCTACCCTTAGGTTGGAGTGATGTAAATAATTTATCAAATGAATACCTTGGAAAGGAATGGAGTGTAACTCAATCAACAGATTCCAGATCCGGTAAATATGCCATTCAACTTAAAAATGTACAACTGGATGAATTTAGTTTTCCGGCAGCTATTTTAACACAATCCTTAAATGGGAACTCTTATAAAATTCCTGTGAGCGGACATCACAAAAATTTTACAGGTTATTATAAATATTCAACACCTCTACCGGATACTTTTTTTATAAATGTTGTTATGACAATTGGTGATAGCGTAGTAGGCGTTGGTTCATATATGCAAAGCAATCAAACCAATATTTATACTGTTTTTAATGTGCCTATTGATTACACCAATGCTCAGATAGTACCGGATAGTGCTATGATTGCCATAACTGCGGGAAGTACATCTTCATTTGTTGATGGTACAACATTGATATTAGATGATCTTATGTTTAAAAATGCATCAACCGGCTTAACTAGGCCACATGATTATGATATAAGTCTCGACGTGTATCCAAATCCGGCAAAAGACAACGTAAATCTGCTTTTTAAGGATGTAGATGAACAAGTTGTTACAATTGAATTGATTGACTTGTTGGGAAAAACCATTCAAACGCAAGTAATACAAACCACTGCCGGATTATTTACAACTTTGATTGATATAACTGCATGTGAAGCCGGCACCTACTATATCAAGGTAACGGGTAATCAGTGGTATAAAGGATTACGTTTTATAAAAGAATAACCTAATAGAAACAATTGCAATAACGGGCGTTACTGGTAGTAGCGCCTTTTTTTTTAATCCGATAGGGGGAAAGCGACCCTTAATTGTCCTATCAATATGAAACGCCTAATTTTATTTTTCTTGTTTATAATAAGTCTTTCCGTATCGGCCGAAATTACTGTTACAGGTACAATAACCGACGCAACATCAGGCGAAGTATTAATTGGTGTATCAGTTTTTACATCCTCACGCAAAGCAGGAACAGTTTCTAATGCTTATGGATACTTTTCGTTAAAACTTCCTTCGCCTGACTCGGTATATTTCACTTACTTAGGCTATGAAACAGTTGGTGTATTTGTAAAAGAAGAATCGGAATATACCATTAAGTTGAAATCAACTATAAAGCAATTACAAACCGTAGAAATAAAGGCAGGTGATATAAATAAGGTTAAACCATCAGTAATTACACTCGACTTAAGATTGTTAAATGAATTGCCAACAGTGGGCGGTGAACGCGATTTAATTAAAGCAGTACAATTATTACCCGGTGTTAAAAAGGGTGCAGATGGTACAGCTTCTATGTTGGTGAGAGGGGGCACCAATGATCAAAATTTAATTTTACTAGACGATGCTCCGGTATATAACCCTACTCATCTATTAGGTATTTTTTCATTGTTTAATACCGATGTTATTAAACACGCAACTTTTCAAACAGGGGGTTTTTCTTCTATGTATGGCGGACGATTATCATCTGTACTTGATGTGTACATGAATGAAGGCAATACTGATAAACTAAAGGTAAGAGGTGGAATTGGTGTACTGGCCAGCCGCTTGGCTATTGATGGACCTATTTCTAAAAATAGAGGAACATTCTTAGTTGCCGGTCGCTACAGTTACGTAAACAGGGTTTTTGAAATGATGAATAAAAGCCTGCCATTTTATTTTTATGATTTTAATGCTAAAGTGAATCTTAGGCTTACTGATAACGATCAACTTTTATTAAGCATTTATGAAGGCGATGATGTGTTAAATACAAACGATAAGGACAGTTTATTTAATGTAAACTTAAACTCTCGTATGGGTAATGGTATTCGTAGTATAAGATGGAATCATAAGTTTAAAAACCGTGCTATGTTTGCCAACCTCACAGCTTTTAATAGTAAATATAGATATATCATACAGGGTGGCTTTAATAAAAATACAGTTGAAGTATCCTCAGCCATTAACGATTATGGTTTAAAGTATGTGTTGAATCATTCAGTAAATAGTAAATTGTTTATGAAATATGGGGCTGATGTAATCATGCATCAATTTAAGCCGAACAGCACAAAATTATCAGGAGAGTTTAATAATGTTTTACGAAACAGAAATGATACTACGCAATATCTATACGAGAGTGCTTTGTTTATTCATCAAATGTACAGGATAAATCAACGATTAATATTGCATTCAGGATTAAGGTTTTCAGGTGCAAAGTATTATGGAGGAAATCAATGGAATATTGAGCCAAGGTTATTAATGGTATATCAATACTCATCTAAGGCTACCTTACAAATTGGTTATGCACGTATGGCTCAATATATGTTTCAATTATCAGGTTCTTCTACCATCTTACCAACTGATTTATGGTATGGTGTGCAACAAAATATAAAAGCCCCAACTGCCGATGTATTTACGGTAAGTTATGAATATGCATGGCAACATCATCAAACCAAAATAGAAGGCTATTATAAACCTATGCAAAATCAAATTGAATATAAAGAAGGTGTGGTTGATTTTACACCTGCTGATTTAGCGGCTACAATTACTCAAGGTAAAGGTGTTGCGTATGGGATTGAACTTACACAAAAAGGTACGCATCAACAATTTTCTTATCTATTGGGATATTCTCTTTCATGGTCGTATCGAAGGTTTGATGAGCTGAATAACGGAAATGTTTTTTTAACCAGATTTGATAGAAGACACGATTTAAACCTTGTTCTGCAATACGAGGTGTTGAAACGATTGCAAATATCCGCTGTATGGAATTATGCCAGTGGTTCACGTTTTACTCCGGTTATCGGACGATTTATGATGCCTTCCGGTAATTTAAATAGTGTTGATGTTCTACCAATATATGGTGGTCGTAATTCATCACAATTGGCAGCCATCAATCGCCTAGACATCAATATGTCGCTAAAGTCGAAAGCGAGCAATAAATTCCAAAGTGAATGGCAAATCGGCGCATATAATGTATTCAATCGTACTCAGCCATTTCGAGTTCGGATGGAAAACAGGAGCAACGGACAGATTGCATATAAACAAGTAGGCTTGTTTGGTTTTATCCCATATGTTTCTTACCAATTTCAATTTTAACTATGAAAAAAATTATCATTTTAACTGTTGGATTTTTAAGCATGATTATTTGTTTATTTTCATCATGCACACCTGAGCCATTACCTTTAAAAATTGCTGATAGCTCACCAAAAGTTGTAGTTGCAAGTCAATTCGCATTTGATAGTTCATCAAACCAAAACTTATTAATAGTAATTCTCACACGTTCGTTAGCAGTCGGTAATGGTTTTACTCCAATAGCGGATTCTTCCGGATTAAATATACCTGATGAGTTACGGTTTACTAATGCAACTGTTGAAGTTCATACCTCAAGCGGTGTTATCACTTGCGCAGAAGTTGATGGTGGAGTTTATGTTGCAACTAATATTTCTTTTGAAGCCGGTGCAACAGCCAAATTAACTATTAAACAAGCTGATGGTACTTTGGTAGCCGACGCAATTACACCTATGATGACTTCAACATCCTTTAGTATGATTTCATTGGCACGTGTGAGTAATTTTTATGAAGTTAGTTACATACTTGACGATAATACAAAAGAAAAAAATTGGTATGTGGTTAATTATTTCACAGGAAACACACGCGATTCGGGCAGTGTTACCGATCCCGGATATATTGCACGTAAATTAACTGAACAAAAAGCTGAATTTGATTTGTTTACCGATAAAGATTTTAATAATGGCACACTGGCTGTTCGCAAGAATATCGGTGCATCGGTATTAGATACTGTAGTTGTTGCCGTATCTTCTATTTCAGAAGGATATTTTAATTTTTTAACAGTGCAAAAAAGATATGGTTCATTAATAAATCAAATCAGAGGTGAAGCACTTACATTTCCAACAAATATTAGCAATGGGTTAGGGTATTTTACTTTTCATCAACCCAAACTTTATATCCTAACTACCGATTAGTTTACATAAATTTCGTCAATAGCCAACATTGGTTTTTTGTTTGCCCTAAAGCGCCAAGTTGGTATTATAGGTTGGTTCTTTATTTTAACATGCACGAATCGTACACGCATAGGTGGTATTACGTATTGAAACAGTGAAGGTGAACACGTAAAATGTTCGTCCATTGCTTCATTAAGATTGGGATTACCATTAACAGGTTTTGCCGTAACATATTTCACTCCATCGCTTGAAACAGTAACTTCAATTTGTGATGGTAAAAATATCCAATGTCTTGGATCGTCTAATAGATTAAAACTTATGGAATCTACTTCTTTAGTAGTTTCCATGTCAATGGTAACATCAATATCGTTACCATAAAAACATAACCAGTTATAACTATAATCGCAATAACCTGTAACACCATCATTAATGGTTTTATCGCCTTTTGCCGGATAATCTTTAATGTAAGGAATTTTGAAACTTACTTTGGCTTCCATTGCCATGTTATATTTAAATCCTTTAGCAAGAATATTCATCCACTCTTCGCGATAGGCTTCCGGTGTAATTCCTCCTTCGCTAAGTTCGGTTATTTTAAATCGGTTAAGATTATCTACAAACTTGTTAATGCGTTTCGGTATCGAACCTTTAATAATATAATTTAATGATTCTTCATCTTGTACAAGATAGCCATGCTTATCAGGCCCGAAGAATTTAGCTTGTTGTAATGATGTATAATCGAGTGTTAACCTTAAGCGGTAAATTCTATTTAATACTTTTTCAAATTCCTCAACTGCACCTTCAGCCTTATCAAATATGGTTGAATATTGATCTAATAATTCAGGTGATAAGTAACTGTTATATTCATTTATCGGATTGCCGTAAATATCAATTTGTCGGTTGGTTTTCCTTGATTCTGTTTGTATGAGGTTTATATATTCTGATATGTACCTGCCGGCACTTTTATAATAACCCTTACAAAAATCGTTAATCAGTTCCTCTTCTGTTAAATCAGGATTCCACATTAATCGTGCAATCATATAGCTTTTTAATTCGGCGAAATCGCTGTAGGTATATCCACTTCCTTGACAGAATATACCTTTAACTTGGTGTTGTAACATATACCTGATGTTATCATCTAAGTTCATGATATCAGGAAAAGGAGCAAGGTAATTTGTAAATTGAGTAGAATAATCCCAAACAAATAAACGGTCGGTTAACTTCTCCCAACCTTCCAATGCTTTTCTAAAAGGAGCAGCAGTTGGTTCGGCAGGAATGGGTTGTGTTCTATAAGCATCAATGGTGCTTAACATGATGTAAACATTTTTGGCAGGCTTGGTTTTAAGTGGTGGCTTCATGGTATAGGTATAAGCCAAGCTTGTAAACTTCTTATCAGGAAACGCCTCCGCAATACGATTTACAAAGCGAAGATGAGCACCTCCGGGTGTTCCTTCTTCTGCATGAATTGCACTACATTTATCACATTGGCAATATCCAATATCATCTTCTGCACTGATACTCCAATATTCAGCTTCAGGAGCATCGGCCATTTTCATTTTTAATGATTCAATGGCAATATTTATAACAGCATCGTTACTAACACAAAGTTGTGTGACCTTTCTTATTCCATTTTCTAATGCAAAATATTCTGGGTTTGTTTTAAAGTATTGGCTTGGATTAACGAGTTTAAAATACGAATGTCCCCATATACCCCATAAGTCTTCAAAACGATGTAGTTTATGCCAATTTAAATATTCTTCATCACTGCTCATCGGATAAAATGATTCGCGATAAATTAACTTAGGTTGATATTCATATTTATAAGATGAGGGTAGTCCCCAATCTTTAAATTCACCTACTTGACCGGGTTCATCAGCAAATTTTTTACCTTCTAAAAATCGTTCGATAAATTCATATGCTCCATAAACAACTCCTCTACCTATTCCACCATAAATAACAAAATCTTCACTGTTAGAAGCCATAAAAAATCCTTCACCTGTAATTGCAGGAGGATTAAATCCTCTCGACTTTTCAGTTTTGCCAACATATATTCCGGGTTTTGATGTCCATGCATTTTCTTTTACTATAAATAAAGTAACACCGGTGGCTTTTAGAATATAGTCTTGTATTATTTTCGCGGCTTTACTTTCGTTAGCTGTATTTCTAACCGGAATTACGATAGCATGAGAGGTAGTTTTGTTTACCACCACAGGGAAATCACTTGCCCAATTACATGAGGCCGAAACCAATAATAAAACGATGAGAAAAATATTTTTAAAACTGCATTTAAGCATGAACATATTTTAAAATTTTCTTAAGAACATGAAGAACAAATCATATTGGTTGCGGTATAAACCACTTACCAATTGTTGATTATACCACGTGCCGGTAAACGAAAATTGGTTACGGTACTTGTATAATTTAGAATAGCCCATACTAAAGCTGTAGGTAGTTATATCTAAGTTTTGAACCAACTGAAAGTTTCTACTAAATTCATCGGGCGTATTACCAATACCAACTGCCGCTGTAACAAATTCGGTACCTTGAGTTAAATATTGGCGTCCTGAAACTACTGCTGCATGATAGAGGTTTCCACCCTGATACATACCAAAGTACCTGAGGTTACCCCAGAAATCTCCATAATAACGTGTAGCCGACGCTACTATTGATGGGATATTAATATCATCGCTTGCGTCTGAATTGTCGTTATTGAATTGTAAAAATCTGAAACCTCCTTCAAAGGTGTATGTTTTCTTATAGTTATAATTAATACTGTACCCTAATCTAATTGTAGGGAAAACTAAATTATTCGAGATACCGGCAGTGGCAAACGAGAACCATTTTTTATTATGAATATAATTCAAATCGCCTTCCAGTTGAATGCCTGTTCCTAAGGTACGCCCGGCCATATTTAGTCTGCCGCCAATCGAACCTTTTTTGAAGAAGCGCATATACTGCAAGGTTGCAATACTTGCCCTGGTTAATGTACTAGCCGAATCAAAAATGGTGTATAAAAACATAAATCCCATTTGATTCTTCAGCGACTTAGCTTTTATTTGATCTGCAAAATCAATGTTTTTTAATGTTGGATTCATTTCTGCAACACTATCAGCCGCTAGTGATGCTTCCTCAAAGCGTGACATTTTATCAAGAATTACCGCACGCTTGAAAGTAAACATTTCGTTTCCGGGATAATAATGCAGTGAACGTGAGTTTACTGCTAGTGCTGAGTCGTCAAGGTTTTTAGATAATAAAATATTTTGGCTGTAAATTAATGCATTACTATCACGTGGTGAAATAGCCAATACTTTATTAAATTCATATAAGGCTGAGTCAAAGTTATTTCTTTTGTTATACTCTCGTCCACTTGCCAATACTTGTTCGAGGTATGCTTGTTTAATTTTACTGTTGTATGGATAACGTTCGCGCAGAGCTCCGGTAATGGTATACGCTGCCACATAATCTTTCATGGCTTCTAATACCGACGATTTTTTTAACAACAAATCTTTATTGTTTGGCTCAAATAATAATGCCTGATCACAATAATACAATGCTGTATCAAATCTTTTGCTGCCACTTTCCAAGTTTATCATACCGTTTAAGGCGGCATTATTCGTTGGGTCTAATCGTAAAATAATCCTGTATTCTTCTCTGGCGCCATCAAAATCTTCTGCTGCCATCATGTTTTTAGCATGCACAGTTTTAATGTCTATAACCAGGTTTTTATAGCGCTCATTATCGGGATGTAATCTGTGTAAGGCCATTGCTTGTTCTGATGCGGCTTCATATATACCTGCATCATACAACACAGTAGCTCTTCTCAACATAAACTTTTCATCCTTCGGGTAATTTTTTAATCCTTCATCTAAATATTGAAGTGATTCATCATATTTTTTTTGTTGAGCATAAGCATCGGCTGTAAAATATAATCCATCATAATTATCAGGCTGAATGGCTAGTGCAGTTTTAAAATTTGCTATTGCGCTATCATATTCAAACTGACGCATATTTTGGCGGCCGCTTAAGATATTAAACTCAACTGCTTGTTGACGATAAGTTGCATTGCCGGGTGAAATTCTATACAACCTTTCTGCGGTGTTAGCAGCTTCACTATATCGTTGCATGGTTTCTAATGTACCTACTTTCTTTTGCAGAAATTCAGCATCATTAGGATAGGCCATTAATGCTTTATTTTCATATACCAAGGCGTCGAAGTATAATCCACGAGCAGTTGCCAGGTTTATTACATAATTAAGCGCTTCTCTATCACGAGGTCGTTTTTCCAACACGCCTTGAAATACCAAATAGGGGTCTTCCTTCATATAAAAACGACCTGCTGCCATTTGTGTTTCATAGTGCAAGATTTGTGCACGGGCATCGCCGGGATAATAGGAGATGAGTTTGGATGTGACCTCTAATGCTTCTGCAAACCGATATTGTTCGTTGAGTAAGGCTGCTTTTTTGGTAAGAAATTCATAAGACCTCGGGTTCTTATTTAGTTCAATATTTACCACCTCCATGCTAGCAGCGATGTTTCCTTTTTTAATTTCAAGGTTATACATCCCCTCCGAAGCTTCACGATTATAAGGTGCTTCTTCCAATACTGAAGAATAACATTCGCGAGCCTTAAAGTAATTACCCATTTTGGTATAGTACCTTGCCATTTCAAGTTTGTAGCTTACATAATAATTGATGGCAATACTATCATTGTAATGTACACTAATTAGTTTTTCGGCATAGGTTTCTGCTGAGCGGAAGTCGCGGTTAAAATCGAGCACTTCCAACTTTTTAATCATAAAGTCTCTTTCGTATGGAAAATAGTATAAACCGTCATTAATAATACATAATGCTTCTTCTTTGTTATTCAGTTGCATCTCAATGTTGGTGCCAAGTAAATATGCATCACGATAGCGTGGCGCTTTTCGCATCACATGTTTCATTTTAATACGGGCACTGTCCATCTGACCATTTAACATAAATGCACGACCTTGCATGAAGTGAAGGTCCATATAGTCGGGACGATTTTCTAAACCCTGATAAGCGATATTAATAGCTTTTCGGTAGTCTTTTTCTCTTATTTTTTGATTAACTATGGCCAGATAATCATCTGCATTTAGTTTTTTATCACCCCAAGGTAATTGGGCTGATGAAGATAAACACACCACCATAAGAAGCAGTGTGACAAACCATTTTTGGAGCATACCTAAATGTAGTATTAGGGGATATTTGTTCATTTTTAAGCCGGCTGCGGTGAAGCAGGTACTGCTTTAGGCTTTTGTCCGAATCCTTGGCGTTGCATATTACCCCAACTGTGTTTTTTACCTGTGATAAAGTTATAATATCCTTTTAGCGCAAAAAACACAATCAATGGATGATAAATTAACGGTTCAAGGAACGCCATCATGCATAAACCCAACACTTCACCCCATGTTTTGTAATGCCTGAAGGTTAATTGATCCCAAAGCAGCGCTAAGGTAGTAATCATAACGGAATAGAAATACACAAATATCAACAGGATTTTTGCATATGGCCAATTTATTTGATTAGTGATAATTATGTAGATGTAATAAGCAATCCCGGTGGCTTCAATCATAGGAGCCAAAAACTCGAATAAGAAGTTATATGGAAAAACTATCAGCCCTAAACGTCCGTAGGATGGATTAAATAATACTTTTCTATGTACCACCATAATCTCAAACAACCCACGTCCCCAGCGGGTGCGTTGCCTGCCGAAGATTTTTAAATTAGGTGGTCCTTCAGTCCAACACTGTGTTGTTGGAATGTACTTAATCATGTACTTCTTTTTGTTATTACGCATGTATAAAGCCATACGCGTAACCATGTCCATATCTTCAGCGAATGATTTACCATCATATCCGCCCGCCTCAATGGCAACTTCTTTGTCAAACATACCCAAACCACCACTCACGTTTGGTACTGAATTAATCAAACTCCATCCCATTTTACCCAAAACATAAGCACGTATATATTCCATTTCTTGAAAGCGAGGAATTAGTGCTTTTGGTGGACGAACACGGGTGATTACTCCTTGGTCAACATCACATGAGTTGGCAATCCTCAACGTTGCTCCGGTAGCTATAATACGTTTGTAATCTTCTTGTATATGCACATAACCGCATTCCGGACAAGGGACTCCGACTTCTTTAATTTTTTTCTCTTCTTCATCCAAAAATGGTTTAACCATTTTTAACAAGGTGTCTTTCTCAATAATACAATCAACATCGGTACATAAAAAGTAAGGAAATGATGAACAGTTGATACCTGCATTAGAAGCATCAGCTTTACTTTTTCCGTTAACTTTATCCACAACCATCAATTTCTCGTAAGCTTTATCGGTTGATCTGAAAATACGTTTTACAGGCATCGAGAAAAGTTTATCGTTGTAGGCAAAATCAACTTGTACCAATGAAAACTCATGCATCATTTTCTCTAAGGTATCATCTGTACTTCCATCATTAACAATAATTACTTCAAACTTTGGATAGTTTAAGGTAAGCAATGATCTAACGTTTGTAATAATGGTAACAGATTCATTAAAGGCCGGTGCAATTACCGAAATACCCGGTGCGTGAGCGGCTTCAACTATTTTATCATAATCAACATAACGTTCGGCATTTACAAATTTACGTACACCAATAAATGACAACACAGCCAACAACGCGTACACCAATAACATAGTTATACCGTAATAAAAAACCGTGTTCTCATAAAAGAATGTAACCGTATGCCAAAATGAATCTGAATCGTACATGTTTGTTTGTAAATATTATGAGGTTGCCGTTACTGTTCTTGCTCTAGCGCCACCTTGACCAAAACCTTGACGCTGCATATTACCCCAAGTATGTTTTCTATTTCCTAAGAAATTGTAATATCCTTTTATTGAATAAAACACAATCAAGGGATGGTAAACTACCATTTCAAAAAAGGCAGTTAAACATAAAGTAATTATTTCGCGTGATGTTTTATAGGTTTGATAAGTGATTTGGTCCCATAGGATGGATAAAGTTGAAATCATTATTGCGTAAGTGTAAACAAATACCAATAATAAAATCGCATAATCCCAATTAATGGCATCTAAGAAAATAATAACGATATAATAAATGATACCAAGTGCCTCAACAATTGGTGCCAGTAATTCAAAAACAAAATTATAAGGCATTACAATCATGCCCAATCGGCCGTAGTTAGGATTGAATACTAATTTTCTGTGCTGCCACATTAACTGCGCAAGACCACGAGCCCAACGAGCCCTTTGCCTTCCATAAACTTTTATGGTAGCCGGACCTTCAGTCCAACACAAAGTAATTGGAATATAACGGATAGCATAATTGATTTGATAGTTGATACAGTAGGTCATCATACGTATAACCAGCTCCATATCTTCGCCAAATGATTGCGGGTCGTAACCGCCGGCATTAATGGCAATTTCCTTATCAAACATTCCTAATCCACCCGATACATTGGGTACACAATTAATAACACTCCAGCCCATCTTACCCATTACAAATGATCTTATGTATTCAATTTCTTGAAAACGCGGTAATAATTGATTAGGTACAACCACACGTTGCATAAACCCTTGTTCAACAACACATGAGTTTGCCATACGTAAAGTAGCGCCTGTGGCTATGATTCTTTTTTTGCTGTCATCCATTACCGGTTTAACCAATTTCATAATGGTATCACGGTCGAGAATTGAATCTACGTCGGTACAAATAAAATAATCAAATGATGATGCATTTATTCCTGCATTTGAGGCATCAGCTTTTGCCTTACCGTTTACTTTATCTACAATGGTTAGTTTGTTATATGCAGGATTTGATGATTTAAAAATCCTCTTAATTGGCTTCGTTTTTAATCGTTCGTTATAAGCAAAGTCTACTTCCACAAGATCGAACTCACGAACCATTTTCTCAAGCGAATCATCCGTGCTTCCATCATTAACAATAATTACTTCGTATTTTGGATAATTAAGGTTTAATAATGAGTGTACGTTTTCTATAATTGTCAGCGATTCATTAAAGGCCGGTGCAATTACTGAAATGCCGGGCGTAAGTTTCGAATTTAATAACAATGAATAATCAACATGTGAATCTAATTTTTGAAAACGCCTTACTGCACTTAAAGATAGTACAGCTAATAGTGCATAAATAAGCAATAAGGTTGTTCCATAAACAAAAACAGCACCTTCATAAAATTCACCTACAAGTTCAATGTATGTTCCTGTTTTCATTTAATACTTGATTAGCGGATTCATACAATGTTTAAGAATGATGGCATTATCCGGCGAGGCAGTGTCAATCAGTTGTTGCACTATTTCTTTCGTTTGCATGCCATGATTAATCAACGAGCGTGCAGCATTCTTTTTAATATCAAAATCGTTTGATCTTAAAAACTCCGATCTCAAGAAGTTTATTTGACGACCGGTTCCAAATCGTCCCAATGCTTTTAAAATTTCAAGTTGACAACGCAAAGGTTGATTATTATAAATAGAAACCAGATGTTCTTCCACACTATCCGCTTTAAGTTTGCCTAAACAATTAATTGCATCTGCTCTTACATAGTGGTCTTTAGTACTTAACAATTTTACAATTGCAGGAATAGCCTCATGTTGGTTGTAATGAATTACCAATTTCAAGCAAAAAGATACAATACTTTTATTTGGTGAATAAGTAATCCAACGCGCAAAGTTAGGAATCGTTAAACCTTCTGTTGTGGTAATAATTTTATATAATTCCAGTTGGTCCCATAACAATAAAGGTTCAGTAGCATCATCAAAAAACTTAAAAGGGTCGTTTTTACTTAATTTAATGTAGGCAATACGAGCCTCCGAACGCAATTTCCTGTTTTTGCTATTGGTTAAAGGAAGGATGATAACGTCGGCAACCGCAATTCCCATGCTGGTAAGTTCAACTAAACCTACAATTTTGGTACTGTTACTAATTGATTTAAGTTTTTTAAATGATAGTTTTTCCAACTCAAGCTCCATAAATAGTCGCCTGAACAATACATTTCTATCACCTGAAAAACTTTGCGAAAAGTATATCAAACGATCAATTAATGCTTGTTTAACCCATTTTTGTTTGAAAACCGGTTTGGTAAATGGCGTAATGTCGAGTATGGCTTCTTGCGGACTAATTCCATTCATCACATCTTCGTTAAAAATGATATGGTCAGTAATTAGGTTATCTAAAAACTGATTTATCTTTTTACTCCTAACGTCTTTTAAGTATCCGTTGGCCCTTCTGGTTAGGATAGACGAATAGGCAATAAAGGTAGTAGTGATGGCAACTCCGGTTAATAAAATAGCAATCTGTATCACAATAGGGTAACTATCATAATAGTAGAAATACTTTCTAAAAAACGGACCGAACAAACTGTCGAGAAGCATCGTTGTTAAAATATTATTTCTTTAATAAACGCCTTACGCGTATTAATAACTCGTCCGGCATGATTGGTTTTCTTAGATAATCATCAGCACCGATATTTAAACCTTCCTTCACCGCATTTTCAGTTCCCACTGACGAAATTACAATAATTGGAACACCGGCTGCATTCGGATGTTGCTTAAATCTTGATATCACTTCAAATCCATTGGAATAAGGCATCATTAAATCGGTAATCAATAAGTCGAATTTATCGCGTTCCAAATATTCTAATGCATCTTTGCCATTGCTGGCCGTGGTTACCACATAACCTTCCTTTTGAAGAATGCGGTTAATCACCTTTAATATTAATTCATCGTCATCTATCAGAAGAATCTGAGTGCCGTTTGTTGCCATAGTTTAATAACACTTTTATGCTTCGAAAATAGGTGTTTTAACCTTAATTTTTCATAGATTACTGTCAGTAACCTAAACACGTGATTGGCGGTTGAAAATTACATGTAATTTGTTTTCGACCGTGTTTTTAGGTGATATAGTAGTCTATTATTCAACCTTAATCGTTCACCACTCAATAACTGCCGGTTAACACTATAAAACCACTTTTAAACTAAGTTAATAGTTACTTAATAATATAATCAGATTCATCTTCAGGATCATCGTCAATTTCGGCACAACAATCCCTGACATTTCCGGTGAAAATCAGCCTGTGGTAACGTTTTTCATGGGTGTTCGTTTCAACAATCAATGATTTTCTGATGGCATCAATTTGTGTTTTACTATTAAAATTAACTGTTATAGTTCCTTGTTTTCCCGGTTGTATCGGGTCGCTGTTATATTCTGTTGTTGAACAATTGCAGGCTTCACTTACACTTAAAATAAATAATGGTTTTTCTCCAACATTTTTAAACCTGTAAATAAGTTTAATTTTATCGCCACTGTTTATAGTGCCAAAATTGATTGAAGTTTCTATCCATTTTATGTAAGTATAATTGCTGGTATCCCTAGCAATAAGTAGGCGTTCTTCAGGTGTAATCCCTCTGAGTTGTGAAGGACTATCGCCAATACAACCCATAATAAGGAATAAACTAGTAAGCCATAACAAGTTAAGTTTTGAAGGGTAGTTCATAGTTCAAATTTATTAGGAATAAAACAGGGCAGTGGAAAAATTTATCCCATAAGACTAAAATAATGTACACCACAGCACAAACAATTGCATTTGCTTTGTAACATTTATCACTTTGTATTGTTGGAATAATTATACTTTTGTAGTTACTATGCGTACTAATCTATTCAAATTTTTATCTGCGTCCATTGTATTATCTACCGTTGTTGGATGCTCTTTTAAGTCGGAAAAAAATGCTGAATCCGCAGTTGCTGAATCGCCAAATATCCCATTGGTAGAAGTGATACCTGCATCAGCCGATATGAAAGCCGAATCAGCCGATGCAGAAACACCAATGCCTGAATACAACCTGTATAATAACAAAGGGCAAATCATAAAATTAACTTCTTTAAAGGGTAAAAAAGTATTTGTTAACTTTTGGGCAACGTGGTGTGGTCCTTGTCGCCGAGAAATGCCTTCTATTGAAAGTTTGTATCAAAAGGTAAAGTCAGATAAAGTAGAGTTTGTTATGGTTGCTTTAGACGATGATTTTAATAAATCTATCAATTATGTTGGACAGTCGAAATTTACCTTTCCAATTTATGCGCCTGCAACTCCACCACCATCATTGTTTAATGTGCAATCTATTCCAACCACTTTTATTTTCAACGAAAAGGGGATGTTGCATAAGGTTATCGAAGGTAGTGTTAATTATGATACTCCTGAATTTATCAATTATTTCACAGGAAAATAAAACGCTTAAAATAACAACTCAATAGCATTTCGGTGAAGCTTTACCTGCTGTTCGTTTTCCATTTGTTTTAACAAACGAGATATCACTACCCTGGATGAATTTAAATCATTGGCAATTTGTTCGTGAGTAAGTGGTAGCATCTTTTTATGGTAAGCATTTTTCTGTTTAATTAAATAGTAGTACAAACGTTCGTCCATACCGTTAAAAGCAACACTTTTTAAAACATCCAAGAGTTCCTGAAAGCGCTTCCTGTAATTCTCGGTAACAAAGTGGTACCAACTTTTGTAATGGCTCATTAAATGGTCAGTAATTTGAACCGGTACCCTGATAACCTCAGTGTCTTCCAAGGCTATTCCTTCTAGTTCAGTTTTTTTATTTTTTATTGCGCAAATTAACGACATCGCACATGCTTCTCCGGGTTCGAGGTAATACATAAAAAATTCCTCTCCATCATCGCCTAAGGTGTAAAGTTTTAGTCGGCCTTTGGTTACCAAAACAGTGTGTAATATGGGTTCACCCGGATGCATCACCACTTCGCCGCTTTTAAAGGTTTTTAAAGTTGCATAGTCAGCGAGGTAGTCAATCAGTGCTTCATCAAAACTTGGAAAAACTTCCGCAAAGCGTTTAATTAAATCTGTTTTTATTTTTTCAGACATCTTTGATACAATTGAATGGTGTTTTCCATGCCATAAACCAAGGCATCACATACCAAAGCATGACCAATACTTACCTCCAATAAGGATGGTAAATGTTTATTAAAATATGCGAGATTTTCTAACGAAAGATCATGTCCTGCATTAACACCTAATCCCAGTGAAGTGGCTAAATTGGCCGATTGTTCGAATGGTAAAATAGCCTTATGTTTATCAACTGTATATTGTGCAGCATATTGTTCTGTGTATAATTCAATTCTATCGGTGCCGGTTTCAGGAGCCATTTTAATAGCTTCCTCGCGGGCATCAACAAAGATACTTGTTCTTATGCCATGTGATTTGAATGTGTGAATACATTTTTGTAAGAAGCCTAAATTACCTTCAATATCCCAACCATGGTCGCTTGTGAGTTGCCCGGCTGCATCCGGAACTAAGGTAACTTGTGCCGGTTTAACCTGCAATACCAGGTCAATAAACTTTTGTTCGTTAGGATTACCTTCTATGTTTAGTTCTGTTGTTAGCACCTCTTTTAATGCAATTACATCCAGATATCGAATATGCCTTTCATCAGGACGAGGGTGAACGGTTATTCCATCAGCACCAAAACGCTCAATTTGAAGTGCCCACCTTACAACATCCGGATTATTACCACCTCTTGAATTTCTTAAGGTTGCGAGTTTATTTATGTTTACTGAAAGTTTTGCCATGCAAATAATTACTTAACGGGTCAAATTTAAATGCATTTTCCTTCAAATCATGTTTTATAATTCCTTTTTATGCAACACCTTTGCAAATCATGTATTTCGTAGCAGTAATATTTGTCGTTTGTTTTTTTGTTGTTAGCTACACCTTTCTTGGCTATCCGCTAATCGTTGGTATATTGGCAGCATTAAAAAGAAAATCAGGTATCGGACAACATCAAATCAATACTCATTTCCAGCCTCCGGTTGCACTGGTGATACCTTGTTATAATGAAGAATATTTACTTTCACAAAAAGTAGCAAATTGTTTAGCATTAAACTATCCGAAACATTTACTTGAAATCATTTTTATTACTGATGGCAGTACCGATGGTAGCGTAGCTTTACTGCAACAATACAAACAGATTACTGTTTTACACCAACCTGAACGTAAAGGTAAAGCTGAAGCTGAAAATAGAGCCATGGCATTGGTGAAACAAGAGTATGTTGTTTTTTGTGATGCCAATACTATGTTAAATGCTGATGCCATTAAAAATATAATTAAACATTTTACCGATGAAAAGGTGGGGGCTGTATCAGGTGAAAAGCGCGTGAATCAAAGTGAAGATGGTTTAGCATCTGCTGCCGGCGAGGGGTTGTATTGGAAGTTTGAATCATGGCTAAAAAAACAAGAGAGTGATTTACATACTGTTCCTGGTGGGGCTGGCGAGTTAATTGCTTTTAGAAAATCATCGTTTACGCCGCTTAATCCGAATACCATTTTAGACGATTTTGTTGCATCTATGCGTATTGCCATTAATGGTGGTAAGGTTGTGTATGAACCTGATGCTTATGCAACAGAAAATGCAAGTTTAAACGTGAAAGAAGAAACCAAACGAAAAATCAGAATTGCTGCCGGTGCTTGGCAATCTTTATTCATGTTGCCCCAAGCTTTAAATCCTTTTCATGATGCCCTTTTGTTTTTTATATATTTTTCTCATAAAGTATTGCGTTGGAGTTTAGCTCCTTTATCTCTGATATTGCTTATTCCTTCAGGATTTATCTTGCATTATTATGTAGGTGGTTGGTTTAGTTTATTATGGATTGGTCAACAACTTTTTTATTTTATGGTACTTGCCGGACGTATTTTCGAGCATAAACCAATTGGTATTAAAGGGTTTTTTCTACCCTATTACTTTATAGTTACTAATTATTGTATGCTTGCCGGATTTGTTAGATATGTAAGAGGAAAACAGTCTGTACAATGGGAAAAAGCAAAACGTATTTCAGTTGATTAATCATGAAAAAAATTGAACACTTAGGAATTGCCATCAAAGATGCATCTGTTTCTATTCCGCTATTTAATGCTTTATTTAATTGCGAGCCTTATAAAATTGAAGAAGTGGAAAGTGAGAAGGTTCGAACTATATTTTATCAAGTTGGACCTAATAAAATGGAGTTGTTAGAGGCTACGTCGCCGGATAGTACCATTGCAACCTTTATAGAAAAAAGAGGTGAGGGCATACATCATATTGCCTATGATGTTGAGGATATTTACGCTGAAATGGAACGATTAAAACAAGCAGGTTTTACTTTTATACACGAGCAGCCTAAAAATGGTGCCGATAATAAACTCATTGCTTTTTTGCATCCAAAAAGCACCAATGGTGTTTTAATAGAGCTTTGTCAAGAAAGGATTTAGGGCGCTGCCGATGCAACCGATGCAGAATCATTTAAGGCTTTAAATGAGGTTGATTTTACTTTGTAAATGTAATAGGTTTGGCTAACATTTACAGGATTTAACCAACTCATTACATTGTCTAAATAACTTGATGGAATCTCTGCTTCAAACTGAAAATCTTGAATGTATTTATGCATTTTTTCTTCACGCTCCTTAAGGTTCTTTCCTTCGGCAAAAATGATATATTCAGGCATAGGAGCTTTGGCATCTAACATTTCTTTAATTACTTTTTCTGCCTCATTATTTTTATTTATTTCATGTGGTTGGCTGTAATTATTTAAATAAAATTGAGGCATGGTAATTGATTTTCCGGTGTTTGAATTTTCAATTAAAAATGTTCCTTTACTTCCAATGCCATACAAATAACTCATGGCTTTAACCCTGCTTGTTTTAGTTGAACTTGGCGTTAAAATAATCAACAATAAAGTATTTAATATCCAAAATGCTTTCCATAAATTTTGTTCTCTTTTCGGATGGTTATTCCAATAAGTTGAGAACATTGCAAACTTATGCCAACCGGCAATTCCGGCCATTATAAAAAACGGTATCACAGGTAAAATAAAACGTTCTTGTTTATTGGGATATGAACTGTGAAAAATAAAAAACAAGAGTGCAGGTAAAATTATGAATAAGTATTCTTTTTTAACTTGATACATTCCCCTGAATATCATAAAACTTAACGGAGGAATGAATAAACCGGCAATCAACAAAAGATAATTATACCATGGTCCGTTAATATAGTTGCTGGCATTATCTAAGTTATAAGATGAATACTCAATAAATTCAGCGAATGGTCGTCCCCAAATATAATAATCAATTCCTCCTTGAATAAGTACAATAGAAACAAATGCACCGATACCAAATAATAATCCTTGCATCCATTTTTTTTGCAACCAAAAAGCAGCTACAAAACCGGCAACAAATGTTGCAGTTTGAAATCGAACAGAAAAGGCTAAACCTGCTATTAAACCTGCTGTTATCAACATACTTTTCTGTTGTTTTTCATCAGCATTGATGGCTATCCACGTGGCAATAACCAAAGGTGGAATACAAACCATTTCAACTAAATTTCTAACACTTAGCATAGGTAAACACCACAGTAATGCTAAAACTAAACCAACAGTGTTCGCACTTTTTATACCGCTAAGTTTTCTTACAATCAAATACGAATAATAAACAGTGAGTGTGCTATAAAGTGCATGTATTATTCGTAAAATCAGCATTTTTATTTCGGGGTTGTGAATACCTATGGCTTCAATACCTTTAAAATATAGGTAATGTAAACCGGGATAAAATAGGCTATGTCCGCTGGGGGTTGTATTACCATCCCAAGGCATCCAACCTCTTATATTTAGGTTTTGTGTCCATTGATGCGCAACCTCAATAACAAGAAAATGGTCGTCGTGAAAACCATAACCAATAGAGAATACAGCAGCTACTAAACGTATGACCAAAGCTAAAAAAACAATTACACGCAGCGGATGTTGATGATAGTACGAAATCATGTGCGAAATATACTATTTTTAGGTGATAATCATTTTTAATGCGGATTGACTATCCATTTGGTGAATAGGAATTGGCATAATGTTTATCTTCGCATTGCAAATTTTTAACAGAATTGAATTTACAACAACTGCTTGGTGTATATGGCCAAAGCGATAAATACCAACAACTTGCCACTGCTTTAAATAGCCTCAACCCTCAGGTTGTTCACCTAAAAGGTTTAATAGGCTCTATTGATGCCATACTAAGTGCAACCTATTATTTTCAGCATAAACGCTCCCAACTTTTTGTGTTTAATAACCAAGAAGATGCACGCTATTTTTATGCAGATATCGAAAATTTATTAGAAGGTAAAACGGTGCTGTATTTGCCTCCTTCCTACCGAAAACCTTTTGCCATTCATCAGCAAGACAGCACTCAGGTTTTAGAGCGTGCAGAGGTGTTAAACCGACTAAACCAACATAGTACCACAGGCGAACTTATTGTTACTACAGCCGAGGCTTTGTCTGAGTTGGTCATTAATGAAACAGAGCTTACTCAAAATACATTTGAATTAAAAGTAGGGAGTACTTTCGATTTAGAATTTTTTATTGAATTTTTAACTGAACATCATTTTGAACGTTCTGACTTTGTTTATGAGGCCGGACAGTTCAGCATACGTGGAGGTATTATTGATGTGTTTTCATTCAGCAATGATTTACCTTACAGGTTGGAGTTGAACGAAGATGTAATAGAAAGTATTCGCATATTCGAACCTAATACCCAATTGTCTCAAAAAAAGGTTGATCGCTTTTTTATCATCCCGAATGTTCAAAAAGAATCGAAACAAGATCAAAGAAAAAGTTTTTTTAGTTACTTACCTCAAGATACTGTGATATGGACCATTGATGCTGCTTTTGCTAAACAACAAGTTGAAGACGGCTGGGTAAAAGCTGCTAATATTTTTAGTCAACATAAACCTGAACCCGGCGACGAACCTTTAGATAAACCTGAACACCTATTTGATACACCAAAGCAAATTGCGCAATGGTTTCAGCGATTTAGTATGGTGGAGTTTGGAACACGAACGTTATACAAACCTCATGCTGTTATTAACTTTGAAACATCACCACAACCTTTGTTTCATAAAAATTTTAAGATGTTAATCGAAAATTTAAAACAAAATAGTGGGGCACAATATGCAAATATTATATTTAGTGATAGCAGCAGGCAAGTAGAGCGATTGTTTACGATTTTCGACGACTTAGATAAAGATGTACAGTTTACACCTGTATATCATGCCTTATCTAAAGGATTTATTGATCATGACAACAAATTAGCGTGTTACACCGAACATCAAATATTCGACAGGTTTTATAGAGGTAAAGTAAAGAATAGTTACAGTAAGAATAAAATTATCACTTTAAAAGAGCTTCGTGATTTAAAGCCCGGCGATTTTGTAACTCATATAGATCATGGTATCGGGAAGTTTGCAGGATTAGAAAAAATAGAAATTAATGGTCATTTACAAGAGGCTGTTAGGCTTGTGTATCGGGATAATGATTTGCTTTATGTGAGTATTAACAGTTTACATAAAATTAGTAAGTATGTTGGGAAAGATGGAGCGGAACCACGGGTGCATAAATTAGGAAGTGATGTTTGGGAAAAAGTAAAAAATAATACTAAACGAAAGGTAAAGGACATAGCTCGTGATTTAATTAAATTATATGCGGCAAGAAAAGCACAACCCGGATTTGCATTTGCAAAAGATAATTATATGCAAATTGAATTGGAGGCGAGTTTCATGTATGAAGATACTCCAGACCAAAGTAAGGCTACTGCTGACGTGAAAAAGGATATGGAAACCGAACATCCTATGGATAGGTTGGTATGTGGTGATGTTGGTTTCGGTAAAACAGAAGTAGCCATTCGTGCTGCTTTTAAAGCCGTGTGTGATAGTAAACAGGTGGCCATTTTAGTACCAACTACAATTTTGGCTAATCAACATTACCGAACTTTTAAAGAAAGGTTGAAAGGCTTTCCGGTAAACATTGATTATATCAACCGTTTTAGAACCGCTGCTGAACAAAAGGAAGTGCTTAAGAAAGTAAAAGAAGGAAAAGTTGATATTTTAATTGGAACCCATAAGTTATTGAGTAAAGAAATCTTATTTAAAGATTTAGGTTTATTGGTGATTGATGAGGAACAAAAATTTGGTGTGGCAGCAAAGGAAAAATTAAAGTCAATAAAGGTAAATGTAGATACGTTAACTTTAACAGCAACACCAATTCCAAGAACATTACATTTTTCATTAATGGGTGCCCGCGATTTATCAGTTATTAATACACCTCCGGCAAACAGGCAACCGGTTACAACAGAGTTGCACAATTTTAGTGAAGACTTAATCAGGGATGCGATTATGGAAGAAGTTGAACGCGGTGGGCAAGTATTTATGGTTCACCATCGGGTGAAAGATATTTATGAATTGGCTGAAAAAATTATGCGTATTTGTCCCGGTATTAAAGTAGGTGTTGCACATGGTAAGTTGGAAGGGGATAAGTTGGAAGATGTGATGATTAAATTTATTGAAGGTGATTATGATGTGTTATTAGCAACAACCATTATTGAATCAGGACTTGATATCAGTAATGCCAATACCATAATTATTAACAACGCACACATGTTCGGATTAAGTGATTTACACCAGATGCGCGGTAGGGTAGGGCGAAGCAATAAAAAAGCTTTTTGTTATTTATTGGTTCCGGGTATGTTAACCTTAACTAATGATGCTCGCAGAAGGTTACAAGCCATTGAAGAATTTAGCGATTTAGGCAGCGGCTTTAACGTGGCCATGCGCGATTTGGATATACGTGGTGCAGGAAATTTATTGGGAGGAGAACAAAGTGGCTTTATTGCTGAAATTGGTTTCGAAATGTATAATAAAATTTTGGATGAAGCCATTCAAGAATTAAAAGAGGATGAGTTTGCCGAGCTGTTTAAAACCGAGCAACTACATAAATTAGAAGCAAAAGATTGTACAATTGAAACTGATTTAGAAGCCTTAATTCCCGACCATTATATCCGTAATATAGCTGAACGTTTAAGTTTATATAATGAATTATCGTCTATTACTTCTGCTCAAGAATTACAACTATTTGCCGAACGATTAAAAGATAGGTTTGGGCCACTTCCACAACAGGTTTGGGATTTAATTGAGATGATAGAATTACGTGAGCTTGCTAAACATTTAGGCTTCGAAAAGCTGGTACTAAAAAACAGCAGCTTAATGGCTTATTTCCCTGATGAGAAAAAACAAGGCTATTATAATAGCGCATTGTTTAGTGGATTGTTATCATTTGTACAACAAAACTCAGGCAGGTGTAAAATGAAACAAACCTCAAAAAATTTAATTCTGGTAGTACAGCACATTTCAGGCATTGCCCACGCAAAAAAGTTATTAATAGAGATGCAATCCGTAAGAGAGCGTGCGGTTGCTGAGGTTTAAAATTAATCCGGTCGTTTTGCAAGCTAATCATTGATAGCATTTGTTTGCTGTATCTTAATTATATGCATTCCGAGTCAAAGTTTTTTGTTGAATTGCTACCAATACAATTTCACCTAAAATAATAAGATTTGTTTTTACTAATAAGAATGTGCTGATAATATTATTTGAATAAAAATGATAAAAACAAAAAGGCTGCCTTTTAAAAACAGCCTTTTTTTCAAAAATAAAAGTGGAGCTGCAGGGATTTATAACTATTATGAGTATCCCTTTTTTAGCTCGTGTTTGTCGTGTCGACATTACGGGTTACAAAAAAAATTTCCGTACGGACAGTTTCGAAAAATAGAACTCGAACCTTGGTCCAATCATCGGTGAAAACCCGCAATATTCCATGAAAAATATTTTTATAAATTTTAACTAGTTTTGACCTTATAAAGACATCAAAATAAACCTATAACAACATGATTAGTATAGATGAGATTAATGCAATTATAGCAAGTGGGGAAGGTTATAATGCCGAGTTTATATTATCTATACCTTCTAAAGTGAAAGATCTAAGTGAAGAAGTTTGTGCTTTTGCGAATGCTGCGGGTGGCGTTTTATTAATTGCAATAAATCATGCAGAGTTTGGAAAGAAAAGCCATTCCAGAAACCCTCTCATTTTTGGTTTATTCGCTAGAATGCATCTTGTAGAAAAAATTGGTTCAGGCATAATTAGAATAAAGGATTTAATGCAAGAAGCAGGATTGCCTGAGCCAGCATACAGCTTTGAAGGCATGTTCACTGTTGGTCTTCAACGTCCTATAAAAACTTCAGCGAAAACTGTGGAAGAAACTTCGAAAAACTCATCTAATACACTGATTGAAAAAGGTTTAGCTACTGTGGAAGAAACTGTGGAAGAAATGATTATGAATCTCATAATTGAAAACCCTAGATTTACTGCAAATGAGATGGTGAAAGTTACGGGATTATCTCGTAGAGGGGTTGAATATCAATTAGGGAAACTAAAACAGTCAGGCAAAATAATGCGTATTGGTTCTACTAAAGCAGGGAATTGGATAGTACGAAAACCAAAGGGTAAATAGTTAAAATTCGTTGTATGCATCCCCAAAAATAGTACAATTTAACAGTAGAAAAAACATAACTTTAAATTATAAAAATGATAAAAACAAAAAAGGCTGCTTTAAAAACAGCCTTTTTAAGAAGTGGAGCTGCAGGGATTCGAACCCTGGTCCGGAAGTGTATTGGACAAGCTTTCTACACGTTTAGTTTAGCGTTGGTTGTCGAGAAAAATCAGGCCGCAAAACTTGCCAAATTCATCTGTAGCTCCTTAAGTGCTTTTAATGAACAAGAGCGGTTCACAAAAAGGCTTTTCCTAATGATGCCTCTGATGTAAATGCGGTTAAGCTAACACTTACGAGACAATGGCATGTGCGTAATCTTCCTGATTAGGCAGCCATAGCGAATTGAGTATCGCCAGTTATAGTTTTAGGTATTTTTATTAAAGTGCCAATATCCCAATGCACTACGTGCTTACCCGCCAGATGCGCACCCCGTCAATACCGGACAGCCCCTTAGCAAATCAGTTTCAAATATATGATGAATTTTTCGATTATGAAATTTATTACTTAATGCGATAACCTAATTTAACATCTAAGAAATTTGCAACATGTCCATGAGCTAATAATCCCATTCCTGCTTGTACATGTTCGTTAAACTGATACCATAAAGTATAGCGTTGATAAACCGGACGGAAATAATTAACCGGTCGCATCAGATAAACCCCAAATTCTTGAGTGAATAAAAATTTCCCCATCATAAATCCATGCCCTACACTCATGCCTATACGCTGGGTATTGGTGTTGCGATTAACCCGCTGCTCAAGCTCACGCGTAGCAGCATCTCCAAACCATTCAGTTCCTAATCTTAATTGGTTAATCGAACTTATTTGCCTGCTAAATACCAACTGAACTCCCCCAATACCATATCTTTTTTTCTCTCCTGCTTTGGCTGTTTTGGTTGAAAAAAATCCAATGATATCTAAATGGTGTCTGTTCGATTTCCACTGGGTTGTTTTACCTCGCGATCTGTTTGGAAATAACAAGGGTTGCGGCAAATAAGTAAGTCCAACCTCTAACGTTGGCCAATTAATGCCTTTATTAGGTTCTTTTAATCCACCATTGCTGATATGGTTGTAGTGCCCGTAAGTTTTTATTTGCCAGTGTTTGTTAATAGAGTAGTGTATACCTATCCCTAATCCTATGTAAGCGCTAATTGGTAAACTGTAACTTTGGTTTGATGGATTGCTCGAAGGATGATATGGATTACTTAACCATGCAGGTCCGGCTGCTCCTTTTAAACTAAATCTTAATGGTTGCTTATAATTAAAAAATGGTTCGATAAATCCGGCAAAGGCCACACTGCTTCCCAATAAACCGCGATCATAATTCATGTATTGCAAAAAATATCCTTTTCGTGGATAACAGTTACATAAGTTCCAGGTATTACTGTCAATTAAATTTTTGGCATATTCAATTTGAAAGCCGATAGGATTAGCACCCTCTGTATTTTGAACATCCTTACTGTGTGCAAAAATAAATCCATAATGGCTGCTTAAGCCCCAGTTGCTGATAAATGAATCAGGCGTTTGTCCCGAAAGTTGTGCCTGAATAATAGTAAAGAGGAGGATTAGCCAATTTTTCATTGTTATGTTAAACAATAAAACATGATTAAAGTTGCATTTATTGTTAATTTAATATCTTTTAAGTGTGATAAATTTACTTAATTTAGCCGCCAATACGGTAAATGTTAACCCAATTTACCTAACCTGATTTAATAAATATGATGAAAAAAGTACTTCTTGTCATTTGTTTGGCAATAGGCATTAAAACAGTTAAGGCGCAGGAACAAAAACAAATTTCTTTGTATACTGATGAGTCAAAAACAGAGGATAAAGGTCAACTTTCCGGGACCTTTCAAACCAACAATCAATTTTATGTGAAGGATAGTGCCATTGGTGCCAATACCTCGCAATACGAACGCGAACTTTCTTCAACTGATGCTTGGTTATTCTTAAACTACAAAACTAAAGGGTTTAATTTAAGCCTTCGTTACGATTTGTTTAACAATACACCCTTGTTTGATCCATTTGTGCCATATACAGGTTCAGGTATTGGTTTTTGGTCGGTAAGTAAAGACGTAGATAAGTTAAACATTACCATCGGGAATTTTTATGACCAGTTCGGTACAGGTATGGTGTTTAGGTCGTATGAAGACAGAAATATTGGAATTGACTTTGCCATACTTGGCGGGCGAGTGATTTATACGCCAACACCAAATACCAGAATTAAAGCATTTACCGGACAACAAAAATTCAGGTTCGACCGACGACAATCAGTAATTAAAGGTGCAAATATTGAACATGGCATCACCCTTTTTGAAAAGATAAATTTAGAATTGGGAGGTTCGGTGGTAAATCGTACCATTGACCAAGCTACAATGAATAGTATTGCCACGATAATAAATAACTATCCTTTAGAGAAAAGGTTCGACCCAACGTATAATGTCTTTGTATATAATATTTATAATACATTAAACATTGGAAAGTTTAAACTGTACGGTGAATATGCTTACAAAACCCCGGAGGCAATAATGTCGCCTCAATTAATAATGTTTAAATCAGGAGGGAGTATTTACTATGGTTCCGTTTCTTATTCATCACGAGGAATTGGCATTAATGCACAATACAAACGCATTGAACGTTTTCCATTTAGGACCTCACCCTTAGAAACCAATCCTTCTCCGTCAAACCAAGCTTTGGTTAATTATTTGCCTTCCTTAACACGACAAAATACTTACCGCCTGCTTGCTCGTTATAATGCAGTGGTACAAGAGTTGGGCGAAAATGCCATGCAATTGGAGCTAACTTATAAACCGAGTAAAAAAATGCAGATTAATTTAAACGGCTCGTTGGTTACAACACTTGATGGAGTTAATTTCAACAGAGGAGTGAATGCATTTTTATGGGATACTGAAACCCGTTTATTTGCTGAGTTGTATGGTGATGTTTCTTATAAAATTAATTCAAACCTTAAGGTGATGACCGGATTGCAGATGATTAGGTATAACCAAACTATTTTTGAATTAAAACCTTCTGAATCTGCACCTTTTGTTCGTGCCTTTACCCCGTTTGGAGAAGTCACCTACAAATTAAATAAGAAACAATCTATAAGGTATGAAATGCAATATTTGATGACAGGTCAGGATTTGGGTAATTTATTTAATGCTTTAATAGAATTTAATGTTGCACCACATTGGAGTTTTTCAATTAGTGATATGATAAATACCAAACATGGTACCTTAAATAAACCAGCTCCTGGACAATCATTTAAGCTCATTCATTATTATAATTTTTTCGCAGCTTATACCTATAAAACAACCCGGGTGACAGCCGCATACTTAAAACAAGTAGCAGGTGTAAATTGTACTGGTGGTGTTTGTCGTGTTGAACCTGCATTTAGCGGAGCACGTGTAACTGTCAGTACAAATTTTTAACTTTGTTTCTCAACTTTTTAATTTGTTAAAGGTTAATATTAAAATAGTCAGTATGATAAAACATGTTTTTAAACTAATTATTGCTTCGGCAATACTGGCAGCTTGTGAGGAAGTACCTCCTGCAATTAATTATGAAAAGGGTACCCAAACGAATGATACAACCTATATAACTTCATCTATCCCTGAAGCTCAGCCTGTGGGTGCCATCATCGAAGATATTTCGGGTGTACAATGTGTAAATTGCCCTGATGCATCTAAAATTGTTAAAGATGTTTTGGCTGCTTTCCCGGGTAGAACCTATGCAACGGTAATGCATCCTAATGTCGCTTCATTAAGTTCTTTTGTTGCTCCTATTCGTAAGCAAGGATATGAAAGTAAATATGATTTTCGAACGCAGGATGCTACCAACATTTTAAATTTGGTTGGTATGCCTAATTCACTGCCTCGTGGTTATGTTAACCGAAGGTTGTTTCCCGGTGCTACAAATGGCAGGTTATTAGGTAGAGAAGAATGGTATGCACGTACACAGCAGGTTTTACAAGGCTCAACCCCGGTTAATATTGAATTGGAAAATACGGAATTTAACCAAGCAACCAGAAAAGGTAAACTTAAAATCAAACTTACCTACACTGCTGATGTAAGTCAAAAACATTTACTCACTATTTTATTGGTTGAGGATAGTATTATAGATGTTCAGGAATACCAAGACCCGGTTACCTTTGATGTTAAATTTAATCCGAATTATGTACACATGCACATCCTACGAGATGTGATTACGAATTCTACCGGTGATCCTTTAACAAATAATCCTGCTGTAACCTTAACACGCGGAAGGATTTTCGAAAAAGAATATGAATATACAACTGATGTTGAGTTACCGCGTATTCAGGTAGTGCCAAGGCATGCCAAATTAATCGTTATTGTACATGAAGAGCCACCTTCTATGAATATAGTACATGTTAAAGAAATTGATGTACTTAATTAAGAATATTGGGTTATGTCTGTTAATAAGTTTAGCATCTTGTAACCAACAAGGAGCAGATGAAGCAGCCTATACAACGAAAGTGTTACAACTTAGGGCTAACAAGAATTATTTTTTAATGAACGACAGGCAATCGCCTTTAACTTCAGAAGTGAAAAAAGCTTTTCCCGGTTTAGCCTACTTTCAACCCGATTGGCAATATAAAATTCCTGCAAAAGTGATATGGAATCCGGCCAAAGCCAAACCTATGCCACATACCATGGGACGAACATACGAGATGTTTCCGGTGTGTAATTTATTGCTCACCATTAATAAAATAAACCTTCAACTCGCAGCATTTACCAACAATCCAAACAGTGATACACTACAACTGTTAGTGCCTTTTAAAGATAAAACATCAGGTGCTACAACCTACGAAGGCGGGCGTTATATTGATGTAATCCTACCCGCAGGCGCAACAGAAGCCATGCTTGATTTTAATATGGCCTATCATCCGTATTGCGCCTATAATCCAGATTACAGTTGCATGATTCCTCCTAAAGAGAATTTTATTCCCATTCCTATTGAGGCCGGAGAAAAGCTTGGTAATCAGCCGCACTAAACCTCATTTAAGTATCATTGATATACATCACGATTTAGATAAGGTCTATCTGAAAACTTCTAATATCTTTGTAACCGTTTTAACAAAAAGATGTAATTTATGAAATACGATGTAACCGTTATTGGTTCAGGTCCCGGCGGATATGTTGCCGCCATTCGTTTAGCTCAACTTGGATTCAAAACTGCAATCATAGAAAAGTATAATACACTTGGAGGTACATGCTTAAATGTGGGATGTATTCCTTCAAAAGCATTGTTAGATTCATCAGAACACTTTCATAATGCCTTGCATACTTTTACAACACATGGCATTGATATTAAAGGTGAAGTACAGGTGAATTTAAAACAAATGATTGAGCGCAAGAATGGTGTTGTTAAACAAACTTGTGATGGCATTGATTATTTAATGAAGAAAAATAAAATTGATGTATTTCACGGATTAGGTTCGTTTGTAAATAAAAATACAATCAAGATAAGTGGCGAGAAAGAAACCACAATTGAAACAGATAAAGTAATTATTGCTACGGGTTCAAAACCTGCTTCTTTACCGGGTGTTGAAATTGATAAAACACGTGTTATAACAAGTACCGAAGCATTAAATATGACTGA
>JALONK010000059.1 GCA_025454975.1 Bacteroidia bacterium
GCTATTTGAGCCGGACTAAATTTGCTCTTTTTCATATTTTACAATTTAAAGTTATGTTTTTTCTACTTTTAAATTGTACTATTTTTGGGGATGCTTACATTATCAATGTTTATATGCTATTAAACTATGAATATACTCTAAATTAAGGAACGCAAATGAATATTATTTGTTGGATACAATTTTTCAATTCATTTATAATGTAATGTACCCAAATTCAACCTTTAATTATTTACCACTATGCGCAAAATTTTATTGATATTTTTTATAAGCATTATTTACTCATGTGCTAAAGATGATTCGTCTTCAAGTCAAAGCGCCGTAAATGACTGTCAGAACGATCAATCCAAACGAAGAGGTGCACTATGTAAGGATGGCACAATGTCAACAGCAACAGGTCAAGGGGCATGCTCCGGACATGGAGGGGTTGAGCGATGGCTTTGTAAATAATGGTTGGAATTTATCTCTTTTAAAAAGATTGGCATATGTTACATAGTTCTAATTGTTATAAGTTTATGTAAGGATTTTATTATCCATTTGTTTGGTTTTTCCATTATCAATATTTCACAAATAACCACCTTCTTTTAACAAAATCGGGTCACTCATTTGCTTTAACACTCCGTTGGTTAACAACATAGTTGTTTGTGTTAAGTTTAATACCGAACGGTAGTCATGGTCGGTTATGATAAAACCTTTACTTGCAGCAGCATCATTAATGGCCTGTTGTATGTGCTCTTTATGTATTGGTGATAAGGCATTAAAAGGTTCATCAAGTAAGGTAAATTTTGCGTTGGAATATATCATCACCATTACTTCTATAAATCTACGCTCACCGGTTGATAGTTGATATGAATTTTTATTGTATGATTCGCGAATAATAGGGTGGATGATTATTTTTCCAATAGTTGTTTCGCTACACATTAAATGAATGAGTTCCCTTATTTTTAAATGCTTGGGTATAAAATGGTGCTGAGGTAAATAGTTCACTTTTTTATATGATGTGTTTACATCAATAATAATATCCCGGTTTACTTTAATAAACTTTTGTTCGGCATGTTCAATTCCTGTGATGATTTTAAATAAGGTTGATTTACCGGTACCGTTTCTTCCAAATAGCGCCTTTATTTCTTTGGTTTGACAGGTAAAGAAGATGTCGGATAGCAATAACCTGTCGCCAATATTTTTAATGATACTATCTACATGTAAGGTATTCATAAACATGCAGAAATTATCATTGTGACTATACTTATAATACCTGTAGCTGTTCTTAAATATAGTTTGGATAGTCCTTGTGTGAAATAAAAATAATAAGCAGTATGGTCTAAAACTTCATTCAGGAAATAATGCATTAAAGGCAAAACAAACATAAAAGCAATTCCAAATTGAACTAAAGAATAGGCTCCGGTTATAGAATAGCTTGATAAACCAATGAGTGCGGTAAAAAAGAAGGTAGGAATTAACATTCTTTTGTAAAATAATACTAATGTTTTTACCTGGTTCCAATTAAGCATATCAAAAGCATAAACTTGTTTTACTTTTGCTTTAGCAACTTTCGTACCACAACATTTTATTGCCTACCTACTCAGTTAATGCAGACAGGGCATGTTTTATTTGTTGTAATACCAATGGAATTTCCTGCTCATGCAAAGTTCCAATAGATATACGATACCAATCGGTTCCGGGTTTACAACCAAAGGCTGTAAAAGGTACAACAGCAATTCCGGCCTGATGCAATAAATAGGCTGTAATATCTTCAGTAGTTTTAATGAGTTGACCTTGAGGTGTAGTTTTACCTAAAATTGAGAATTGAACACTTAAATAAATAGCACCTTGCGGAGCAATGCAATATACAGGTAATCCATCCATTCTCATGCCTTCAAAGCCAGAATATAGGTTGTTCAAACGTAAGGCTAAATTCTTTTTTAAAGCTGCAATATCGGTCCATACTTGTTTATCATGTCGTAAATATTTGGCAGTGGCCATTTGTTCAGGTTTCGGAGCCCATGCACCAATATGGCCTAATAAACTTTTCATACCATTAATTATTTCTGAAGGACCGAATGCCCAACCAACACGAACACCTGTTGCTGCAAATGCTTTAGAAATACCATCAATAAAAAGCGTGTAAGGTTTCATCTCCGGCGATATGCTTACAGGGTTGTAGTGTGGGTTATGCTCACCATTAATCAACCAATAAATTTGATCATAAATTACATACAATAATGGTTGATCAATACTCTTTCTTCGTTCATTTTCTGCTATCACCAACGTGCAAATGTCACTTAATGCTTGCTTGCTAAACATTGTTCCGGTTGGATTTAATGGCGAACATAAAGCCAATAGTCGTGCTTCTTTTATATAAGGCTCAAGTGAATGTGCAGTTGGCATAAAGCCATCTTCGGCAGTTGTTTCAATTTCAATTTTTTGTGAATCGCTTAGGTGTGCATAGTGGTTATTATTCCATGATGGAACACTGTATAATACTTTATCATTAGGGTTTAATACACTTTGGTAAGCAGCATATATTAATGGTCGCCCACCACCGGCAATTAATATTTCGTTCGACTGATATTCTAATTGTTCATGTGTGGCTAAAAATTGAAGTACCGCACTTTTTACTTCTGCTGTTCCATCAGCAGGAGGATAATTTGTTTGTTTTTGCTGATATGCTTCAATAATTAACTCTTCAAATGCTAATGGAATTGGGAATAATGTTGGATTAAAATCACCAATAGTTAGGTTATAAATTTTCTTACCTGACTGAATGAGTTGATTAATTTCTCCGGCTAACCTGATGATTTCTGAGCCTTGTAATGAACCTATTTTTTGTGAGAGTGCATGCATAGCGTCTAAGATATAATTTTTGATTGGCTAATGAATAAACAACGTCATAAAATTATCATCAAGCTTTGCACATTAATTAGGATAATGCAATAAAGGCCGCACCTAATTTTTTGGCACTTAATGACAACTCAATTTCGGTTAGCGTTTCAGGATCTTCGATGGTTGAAGGTATTTGATAGGCTAATCCATCAGCAATGTGCCTCATGGTTTTTCTCAATATTTTACCTGAACGTGTTTTAGGTAAGCGTTTAACAACCACCACATGTTTAAACCAAGCTACAGCACCAATTTGGTCTCTAATTAATGCTACTAATTCTTGTTCTATTAATTGTTCAATAACAGATAGCCCATCTTTAAGTACTACTAAACCTATAGGACATTGTCCTTTAAGTTCGTCGGCAATGCCAATTACAGCACATTCAGCAATGGCGGGGTGTGAGGCAATTAATTCTTCCATTTCCCCTGTGCTTAACCGATGTCCGGCCACATTGATTACATCATCCATTCTTCCCATAATGTAATAATATCCTTCGTCATCAGTATAGCCACCATCACCGGTTAAATAATACCCTTCAAACTTATTCAAATAACCTTGTATAAAGCGTTCATGATTGTTCCATAAGGTTGGTAAACAACCCGGTGGTAATGGAAGTTTAACCGCAACATATCCTTCTTCATTCGGATGGAGTAATTCACCAGCTTCATTTAAAACGTCAATTTTGTACCCACATACCGGGAACCCCGCCGAACCGGCTTTAGCTGCACGTTGATCTATTTTACCCATGATGCCTAACATAGGCCAGCCACTTTCGGTTTGCCACCAATGGTCAACAACAGGAATATTTAATTTACTCTTTATCCAATCATAGGTTGAAGGATCACATCTTTCACCTGCAAGGAATAAGGTTTGTAAACTGTTTAGATTATATTGTACTAGTTTTGTTCCTTCATCATCTTCTTTTTTAATCGCACGAATAGCGGTTGGTGCTGTAAACATAACCTTCACTCGGTGCTGTTCAATTACTCGCCAGAAGCTTCCACAATCAGGTGTTTTTACAGGTTTGCCTTCATATAAAATTGTAGTACAACCTTGTAATAATGGCCCATACACTATATAACTATGTCCAACTACCCAACCTACATCACTTGCAGTCCAAAATACTTCACCGGGCTTCATTTGATAAATGTTTTCCATACTAAATTTCAAGGCTGTCGCATATCCTCCGGTGTCTCTTACTATACCTTTAGGACTTCCGGTGGTGCCTGATGTGTACAAAATATACAATGGATGTGTTGATGGTAAGGCTACCGGTTCAATTGTTTTAGTATCATAAATATCATTAAAACTAATAATCCCTTTGGGAAATTCAGCGTTTGTATCACGAGCAAACGAAATAATATATTCAGGTTGATGTGTTGCCTCGTTTAATGCCCGGTTTATTAAAGATGTGTAATCAATTTTTTTATTCACTTCAATCCCATAAGTTGCTGTAATGAGTGCCTTAGGTTTTGCATCATCTATACGCATAGCTAATTCGTGCGGAGCAAATCCGCCAAATACAACCGAATGAATAGCACCAATTCTGGCACAAGCCAACATCGCAATCACAGCTTCCGGAATCATTGGCATATAAATTACAACTGTATCTCCGGCAGCTATTCCTCTCAAAAAAAGTCCGGAGGCAAATGTTGCAACCAAGTTATGTAAACTGTTATAGGTATAATGTTTAACAATTCCGGTTACCGGCGAATCATATATCAATGCTGTTTGTTCGCCTCTACCTGCTAAGATTTGTGCATCTAAACATGCATACGACATGTTTAACATACCATCTTCAAACCATGTTGTGTGTTGGTTAGAAAGTTGACTATACCCCAACGTTGGCGTTTTAAACCAAGGAATGTTTTTACTTTGTTCTAGCCAAAAATGATCAGGTTCGTGTATGCTTTTTTGGTAAAATGAGGCGTAATTCATAATTGTATTTTTATACAGGTAAAGTTACGCAAGTGCATGTAAACTCTTATTTTAAACTATACCATTTTAGCAAGATTTACAGGTGATTTTCATCAGGCTATCCCACATTAATCAAGCAATGCTGAGATTTTATGAACAAGTTCTTTATTACTAAAAGGTTTAGTGATATATAAGGAAGCACCAAGGTCGAGTCCTTTTTTTATGTCGGTATCTTTTGATTTAGCGCTCATGAATACCACTTTACAATATTGGTGTTTAGTTGATGATCGTATGTGTGAACAAATGGCATAACCATCTACATCAGGCATCATAATATCAAGCAGAACAACATCAGGTGAATATTGATCTAACAGCTCCATGGCTTCTGTACCGTTCCTGGCAATCATTACATCAAACCCGTTTTTTCTCATCAAAAATTCAAGCGACATCAAGATGTAAGGGTCATCATCAACAACTAATATTTTATAGGCTTGATTCATTATGAGCAATTAGGGATTCATTACGAACAAAGGTAGGAATTGTAAAGGTAAAAATCGCACCTTTTCCCGGATGATTTTCTACATAAATTTCTCCTTTGTGCATATCTATAATACGTTTACAAATAGCCAACCCTAAACCGGTACCTTCAGGTTTTTTAATGGTTTGATTTCGTGCTTGGAAAAACTTATCGAATATATGTTCTACTTCTTCCTCCGGAATTCCTTTTCCGGTATCTTTAACGCTCACAAATAGGTATTCTGATTCTTCTCGGATTGTGATATCTATGCAGCCATATTCAGGCGTGAACTTAATTGCATTACTTAATAAATTAATAATCACTTGCTGAATTAAATCAGCGTCAGCAAATACCAATAACATGCTATTAGGTATTTTACACGACATAGATATTTGTTTCTGAATGGCCAGGTGTTGATATTCCTCTGTGAGGTGTTTCAATAAGGCACCAATATCAAATGAAGTTAAATGAAGTTTTTGTTTACCACTTTCATACTTCTCAAGGTTTAATACTTTAGTTATTAAATGGCTTAACCTTTCAGTTTCGCGAGCAATGGCTGTAACAAAATTAATGCGTTGGTCTTCATCAATATCAGGATGTTCTACTAATATTTCGCTAAGTGAACGAATAGAAGTAAGCGGAGTTCTCAGTTCGTGCGTTACGGTATATAAAAATTCATCTTTTAATTCATCCATGCTCATTAATTGAGCATTTGCTTGTTTTAACTGCTCGGTAGCTTTAGTAAGCTCAATTGATTTTTTTCGGAGTTCTTTATTTAATTCCATCAATTGTTGCGATTCATGTAATATTTTAAATACTTCATTTATACTAACTTCTTCTTCTTTGGTAACCTTGCTCACCATTATCCGTGCTGAGGCTGACCCAATTACTCCTGCCAATATTTTTTCACTAAAGGTAACCATTCGTGGGTCAGCTACTCCATTATGGTTTAAATTAATTTGATGTCGGTTGGCATAATTTTGTAACAAATTTGATGCACGTTCCTTGCCTAAAAAGTTTTGCAAGAGCATGAATAATTCGGGCATATAAGCAGTACCTCTCCATATTACACTGTAATTTTCGCTCACATGTTTATCTGCATCAACAAACAATTCAGCCTGATATACTTCTTTTGCATTTAGCTTGCTGTATAAAGAAAATAAAATATACGCCGAAATATTAAATAATAAACTCCAATATAAAGCGTGTGTAATATTATTTAGTCCGGTTAAACCAAACAAAGCTGTAGGTTTTAACCAGCTAATGTTCCATGGTCCGCTTATTACGATACTTTCTTGAATAAGCTTAACATCAACCATAGCAGGAATGATAAGGGTATAAAACCAAATTCCGAACCCCAATAAAATACCTGCCATTGCTCCATTTTTAGAAGCCGTTTTCCAATAGATACCACCTATGATGGCAGGGGCAAATTGTGCGACAGCAGTGAATGATATCAACCCAATTGAAACCAATGAAAAATATTCAGCCACCATTTTATCATATAAATAGGCGAGGAGTAAAATCATCACTATACTATACCTTCTTATATATAAAATTACTTTTCCGATTGATGAATCAATTTGATTGGCAAAGGATGGTTGTGAAAACAAGAACGGCATAACCAGGTTATTACTTACCATGGTGCTTAAAGCAATTGTTTCAACCATAATCATACTTGCTGCAGCCGAAAATCCTCCGATGAAAATCAACAAACTTAAGGCTGTTTGCTGGTTGCTCATAGGTATGGCCAATACATAAGTGTCGGCATCTATGGTTTGATTCTGATAAAACAAGGTGCCGCCAAATGCAATGGGAATAACAAAAATATTAATTACCAATAGGTATAATGGAAATAACCATGTGGCTTTTTTCAGGTGTTCCTCTTTTACATTTTCTATTACACCAACTTGAAATTGCCTGGGTAAAAACAATACTGCCATCATTGATAAACAGATGGTAGCAAACCAATCGGTTAATCCATGTTCTCCATTGATGGTAAATAAATTTTTAAGTGTTGTATGATTTGATGCTTGTTTGAATATATCATCAAACCCATTAAAAATGCCATAGGTTACAAATAAACCACCTGCAATAAAAGCAAACAGTTTAATAAGTGACTCAAAGGCAACAGCAGCTACAAGTCCTTCATGCTTTTCGGTAGCATCAACCGACCGTGTTCCAAATACAACAATAAAAAAGGCTAGTCCAACGGTAATATATAATGAGGTATTTCCTGTAATGTCATTTAGCACATCAGATGAAAGTACACTTAGGCTTAAAGTGATTGCTTTTAATTGCAGGGCAATATATGGCAATACACCAACTACACAGAAAATGCTAACCACTGCGGCAAGGGTAGCATTTTTTCCATAACGAGTTGAAATAAAATCTGCTATTGAATTGATGCGCTGTGCCTTAGTAATGCGAATAATTTTTCGCAGTACCGGAATAAAACAGGCGGCAGCAATGGTAGGTCCGATATAGATAGCAGAAAATGTTATGCCATTAGTTGTTGCCCTCCCAACACTTCCGTAGTAGGTCCAAGCAGTGCAATAAACGGCCAATGAAAGGGCATATACATATCCATTATTGATAATACTGTTGCCTTTTTTTTGTTGATATTCGGCAAAGTATGCTACTGCAAATAATAGGATTAAATAAAAAAGGGCGGCACCAATAATTATCCAACTGTTCATTTAGCTGTTTTTTTAATTTTATTGAAAGGTTTTCCCTCAGCCAAAATCACTAATAATATTAACGAAATAAACCAAACCAGACCAATATATAAATACAACCGGGGGATACCGCCAACTAAAGTTGATTTGTTAGCAATACTTATTATCGGGAACGAAAATAATAAGAGTAACAGTACTGCTAATAATATATTTTTTTGTTTTCGGTTGTTTACCATATTTAATAATATTAATGGAATATAGTGTTTCAAAAAATAAAATACAAAAAGGTTACGCTAACTGAATAACGTAACCTTTTTGTATTGTTAATTGGATTATAGTTCTTCTGAGTTTTCGGGAAGGTGGCTGTATTCACCTTTTAATGCATAAAAGCCAAACACCGCTAAACCTGCACAAATTGGAAGAAATATGATTAGAATAATTACCCATTGCAACGTAGTATTTGTTTTTACGATACCATCAGCAGCTTTGCTAATTTTATCGGCTGCTTGCATAAACATGAAGCCTACCAATAGTGGTGCTAAAGCTAACCACACCACACCTAATAATTTTTTTATTGTATTCATTGTTTCAGTTATTTAAAGTGTATAATTAATCATTAACGTTTTCATCTATTTTATTATTGATATAAACAGCACCAATGATAAATGACACCGCCGCTATACCTATAGGGTACCACAATCCTGACAGTGGAGTTGATCCGCTAAAGCTTGCAATTAAGGTAGCTATAAAAGGCACTAATCCTCCGAATACTCCATTACCAATATGGTATGGAAGCGACATTGATGTGTATCTTATTTTAGTTGGAAACAATTCAACCAAGAAAGCTGCAATTGGTCCATATACCATGGTAACAAATAAGATTTGAACGAATACCAGCAATACAAACATCCAGAAGATATTTTCGGGTAAGGTTTTATCGCTGTATATTGGTTTACCTGCACCAATACCTTTAGTAACATCAGCATATACTGTATCGGTGGTACTAGTTTTATAGGTGGCACCGTTTTCTAATTTTTTAGTTATGATGGTAGTACGTAAAGAATCGCCAAAAGCTAATGCCTCAGTTTTAACTGTGGTTTCGCCGATGGTAACAGGCATAGTTTTTTCAAGTTCGGCATAATTAGCTTGGTTATAAAAGTATTGGTAAATAGGGCGGTAACATAGCACACCTAACAACATACCGGTAAGCATAATCCATTTACGTCCAACCTTATCACTCCAACTTCCAAACACAATAAAGAATGGAGTAGCAAATAAGATCGCCCAAAGTAGGATATAACGTGATTCATTAAAATCGAGTCGTACGGTATTTTCTAAAAATGATTGCGCATAAAATTGTCCGGTATACCATATTACACCTTGTCCCATAGTAGCGCCGAACAAAGCCAGCAATACCATTTTAAAATTTGATTTATGACTAAAACTTTCCTTTAACGGATTTGAAGAAATTTTACCTTCACTCTTAAGTTTAGCAAACATGGGTGATTCGTGCATTTTCATGCGTATGTAAATAGATACCACAACCAATAAGATAGATATTAAAAAAGGAATTCTCCATCCCCAGTCGGCAAAAGCAGTTGCACCTAAAAGGTTTTTAGTAAATACAATTACACCTAATGATAAAAATAATCCTAAGGTAGCCGTAGTTTGAATCCAACTTGTAAAATATCCGCGTTTACCCGCAGGTGCATGCTCGGCAACATAAGTGGCTGCACCGCCATATTCGCCTCCTAAAGCCAATCCTTGCACCAATCGTAGTATTAAAACCAGTATTGGAGCTGCATAGCCAATGGTAGCATACGAAGGAATAAGTCCAATTAAAAAGGTTGAACCGCCCATTAAAACTAATGTTAAAAGAAAGGTGTATTTACGTCCAATCAAGTCACCTAATCTACCAAATACTAAGGCACCAAATGGCCGCACGATAAATCCCGCAGCGAAAATAGCTAAGGTATTTATTAATGCAGAAGCTCCGGCATCAGTTGGAAATAATTGTTTGCCTATAATTACGGCTAAACTGCCGAAGATATAAAAGTCGTACCACTCGATAAGTGTACCTAAAGAGGAAGCACCAATAACCTTAATGATGCTTTGTTTTTCAGTTGTATTTTCCATATTGTTGGGTGTCATTTGTTATAAATAAATTTGGAATTGAATGGCAAATTCGCCTAGTGTGCGGTCGAACACTACGTCGCCATAAGTACGCGAGCGATCGGCCCATTTATAGACAGAACGCCAGCGGTAGTTAAAAGTAATTTTAGCTGAATGTCCGTTTAAGTACCAGTTTACCCCTACATCAGGTGTAATCATATCATCTATTAAACGTTCGAATTGTGCATATTTACAGGCTACATAAGGTTGGAGTTTTCCAAGACGTTTAAATTTAGGAAGTAATAATCCCGCTTGAGCATAATAAATATTTCCGGTGCCTACAGTAGGCATGGTATTACCACCACCATTAAACAATACGGCATTTGCCACGGTACCGTTGGTTGGATTATCAATACCAATATTTCTTACATAATTTGGTCCCATATCAAAACGGTTTACATTTAAGTAAGCTGTGAAAGCATATCCTTTGCTCAATGGTAAATCAAGGAATGCATCTGCCGATAAAAATAGTTGATTGTGTAAAACGGTATCCAGTGCCCCTGTGTTTGAATTTCTTTTGGCACTCCACATGGCATCCTTTTGTGTGTAAGCGCCAATACCAACATTAAGCACCTTTTTAGTTCCCAAATAAGTACCAACTGTAAAAGGGAGTAAATTACTTTCTATACCCCAAAACTGATATTGAAGGTAACCTTGAAAAGCATTACGTGGTTGTCCGCCACCTTTGTAATTCGCAATTTCTACATTATTATTCGCAGCATCTACATCCAGCCTGCTTTGGGCTGTTCCGCGAGGTATGGCGAATGGAAAGTTCATCGAAACCCTATAGTCGAGCCTTTTGTTCTCTAATAACTTACCTTTTGCATAAATACCAAATTGACGGGCAAATTGATCGGTTGCTTCGATGTTTTGCCAATTGAATATGGGGGCATCAATGGCTAAAAAGTTTAAGGTTGAACCGGAGCTCATGCGCGATGGGCCTTGCCAATAATGTAAACCCACACCTATTGACATCATGTCGTGATAAACCTTATGCTCTACCCAAGCATCATGAATAAATAATTGAGGTTTTTTACCATCAGCTCCCGATGCTCCTTGTCCGTTGGCTCCTCCACCAACTTGATTTGCATTGTTAATACCTATGTGGGTAAGGATAAGAAAATTGGGGTTGAGTTGAGCATAGAACAAAAAGCGCGATCGTCTAAACCCCATATCCCATTGTGATTTCGACTCTTCACCATTAATAAGTGAACCGGGATTATTTTCATTATGACGAAGCCATACTTGATGCCATGTTAAAAAACGAATATATTTTTTACCTGTTGAGTCTAAATTCACCTTAAGTCCTGAACCGTACTCTTCGGTACCTTGAGCCCTTATTTGCGATTGATGTATGACGAACAATAGGGCAATTGCAGTAACAAATCTTTTCATAGTGGTTTTAGTTTTGTTTGTGAGAACAAATCTCTATACAAACTTTTATGATGGGGTGTTAGTAACTATTCAACTGTAAAATGATATAGTTTTTTAGCGCTTAGCCTTTAACCTTTCCCACTTTATAACCATAAACTTATCTCCCAATTCTGTAATGATTAATCCGGTATTTCTGGTATTATCTCTATTAGCCATGAATTGTATTAACTCATCATGACGCATAACTTTGTAAGTAGGGTGATAATCGCTGTTTTCAGGAGCCTTTAAGTTGAACTTTTTTACCCAGTTCATTACCGATACATGACTTACACCTATTAATCGCTCAATCTCTCGCAAACTCACCCCTTCAATATAAAGTTGAAGGGCTTTTATTACATAATAATTATCAATATGCTTACCTTCTTTCATAACCGAAAAAAAGTAATTGCAAGATTTACATAAGTAACGTTGTCGCCCTTTAACAAAGCCACTTTTGTTAATGTCTTCTGATTTACATTTTGGACAATGCAGTGTTTCCATACTACTAAATTAAAAGTTTAACTATATATATTTAGCATATATATACTAAATGACCAATTATAGGTATTCATACCATTTAAGTTTATTACATTGTAACCTACTTTTTCACCATTCATCGGTTGAAATTATCAAATAATGATTACATCAATCATTCTTATAAATCCAATATATTACAGCATTTACAAGATAGATGTTGATATTTTATTTTCACGAATAAGCACTACTGATAAATGAAATGTGAAAACATAACAGTTGTCAGTTTTATTTTAAAACTATATGTAATAAGCAAAGTATAGTTTTGTAGCAGCTAACAGTTGATTACATTCGTATTGTTCATTTCAACTTATATTATTATGACATATCCATATCAAATCAACAATATTGATGCTTACCGTGAAGCTTATCAAAAGAGTATTGAACATCCGGAAAAATTTTGGGATGAAATTGCATCAACATTTGTTTGGCGCAAAAAGTGGGATAAGGTATTAGATTGGAATTTTATCGAACCTCATGTTAAATGGTTTTTAGGAGGCAAGTTAAACATTACAGAAAATTGTTTAGACCGTCATCTAGCAACCTTAGGAGATAAGCCAGCCATTATATGGGAGAGTAATGATCCTGAGGAGCACCATCGTGTTTTAACATATCGCGATTTACACATGAAGGTAAATCAATTTGCTCATGTTTTAAAAAATAATGGGGTTAAAAAGGGTGATAGGGTATGTATATACATGGGAATGATACCTGAACTTACAATAGCTGTGTTGGCTTGTGCAAGAGTTGGTGCAATCCATTCGGTTATTTTCGGAGGCTTTTCTTCTCAGGCAATTGCCGACCGCTTATATGATGCACAAGCAGAATTTATAGTTACTTGTGATGGAGCTTTTAGGGGTAATAAAGATATTCCTTTAAAAAATGTGATTGATGATGCTTTAATTGGATGCAGGTTTGTGAAGCGAGTAATAGTTGCCACACGCACACGCACTCCCGTAAGTATGATTAAAGGGCGCGATGTGTGGTGGGAAGATGAAATTAAAAAAGTAGAAACCCAAGGCAATCCTTTTTATGAACCTGAGGTGATGGATGCAGAAGACGAGTTATTTATTTTATATACTTCGGGTTCAACCGGTAAACCAAAGGGAGTGGTGCACACTACCGGTGGTTACATGGTTTGGACTAATTACACTTTTGTTAATGTATTTCAATATCAACCGGGACAAATACATTTTTGTACGGCCGACATTGGTTGGATAACCGGGCATAGTTATATAGTTTATGGTCCGCTTAGCGCAGGTGCAACCGTTTTAATGTTTGAAGGTGTTCCTACTTGGCCGGATGCAGGAAGGTTTTGGCAAATAGTTGAAAAATACAAAGTAGATATTTTATATACTGCACCTACTGCCATAAGAAGTTTAATGGGTTTTGGATTAGATTATGTAAAACCTTATGATTTAAGTTCGTTAAAAGTTTTAGGTTCAGTTGGAGAACCTATTAATGAAGAAGCTTGGTGGTGGTTTTATCGTAATATTGGTAAAGAAAACTGCCCGATAGTTGATACATGGTGGCAAACTGAAACCGGTGGTATCATGATTTCTAATATGGCCGGCGTTACGCCGCATAAACCTGCACATGCTACCTTACCTTTACCGGGAGTAAATCCGGTTTTAGTTGATGAGCAAGGAAAGGTAATCGAAGGAAATGCAGTATCAGGTAATTTATGTATTTCACAACCTTGGCCGGGTATGATAAGAACCACATATGGCGATCATGAACGATGCAGAACTACCTATTTCTCAACTTATCCTCAATCTTATTTTACCGGTGACGGATGTTTAAGAGATGAAGATGGTAATTACCGCATAACAGGTAGAGTTGATGATGTATTAAACGTAAGTGGACATAGGATAGGAACTGCCGAAGTAGAAAATGCTTTGAATATGCATAATGGTGTTGTTGAAAGTGCAGTGGTTGGTTATGCTCACGATATTAAAGGTCAAGGTATTTACGCCTATGTTGTATATGATGGTTCTCATGAAGATGAAAACCTTACCCGACAAGATATTATTCAAACCGTATCAAGGGTTATTGGACCAATTGCAAAACCTGATAAAATACAATTTGTGAGTGGTTTACCTAAAACCAGAAGTGGTAAAATTATGCGAAGAATATTACGCAAAATTGCCGAAGGTGATACCGGTAATTTGGGTGATATCACCACTTTATTAGATCCGGGAATCGTGCAAGAAATTAAAAACGGTGCTTTGGTATAATGTAAAAAAACGACGGTTAAGATCAAACTTAACCGTTTTTTATTTATGCACTAATGCCGGCATTCACCTCTTTAAAAACGAGGTATAATTCTCTTGCAATTTCAATGCTTCTTTCTTCATATTTTTGAGCAGCTTCAGGGGTTCCATCAAATACCTTTGGATCTTCAAACCACATGGAAATCCTATCACTTGCTCCAAATACTACAGGACAAGCTTCGGTGGCCTGATGGCAAGTCATTACCGCAATAAAATGTTGTTGTGGATTAAAAGGATGTTGATAGGTTTTAGAGAAACCAATAATAGGTTTATCATTTACATCAAACTTAACTGCATATATGGGATTAAGACCTTCAGCTAAAATATGTATACTGAAACCTTGCTTGCTTAGTGTATCCGCTATCATTGGAAACAGTTGAGTTGCTTCGGTGCCACCCGAATAACAATTGATGTGATGTAATTTAAAATGATTTGCAAACGTTTGTGCCCATATTTGTGAAATGTGACTCCTTCTGCTGTTGTGTGTACAAATG
>JALONK010000060.1 GCA_025454975.1 Bacteroidia bacterium
AGTCCCAGCAGGATTACTGACATGATCCTTTGGTAAGCTCGAGCAGTGGATCAAAACAGCAGTCCCTTTGCGGGACTGTCATCTGCTTTGCTTACAATACAAAAGCGAGCTTTTTATTGCTCGCTTCGCATCTGATCCATACTGTTTTGATCAGTTAGTAGTCCCAAGGGGAAAAGTTTCGAACCGTTTTGCCGATGACCTTAATGCTATAAAGAAGTTGTTATTTGGTTACAAATCATCCAAAGAGTTTCTTACTTTCGACAGAGAAGAAACCTTGATAGAAATGAAGACTGATTTTATTGTTAAGTAATTAAGGTATGTACATAGCCAAACTCATCAAGCACAAAGGTGAAAACCGCATAGCCGTTTACTTTGAAAACAAAACAGAACTTATTGCCCGTTTTAAAAAACTGAAAGGGGCAAAATGGAGTGCAACGCTCAGGGTTTGGCATTTGCCCGATTCGGAAGAATCCCGCCAAAAATTTAAGTTAAAGATCAGGGAAAATACAAAGCCCGAAAACCAATTAAGTGCTGAAGTTCAACTGCAAAAAGAAAAATTTGTGCAATGGCTGCGAAGCAAACGGTACAGCGAAAGCACCATAAAAACATACAGCGATGCTATACGCGTGTTTCTGCATTTTTTTTCAGACAAGGCGTTGAACGAAATCGAAAATAACGACATCATCGTTTTCAACAACGAATATATATTAAAGAACAAACTGTCGGCTTCGTACCAAAACCAAATGGTGAACGCCATTAAACTGTTTTTCCGTACGATGCAAAATGCTATTGCTGAAAGAGTAAACGGAATCTTAAAAGATGAATTACTAGAGGAAGTTCATGATGATTATGAAACAGCTTTAAACAACATTGCAGTTGCTATAAGCACTTACAATCATTTAAGGCCTCATAGCAGCATTGAAATGCTAACTCCTGTTATTGCACATCAACTTAACAGACCGCTTAAAAGAACCTGGAAAAACTACTACAAAAGAAAGGAGGAGGTTATGGCATAACTTTTATCTGTTAACCTTAATTAGGATTAACTTTTTTGTGTAAACTTGTATTAGGATTATTAACCAAAATGTGTAAACTTAATTTAGGACGAGACAGGAAAAAGACATCTATATTAATTGTGACAATAGACATTAACTATATGCAGAACAGTATAACAAAACAACGACCGCATAACAGCACCTACAAGAAATTGGCGGTTCAGTGGTTAAATGAAGCTTTATGCTTCGTATCAAGTTCAGTGCTGGCAGACAGGCTAGTGCTTCGAAATCGCCAACTTCTTGTAGCCGCAAACCGTTATGCCTCACCCTATAAGACGACAGTGAAAAAAAACATCATCCAAAAAACTTTACTTTTATCTCGTGATTAAGAATGATGTATATCATAATTCCAAATTTCATACTGCATGTTTATTAATATAGACTTGATTATTGCCTATGGTGGTATTCAAAAAAAATACCGTAAAGGAGATTTAATATTTTCGGAGGGGGATCAATGCCGATACTACTTTCAGATTGTGGAAGGAAGTGTAAAAATGTTTAATATAAATTCGGAAGGAAGAGAATTTACACAAGGAATATTTGCTTCTGGTGAAAGCTTTGGTGAGCCACCTTTATTCATAAATTTACCTTATCCTGCTTCTTCTGAAGCAACTTCGAATACCACCGTAATAAGGTTACCGAAAGAAAATTTTCTAACATTGTTGGATGAATATCCTAAGTTGAAAAATAAAATTCTACAGCTTCTTTCTCATCGTGTTTATAATAAGTCGGTTGTTACGAAAATGATTATTAACAGCTCGCCTGAAACCCGAGTATTATCTTTTCTAGACTATTATAAATTAAAATATGGAATACTGGGAAATAAAAATTTGATTTCCCTGACAAGGCAACAAATTGCCGACCACATTGGTTTAAGAGTAGAAACTGTTATCAGAGTCCTATTGCGACTAAAAGCCAAAGGCAAGGTAGAAATAAGAAACCGAAAATTATATTATTAAAATGATACGATTAAAATCAAATAAATGGATAATTATTTCTTTTTTTAGCCTTTTTATTGTTGCCGTGTTAGGTGTAATTATGAGGTACAAGATTGCTTATTCTTTTCCGTTTCTTGATCAAAAAAATATACAACACGCCCATTCGCATTTTGCTTTTGCTGGATGGATATCGCAAACATTATTTTTCTTTTTGACACGCTCATTACGGAGTTTAATTACAGACAAAAAGTTTATGTATTATAACTACCTGTTATGGGCAAACTGGGTTACCGCTTTAGGTATGCTTATTTGTTTTATGCTACAAGGTTATGGCTTTTACTCTATTTTATTCTCATCATTATCAATACTTATTTCATTTGTATTTACTATAATGTTTTGGCCTGATATTAAACACCATCCAAATATTATAACAAGGCAATGGTTTAAATGGGCTTTAATTTTTATGTTATTGTCATCATTGGGTACTTTATCGCTTACGTTGATGATGGCTACCAAAAATATTCATCAACACACTTATTTGGCATCAGTATATTGGTATTTGCATTTTCAATATAACGGTTGGTTTTTCTTTGGTTGCATGGGATTATTGTATGATTATTTAGGAAAGAAATATGCCTACTTTGCTACCAATCTTTTGGCTTTTAGATTAATAGCTTATAGCTGTGTACCCGCTTATGGATTATCAATTTTGTGGATGCATTTACCCATTTGGATTGAAATAGTATTTGCATTAGCAGCAATGGCTCAAGCACTTGGCTGGGGTAATATTTTGTATTATGCTTATAAACAAAAAATTCTGAAAGAGTTAGATTTCATTCAACCTTTAAAGTGGCTACTCGTTATTATTGCCATAGCAGGCAGTATAAAATTTGTACTACAACTTGGATCTACTATTCCGGCTGTGAGCCAACTGGCTTTTGGCTTCAGGTCTATTGTTATAGCTTATTTGCATTTGGTTCTACTGGCATTTATCAGTCTTTTTTTGGTTACGTATGCATATATGACCAAGTTATCCATATTTAATAAGTATTCTTTTGCTGGCATAGCTATTTTTGTAGTTGGAATATTATTGAATGAACTATTATTAGGAATACAAGGCATTGCATCAATTGGCTATATTCTTATTCCTTTTATTAATGAATCATTATTTTTTGTTTCACTATTACTCATGAGTGGTATCGGTATCATTTTAATGTCGCAATTCGCTTTACCTAGTAAATCAAACTAATTTTTTCCCCGATATGATTATGGTCATAATTGTAAAGTTTTCCCACCATTATTTTTGAAGTTAAAATCATTCAAATGAAAAAGATAATTATAATTCAATCGATTTTTTGTGCATTGTTTATTACAGCATGTAACCAAAATAGCGAGAGCAATAACTCTAATAGCAATACAAGTACCGAAGAAAATGCGTTAGCTGGCCAATCAGGAGTAAAAGACGATGTTTCTAACCCAAATATTGTGCAAGTGGCAGTAGGCAGTAAAGACCACACCACTCTTGTAACTGCTGTAAAAGCAGCAGGTTTAGTTGATGCTTTGAGTAATGCAGGGCCATTTACTGTATTTGCACCAGTAAATGCTGCTTTTGATAAACTTCCTACCGGGACGGTAGAAGGGCTTTTGAAACCAGAAAAAAAAGGTGATTTGGAAAACATTCTTGGCTATCATACTTATGTAGGGGTTATTGATGGTGTATTGTTACAAGATGGTGCTGAATATGACATGGTATTTGGTGGAAAGGTAAAAATTACGAAAGATAGTGATAAGACTTTGGTAAATGGCACACCTATTTTAGCGACTATTAAAACTTCAAATGGAGTAATCCATGTAATTGGAGATGTTTTGCTTCCAAAATAAAAGCAAAAGTTCTTAAAATAAATACTAAAGCGATGCCTCATAAAAGCATCGCTTTTTTTATAACCCTCCCTTTCGTATAAAAGTCCCCATGACCAACATTGCAATGGCGATTATATTTATAAGTAAGATATGAATACCCAACTGAGTTAAGTTACGGCTACTTAATTTTGGTATAATAAAAATACGAGCATGTGCTGCTAATGCCAATGTAGACAATAACAGCATGAGTTTTATAGATACAACTTTTTCTATACCATTGCTAAATGAAAACCAATTTTCTATTCTAACATTGTAATGATAAGCCAATAATATTCCAGTAATAATTTGCAGTAGCAATGCAGGTAACCCTAAAGGTTCAAATTTTTTCTCAAACGCCTTTACAATATCTGGCTCGTTCTCTTTAATAGCTTGGGGCAAATAGCGAATCAATAACAACAAATGCCCACCTACCCAAATAGTTGCTCCCAGTAAATGTAATACCAAAAACAGATGGTTCACGATTGCAAAATTTTAATTTGCATAACTGTGCTAATACTCAAAGCTCTTTGTTTTATTAGCTCAGCTTTTTCGCCTTTAAATAATTCATCAACAGTTTCGTTAAACAACAATATCCATCTTTGAAAATGTTCCATCGTAATTAAACTCTTCTTGTTTAACTCAAGGTGTTTATCCATTGGATTTCCGTTGTAACTGCCTGTTTGAAAAACTATATTTTCCCAAAAGTTGTACATCACAGGCAAATGTTTTTCCCAGTTAACTTGTACAACTTCTGTAAAAAAGGAACCAATAATAGCATCTTGTTTTACTTTATCGTAAAAAGAATTAATGAGTAATTCAATATCCTTACGGTCTTCAATATCTTTTTTCATAGTGTTGTATATTAGCCTTGTACTAATATGCAAAGTGCATCGTCAATACATTCTACCGAGTGAATAATATCTTGAGGGATTTCGGTTTCTTCATACTGGTGTAGTGTTTTCGTCAAAGCACCTTCTTTATATAATACGGTTCCGTATAGTACAAATAACTTTGCAGGCAATGAAGTTTTGTGCTCTTTCATAATCATGCCCTTTTTGAAACCAATAGCCAATGCTTTGCTATGATCAGTTTTATGAAGTGCTCTCGCTACCGGATGTGAGCTTGTTTCCAATTGTTGAAATAATTCTTGAATAATCATAAATCTTTGTGTTTAAAAATTTTAAGTGAAAATAGAAATGGCACTATTACCCAAATGAGTAATAATAGAAATGCGACCAACAAACCAAGTGTTGAACCAAAATAATCTTTAAATATTGCCCCTGTATAACCCATCAAAGCTGAAACATTTAGCTGCAATAAAATTAAAATTCGGGCAAGATCAATCGGACTTGTTGCAGCTAAAAAAACCATCATCTTTTCGATGGGGTACTCAGCAAGTTGGAATAATAAAAACAAAACTAAGCCATCAAATAGTAAGGCAAAATATAACCAGAGAGAAATAGAAACACCAATTCCTTTGGCTTTATCTCGGCTGAGAATGGAACTCAGAAAAGCAATAGCTATAAAAACCATTGTAATGATACTCCCTATGGTAGTCATCATGATGGCAATATTGGGGTCTGCAAAAACAAAAAGCGGTATGCCTACACCCAGTAAAAATGCAATCACAAAGCTCAAAGACAATCCTGCAAAAAGACTAATCCAAATTTTATTTCTTTTTATGGGTTGGCTAACAAGCAACTCTATAAACTCTGCACTATTGTAAATATAAATGGTAGTAAATAAGATTGAAACTAAAGGCACAATCAACAAAATGATGTTTAATAAAGTAAGAGTACCTTTTGAGCTATTGTCTTCTAAACTAAAAGCACTCCACGCAAAGGCAGCAAGCAAAACAGTATAAACCAATACTATTCTATTTTTTAAAATATCTAAAATAATAAAGCGGATAATTCTGCTCATACCACTCTGCTTTTTAAAATTTTTGTGATGGCTTTAGAAATTCTTGCCTCTCCGGTTTCGTCTTTTAGAGCATCAATTGTTTTATGAAAAAGAACCTGCCCTTCATTCATAAACACAATTTCAGAAATCAAATCATCAAGTTCGCTCAACTGGTGTGAGGTGATTAGAATAAGCCTTCCTTTTTGCTTTTCAGCTATTATTTTTTCTTTCAACATTTCTGCTGCCAGTGGATCTAAACCAGCAGTTGGTTCATCAAGTATCAGCACATCAGGATTAAATAAAAATGCAAGAACAGCACTAACCTTTTGTCGAGTTCCACCACTTAAAGTGCTCATTCTTTTATTGAGCATCTCAGGCAAAATAAATTGATGGTACAGCACTTCATCATAACTACCTTTATGCTGCCTAATATTTTTAATCATTTCTATAACCTGTCCAATAGTCATATTATCGGGGTAGCGCCCAATCTGCGGCATGTAGCCAATTTCGCTTCGGTAAATAAAATCTTGTTTAATACTTTTTCCTTTAAACAAGATCTCACCATCATTAGGCAATACCATACCTAGAATACTTTTTATGAGCGTTGTTTTTCCACATCCATTGGGACCAATCAATGCAATACACTCACCACGATTGCATTCCAGATTTACTTTATTGAGAACCTGTAGCTTACCAAACCGCTTCGATATACTTTTTATTTCTATCACAGTTTCAAAGATTTCATCAAAGGGTTATTGTCTATAAAGTTGTCAGGCGTTAAACTTGGTAAGATTTTCTCTGACTTATCTAATAGGGATACCATGAAACTTCTATACAACAGCATAGCTGGTGGGTTACTTTCAACAATCACAGAAAACAAACTGAGTGGACGATAGGGAACATCTCCAATGCCATCTTTGTTTAAGTCATAGCCTTCGTATTTATCCCAATAGTTTGCCTTAAAAGTATTTTGAACTAAAGTGCCATTTGTGCTTACATCAAAAGTATTACCTAAAAAATTATTATTTATCATGCTAAGATCCATACAGCTTGCTTGAACTTTTAGGCCCCAACCATTTCCTTGGAAAATATTTTTTTCTATAACTATACGGTTAGCACCATCTGAGAAAATAGCAGAAGTATTATTAAGGAAACGATTGTTGTAGATATAGGAATCTGAAATATCTTTTAACAATATACCATAGGCAGCATCACCCCAGTTTTCTTTAAAAGTATTATTCATCATTATTACATTTTTGGTGTACATTACTGCCACTCCAGCACCATTATTTTCAAATATGTTTGAAAAATAAGCATCATTATTTGAAAACATAAAATGTAATCCATAACGAATATTTTTAACGGAAGTGTTTCGCCAAATCACAGAATGAGTAACAAACTCAAAATAAATTCCATCTCTATTGCCTCTAACATCGTTACCGATAATTTGTAGGCTGTCGCTCTTCCAACAATGAATACCGTTGCCTATTTCTTGTTCTTGCTTACCAAAGGCTATGATTTTATTGTTTTTAATTAGGCAATTTTTACTATACTGAATATAAATGCCAAAAAAATTATCATACACAAGATTGTTAATAATATTCACTCTTTCGCTATCATATACTTTTATACCACCTGGGTCATCTAAAGTAGCATAGCCTGAATGTTGTATTTTGAATCCTTCTACCGTTACATTATTTGCTTTGATAGATAGCACCTCAAACTTTCTGTCGCCATCAATTATGGGCATATTTCTTCCTAAAAAACAAATGGATTTGTCAATAATGATATTACCTTCTTTATAAAAGCCTTTTTCGACTAAAATAGTATCACCATTTTGGGCGACAGCAATACCTTCCTTTATCTTTTTAAATGCATGTTTTTCTCCTATATGCCAAGTTTTAGCAAAAGTCAACAATGGAATTAAACATTGTATTAGAATAAATACTATAGCTTTCATTCAATCACAGAATTTAGCTGATTCCATTTTAAGATAGGAGCATTCCACATTTTAGAATGTTTGTCTGCATCTTCTTGCATAGCAAAAGAAGCCACATCTCCACGCATGGGGCTACGAACATTGGGAGAATAAATGAATAAGGCACTCTCTGCATCAATCAAAATATTGTTTTTTGTATAGTCATTAATATATTTTTGAGTATACACTTGGTTTTTATTTTCATTTAAAAACCGAATCATACAACTTAAATCATCAAACTTAAATACCTTGCCTTTATCTGTAATCAACTCTGCTGCAAAACGTCCTTCAGCAATGGTCATTTTACAAAAATTGCAAGCATCATTGTGTAACTTAATTGGCACAGGTCCCTGTTGGTTACAACTAACTAATAATAATGAAAATGCTAAAAGAGGTAGTCTTTTTGCTCTAAACTTTTTTAATTTTTCTAAGCTACCTGTTTCTAAAAACACTGCCATCATCAACAGAACAGCAGCAGCAATAAAAAGCCACCCTCCTATGTCAGGAATGGAATAGGCTCCAAAATTCAGCAACTGCTTGTAACCTATAAGTGGGGGTTGATATGCCATACCCGGAACAATAATTGCGGCGTGTGGGTCTAAATTATGTCCATAGTTATAATTCCAACGATAAAAGTCAACCATTGCTAAAATACCAAACAAGGCAAATGATATGAATGTGGTATAGAGCAATATTTTTCTACCTACAATTGCACTTAATAACATCAGAATGGCAAAGCCACCAATGATGTAGGGTAATAAGGTAAATTCTATAAAATTTTCAGCATGTAGGGTTTGCATACCTATATAATGGTTTAAGCCATTAATTATTTCAACATCACCACCTAGTTTGTTAGAAAAGATAAGTAATGCCAGCCCTTCTGGATATTGGGGAGCATCTAATTCTATTCGCCATATAGGAACAAATATGGAGATGCCTAACATGATTGCACTAACAATCAAGATAGTTCTTGTGGCTATTGATACTTTATTCAAATTCATAATTCAAAATTATAGCATAAAAAAAGGAGCAGAATACAACTTTTTTCTGCTCCTTTTAAAATAAGTTATTGCAAATTAATTAGTGGCAGCAGGTTTTTTCCCAACATGGAAGCTAAGCGGTACAGAACTTCCTGCAGGTGAAACCCGAACATACCCTTGCATTTCCTGATGTAATGCACTACAAAAGTCAGTACAATACATAGGGAAAATACCTACTCTGTCCGGCACCCATTTTAATGTGGTAGTTTCACCAGGCATAATCAGCAATTCTGCATTATTTGCACCTTTAATACTAAAGCCGTGTGGCACATCCCAGTCTTGCTCTAAGTTGGTAATGTGGAAATAAACCTCATCGCCCATTTTAACCCCTTCAATATTATCAGGTGCAAAGTGAGAACGAACTGAAGTCATATAAACATGAACTTTATTTCCTTCTCTTGTTACCTTCGCTTCACCTTCGCCTTTTGCAACAAAAGGGTGTTTGTTTTCGTCAATTTTATATATCTTTAGTTGACCGTTATTTTTGATTAACTCAGCGGGGGCTGCGTTTGCATAATGTGGCTCGCCAATGGTAGGAAAGTCCAATATCATTTGCATTTTATCTCCACTGATGTCAAAAATTTGAGCACTTTGAGTCAGTTCAGGACCTGTAGGTAAATAACGGTCTTTTGTAATTTTGTTGTAGGCTATTAAGTATTTGCCAAAAGGTTTAGCTGTATTACCTCCTGGAATACACAAGTGGCCAACCGAGTAGAATGTTGGTGCTCTGTCTACTACAGCCAGATCTTTGATATTCCATTTTACAATTTCAGAAGAAACGAACATAGAAGTGTAAGCAAACCCTTTACCGTCAAACTCTGTATGCAAAGGTCCTAAACCGGGTTTTTTCACTTCACCATACAAAGCGGCTTCGTATTTCACAACCGGAATACCAGAATAATCACCATCAAATGTTTTGTCGGTTATTGCCTTTTGAAGTTTATCAAAACTAAACACAGGAATCAAAGCCGCCAGTTTTCCACTGCCCACTATGTATTCACCTGTTGGGTCAACATCACAACCGTGTGGTGATTTAGGACATGGAATAAAATAACATATATCTTTGAATTGAGAAACATCTAATACTGTAACTTCGGTTTTAATGGTAGAGGTAGCTGTATGTGTTTGTTCATTATATACGTTATGTGCATAGCGTACTTTTTGTTTTTTACCCTTACCTGCTTTAATGTATTCTTCTGCTTTTTTCCAATTAACTGCCATTATAAAATCTTTATCCTTTTGCGAGGCATTTACTTCAAGCAATGTATTGGCTTGCTCAGTATTATAACAGCTAAAGAAAAACCATCCATGCGATTTTCCTTTTCCACTTCTAGCTAAATCGAAATTTACACCCGGTGTTTGTAACTGAAAAGCAATATTCATAGCACCAGATTCTTTATCTACACTAACAAAACTGATATGACCTTTGAAATTCTCCTTGTAAGAATCTATAGGTACATCTCCATTAGAGTCATCAGCCGGTACACTAAACCGTGTGCCCGCCACTATGTATTCAGAATTTTCTGTTCCAAATGGAGAGCTATGGTTTCCGCCACTATTAGGCAACTCAATGATTTCAGCAGTTCGAAAAGTTTTTAGATCAACTCTTGCTAAACGAGGTGTATTGTTACCATTCGCAAAAGCCCATTTTCCATTTACTTCCCCCGCTGTTTGTGACATTTCAATGTGATGTAAATCATCCCACGGCACAAAACCATGAGAGGTGTGAAGCATTGGTTTTGTTTCTTCACTGTAACCCCAACCCTTTTCAGGATCGACAGAAAATACAGGTATCACTCTAAACAATCTTCCGCTAGGTAAACCATATACACTCATCTGTCCGCTGAAACCACCAGAAACGAAATTGTAAAATTCATCATACTTTCCGGGAGCTACATATGCCTTTGCAGCAGCATCACCACTAACTGCATTACTTGTATTTTTAGGTTTACAAGACCCTAGAAAAATTAATATTGTAGCAATTGACAACATGATTACATTGACCGACTTTTTCATTTGTATTTTATTTTTTTGAAAATTATTTAACACCGTCATTTTTACGCATAAATTCTACAATCGCTCTAGCTTCTTCGTCAGCAAGGTTTTGGTTGGGCATTCTAACTAAACAAATCTCTAATTGTGCCTGTACCTCTGGGTCTTTATCTATCATTGGATCAGGATTGGTAATAAAGTTCATAATCCAGTGCGGTTCTCTTCTTTCTGTTACCCCTTTCCAACCTGGTCCTACAAGTCTTTCGTCAGAAAGTTTGTGACACGAAGTACATTTGGTACCAGCAATTGATTCACCCTTGCCTGCCATAGCAGCATCTAAGGCTCCAAGTGTTACGTTTTCAGCAGAGAATTTACCCTCACCTCGTTTTGGGTCATAAGACTCAGGATCTTTTACCATACTTTCTGGTTTAGTAGAGCTGCTTTCTTGTTGATTTTGGGTTGACCCGCCTCCGCAACCAAACAAAAGAATAGCAGAGATGAGTAATGATGGGATTGTGTACACTTTCATATTTCAAATAATTTAAGCACAAAATTAGTGCTGTTATACTTATTGCTTTATGACCCCAATCATAATCAAATCTCTTTTGTTAGTCGTTCCTGTAAATTATATTTGAACACCCTTCTAATTGAGTTGTTCTACTTTGCATAATTACGAAGTGTTTATTGTAACGGGTAGAGTAAGAACTATTGACTTGCATTAATATGGTAAACTGATTAAGCCTTACCGTTCACCTTTAAACCAAAGAACTGCTTTGTTTTAAGATTGTATCGAACCTTCCAAAAGAAATAACCGCCATCGTCAACAAAGACAGGTCGCTTGAGATTTAAATTACGATTATCTCTGTCCTTCCAAAAAAGATTAATCATCACAATTGACTCTCCGGATTTATTCCGGTATGAAAAAAATTGCCTGTTGTAACGGTTGAGATTAGACCTAATAAAAGGAATCTCCTGTTGGTAGGATTGTTCCGCATACAGGGTTAAGTATTCCTTTAATGCATTCTCTATTGAGTCGGCATCTTTGAGAGAAACAGCTATGAATGTTAGCGTGTCATTCCATTCAAAACCTGCGCTCGTTGCAATTATTCCTTTCTCATCCGAATGGTAAGGATAATCGCTGCAAAATAGGCTACGCGAATATCCTTGATCAGATTCGCAAAAAGTCACACAATCACTTTGAGCGTATAAAATGATTGGCCAAAAGAATATTGCAACAAAGATGTTTCTCATAAAGGGGGGGGTGAAAGCTATATCAGCGACTGGTACGCCATTGCAATTTTTCTGATAAATTCTGAGACTTTTACAATATCTACTTCTGTTTTATCCATTGCTTTAAACTTACTGTAAGGAATAGATACTGATACCTCAAAGCCTAATGACATAAACAGATAACTCCGGTCTGATTGCAGAAACTTCTTTTCCCAATCGCAAGCCTTACGCCAATTAAACTCAGGTTTAAAATGTTCATCCATGAATTGCTCAAACTCCTGCCATGTCTCGCTTGTCCATTTGCCTGACTTATGATAAAAATTATCCGAGGTATGAACCCGTTTAAATACATTATCGTCATAAAAGTTTATCCCGGACACGTATTTACCCATGAAATGACTGAATTTGATATTATAGGTAATTTCCATAGGATATTCTTCTCCATCAATTGTAAGGTTCGTTTTATTCATCCAGCCCAACGGCTTGTCGAATATGGAATATCCTTGCTGTTTGGTATTACCCGGCCAGATATAGAACGTAACGTACTCTTTGTGATCATCAGGGTGCAGCTCAAATCCTGGGATCAATTCACTTGCCCAAACAAAAGGCAGCGTAATACCTATACGATCATTATAGGGTAGTAACTGGTATTTATCTCCTGCAATTGCTGCTACTCCTGTAAGTGCCTGTCTAATCCTTTTATCAAGCTGAATGCTATTTATTGCACCATTCTGTGTGGAAAAAGGGATTACATTGAACGGCTTTGGCTCAAACCATTCCGGGAATCGTGCCCCGCTTAACTCCAAAAAATGATTGATAAAGACGGAACTTTGTTGACTCAACTGATTTATATGCCGGATCTTTTCCAAAATACCCACAACCTCAGCCCATGAAAAGCGTTTTGCTTCAATGATAAACCTATCTTTATCGGAATAAAAAGGCCAAAGCTGGTTAAAGAGCTGCTGTTTGCAGTCTTCCCATGTTCTCTTTACTTCTATGATAATAGCAATATCCTTAATGCTGATAAAAACATCCGTAACATTTCTTTTGTCTTCATTGGATAGTGTCCTATCGAAAAAGTCGTCCATGCTAATATTTCTATCGGAAGTCATTGCAATAGCATAGACCTTTTTAAAGTTCTCTCTTTCAATTTTGTTTGCTGTGTCAATCTCAATATCAATAGTGCATACCGTGTCGGTATTGACTGAACTAAACAGATATTGATAATCTTCGGCAGAAACGATATTCCTTATATATTCATTGAGGAAAAAACTTTCATGGGTCAGGCAAATGGCAAATGCCCGGCTCAGGTTTTTCTCAATGAAAATGGGCGATTGGTCTTCGTTGAAAAAACGAAATACGTTTAAATGTTGGTTCATTGGTGAGTTTTAAGTTGGGTTGAAATAAATGTCTGGAGGTTAAAGTCAACAGATTTACCATCATAGTTCTCCTTGATAATGATGTAAAGCCTATCCGTATAGTTTGATAAATAATAATTATTAAGATATTTGATAAGGAACTGCTTTATTCTATCCTGCGTATTGTTCAATATGATAAAGCAGGCCGTCTGGAAATTGAGTTTTTCCAGATATACATTGAGCTTAAAAAAGTCCCACATAAAGCGGTTTTCAGGAACATTCCGCTCGGTTTTAAATTCTATAATCAGTTTCTGGTTTTGAGGTGATCTATCATGTTCATCCTTATGAATAAAAAAATCAGGTATAGTATCAAACTCCAAATTGCCGTCCCTATTATCCCCATAATCATTACTGATTTTGAAATACCCCGCTTCTACTTTGGGATCGTTATAATCACTAAACATATATCGCTTAGTAATCTGCAATTGCCTGTGTAGCTCCCTCCGATCAGCGAGACCAGCCAACTTTTCCGCGTTGCTGTATTCCTCACTAAACTTGCTTACAAAATTGTTTTCATACGTGGCATACCTATCCCCAAATATATTGTACTGATCACTAATGCTTCTTACCCGGTAGATTTCATAATCTCTACGGTCAATTGCATTAAGGGCATTTTTAACGACCTCAATCACATTCTGTTTACTCATAGTTGTTTTTCTTTGTTCTCTTTGCAGTGCTGCATTATTTCCATATAGAATGGTTCAAAGCTATCATCCTGATAAATTTCTTTGTCAGTTGGGTAGTGCTTTCTCTTGGTTGTTTCCAAAAACTCCTTTTCTACATTCCCTGTAATAAATATCCTTGGTATTGAATCGGTTTCCCCAGTATTAAAGCAGTTGGAAACAACGTATTCTACTTCATAGGTCAGTAACTTCATGTCTTTTACTATTGCAACGCCAAAATCCATGAATACGTAATCTCCTATTTTATAATTCATCATTTCAGCTTTTGCGGATTTCTCCATAAAAACAGAAACAATCGGTTTTATTTCTTCATAGAGTTGATCTGAGCGGTGAAGCAATTTCATAGTACTTTCATAGATCATTAGATAATAAGCAAGACACCAATGCAAATAATGTTTAGGCGACATTGAAGGAAGCACATTGGTGTAAGAAAAATGTGTTCGCTTGCTCAGTGTAGCATAATGAGTAAGGTAATCATATCCTAATATTAGTCGCTCGGTATTGCCAAAGTTTTCCAGAATTGTCCGATATTTATTCTTGATGTTTTTAAGAATAGGGATGTTTGCTGCCGACAGTTTTTGCTTGATTTCGTTAATCTCTTTTGAACTAATGTCACTCCATTGTTTAAAGTATTTAGGTTCACAATTGTAGATGTCTCTCGATATGGAGAGTTTTAGATTGAACAGTTCAGATACAGAA
>JALONK010000005.1 GCA_025454975.1 Bacteroidia bacterium
ATCAAATCGTTTTATTTCCTTGTTGGAATGGTTGTCATATAGAATTGCTAGTTTGATTTTATGGATTCTCTGATAGAGCATGGATAATAGTTTTCTATATCCAAACTCTGGATCACCAGGCTTATCGTAGCTGTAATACACTTTGATTTGTGGGAGCTTGGCACTAACAAACTCTGGTAAATATTTAACCCAAAGCTTATAGCGTGCTTTCCCCTTCACATCGTCTCTTGTAAAATTGTTCTTCCCGTTCATGCTGTGTCTTGTGGGTTATAGTATTGGTGCAGAAATCCTGCATTGAAATTTCTTTGGTCTGCGATACAATGCTGATAGAGATGTACAAGGTTTTGGTCTTCTTTTTCCAGAAGCTTTTTCTCAATTTGCTTGTAACATGCGACACTTTTCTCTGTGAGATAGAGGGAATAAAGGTTGCAGAGTTCCGTGAGATTTTGATATTTCCTTTTCAGGCTATCACGTTTTTCATGGACTATTTTCAGCCATGCTAGTGTTCCTCTGAATCCATTGGTGAAATGTTTGTCAAACCATGTCCAGGGAACAGGAATAAATCGGGAAGGATTTCGGTCTAAATATTTTCTGGCAAGTAGTACCCGTTCGCAGAATTGAAGAAAGAGCTTTTGAGATTGTCCAGTGAAATGGTCTTTACGGATCAATGAAAAATATTCACGGATGTAGCGTTTGGTGAGCTTATTTTGCTCGTCTGTAAAATCTTTGTCAGGATACAAAACTGATTTGGCAAATGCCCAAGCTTGCTGGGTGTATCGGTTTATCCACATCGAAAATTCAGGCACATCGCCCGCCACCGAGGAAAGTGTTTCCTGCTGTTTCCAGCTTATTCCAATATGTTCCTGAAAATTCTCTTTATTGACCTTGCTTCCTTGTTTCTTGCCAAATGTTTCCTGCTGTATCATTAAACTATCCACATTTCCACCTTGCTGATTTAGATTAAATGTTTCTTGGAAGTGGCAGGAATCATTATTGTCCCAAGTTGCAACACTATTAGATTTGGAAGTAGAATTGAATAGCTCTTGTTGAATCCATTGACGTGATTGTTCCAAATCGTTTTTGTAGATAAGTAACTTTGGATTGAGCTCTACTTCAATACCACAATCTGAACCATGAAAGATTTTATTGGTAATAATGCCACATTCTTGTAGCACTGTAACGTGCCTGAAAATAGTACTACGATGCTGGAGTTTGTTCTTTGCTATGCCAGTGTTGGTAATCCAAAACCTTCTGCTTTCTTCTAGCTTATACTTTTTGTTTTTATGAAGGTAAGCTCCGTAGAAACGGGCAATTTCTTTTGCTGTTTCTATATGGGTAGACTTGATGGAAAGCTTACGGTATTGCTGCGGTTTATTGATGCGGAGCAAATTGTTGTAGATTTCGCAATAGTTGCGAAACCGTTCAAATGTCTTGGTAAAATCTATTTCGAGGTACATACATTTTCCGTTTAAAAGGAAAAAACAAGGAGAAGACAAGCCTCCACACGATCCGTACCTCACAAATCAGGCTTGCTTCTTCCTTGCTTCCTTGATTCAAATGTATAGCCTGTGTAAAAACTGCTTTCTCTGTTTTTCCTTTCTGTTCCTGTCCGTTCCAATTATTTCCGCTTTGTTCCTGTTAATTCCATTTAGCAGAAAATAATTGTGTTGCAGACAGGGCAAAAGTAAAATGCGTACATGGCTTTCATCCACAAGGAGAAACCATGTACGCATTTATGAAAATTTACCTGTTAATAGTTTTTAATACACCCTGAGCTATGTTTTACCAAGTAGAACCCAAGTTCAATTATCTTCTACTCGTATTTTAGAGTTAAGCTTGGACTTTAGTTCGTCCAGGAACTTGGTTGGATTCTGCCTTCCTTTGATCTCAATATAGGAACGATAGATGTCGCCTAAATCAACATTGAAAAGTCTCTCAAAAGCTGTGGCTAGTTCTTTAATGTCATTAGTGCCACGATTAAATGAACCTTGACTATGCAGGGCATAAATCATTTCAACCAATGATATTTTATTGTCAGTCCAAAATAGCTGATCCTTGTTGAGGATATTGAAGCTTGCTTTTGGTTCTTTACTTTGTAGTTTTTTAATTTCAGATTTGATATAGATGGCAAGCATGTCATAAGCCATAATCTTTGCTACTTTCAAATCATGGCTAGTACAGAATGCTGGGTCGGCATAAAAATATTCAGGTTCAATGAGCAAGTGTAGGTCTTCTTTGCCCCTTATGAAAAGAATATGGTCTAAGCAGACGTTGTTGGAACGATAGTATTGATAGAACTCCAGATTTTGATTCCAAAAACGGATAAGATCTTTTAAGGCAAGTTTGAAGAACTTCCTTTGAGCCTTTTCAGAACCGATAGGTCGTTTGGTTTCAAGCGTAAGAATGTTTGACCAATAGATAAGTGTGCTTACAATCCTTGGCTTTACTTCTTTGAAAAAACGGATTTCATCCTGAATGTTGTTAAACTGTTTCTTGGTTAGGATGAGTTCCTGTAGTTGGTTGTGGTAGGACTTGGATATTTTTAGAGATTGTTCCGCCTTAGCAATTATATTTAAATCTTGATTCTCAATTTCTTTTAATTTGGTATCACACGCCTCTACCAGTTTAATGGCTTTATTTATCATCACATTGTCTTAATTTTAGACACAAAAAAAGCCTTGAATTGGGTAAAAAGCCAAATTTAGGGATATAATTTACCTGCTTTAAATACTAACATTTTATAAAATATTCATATTTAGTTGATTAATGTCCTGGTTTTAGCTTCATAACTTTGCATGTACCTATCGTAAAAACTCAGCCCTGCTAAATTGTTGAAATAGAAGCAAATCCTTGTATAGATAGTTCGACTTTTGTATACTTGCGTCTACGAAAACAACTGGTAAAATCCAGTAAAATGCCATCAGATTAAGCTTCTGATGGCATTTTTGCTTTGTTGATACCATCGCATATTACTGGTCGGTTTAGTAAAATCCAGTAGTATTTGAGACCGGCAGGCAGACCGGCAGACACAGATAATAAAGTTTGCCAGCCTGTTTTCACATCAGCCGCTGCATCACAGCATCTTCTTTAAACTATCGCCTCGATCTCCCGTAAACAAACTATTATGGGAAAATACCACAAAGTAAAAACATTCTTCTACCTTGATGCCAGGCGGACAAATGACAAAGGAGAACAACAGATCTATTTAAAGATTCGGGTGGATCAGACTAAAGCGCTACTTTATGTAAACCGCTTGGTTAATCCAAAAATCTGGGACAAAGTACGGCAAGAACACAGAGGCAGAGGTTTGGAGGCCGACACACTGAATGTCTATCTAAGAAAGATCAAACTTGATATTGACAATCATGCAAACACATTTAATCTGCAGGGTGACCCTTTTGATGCTGCCGATTTAAAAAATGCCTACTCAGGTAAAGAAGATCCTAAAACATCACTACTTAACCTTATTGATGAATTTCTTAGACGTCAGCGTGACAAGATCGGTAAACAGTCAGGAATTAAACAGAACTCATATAACTCAGTGAGCGCTTTATGTGGTAAGTTAAGAGATTTTATTAACAGCCACCCGGATTACAAGACGTCAACTTATAGGCTTAAAGACATTTCCCCTAAACTCGCTTACGAGTTTTTTGAGTACATGACAGTGACCCTGAATAACAAGTATAACACCGCAGTAAAAGGGATAAAAGTATTGAAGCAGATTATCAACTTCGGTGTATCGATTGAATGGCTGGATAGTAACCCATTAAGATCATTTCAGAAGGGATATGTGTTCGATGATGTGCGGTATCTTACCAAAGAAGAACTCTTGCAGATAGAAATAAAAGGGTTCAAAAATGAAAGAGTGGCGGCAATTCGAGATTGCTTTCTGTTTTGCTGTTATACTGGTTTATCCTTCTCTGACGCCAAAAAACTTAGCAAAAAAGATATTGTAATACGAGAAGGAAGACCGTTTATAGATTTACAAAGAGTTAAAACCGATGTAGGTGCTCTTATACCTTTAACGCCAAAAGCAATTTCACTACTGAATAAATATGAGAACCATCCTAAATGTGTAGCAAGCGAATTACTAATCCCTCTTGTCAGCAACCAGAAAACTAACCTATATCTCAAGGAAATCGCAGCATTATCTGGTATCAACAAAGAACTCACTTATCACATGAGTAGGCACACCTTTGCCACAACAGTCTGCATTTCTAATGGCATATCTTACGAAGCCGTGAGTAAGATGTTAGGTCATAAAAGCACTGGAACGGTAACTGCAAGATATGCACGTGTGACACCAGAGAGACTAATTTTAGAGATGGATAAGGTTTCGGAGAAGTGACTTTATTTCAAATGAAAAAAGGTTCCGGCACACCAACTAATACCATTGTCATCCCAATTAAAATAAGATTCTCCCATTATTAATCAATAGGTTCATGCCAGCCATTAAATTCGTTACTATCAACTTCGTAAGCATCATTATTTGATCTTCTTAGGTCTTCATAGTCAAAATCGTCAGTGGCATCATAATCGCCCTCCTCAAATTCACTTAATTCTAATGTCATTCGTTTTTTTAGCAATGCTTTACAGTTGTCTCCATTAAATACTTTTCGTGAGAATGCCTGATAACTGCAAGAAAGTGGCAAGCCTTTTATTTTCTCTAACATTGAATTATTGCTTTTTGCTCCAAGGATCATCTCTTTGTCTCCCAATTTTAGATGCTGATAGCTAACTAAAGTGGTGTGAGAGCCTGTCTGAGCAAGATAAAATTCAGGATCATTAAAAAATATAGAAAGACAATACTCTGAAAGTGCATCTATAGCCTCTTCCGAAATTATGAAGTTGTTAACTTCTTTGCATAACCACTCGATGTAATCAGGGTCGGTGAGAGCCACATCTTTTATTTCTTCACCAAGATGCTTTCCAAAATTTATAATGTCATTAATTTTGGCAATTCTTACTTCTTTCATTATTATAATATCAGAATGATTAAGCAGTCTTTTTCAACGGTCAGCACCTAACAGCGCTTTAACGCAATAGTTGGTTTGCTATTGCTTGTCTTTTTCTCGAAGTATTTCGACAAAAAATTAGAGTTTTGAATTTTTCAAAGACTCGAGATGATTAGTCGAGACCCAGTCAATTACGGTTCCGTTACAATCAGGTGTATTTGGACAGCAAATGAATTCATTCCTCATTTCGTCCTTGAAAACTTTGTAATCGCCAACTTTAATAATCTTCTGACAATGTAAACAACATTTCTCGTCATTTAAGTCAGGTAGGTCTTCAAAAGGGTAGTTTTCATTAAGATACTTTTGTTTGTTTTCAATGATTAATTCTTTCAAATCATGGCTGGCCTGATTTTTCGGATTCTTAGAATCATCTTCCCACCAACTACCGTCTATTTCGTGAATTAAATTGCCCAAAGTGAAACTAAGGTCTTCAATCTTATTTGCAATAGTGAGTATATCATTAGCAGTAATTTCTTGTCTCTGCTGTCTATAACCACCTCTCATTCTAGTTACATTTTTGTGGCGAATGATTGCTTTACTTTCTGTTTGCCCATAAAATGAATGAGTTATTGTATTTCGCTCTTGTTCAAGCAAAGTTGCATTTTTGGCTATTTCTTTAAATCTATCTCGTTCGCTTTTTATAGGTTCAAGTAGTTCATGAAGGCCAACGCTAACATTTATAAGTTGGCGAAAACTAAGTTCTGATAGGACAAGTTCATTAAACGGATAACCTGTATTCATATGCATACCCGCAAACAAGGAAAACATGAATTCTAAATGCGCAAAATTAAGAGTCAATTTACCAACTGAACTCGTAAATTCTTCACTAAATCCTTGCGTGCCAAAAGTAATAGAACGTTGTTGTTCTTCCCCGTGATTATTTTCGTTTTTCATGTAGATAAGATTAATGTTCTATGGCTTGCTCCAACGTTTCGCGGCTCAGTCGCAGTCGCCGGTGTAATAGAACTGCGTACTCTCCACTGGGACGAAAGTAGTGAAAAAACGAAGACCTTCGACTTAACCAGACCGGCGATTGCGACTAGCCGATGTTAGGTTCAGGCTTTATTGCCTACCAACTATTGGATTATAAAAATCTCTCAAACTTTTTTCTAATCTTGGCATAATCCAATCATAGTTTGCAGTTTGAATATTAAGATAACTAACTCGATAAATTGCTTCTTGCATATTTTCTCGTACTTTCAGTTTTAAGCCAAAAGTGGGCTTGTGTAATTCTAAATGAATATGTTCTAAAACTCGATTTTTAATCTTTTTTGATTTTCCGATATATAATGGGAACCATTCTTTCAATTCCGAGTGCTTTCCTATTCTCATCTTTTTTGGATTAGAAGTAAATTTCTTTTCATAACGCGAATCAAGCCAAACCTCACAAAAGTTATCTATCCACTCTTTAAAAGTTGAATATTTGTTGTCGTTTTTGATTTCAATAAAGTATAAACCTTGGCAATTCATCTTTTCCCAAGGGATATTTTCAAAACTAGACATTGAAAATTCAAACGCTTCAGCAAATCTGAGCGATTTTGAGATGTTCTCTATTTCGTTATTTAGTTCTTGAATTTTCTTGTCAATAGTTTCCATAATCACGTTTTTTACCTTCCACCTAACGCGTTTATATACGTCATATTTTTACATATATCCCTCTATTTTGGATGGCTATGCGCCACAAATAGCTTAGTTTCGTAAGATAAAGTTTTGTCATAAATTATCAAATAATAGTACAATGTGGAAGCCGTCCTGATTCATCTAGTAAGCAACCAAAAGACTAACTCATTTCTTATAGAAATTTCCGCACCGTGCGGTATTAAAGAACTTACATAGCATATGAGTCTTCATATTTTTGCCACTACAGTTTGTTTCCAATGGTATCTCTTATGAAGCAGTCAGTAAGATGTATAAAATCGCTTATTTTCAACTATAAAAGGTGGATTTAGCTCGATTTTCTTAATTTGCTTAAAACGGATTTCTGATGGATGAAGATATAGACGCAAGATATGTGGACACTATTAGGGAAATTGTAGCCTTTCTTAAGAGTATTGACGTTACAACCACACAAAATCGTGACATAGAACTATTCGAAATGTTAGAACTTCTCTTTCCTCTTGGAAACTTCTTTATAGCTGATGAAACATTTAATGAGGTACATAGACTTACAATCAATAAGAGGGTGCTAAATGGTGAAAATAAAAGAATTCATGAAATAAAGCAGCTAAGCTACCCACCCAAAAAATTAGTAGCAAAATATGGAAGATGCAACATGCCTAATGAAAGCATTTTCTATGGTGCATTTTCAATGTTAGGTGTCCTTGCAGAACTGAAGCCAGATGTCGGAGACCTAATCACACACTCTACGTGGCGATTAAAAAAACCTAACACAGCCCTCAAAACATGTTCAATTTATAAAAACCAACCTGAAGATAGACAAGGTAAAAAGCTTACTAACCTCAGGAGCAGAAATATTGATAATTTTGTTCAAGAGAATTTGAAGCAATACCCTTCGAACCTGCTAACAGTTATTAATGACCTCATCACTTTTATTGCGGATAGTTTCTCAAAGAAAACAAAGGGAAATCATAGAGAATACATTTTTAGTGCCTTCCTAGCATCTAAAATTTTTAATACTCTTGAGAATGGTACAATAGAAGCCCTGTGTTATCCTAGTGTTCAGATGAATCTATCATTCGAAAATCTAGCAATAAAATCGGATGTATTTGATGAACATTACCAACTTGTACATGCTCATGATAGCTGTGTCGTGAGTAGACTGAATGGGGGATATTTAGAACAAGGATTAACTGACTGTGACCGTTTTAACTATCAATCAGGAAGATTACTATGGGAAATGAATAAAATAGATATGCCAGAAGAAATGTTTTTACGATTAAAGGAAGCATATAAAATTGAGCTCTAAATGATTATATTCATCTAGGCCTCAAAATGGTTTCGAAATTTGCGGTCCGAAAGAACCCCATTCTCTTCCACGTTAATAGTTGTCGTAACTCTTTACTACGGTACTTTATATAGTCTTTAGGCCAAAGTGTTTAGAAACATTATCCGCGGCAACAAGAATACTTTGAATTGAACACCAAATTTCAACTTCGTTAAAAAAATTCTGAGCATACTGTAAGCGTTCACCAGCTCTCAATACAATTTTAGACTTTAGCACAGTTTCAATAATAAACCGTCTCATAGAGTGCGTTCATACAGGTTGATAAATGGATGATATTCTTATGTTCTTTTTGGAAAGAAGATGAAGAGATAAAAACCAATACCATCTCGCCCTAATTGTATATTCCAATTGATTTCGGAAATAAACCACTTACGCCCTCTCCACACGTCATTCGTGTCAACTTCGATAGATCCACCCAGAAAAAATTCACCAAATTCATCGATGTCATTTCCAAACAATTGAAACGATTCACTTATCAAATGATTAAGTTCATTAGCGAAATATTTGTTTGCCTGTTCTGATTCAACCCTTCTAAACATAAATCCTCTAAAAGGTTGGTCAGTATATTCAAGACTCTCAAACTGATTAAAGAAGCCCCATAACCTCTGAGCAATTTGTTTTCCGTATATTTCGACTTTACTATCTATTTGACAAGAACACTCTGTGAACGGAGATTCAAGAATAGCGTTAATAAATTCAACGAATTCGACAAGATTTTTAGGAATAAATACTAATTGACTGATAGATTGTTCTAGTTGATTTGGATCAGCTATCAGAGTGCTAATTTTAAATTCACGATAGATTGCCTCACACTTACCTCTAAGCTTTTTATCGTTACTAACTAGTACATCGCAAAAAGATCCGTAATAAGCATGCTGTGCGTCAGTTAACATGTTATTAAACTTTTCATCGGGTCGGTATCCATACAAATCTAACTTACTGTATGAATCAATAAATTTATCGTAAGCACAAAAGTTTCGATTTTCCCCTGTTCCTTTTTGATCTTCACTTAAAGTACTTTCATATGAATCTTTAAATACGCTGTTTAGCATTTGTGAGTCCAGGTAACCAAAAACATCTTTTGCATCATTGATACCCTGGGTAGGGAAATGATCTAATATAACCTTTCTGAGGTCTTTATAGCGGTAATCGCTTTTATCATCTATCATTCTACCAAATAGGTTTATCATGTCTTCCAACACTGCCATTACACTATCATCAGATCGTGACTTATCAAATGCATTCTCTGGAAAATTCAATCCATTTTGCTGACGAATCTGATCGAAGGCATTTATATCGATACCATGTTTTACGTTTTTCAGTAAATCAAATGGATTTGGAAGACCATATTGTCTGCATTGATCATCTATTAGATTGAAAGTCTCTCTTATATCAAATTGATCCCGCGTGCTAGAATGATAAAATTCTATTGGGTCTCTCAGCTCGGTAGTTAAATGATCATGTCCGAAGTATTTAACTAAACATGAACTGCTAGTTATTTCTTTAATCCTGGTTAGATCCTCTATTGTTTTAGGTTCATCTGTACTCCTTTTTAGGTCATCTATATGCGCACTCGAATAGACAAATGAGATATGACCCTTATGTCGTTCTAGGGTTCGGCCTAGGTCCTCGTTCACTTTTAAATGAAGTTTAGTTATTAGGTTGGTATCCAGATATATTCGAATCATTTTAGACTAAAGACAAAGCAACGGTTTTAAAGATAATAATTTCTTTGGCATATCATTTGTTAAGAGCCCACTTAACCCCAATCTGCATATGAACTCTAACCAAGAACAAGAATACATATTCTGGCGAACTGTCGCCATAATACTATTTGTTATCCTTTGTGTTGTAATATTTATTGCAACCTTCGGTCAATGCAATATTGCGGAGGAGAAATCACCTGATGAATCAACCGCTCAACGAAGGGAACGCCTAACTCATAGGCACAACAAACTGAAACAGCTAGTTCAGAGAAAAATGGAACTAAAGAAAAGATTGGATCGAGTTTTTAGATGGTCTTACTTTGGTGTACGCATTGCATTTATTGTGCTCTGGGCATTTTACAACTACATTCTTATATCCATAGGCCTAGTAAAAAATGATCTTGGTACAATCTTGAACCTTAATGAAGCAACCCTAATCGGATTGATTGTAATTATTTATCTGTTGTATGGAAGTGTACGATGTGTCACTGATTTTGTAGCTTACTCAAAAAAAGTCATAGAATCTTGGGTATACCAAAGGTACTTAGATATTGATGCTCAAATTTATGTACATCAGGTGAATGTAAAGATAACTCATGCCGAGATTAAGTCAATAGATAATTCGCAGTTGGGTATTGATTCTTCTGAATCAATTAGAACTTAGTTTCAGGTGAAATAAAGTAAATTAATAAACTTTAAACATGCCTTTAGTCCCTACACTTTATAGATCAACAGATCAAAATTGTTTTCTATATTAGCATAGAATTCCGGATACAATGAGCTTTATCGAGACAGTATATAGATGCAATCATCTAAACATTAAAGCTGCTGGGCCACGCTATACTCCAGTAGTAGACCCCCAAGCACCAAATATTAAGATAGATTTCCTTCTTGAGTCAATTCATGCCCTTTCTTTATCAGAAACATATCGTAGTCGTATTCTGGAATTACGAAAAGACTTTGAAAAAAAATGGAACCGCGTTCCAAATAATGTCGTTGTGCTCTTCAAAGGAAAAAAATGGGAACCATCGCAATTAATACAATTACTTATTACGCTAGGTTCTGAATCTCCTGGTCACTCCAGCCTCACTTTGACTAACATAAATCGTGCTTATACAACTTGCAGGAGCGTTTTAAATGAGAAGTACTTTGAACTGACAGACTTACAACGGAAGTATGCAATGAGCTCTGAAGACAACAAGAAGCTCCAAACCGAAATCGATTCGATAACCGAGGCGGAAAGATGTTTTGTAGAATTAAGGCAGTTCATAGAATCGTCCAGCTTTGATCTTATTGGTAACAATTGCCTTTTTATTAAAGGAGAATGGGGAACGGGTAAAACGCACTTGTTGTGTGATATAACCAGGGAATATATGCTAAATGATTTTCCAATAGCTTTTGCATTAGCGCATAGGTTGCCTGGAAAAAAGCACCTGGAACGAAATATTTCCGAGGGAATTGGAGCAACAAAGACACTAGTATCCCTTTTAAAGAGATTGAATTCCTTAGGGAGAAAACAAAATCGCAGAGCGTTGCTGGTGATTGACGGAATTAACGAAGGACACAGAACAAAATGGAAACAAGGGCTACCGAATCTCCTTAGAACTTTAAAAGCATATCCAAATGTTGGACTTGTATTAAGTTGTAGATCGACATTTGAACAACGTATCGTTTCCTCAGGATCAGCAAAGAGAATGGTGGAGATTATTCATACGGGTTTTGACGAGATCGAATTTGATGCTCAGTTGGAATTCTTTAATTACTATCAGATACCGCTTCCGCATGTTCCGCTTCTTACACCAGAATTTAGTCGCCCATTATTCCTCAAAATAATGTGCGAATCGCTTTCTGGGCTTACACGTACCTTAAAAAGTAGAAAAATTGAACAGATTGCATCCGGGCAAAAAGGGATGACCAAATTGCTCGAGGACTTTGTATGCAAAGTGGGAGAAAGGATTGAACGTGATTTTACATTATCAGCAAAGACTTGTTGGCGAATAATGAAAGGTGGTAAGTCTCTTTGGTCAGAAGAAGAATGTGGTATAGCTCCAATAATGGCAAAAAATCTAAAGGACTACGTTACTCCTGAGCAATATCGCCACATAGTTATGGAGCTGTCAGGAATAAGAAATGTCAGTAGGCTTAATAAGCTTTGCAGTAGGTTGATTACTGATGGTTTATTGGTTGAGGACTCAGTATGGGAAAAAAGTGGAGTGATTGATGTTGTCCGGCTTCCCTATCAGCGATTCAGTGACCATCTTATCTGTAGACATCTGCTGGATAAGTTTCTGTCAACAACTTCTACTGATTCTATTAAACGATCTTTTTATTCTAATAGACCCTTAGGAAAGATCTTTAAGGTTGTAAGAAGTGGTAATAGTTATGTGATGCCGGGTCTTGCCTCTGCTATTATGCTCGAATTCCCGGAGAGGGTAAAAAAGCGGGTCTCACCGGATGATCGCGAGCTGGTATATTATCTACCCAAAAAAAGCCGATTAATTGCACCATCTGTAGAGGTTTTCTTTGAGGGTTTATTATGGCGCAGCGCTGATTCCTTTTCAAAAAGGACAGAAGATATGATGTTGCAGTTGGTAAGAGTTCTTAAAGAAGGCGCACAAAGAAATGCTTTCGAGGCATTAGTAAGCTTGGGAACAAGACCAAGCCAGCAATTTTCGGCACAATGGCTTTACAACTTCCTCTTTCCAATGACAATTACAGATCGGGACATCTCGTGGAGTGAGTATTTGCGAAAAACTGGCAAAGCATCTGCCGTGTCAAAGATATTCGCATGGGTTGAAGGTGGCGCTAATAGGATTAAGCCAGCAATAGCGGATAATCTTATTCGTCTATGTTCCCTTATGTTGACAACCACGGACAGGCCACTTAGAGATCGAGCAACCAAAAGTATAGTTTTGTTGGGAAGCCGAGCCCCGAAAGCATTATTTAATGTAACTAAGGATACCTTCTCTTTTAACGATCCGTATGTTCGTGAGCGAATGATGGCTGCGGCTTATGGGGTATTGATGAGAGAATGGGCTTTCCCTTCTGTAGAACTTAAAAATTGTATTGGAGAATTTGCGAGATGGATTTATGATAATATGTTCGGCAAACGTGCGCCTTATGCAACAAAACACATTCTTATACAGGATTATGCATTAGGTGTTATTGAACTCGCCATCAAAATAGATTCGACATGTTTGGATGGCCGGCCCTTGAAATATTTGAAGCGACCATTTTCCAGGCATCCATCTAATATACCCGAAGCAGATCAGATTGATCCCAATGAGTGTGCTAAAGCAAATAACGCCATTCATATGGACTTTGAGAACTACACAGTTGGCGGATTAGTTGATGGGCGTGGCAATTATAATATGGAACATCAGGAGTATAAAAATGTTCTGAATAGGATCAAATGGCGAATACTGGACTTGGGATACAACAACAGTAAATTTGATGAGATTGAGGCTACAATAACTCAGCCGGGTGGGCGTGTTAATCAACGCGGTAAAACCGATAGATATGGAAAGAAATACTCTTGGATCAGCTATTTTGAAATGTGTGGTACGTTAGCAGACCACGGGTTGTTACCTGATTTGAAAGATGATCATCGCGTGGCTGATTGCGATATTGATCCAAGTTTTCCAAATTTGCCCAAGGTGTGGAAGCCGCAATTGAATCCTTTATTTCAAAGACGTTATGGATCACCACTAACTTGGTCAGTTAAAGGGCCGACACCATCGTATGAACATCTTGTTTTATGTGAAGAAATTGATGGTCATCCAGGACCATGGGTATTACTAGATGGCTACATTGAAGAAAATGCCCCGCGCTCAAACGACCCAAGACATGTATATACCTTTTTACGTGGACTTTTGACTAAGCCGTCACATAAGAAAAGAATAGAAACTAATTTTCACAAAATAGAATATCCAGGGAATACTTTTATTCCAGACAAGGGAAGAGATATTCACATTTACGCTGGAGAAATTCCATGGTCTAAAAGATATAATATTGAACTATACGGTAATAGACAAAAGAAAAAGATTCGCGATGTTCAAGATGCATTTGAACTACCAATTTTGGTGCGAAAGAGAATGAAGTTTTCTGAATTGGATTTTCTCGATCAGCTCCAATATTCTGTGAGAACAGGCGCTCCAGAACGAAAGTATGTAACAGTTGAAAGGCATTACAATTCTCCAGGAGTTAAAATTGAAATGCCAGTCTATACCTTTGGGTGGGAAGGACATAGGAGTAATGAGAATCGCACAGGTAGCATAGTGTATTTGGCACCCTCAATATGCGAATTTCTTAATCTTAAGAATCGTGAAAATTCATTCGATTTGGTTGATGAAATAGGAAATGTGGCAACTTTATATCGCGAGTTTAAAGACGGCAGCGTAGAAAAAAACTGGGGTGACTCACACCTTCTCTACATACGGAAAGATTTGTTAGACCGATATTTAGTTTCATCAAAGCAAGAGATTGTTTGGACTCTTTGGGGAGAAAGAACATTTAAATTGGATCTGATGAACAGTATACGTGATGAAGCACGTGCGATCAGAGTTGGTCATAGAAACGTTCATAAGCAATTTATTAAGATGAAGGATATTCAATCTTCAACGATGGAATTACCCCTCCACCCGTAAAATGCTTTAAAATGTATCCACTTATACATTCTGCATTGGACTGCACTGACAAAACAGAATCGTGTATAGTAACACAGGGAACAAAATCTATAAGCAAATCCTTTAGCACCTTATCAATCATAACGTCAGCTTCAGTTTTCTGCATCTGAACGGCGAGGTGTTCCTTTTCACTTAAGCCCTTAATAAATTCAAACGCTTCAGGATAAATGTAAGCAAATGCCTTTACGACACGTTGCTCAAGATCAAATGGCATCCCCTTCTTCTTATAAAGGACATACTGGAAAAATTCAGTCTTAACCAAATCTCGCTCGAAGCATATCTTAGCCTCTTCAATCGTATCGGATAGTCCTGCTGTGACCATAAGACGTTCGTACAGTATTCCGTTTTGGACGTCTGATTTATACTGTACGTCATCAAACCCAGGTAGAAGACATAGCAATAATGGTTGGCTGTTAGCAATGTCTATATTAACCAACGGTTCACCTTTGTATCTCAAAAACTGCTTTAACTTAGAAGGATACGAAGTGATAGTCGAGTACACGCGGCTGTCTCCATCCCTTTTGTAATAATGATGCCCAAGGTGGACTTTCATTGCAAGACTTATCCAATGTCTGGCCCGGGCATATGTCAACCAGCGTTCCTTATCTTTCTTGGGCTTCAAACGCATACCCATATTGCCATAACAGTATTTTATCACGGCTTCCATATCAACCGTCAAATCGAACAAAAAGTCGATAGCTAGGGAATGGTCAGGGTTATTGCGTTTCAGGTTCTTTTTCAGGTTTGGATTTACATCAACGGTGGATTCATATTCTTTCCAACTATCACTTTGAAGTAAACATGGGTTGAATCTATAGCCTAATGCCTTGCTGGTATTTTTAACACCCCTTGAATAATTCCTTGCACGCACGCGATATGAGCCGTCACATTGAATGATATTCCATTCAATCAGTCTGTCGCAAATAAATTCTGATAAATATCCCTTATTGTATGAACCCTTAACCCATTTTCGGAGTTCCTTTTTATGGACATTAGCATACATTCCATCATCAAAGTCTTCGTTATCGTAATGTGGAATGCAGAGCATGAGTTTGATAAGGAAGTCCATAAACTGATTCATATACTTGGTTAATTTATTTGCTTTAAGATGCATGTTTAAAGTATCGATCAAGGTTCCTGGAAGGAAAACAGAGGTTTCAGGTGTCATATTCAGTTGATCAGTTGTTTTACTTTACTGACTGAATATGCCCGGGGTGTATCGGGCATATCTCCCCAACTGAAAAGGAGGTCAGTAAAGTATATATGATAAGCCGTGCTTTCCTTGATAAAATTTAATGCTCTTAAGTACAATCAAATTTCGTCCGTCCGAAAGCGTTGGTGTATATGCCTCGGGATTAGTTTTCATCGTCTTTATAGAAGGGAATCGCGGAAAATGGTGGCGCAATGAGTGCCCTGACGGGCGATGCGGTGACGAGTTGGAACGCTTCGACTCCGATATGCGAGTTGGTTATTAGATTGACATAGGAGGCCACACACGCGTTAGCGTGGGTGTGTGGCCGAGTCAAAATTAATTACACTTATGTCGAGTGCACGAGGGGCCGGCACGCGTCAGCACGTACCTGGCCGCTTAGTAACTTATTTATTATATGACAATTCCTTGCAGCATCCCTTCTAGATAGTTTATATTATTCCCACTGCCTGTGCATCTATTTCATGATCAAATCCGAAGCGTTTGGCCATGTGCTTTGTGGCATGACACTTCATGTCGGGATATTTCTCAAAAAAATCCGGATTGATGTGTTTAGCGGCTAAGTGAAGGAATTTGCGTTCAGCCATAATACGGCCTTTAATGGCATAGGTATTTCTATTCGAAACATGGCTTTGGTGTGCGGGACCATCGTATCGGTGTAAGCTTCCATTTAAATAATAATGGGTAGACTGAAGAAACCCTTTGTTGCTGTATAGTAAAACAGCTGGTCCATAAAGGTTTGATACTACACCATTATCCAAATGTATAAAGGTGGTACAATCATAGTTGACTCCGAAAAACAATGGAACCAAGCGCCTGAATGCTATAGAATTGTATTTAATTTTTTTCCAGCCAGTATAGCCTTTTTCATTTTTTATCATGAATGCAAAGCTATGCTGACTAATCCCTACCGCATAAAAAACAGGTTGAAAATTGTGTTGCATTATCGTAAATCCCCATATTCTACGCAGCTCTTTGAACACGCATAAAGGTGCTCGATTAATCATTTTCTACTTTATTTCAATTGAAACAATGTTTGTATCATCTGCACCAACCATTGTTCAAACCAACAAAACTTAGTCACCTTCACTCTACTAGTACCTTTGAAGTCCAATGCCGGAATAGCGCTGTATAAGGCGTTAATGAAAATTGACCTGGTATCAAAACAAGACCTTATTGACGTTCTTGATGAGTTCAAAGCGACTTTAATTCAGGAACTGACAGAGAAACTCGCGCACGGAGGGGGTTCAGGAGGCTCCAGATGGGTCCGGACAGAAGAGGTAATGGAAACTTTAGGTTGCTGTGAAAGCACACTCCGTAACTATCGTAAAGCAGGCCGTCTGAAACCTAGTAAGACTGGTGGCATATTGCTATATGACAGAATAGAGGTAGAGGGTCTGATACAATCTACATGATGAATCACCCGACGTGTATGCCGACTATATAGAATATGAAAATAAAATGGACATGGCCGAATTCCGAAAAACAACTGAACGAACAACTGATTCAATACTCAGATAACTTACACCCTTTCGAGATAGAATATCTGGTAGCAGGCGCAATTGAAATGGTTGTTGATGACTTTGATGCGTTAGCTTTTAAACCATCTATCCGCGAAGCGGGTGACGGCATAGCTGAGATGCCTAAGAAGGATTTTATCGCTTACATAGAAGCCGCCATCCAACACTACAACGCTTTGGGCCCATCAGTCCTTGACCTCTTTTATGCTGTAGTCTCTGCTAATGCCGCCCGTGGCTCCTGCAATAACCTGGTAATGGTTTATTGCCAGCTAATGCGGGAATTCATCTTCATTGATCTGACAGCTAAGTTGTTCAAGGAACTACTGGTTGAAAGCTGCCTTTATAAACAAGACTCAGAACACCCGGGCCTATACTCCTATAAATCAAAAGATGGGTTACTTTATGAGCTAGAAATTTTGGAATACCAGGCCGGATTCAGTTTCGCCTGGCATTGGTGTAATGGCCAATTAAGTATGAAATTGCCGGAAACTGATAAGTTGGCCTGGGCCTATTAAAAGGCCCGGGCCAATTAGTGATCTTAAGTGGCCCGGGCCTGTTTTTTGACAAATTTGGAGGGTGAGCACTTTAAGCTTGTGTGTATAGTGCGAGCATAGGCCTGAAAACATCGGATATAAAATAGAAAAATGCCGGTTATACCGGCATTTTTAGAAGCGTTTAATTAATTCAAGTTGATGTTATAATATGGAAATAGTATCTGTGTAATGGCAGAATCAGCTAGCGCCTTTTGAAGCAATGGAGGTACCGCATTTCCCAGCCTTTCCCAGTGCTTATAATATTCTATCGCAGGATCCCCGGCGAGTTGATATGTTTCAGGGAAGGAGCATAAGCGTTTTATGTCTTCGATGTCTGGTGTGTATCTGATGCCTCCCTCACCTAAAAATATCAAGTCATGGGTTGCTGTAATAGTTGGGCAGATTTCGTTGCCGCTGATCGGCTTTTTACCCCACTGTTGGGAGTAGATTGCTATTGGTGGTTCTTTCATAACGTTATTCATTGTAAGCATACTTTTATTCGTATGAGTTGGTACTGGGAATACGGGTTGATGATTGAGCCTTTTATGTACCAACCTCCATATTGTTCGTATTCTGTTTTGCGGCACTCCATAATCAGAACATAACAGGTTTTTTCTGACTATATGATAGTTATTCAGCTTGCAAAGCTCTTCGTCTATCGCATCCATGAAACTTCTATTATGAATGAAGGTCAGAGCTAAGGTGTTCTCAATGTCAACAATGTTGGGGTCGAGATCATGGATGCATTTTATAGCATCGAGGAATGCCTTGACGTCCTCTGGACGATGACTTCCGGGTCGCGTTAGCATGCTGTAAGGTTGGCAGGGCGGGGACAATTGCAGATACTGCATTTGATATGCCTCTTCGCATTTATCTATAATACGCTTCCCTGTATCCTGATCGATGGGTTCGCTGAAGAACTCGCCACCAAAATTTTCTCGGTAACATCTTTCACTGTGTTTATCCATGTCCGCGCCAAATACACTCCGAAGTCCCGCTAGCGTGAGTCCTATTGCACTTCCCCCACCACCGGTAAAAAAGGTACCGAAGCGATTATTGATCTTTTCAAGAAGCTTCCCTGGCCCCTCAAATATCCTAGTAAAGAATTTTTTCATAAATGTAGGCTGTTATAGCGCAGTAATTAACTTGTCGATTGACTTCCTGTAAATGCTAAGGAGCTTTATATGTTTAGAATTATCTGACGTATAGGAAGAATGATGGTGCTGCATTAACCTGATAAAGACGTCTTCATCCGATGCATTTGTCGGAAGATTTGAGAAGTTATACCTCACAGGAGTTGTGATAGTAACTTCATCCGAATCATAATTAGACGTAGATAATTTTTTAGGCTTGGCTTCACACAGTTTTGTGACCTGATCTGCGGTCAATTCATTGTGTGGATTAGCCATTACGTTACCCCAATAATTCCAGGGGCTTTCAGGATCAGTGTTTTCAGACCGCTTCCTTCTGAATTCGATACTGTGTTTATACGCGCTGTGAATAGTATACTTATCGTTTGCATTTGTTCTGGAGTTGGTAAGTCGTTTTAAAAATGCAGGACATACGTCGCCAATAGTTTCCAGCCTATAAACGGTCGTTTCAGACTGCCCCACCTTTGAGGCAATGAATTTAACAGCCTTGTACTTTTCTTTGTTGTCAGTATTACAAGACTTCTGTCCCTGCTTATTAATATAAATTGTCCTCAATACTTTTATTTCCCTGTACAGCGTTTCCATTGGTTTTCCAGACCCTACACTATTTGCAACTATCATCAGCTGACATATTTCGCTTTCAGGTAAATCAATTACACGAATCTCTACATGCTTTCTAGCAATAGCCTTCATCGCCTCAAAAAAAGCATTGCCTTGATATATTTGCCCTCGACTGTCGACAGTCAGTGGCCCTATTACATCGGGATTCTTTATTGCAATCTCCGTCGCCTGTTTTACAAGGTACTCTTTACCATATATGTCCAGGTAGTTTTTATGATGAACTAAAGCTTCTATGCTGATTTCCTTATCATCTGAGTTAAGGAATTGCTGACGCATTTCAGAAATGGGATTCGTAGTGGCAATTGCAGCCCCGCCGGTTCCTTTGGGCTTATTTGGATTTTCATTTGTTTCTATGCAGCCTGCTTCTCCTGGTGTATCAGGGTCATCTTCATTTTTTATGTTATCCCGATCAGTCGGTTCGTTGTTGAGAATCGAATTTAATATGTCGGAAGAACTTGCTTTATCCTGTAGGAGATTTGAGTTTAAACGCGCAGCTGATTGATGCACTTCATTTTGGCTTGTTGTTATATTGTTTTTCATATTGTGTAATTTTTAGATGTGCTTTGTTAAAGGGCAAAGCATTCCCATGGCGCTGCAAAACCAATATTGCAGTCGCTGTTTTATTTTAATAATTAGTTGTTTTAGGAATTGTTACTTGGAAGGACTTGCACGGACGGCATTCCCAATACCGAAGATCGGTATTATTGCATCCCTTTAACTGAAAAGGCAGCGTTAACGTGCCGACAAATTAAAAGGATGCATTTGCAATGGTGCAGGCGCTAGGGCGGGACGGATTGTGTTACGCTTGGTATCATATAGTGATCTTTGATTTGATGATACGAAGGTATATCCGCGTCAAAACTATGATGGTTAACTTAAGCGTTCCGTTAACGGTAGATTTCTGGTTGTTGTTATCGCTGTAGTATTTGGGGCTCGATTATTTTTTTGATTTTTTAGCTTCCGTATATCGATCTGTCAGGGGCTTAAGTAGATTGTTTATTTTTGGTGGCAATATTTCAGCTTCACTCCGATATTTATGAAAATACTGCTTTATCGTTCTAGGATCAATAGGTGCATGATCATTGTCAACAAAATACTTAGCAATAACCCCATACCTTGTATTCTTAGTATCTGAAAACATTGCATCTTCTCCATCAATTAGCTTGAAAAATAAAGCTGCGAGGCCCTTGACATCTCCCAACCACCTAATCTCATCAGTGTGGTTTTTATCGGCCTGCTCTAAACCTAAAAGAAAAAGAAAATTTTTGACCACTTTAGGATCATTATCTAACAACCCATTCTTTTGCAAACCTTTTATCATGGATTTAAATAGCGTTGCATTTTTTGCATAGAACGTTTTATCTTTAAGTGAGTAATGAAGTTTAGGTTGTTTACTTTGTATTGGTGAGTCATTTAACAGCTTACTTAATTCAGCTTCAAACTCAATAAGTGCCTTTGCTACCACAAGAGCATTGAAGTCATCACTATACTCGTCTTCTCCATATCGATCTGGATTTATATTTGAGTTTTTTATATAGGCGAACTGTTCTCGGATTTTGTAGATGTCATTGTCATTAAATTTACTCCAATAGGTTGCGGGATCATATATCCCATCTTCCTCGTCTTGAGGTCGGCTCAGTTTAATTTGAGTTCCGCTATATGTTTTGTCGTGTAGCACATGACCTATATAGTTTTTTAATTCAATGAGATGCTGAGTATGTTCCGATTCAGAAGCTTTTTTTCCTTTTTTAAGCAGCGTTTTCAATTCTTCTACATATTTGAAGGTCCTTTCATCCTTTTCCTTATGAAATAGCGCTTTCCAAGTGGGGTAGTAGACATCTACTATTTCTTTGTTCCTCCGAATAGCCTTATTATTGCTTAGTAGATAGGTCGATTTAATTTGCTTTTCTGCTATAAAATGAAACTGCTCCATTAACTCTCGTGTAAATTCTGGTATATTTAAATCGTACAGTTTGATATAAGTAGCCAGCTCCGTATGCAGCAATTTTTTTAGGCTAGTTGTTATTTTCTTGATAGCGTCCTCCGGGATCTCAGCATTTTGATAGTCGGTCATAAGATTATCAAGCTCGTTCTTAGCAGACTCCGATTTGTTCCATAATTCTTTTGCAAATTGTTTCTTCAGATTCATAATCGTTAAGTTTATTATAAGATTGTGTCAATGTCGCTGACATGTGAAGGTCCTATTTAGGGAAAATAAACTATTAAAATTATCTGCCATAGAATATCAAAAATTTTATGGCAATCACAACAACAATAGAATGGACTGAAAAGACCTGGAACCCCACCACTGGCTGCGATAAGGTGTCTGCAGGTTGCAAATTCTGTTACGCAGAAATAATGTCTGCAAGGTTAAAGGCGATGGGTCAGGAAAAGTATGCAAACGGATTTGACCTAACGTTGCATGAAAATGCATTAGATGCTCCATACAAATGGAAGAAACCTGCCAAGGTGTTTGTGAATTCGATGAGCGACCTGTTCCATAAGGACGTGCCGCTTGATTTCATCCAGAAGGTATTTAAAGTGATGAACGAAAACCCTCATCACACGTTCCAGGTACTGACTAAACGTGCTGAACGATTAGCTGAACTCAGCCTGTATTTAAACTGGACTGATAATATCTGGATGGGAGTATCTGTGGAAGATCATCGTGTGGTTGATCGAATAGATCATTTAAGGATTACAGGTGCACGGATTAAGTTTTTATCATGTGAACCGCTCATCGGGCCACTCCACGGAATTAACTTATCAGGAATAGACTGGGTTATTGTTGGTGGAGAGAGTGGACCAAAAGCACGTCCTGTAGAAGTGGAATGGGTAGAGGACATACAAGAACAATGTGAATCACATAATGTTGCATTTTTCTTCAAACAATGGGGTGGTAAGAATAAAAAAGCAACGGGTCGTTTGTTGCATGGCCGAACATATGATGAGATGCCTTCATAACTTCAATTGAAGAAAAGTGCCACACGGGTAACATCAAATTGTTTAACCTCTATTACTGCATTTCTATTCCGATTATTAAAGTACAGGTGGCACTTATTATAAAAGTGCCACCTTATTTTACAACAAGCTGGTTTCCTTTTATTGATAATATAATGCCTGATTAGTACTGATATTTACGTGGCACTTTTTAGGGTAAAAAAACAAAAGTGCCACCGGAACAATCTACTTCGTGTTTCTAATTCATACGCCATGTCTTTAAAGAACACACGAACAACCACAAGTTATCTCCCTTTTCATATTGCACAGAATTTAATCTCACTGCTGGAAAGAGATAAAGATTATAAGCTGGCCATGTTTGTGGCTGTAGGCATTTACACCGGCCTACGTGGATCAGATATACTCTCGCTTAAATGGAAAGACATTATGGATAAACCGGAGCTGGTAAAGGTTGAGAAGAAAACCGGAAAGCGGAGGGTTATCAGATTAAACAAACAGTTTACGGATGTTGCTGAGCGATTACATGATGGCCTTGGGGTGATTGACCTAGAGCAACATATCTTTATAAATAGATATGGTTCCAAGACGATCCGTCTGCAATATGTTAACTCCAGGCTAAAGGATGCCTTGAAACGCCACAAATTAGAGTCGTTTACAAGCGGAAATATCAGTTCGCACATGCTGCGTAAAAGTCTAGGCCGTCAGGTAATGGAGAAGAATGACTACTCTGAGAAGGCTTTGATCATGCTGTCGGAGATATTTAATCACTCATCACCTGCTTTAACCAGGAGATATTTAGGCATTACTGATGCGGAATTGGCAAACGTTTATGAATTGCTATGATCATTAAACCTGCCTAAAGAAATCTTCTTTTAATTTGATGCCACTCACGTGGGATTGTATTTTAGGGTGATTAAGTACCCTATTATCATATCCAATCCATTTAAGAATTAAGATATTTAGAAGGGTGTATAATCGCATTGCAGAATAATATAGATCCATCGTTTGTCTTCTGTCGCTTCTATCTTCTCCTTCCTTCTTAATATCTGGTATGCGACCGTGCAGTAGATCATTTCGGACCTTTAATATGGCTTCATCTTGAGGAAGCAGTTTTATTTCTAATAAATCGAAGGGGGCTTTTAGGAGCGATTTATTTGTAGGTTGGTTGAGATGATCAATCCGTCCAATCAGGGTTGATAAATCCTCGGTATCCAATTCTGATCCGTGCTCCTGGATTATTTCTTTACATTTCTTTCTAATAATTTTTGATAGCTTTTTATCCTTGATAGGTGCCAATTTTGGCTTGTTATCACCAAGGATTATATCCGAAAGTGATTCCAGAGCAATTGCATAACCACCTGGCATGAATCTGATGCTTGCTACGCTTGACTCTATAATCAACATTAACGTTGAAGAAAAGAAATTCGAATCGTAAAGACGTTGGCAAAGTACTGAAAATTCAGTCAACGATAACTCACGTAACTTGCCTACAAGACTTTTCGCTTGCTTCTCATGTCTGTGTAGATATGAATAGGGATTAGAATTAATCGGTGTGTAAAAGCTTTTTATTGAGTTTCTGAATTCAGAAAAGTAGAAATGCGAATGCGCGTTCATTTCAGGTTTATCATATGCAAAGCAGTACCCCTGATCACCAGCGTAGAATCCACAAATGTACCCGACAGCTACAATAGCCGCATGAGATAGCCTGTCAAATTCTGATTGACGACACTTCCTGTCAGATTCTACAACCATAAACACTTCACTATCCTTGCTACCATAATTTGATTTTACTATGCAGACAGAAACTGTAGCCCCGTTTATGGTAGCTTTGGTTGCGTTGCTTGATCCATAACCAAGATCAGATCTAAAAAGGACGTGTTCTATTGTATTAAAGAATTTAATTTCACGATCCAATGGAATAAACAGTCTATGGTAATAGTGTTTATTTTTTGAATAGGATTCGGAATGAAATTGATCTACAGATCCTTTAAATCCGGGAAACGATTGACTGTAGAGATATATGCTTTCAAATTTTAAGGTGCTTTTACTGTATTTAAAGCAAACTTTCTTATGATACTGTCCAACGTTTAGTTGTGGGCCTTTAGGGTCAAACATGTTATGTTGAAACTCCAGCTTGAAACTCTTTTTATACGGGGTAATAGTAGCTTTTATATTATTTAATGGCGACCCTGGTAATAATAAAATCCCCTTACGTTTTTTACGAAGTTGGTTGATTCTTTCTATTTCAGATTTGTGATGTTTGAGATCCGGAAGTTCTTCTATTCTTGGCATATAAACAGGCTATGTTAGGGTGTAATGAACTCAAAAATAGATATTTTATAGCAAATCGTTTCGTGCAATCAACGCATATTAACGGATGAACAAACGAAAAAGCCAGCGGGTTAGATTTACCAAGATTCAGTATCGGCTTCAAGTAAACAGATATTCGGAAACGCATGTGCCTGTGATCCGCATACACGGATTGTGGTTAAGGGAAATAGGATTTAAGGAGGGTCAGACCATCAAAATAACACTCAGCAAAGAAAAGATGATACTGACGTTAACCTGACTTTGTTTCATTTGAAATTAAGAGGCGTGAGTTTTGTTGAAAACAACAAAGGTTAAGCAGTTCTGGTAACGAGCTTATTTGTTATAAAACTGATCAGCTTATCACGGTATCCTAATCCTAGCTGTGCGGTTAACTGATCGATATGAATAGTTTCACCTTCAATACTGCTGATCCTGTTCAGATTGACAATATAAGACCGATGTGAGCGGTAATACAGATCCTTCGGTAACTGTGCTTCGAGGTTTTTGAGATTTACCAAAACCGTGTAGGTTTTATCCGTGGTAAATATCTTGGAAAAATCCCTCATACCCTCAATCATCAGCACATCGTTATAACAGAGTTTAATATACTTCGAGTCGCTTTTGATATAGAAATACCTATCTGCTTCCGGACTACCCTCAAAAGCGTATCCACCGGGAGCGTTGTCATGTTCACTCAGATACGTTTCAGCCGTTTTGAGCTGATCGACAAAGTGATTATAGCTTAAGGGGCTGTTAAGGAAAGATAAAGCAGGCATGTTGTTCTTGGCTTTAAGTTCGGTCTGCTTTTTAGGCAGCAGCATGATGATGTACCTGGCTTCTCTTACCAACCTTAGCGAATGATATGAAGAAATGTAGGAAGCCGAGGGATTGATGACCAGCACGTCAGCCTGGATTCTTGGTGCCTCGTTTAACTGTGTTTCATCTATTGAATATGCATGGATCACCCCTGGAGTTCTTTTTAAGAAACTCTCAAGCTGCTGGAGCTGACCCTGGTGGTCTTCTATGATGACACATTTTAAACTCAATTGGTACTAACCTGGTTCGGACAAGTTTAGCCAATACGGAACTATCAGGAAACAAGCATGGTAGAGTATTTATCGGGGTTTGCAGATTAATTAGACTGCTTGGTAGATTATGCCGAAAACGATGTGCTTTCTCGGTTATACTCGAGGTAAAAAACTTATGAAAACACTAATCTGCTTCTTAGCCTTTTTTATTGCTGTCAACCATCTAAAGGCTCAATCATGTGATCAAATTACATTCTCAAATACACTACCCTGGAGACAATCTGGTGAGCTTTCAGGAGATCATTCTAACTTCTACACTTTTGGTGATTCAATTAATGCCACGATTACTTTAAAGTGCGTAGACTACACCCGCGTTATTACGTTAAGTCTACTGACTGCCAATCTTTCTGAGCCCACAGGATACTCCGCAGTAGTGCTTGATACGATTATGAGCATACCTTCTCCGGCCTCTGGAACTTATACGATAAGAAAGAAATCGCCAATTGACTCAACATGCATACTTCGCATAGACGGTTTGCACCGTCCCAATTCTCAAGGCCGCCAAATCCCGGTATTCATACATTTTTACAAGAAGTTTATTACTACCAACAAAAACAGTATATCAGTTGGTGATTCAATAGTATTCAATTGCGGATATGTAGGCCCGATATACAACGATTTGGATAACGGTATTTTTAAGGACATTGACACATTCTATCGCAACGGACTTTTTAGCGGTGACAAAATGTGGCTTGAAACCAATAATGAATCAGCTGAGTTTGAACCGTTATTCGATAATGTACAAGAAAAAGTAAATGGGTGGTACTTCAAACCCAGGAAGTCGGGGAAATATGTTATTGGGCACTCGGAACAGGCCTTCTATATTGTTAACGGTAATGGGGTGAAACTAAGAGGGCTAGACTATCCTCTGAATAAATATGACACTATCACTGTTTCGGTTCAAAGTGGACTGGAACCAATCGACAGAAAGAAAAATCATATCAACATATATCCAAATCCTGCCACGGATCAGGTAAGCTTTGATCGCGTCATAACATTTGAAATATATAATTCCCTTGGTGCGCGTGTTCTTTCTGGAATAGGCTCAAGAGCTGACATCAGCATGCTCAGCCAAGGTATTTATACTCTGAGGTGCCTAGAGTCTGAAACCTCATCATTAGTTAAAATAATAAAACAATAAAAACAGATATGAACGCTTCTAACCGATTGTTCGCAATTTCTATGTTTTCCCTTGTATGCGGGATTGTGTATCATAACATCCTACCTAAAGATGTATTTCATCTGATCTTCTACTCGCTGTCCGGTATATCTATTATTTGTGCGGCTTTAAAGGTCCGCTAAGTCGGAAGAGTCAATAAAATGCTGAAAAGCGCCTGGTATACCGGGCGCTTTTTTATTGCTGATAATTTTATCTGTAAGTGCAGCAGCGGTTTCAGCGGTATCTGATATACTCACCACGTCTAAATTAAAAACATCATGAACAAACCAAGCAAAACACAGGAAAACATCGCTGCATTCTTAACACAAAATCCGGGTAGCACAATCGAAGAGATCATCGCAGGCATCGGAGGAACATCACTGATTATTAACAATAGCGTTAAATCAATGATCAAAAACGAAATGATCATCTCTACAACTGGCAAAATCCCAAAGCTCACATTGGTTGAACCTATCGCAGCAACTGAAACTACAGATGAAGCAACCCAGGACGAGGATAAACAGGATGAGAATGCAAAGCCGAAACCCTATTACATAACACGTCACAGCAGCACCTACAAATTTGATGGGTTGCAGTTCAAGAAAGGACCGTTAGCAGTTGCCGTCATCAAGAGGTACGTTGAAGACCATGCACCAACTTTCGAGCAGTTAAAAGAGATCTTTCCTGATGACATGGTTAAATACTATGGAGTTTTTACCATCCATAGCGAAGCAAAGAAAGCTTCCTTGAAATACCCGCGCTATTTCCTGAAGGAAGACCAGATCATTACACTCGCTGACAAAACGAAAATTGCCGTTACAAACCAGTGGACGCTGGCCAACTTCGAGCCATTCGTGAAAATTGCCCGCAAGCTTGGCTATAAGATCAAATAGTGCTCCGGCACTATTTGACTATTCCTTCTACATTCTTCACCTTCAATTCTTAAGACAATGTATTTACAAAAACTCATGAGGCACATACTGCCTGCAAACAAGATTATTGCTCCAAATGTTGGATACAGATTCGATCCCCAAAGCAAATACTTCTCAGCGCTATGGTATTTTCTATCTCAACATAACGTGTTCCCCTCGCGGTACGCGATACATCGCGTAAATGTATGGAAGTATTATGAGGCGTTAATCCGGGAGCATAATATTCCTAAAGAGAGGATTATCTCCTTAGGGTTCTTTGATGACCATCATACAAACGCTCATGAAACCAGTAATGCGTTTATTCTGTTGAGCAAAAATGTGATCATCCAGTTAAGCGGTAATGATGTGGTTTTTTATCATTACGGTTTGAAAGACGACCAGTTTGAAGAATTATGCTCATGCGCTCATAGGTTTAAAATCCCGATTGTTTACGAAAACAATATACATCTAATCCTTCAGGGAGATTATGGGCTATATCTTTCCGACTTTAAGATCAAACAGTCAAAAGTAGATGTGACGTTGAACTACAACGATGATTTTATATACATCAACGAACTTGTGCTGAATACGCTAAAGCAAAAGGATGCAAAAGGCCTGTTTCTTTTCCATGGAGAACCGGGTACCGGAAAGTCATCATACTTACGCTACCTGATTACTCAGGTTAATAAGAAGGTAATTTACGTTCCTTCAGATCTGGCTAGTGTCATAGCCCATCCCAATCTTTTGTCTCTCCTCACAGAGCATCCTAACTGCGTCCTGGTGATAGAAGATTCAGAAAATCTTATTGAATCCAGGGATGGCAAAAGAAGCGGTGCATTATCCAACATTCTGAACCTGTGCGATGGCTTGCTTGGAGATTGCATCAACATCCAGATTATAGCCACTTTCAATACCTCACTGGGGGACATTGATAGCGCGCTGCTGCGTAAGGGTCGTCTGACGGCACGTTATGAGTTTAAGAAGCTTGAAGTCCAAAAAGCACAAGCGCTTTCAGATCATTTAGGGAATACTTCAGTCATCACCCAAGAAATGACCCTAACCGACATTTATAATCAAGATGATGATGATTTTAAACCAAGGAAGGGGGTTGAGAATAAAATTGGGTTTAAGATAGCCAGCTAACACCTTATTTCAACTGAAAAAGGTTGATGTTTTAATGAATAAGGAATTAGAACAATCGTTGATATTGCAGAAGTAAGCTACAGGAATGAGTAGCCGTATCTTTTGTTTCATAGGTTAGGGTAGAGCCTCCGCGCAAGTGGAGGCTTTACTATTAAAATGATTGCTGAAAATCAATCAACCCAACTGGTGAACTAAAATTGGCTCAAAAGCTTTAGATTCATTAACCTGAAAGTCATTGCTGAAACACTGACGTTGAAAAGTTGGGCAAGCTCTTGTAAATTGTCGTCATCGCTTAATTCAAAATGATGATTCACGATTTCATTCTTTAAAAGCTTTTCAGGCATAAGGATGGATGCAGCAAAAGCGTTGGCTTCCCTTTCTCTCTGCATTTCTCCGGTTGATGAATCTTGATTGCGAAACTCAACCTTAAATTGCTTATCTATAAAGAGAGCGCTTTCTAGATCATCCCTATGCAGTTCAAAATGCCCTAGTTCATGCGCTATTGTAAATCTTTGGCGTACTTTAGATTCGGTTGGATTATAACCGATAAACCCTGCCCCGTCCTTAATTACTAATACACCAGAAACATCCTCACCTAAATCATACGCTTTAATTTCCAAGCCTCTCTTTTTTGCAATTTCATTAACAGGAATAGGAAGCTCTTCAATTTGGTATTCGTTTAAGATTTGAATGGTTATTCTTTCTATTCTTTTGTTTAGCATTATTTTATGACGTTTTTATTTCGATTTCTTCAATAAAATTCAGAATTTTTTCCTTTGTCTTCTTATCACTAGATTCCTTTGCAATAATTTTCTTCCATTGCGGACTTACTTTGTCACTTACATCCAATTGAGGAAACAGATCTGAGGCCTGAATGTTTAAAACTTTTGCAATATCCCAAAGAACATGGATTGGAGGATGTTGCCTACCTTTTTCAATATTGACTATGGAAGCACGAGACAGGTCCAAAAAGCTAGCAAAGGTTTCCTGCTTCAAATTAGCCTTAACTCTTGCCTCTCTTATTTTACCACCTAAAACCCTATAAAAATTAGTCTTTTCTGTTGATACCATTTGATAGTAAAGTGCAACAAATATAATAATAATGTATAATATCACAAACTGTTTGTAAAACTTTACAAATAAAAAGTTTTGTAAAACTTGACATTTTATTTAATGGATTTATCTTTGAAGAAAAATTACAATTATGCTTAAAGAAGAAAAACAGTCGAAAAAAGAGGAAAAAGAAAACAACGGTAATGACAAAAAAATCACCTTAACCTTTATAATAAACGGTGAGGCTACACAAGTATCGACCAATGTAAAAGCACCTTTAAAATCAGCAGTTGAAAAAGCACTGGAGGAAAGTGAAAATACAGGAAGGCCATTAAGTGATTGGCAAGTTAAATTTAATGGAACCATCTTAGATATGAACGAAAAAGTAGAGAATTTGCCGATCGCAGATGGCTCCGAATTGTTTCTCAGCCTAAAAACCGGTGAAGGTGGTAGCTTCTAATCCCACTGCTTTGGAGAGTCCAGCACAAATAGTTGATCCCGCGGTATCAGAAGCAAAGTTTAAGAGAGAACTTGACATATTCTTGGAGCGTGAAGAGGCGCACAGGAAGCGTGGTATTATTTTGTTAAAGGCCGGTTTCCCTGATATGGAGTTCGTTTTTATGGCTCCGCAGATAATTCCGGCACCGGTAGTATTTGCAACAAGACTTAACTTCACAAACTATGACCTAGAAGCACCGTCAATCCGCATGATTAATCCCTTTACGGGGGACTTACTTCGTGGAAATCAAATGATAACCAACTTTCCAAGGCAAAATAATGCAAATCCGAACGCGCCTATCATGCTATTACAGGTAGAACAACCGGATGGTATACCCTTCTTTTGCATACCCGGTGTTCGCGAATATCATGAGCATCCTTATCATACCGGGGATTCTTGGCTTTTGCATCGCAAAAAGGGAGGAGAGGGAACTTTAGGTTACTTGTTGGACAAACTTTATGATTATGGAATATCTCCATTGAGTTCATATCATGTACCCATACAGATAAGCCTACCACAAATTCAATTAGGCATTGATCCTAGTAAGTTAATAGAATGAATAAGTTATCTAAACTAGAAAGGATAAACTTACCTGTTTCCTGCGTTTCATTTTTATATCAGCACTTCCGGAACTCTGGAGCAAAGGGTTTGGAGTGTGTGGGGTTGCTAGCAGGTAGATATACTTCTGATACAGAATTTGAAATATGTGAAGCTATTATACCGACTCACAAAGCGTACAATTTAGAAGGTGGGCTTTTATATTCTGTAGGGGAAGAGGAATTACATAGGATTAATGTTCTTCTATATGAAAAACAACTGAGCCTTGTCTCACAGATACATACTCATCCTGGAAGAGCATATCACTCAGAAACAGATGACGCATATCCAATTTTGGCAACTGTTGGAGGCTTGTCTATTGTAGTACCAGATTTCGCTTATGGGAAATTTGAGTTGTCAGCATGGGCGGTATACAGACTGAAAAAGGATACAGGTTGGACAAGGTTGAGTACAAAAGAAGTAAGTAAATTAATTACAATTGTTTAAATGGGGGTAGCCAATTTTTTCGACAAGACTGCCTTAGGGGCAGCGCAGATACTTAAAGACTTTAACAGAGAAGCCTTTGAAAACATTCTTGAGCAACAGTGTATTAGGATAGTTTTTGATGATGATGCAGCAGCCAAATCAGAAGCTAAAGCCTCTTTGGATCTTTTGGTTAGACTAATCGCCAGGCTTTATCCCAATGTTCAAATTGTAAACCGTAGCGCCAAGAATAGTCCATACGCAATTACATTGGAGGCTTTAGCCAAGAATATTAATCCGCGAATTAATCTGTCGAAACGATCAAAAAGCACAATAGATATTGTCGTTGGAAACGAGATGTACGAATCGACATCACAGAGGAAATTCTACATTGGTTCTGACGGTTGGATTTCTAAGTTTTCCAGCAATAAACCTATGGGTTCTGGATCGTCAAACAATCCCTTTGGTGCAGGTGCTGCAGCGTGTTTTGCTGCGGCTAATGTTTTTCGAAGTGTATTTAAAGATCAACTTAAAAAAGGCGATTTAGATACCGAGTTTGCGGTTTGCACGTATCGCTATTCTAGATTTGACAGAGTTGAAACTCCCGATACGGGACCACAACTTCTCGATATTGATCTTGGCGAAACTCAACTGGTTGGCGTTGGAGCGATTGGTAATTCTGTTGTATGGGCGCTCAGTAATTTATCTCACTTACGCGGTAATCTCGAAATTATTGATCATCAAAAGATTGACTTATCGAACTTACAGCGATACATATTGACAACGCAGGATGACGTTGGTAAAGATAAAGTATCGTTCGCAAAAGAATTTTTAAATAGCACAGAATTGAACATTATAGATGTGCCTTACAAATGGGGTGAATATCTTAGTCAAAGGAAAGATTTCATGCTTGAAAGAGTAGCTGTATGTGTTGATTCAGCGGCAGACCGTGTAGCGGTGCAAGGTAGCCTGCCTAAAAAGATTTTTAATGCCTGGACTCAGCCTGCTTCTTTAGGCGTATCGCGACATATAAACTTCTTAGAATCAGCTTGCCTTGCATGTTTGTACATGCCGGATGAAAAAAAGAAGAGCAGGTCTGTAGTCATCTCTGAAAGCCTCGGGTTATTGGCTCATGAACTTATCATAAGGAAATACCTTGCCACTAAAACTCCAGTCGATAATGCAATTATCTCGTTAGTAAGTGCTGCTAAGGGAATACCTGAAGATCAGTTAATACAGTTTTTAGGAAAGGACATTGAAGTCTTCTATTCAGAATTTGTATGTGGCGGTGTTTTAATGAGGTTAGAGGGTACACCGAACCAAGGTGCCGAAGTAGAGGTGCCTTCTGCTTTTGAATCAGCGTTAGCCGGCATTCTCTTGGCCGCTGAAATAGTTATTGATGCTGGCAACTTGCGGGATACACAAATACATTCCATTTCTAAGTTTAATCTCCTTAGGCCGGTAACTAATTATTTGCTGGAGGAACAGCATAAACATCACTCCAACCGTTGTATTTGTCAGGATCGAATATTCAGAGATGTTTACTCCGTTAAATGGAACAATCCATAGACTAACCACATTGAACCATGAGTATCGTTATTACCATTGACAAGTCTACTTTCCAGCAATTGAATTTTGATGAGCTTAGGTGGCTCTCTCACTATTACAAGCACAATATTCCTCCTGTACTAGTGATGGAAGTTTTAGGTGACCTAAAAAAGGAATTTACAGCTGGTAAAAAACCACCAGAGGCAAGGGTTAAAGATTTTGCAATGAAACTGTTCCCGGTTGAAACAGTTATCAATCAACATTATAAAAATTTAATAATTCAGGATTTGACGACCGAAAACCTGAATATGGATGGCCGTCCTGTTGTTGGTATCAAAAAGGCTGTGCAATCTGACTCAGGACAAAAAGGGTTCGTTATTGAAGAAACTGAAGAAGAAAAGGCCATTTACAAGTGGAAAGAAGGCTTTTTTAGTGATGCTGACTACACGTTGTCGTCACTATGGAGAGAAACAACCACCCAAGAGGATCTACTGATTAATCTAAAGGATTTGTTGCAGAAGAAAAGTTTACCTCGCTTTACAACAGTTGAAACCCTATGGAATTATACGAAGGAAGAAATTATGTTTTCCAAGAATCAAGAGTTCTTGTTAAAGTTTATCATAGAATTATATGGTATTCCTCCAGTTGCAGGAGTTGAAATTTTTGGTAGATGGGCTCTTGCTGGTATGCCCGATATAAAAACATTTGCCCCGTATGCATTCCATTGTTTATCTGTTGATTCACTTTTTTTGAATGGGCTTGCTTGTGGGCTAATTCATACAAGGCCAACCAACAATGTTGATAAGGAATATCTGTACTACCTTCCATTTTGTAATGTGTTTACATCTAACGATAAATTTCATAAGGACATCATATCAGTTTTTCTCAGATCAGATCAAAAGTTTATAACCGGTGATGATTTGAAGAAAGACATGAAAGAAATTGTGGAGAGGATCGGAACCCTTGAGGCAGATGAAATGAAGAAAATGCTTAAAGGCCCACCGGTTAACGAGGGATCAATAACATTCAATCTTTGGCGAGAGTATTTTGAATATCCAGATGGGAGTCAATGGAGAAATAAGGATAAACAATTGGATGAAAGCTATTTTCTTGACAAAATGCGCGAACTAAGTAGAGCGATGAAAGGGAGTAGTATAGATCTTGAGAGTGGCGAGGAAGAATTTGTTGTCAGACTATCATCCCTATCTATGAATGACCCTTGCCCTATATGTGGAAGTGGAAAAAAGGTGGTAGACTGTTGCATTCCATTCGAAGAATTTATGAAGCTAGCCATAAACGAGAAACGTCAAAAGGTCAAAGAAGAAATTGAAGTTTCGTATGCTAAAGCTGATCATGTGCGGTTTAGTACCTCTAGGTCAATGGGCGAAATAGTGTTTGCTTATTCGGCAAAAAATATTGATACACAAGGCCACATAGGACTTATAAGTAATTATGGTGATGAGAAGCTAAAGCTGACAGGAGCCATTAATGGTGGGCACATCACACTTACCTTTACTGAATTGGATACAGGCGAAACTATTAATCTAAAGCCGCTGGCATGCAGTCCACGGCAGGTTAACGAATTTGTTAAAAAAGGTTCAGCCCAAATAGCAATTCTGTGGGGATTGGTGGACCCTAAAGAACAAAATAATTTGATTATACCAATCAAGGAAGACGGAGCTGCTCCAAGTAAAATAATCATAAAGAGTTTTGAACTCCTCTAGCGCGTATTTCAATAGCAATCGAAATATTAGAAGAGGCTGGCCGATTGTAAAAAGTCAATAACTAAATATATCATTATACGAATAAGAACGAATGCAATACTGGGAAGCGTTATTAATCAAATGGAGAAGCAAAGGAAGGGATGGTCTAACTGTGCCTTTTATTGTAGGCAGTCAACAATTTCTCCCAAACACTCACAGAAGTCAAAATATTGAAGATTTGTTAGTAGATATAATTGTCCGTAACAGGCTAAAGGTTACAATTAAATATTGCATTACTATTGAAGATATTATCCTAGAAGCATATGACCCAAACAAAGAATTAGCGGGAACCTTCCCTTCTTTTCGAGGTATGAGTCAACAAAATCTCTTTCTAACAAAATTCCTTGATAATTTAGGTAGGAACTGTGAAGAAGTAATTTCTTCATTAAGTGAAAAATACACCGATTTAATTCAACGTAATGAGGTTTCTAAAAACAACAGAATTAGAGGAGACTATGAGCCTAACGAAAAGTATTTCATAAGAGAGTGTTTCAGTACGTTATGAATCCAATCACCTTTTTCAAAGGAAACGAAGTAGCAGTATGCAGAATACTGGAGGATATTTTGAAAAGTATTAATTTTGGAGTTACGCAAAATTGGTGTCATTCCTTTGGATATACCTATAAACCCATGGGCTTATTACAAAAAGGAGCTATCATGGATTAGTTTCAGCGATTTTTGGAGCAAGTGACGTATTTTCAAATGAAATAAAGAGACTACGCTTTTGTTGAAACCAACAAATGTTAGTATAGTCTTGAATTAACTAACAAGCTAAAACTAAGCAGATGAAAACTATAGAAGATTTAAACCAACAAACCGTCTATCAGAGAATCGGAATGGCACTAGTGTGTGCTCAGAGAGTTGAGTTTATAACAGAGAGCCTGATTTCCCTTCTAGTAGTTTATGATGAAATTATGTTCGAGATTACAGGTGCTGAATTCTTCAGCAATTCGAGTAAAGCAACCAAATCTAGAAAAATGCTAGGTAATATCTTTCAACTGCTAAAATTGACACCAGGCATAACGATTGAAGAAATGCTTAATGATTATCTTAAAAGGCGAAATCAACTTGTTCATGGTTTCTGGAGAGATCATCTTAATAGTAAACTAAAAAAAACGATGAAAAGTGCAATCAAATTCTGTGATGAATTTATGGATATGTCAGATAATCTAGAAAGCTACTTTAAAGGCTTTATGTATTTTCTGGAGTTAAGGCATACTCAGGATAGTAAGCGTTTAAGTGCCACAGCTAAGCAATGGGAAAACGACTTTGTCTATTTTGTCTCGTTTTTAGAGAACAGAGAAGTATGGTATGGGAATTTTATGGTGAAAATCGAGCAGCGATGAATTATATTTACCATTAAAACCTACCGAATGAGCAAGCCTAAAGCAGCATTAAACAATGAGAAGAAAAGCAAAATAAAAAGGAGTAAATTCACTGATTTCCTTGATCTCCCCATAGTTCTTTTAGCAGTAGTATTATTTTTAGCCTTAACCTTATCTCCTTGGCATTTCATACCGGATTACTTCAAGTTGAAAGAGATAGACCATCTTAGTTTCCTAGGGCTAGTAATAAGCTCAATCTCTTCATTACTGGGTATAATAGTTTCAATAATATTAATTCGGTTTGAACTACTCCGGCAACAAATAGGTCGAAGAGTTAACGATCACTTCCTAAATAACCGGAGTTTTAAGCGACTAATCACCCTACTTCTAATCACAATTTTATGGGCAGGGGTAACTTACATCTCAAGTAAAATACTCGCTACTGATACGCTAGTCACGCAGTTATATTTTGCTGCAATCTTGTTTGGGTTATGTTTGATTGTACTTTTTCCGGCATCTTATAGCATCCTTAAATCATCGACCTCTATAGCAGTGGTTCGCCAAGAGTTGTTAAAACTCAATGAAGAAGCTTTGGGGGTGTTTCAAAAGAATAAGGACATACATTTCCGTCAGTCGTATCCTCTGTTTGACGTTGATGAAGACACTTCAGTAGATATTTTGAAACGACTGGCACAGTCATACGTAAAAAGCAATGATACGAACGCTGTCAAGTTTATACTATTTGCATCTACAGAGCATCTTATAAATTGGATTGGTGCATCAAAATATAGAGAGCATATTAACTCCCAAACTAAACTTACAATGGGTCAACGCATAGCTGGTGATCATGCTGAACGGGAGGTTACAGGAGCAAAAATTGATATAGTCTCTTCAATATGGCAGGTCATTATAATGGAGAGCATTCGCGAAAGGAACATAGAAGTCTTGAACTCGCTATGGAATGCTTTCTCAATGTTGCATTCGCACTTTGCAACAAACAAAATGTATGTTCTTCACCTGGAGAAGTTGGACTATTTTGAGCGACAGCTTTTCGAACAACTGATGAAGGCTGATCTGCCGCCAGTACTAGAAATGGGTTTAAAATATCGATCAGATGTTTTCTTATTGCATCTTGAAAAGAATTGTCCAGACGAAAAATATATTAAAGACATTGGCTCAATTTTGGGAGAACCTTACGTACATTCCGAAGATCACAATATAGCTGAAAATGTAGAGTGGGGACACGTCTCAGGATTCCATCTAATTGGATACGTGGTTGAACACGCAATTAAAACATCAGATGCGGGCTTAATTTTTGATGGATTTCATACATTTCACCATCTTATTCATGAAGTTGTAAGAATTAGGTCCATTGGCAAGAAACAGCAAGCGTTTGTTGTTATAAGATTATACGAAACACTTGCTTACTACCTTTTAGAAGCTATTAAGTCCAATAGTTCTAGAGAGTTTGTTTCTTTAACAACAGCATTTGATGGCTCAGATGTCGCAGAGTATGTCACGGCAAATTCAATTTTCAGTAAAAGGGTTGTATCTAAATTCAGTGATTTTGTTATTGAGGTAAATCAAACTAAAGCAAAGTCTGCCGGGTTACTTGCAATAAATGATTTAGGTACTCTAGGTCGTGCGCTTAAAGAACATATTTCAAAGGATAACAAGGCAAAAAGTGTCACTCTTTTTATTCTCGATACGTTTAAATACTTAAAAACAAAATTTGAGGATGATATTGAAAACTACTCAGAACAATATATTGATCTTGAGAGGCAAGTTCGTTCAATAATGGATTGGAAAGGAAAAGCAGATCATGAAGTTGATCAATACTGCGGTAAGATTCTTAAAACATTCAAGAAAAAACTGCTCAAATCAACACCCAAATCTCAATTTATTGAATGGAGAAATTAGAGTACTGATAGGAAACTAATGCTAATGCATAATCCAGATCAATAAACTTTTAAATTGCAAGGGCGTGTTCTATGTACACCTTAAAAGAGCTGTTTACCTTTCATCGGATCATGTTGACTGAGTACTCGTAAATTAAGCAGTTTCTACAGGTACGATTATACATTATATTTGTATACCATTTTAAATAGTTATGACACAAAATCAAACATCGTATCCGCATTTATCGACTTTAGGTTTAATCGGATTTTCACTCAACTATGCTATCGAAAGAAGGCTAGGTGATCAAATCTCTTTCGATGAAGTATATGATAACATAGAAGATGGGGATATTTTAGAGTTTTTAGACATCAAATTCCCTGGAACATTTGATTGGAGCCTCTTTGAAAAAGGGAGTTCAGAGAGGTTAGCGATACAATATGTCTTCAGCGAGATTGCCGGAGGCGTTAGAGGGAGGGAACGAAGGAAGTTAGGGATAGAAAAGTCCGGGCTAAGTTTACTACTCTCGTTTACCATTGAGGCAATGCAACAAAAATTTTGGAGATAGCTGCAATTTTCTGCTGGATGCTTAATGGTTGAAGTTTGAGTTGAACCGAACTATGCTAAACAAAGCAGGGAAATCATGTTTCACTTAATATCTGTCCCTTTTCGTTTCCTTTCTAAATACTGTTCATAAACTACGGCGTAGGTCTGTTTATTCACAATAATGCCCGGTCTAGATGAAATTTCAGCAATATAGAGCTCTTTGAGATCTAGAATAAAGCTAGGATAACATTCATCCAAGTTGACCATTACAACAACAATATATCTAAACGCCTCCCAAGAGTAGGACTGATTTATGTCTTGGTAACAAGCGATATTCATGTATTTTGTATTCATATCCTCAAAGAAAGAAACCTGTGTTTTGAAAAGATTGAAGAATTCTATAGTTTGAGCTTTTGATGAAATAACATATTGTCTTTGAAACAAATAATCATGAGTTGTCATAAGGCTTCTAATAAACTGTTTCGCCATCAACGGATCGCTTTCTTTAAGTTCAGAAATAAACTCTTTTACAGTCTGCATCCATGCTATTCTGTTCCCGGCTTTGAATGATGTATAGTTAGCATCTGCCATTAAGTCTAACCGATCTATCGCTAAGTTTGTGCTAATTACCACAAATGTTGATGCGAATAATGTATAGTACTCAGAAAAAAATACTAAGTAGTTTTTGAACCCTTGTGTTGAAATATCAACCGAATGCGTAAAACTACTAACACAAACAGATATTAGGGCCACCCCTGAAAAGGTCACTAGAATCCATTGTAAATAGCGAAGTGTGTTTTTTATAAATTTCATAGTTGGTAAAAATTAGAGTGACGTAACATCTTGCAGATATTGAGCTCTTAAAAGTACTTAAAAAAATGACCAACGCAAATGAGACGAGTAAGTATTGTGCAGATTTTATATTGGTTAGGATTGATCTTTTCAAATTTAAAAATTACTTTCACGAAGGTACTGTATTCAGAAGACAAGAATAATTTCTGCAAAACACCAGCAAATACACTCAGTTCGAACGACATTTTTATTTTCGTCCTTGGAGACCGCGATATTTTAAAGAAGACCGCTTAATAAACTGGCTAGAATGCAACTGGAGTGCAAGGGCTTGGATGGCAACCATGTGTGTGTAAGCCTCTTTACCCCTACGGACTACAAAATTTTTAAAGACCTTTGATAAACAGAGGTCTTTTTTATTTAAAATCATATGGCAATCTCGGATAGCTACTCAGCTTTTTAATTAATAAAACGTCAGAAAAAGCCAAGTGAAGTGTATTGCCTTCTACCATTAAATATCTTATCAAACGCATTACTGTAAGAAACTTAAAAAACAATACAATTTAATAGCATGAAAAACATTGCTGTACGGTATAAATTGTAAATGAAACTGTGTCAATTTGACTTTTTATCTAAATTCTTTAAAAGATTTTACGCATAAACAATAGCCTAACATAATGGTAACAATAAAATGACAAAAGTATAGAAACTTCCCCTAGGATAAAGGATAAAGGTGTTGTAATGGTAATAAACAAAATATATTTTCGCCCCAAATCCTAACAACGTTTTGTTCATGAAATCTTTCAAATTAAACCTCGCTTTATTAAAGGGTGTATTTATATTGTTATCAATACATAATGTAAACGCTCAAGTACCACAGATTACAAGCTTTAACCCGACCGCTTGCAGGCGCGGTGACACTTTAATTATTGCAGGTCAAAATTTTAGTACTGTTCCTGCAAACAATTTTGTCTATTTTGGAAAGGTGTCCGCTAATGTGGTTAGTTCAACAACCACTTCCTTAACGGTTATTGTACCCAATGCTGCCGATAATGTACCCATTAGCGTGACGAGTAATGGTAGAACGGGTTTTAGTTTATTGCCTTTTAAATTACTATTCCCGGGCCGCTCGATAAGACAAAGTAATTATCCCTCTACTAACGCTCCCATTTTGTCAAATTCCGGATCTTGGCATTCACTAACTGCTGCTGACTTAAATAGAGATGGATATCCTGATTTAATAACACCGATTTTCGATTTATCCTCGATTTGGATTAACCGACATCAAGGAACAACAAGTGCATCAGCGTTTGCTGCTGGTCAAAATTTCCCAGTCGGTATTCCGGCTTTCGTTGCTGATTATGCTGATTTCGACAATGACGGACTATTAGATATTGTTACTGCTGGACATAACACTTCTACCATATGTGTAAAACGTAATACATCAACATTAAGCACTATTTCCCTAAGTGCAACAAATATCTTGCTCTCTTTAGCTGTGTTTGGAAATACTTATGTTTTAGGAACTGCTGATTTTAATAATGATGGATTGATAGATATTATAACAGGCTCTAATTCTTCGAACAATTTAAGCATTTTTTTAAATACGACTACAGCCATTGGTAACATCACCTTCGGTAATCCAATTAATATTAGCGCTGGATTTAGTTATTTTAAACTAATTACTGCTGACTTTAACTTAGATGGAAGGATGGATATTGCGGCAATACCAATTTCATCATTTGGTCAAATTATTATCTCACAAAATAATACCACGCCAAATAGTACAACACTAAACTTTACAAATTCAATCCTTATAACAACAGCTACTTTTCCCTCTTTTACAGGAGAGATCAGAGCAGGCAATATTAACAATGATAACTTACCTGATTTGGTTGTTGGATTTGGACCTAATATAATTAATATTTTTACAAATCAATCTAATTTATCAAGCATTAACTTTTCAACAACTAGTTCGATTTCTTTGCCAAATAATACATCAAATCTTATAGCAACAGAAGATATAAATGGCGATGGACACACAGATATTGCTGCTTATGGTGGATCAGAAATGAACATATTACAAAACAGGGGATTCACAACAGGATTAATTACCTCTAATTCATTTTTAAATGCTGTTTCATATTCTTCACCTTGGACTAATCAAGCTTACGGAGTAGTTGCAGATTTTAATAATGATGGTGCAAAAGATTTTATAACGAGATCTGGGGGGGATGGTAGATACGTAATTAGAGAATATACCCAAGTTTGTGATACACCATCCATTCTTAGTCAACCAACCACGGTAGCAAGTTGTGCGGGTGATTCAGTTAGGTTATCTGTTGATGCGTTTGGTTATGGAAATCTAACTTATCAGTGGCATAAAAATGGTTTACCAATAACTGGAGCAACAAACTCATTTATTAACTTTGGTTCTCTAACAAATACTGACAGCGGAAGCTACTTTGTAATAATTAGAGATACCTGCCCACTTAATTCAAGTGTATTAACTTCAGTTTCAAATACGGTTCGTATTATTTTTTCTAATGGGCCAATTATAATTAATCAGCCGGTGCCAACCAATAGCTGTGGGGGACCTGTTCAACTTACCATAAACAGTGTATTTAACCCAGCCTCAAATTTTCAGTGGTTTAGAAACAATGTATTAATACCAGGGGCTACAAATTCTGTTTATAATATGGCACGTCCTTCTAGTTTAGATAGCGGAAGATACCATGTAAGGATTTCGAATAACTGCGGAATACGAAATTCAGATACTGTTCGCTTGTCTCTTAACCTAATACAACGCCCAACCGTAAGCGACGTTACATTATGCCAACAATCAGGGAATTTAAACTTGTTTAATAACACTCCTCCAGCCTCACAATTTTTAACCACTTGGTATGATGATGGTGGATTAACACAATTGATAAGTAGTTCTACATCAAGCTCCTTAAGTAGATTTTTTAATAGTCAAGATACTATATTTATTCGACATGAACTAAATAATAGCACTTTAGATGGTATCGGGGTAGTAGATCATTCATTTCTTAGTGGTGATGATAGAAGTGCCTTAGCTTTAAATAGAGACTATTTGTATTACACCGGCGATAGTTGGACAGTTAGGTATAGAATGCCAAATTTGACTAATGCAACTCAGTTTACAATACGAGATGGTTTATTTTCTACCTATGCTGATTCCGGAACAATTTACAGTTTAGGATCTGCTACGGCTCCTTGGGGTGTATTTAATGCTACAATACCTGCAACACACTTGCATAGATTAGATAGTAACTTAAGTAGTATTGGCGTGATTCCATTCACCGGGATTACTAGTATAAGTTCGAGCACCGGAAGTTTTATAGCAAGTGGGCCGAATTTTATTTTGTACCGATCCGGAAGTGTTTTATTCAAGATTAATACAATAACAGGCTTAGTAACTAACTTATCGAGTAATATAACCAATTTCAGTCCTGCGTTAGCAGAAGGATGGGCCGGTTGGGGCTATGTTGATTCTATTAATGGTAACCATTTTATCTATTACAGATCAGGTATAACCAATTCGCAAGGTATTTCTATTTATCATGTTGAAACAAATACAAATACAATAGCCTTTAATCCGGGCACATTAAATGTATTTTCAGATATGGCTGCTCTTGCTAAGGCGCCATGGTATAACCGCATATATTTCAAACTCGAAACCGGAACTTCATCAACGATCTCTTTAGGTTTAGACGAAGTGCTGGGTTATTATAATGACCCTATTCGCTTTAATAATGCGGTTTGTAACTCAATCACAGATACAGCAGTGATAAATTATACTTTCCCTGTTTTTGCAAATCAACCAGCATCATTGTCAACATGCCCGCTTACAAGTGCTTTCTTCAGGGCAACTACTACCCGTGATGTTAATTACACCTATCAATGGTTAAGGAATAACACGACAATTCCAGGTGCAACGAATGATACATTAATATTAAACTCGGTTTTACCCTCAGACTCCGGGCAATATGTATTAAGGGTAAGTAATGGCTGTACGAACGTATTTAGTAATGGAGCTAGATTAGAAATGAGAGGAGTAAGAATTGTTAATCAGCCAACAAATGCATTTAACTGCCTTGCAGAACCAGTTACTGTAAGTGTTGATGCAACTGGAAATGGCACTTTAATCTATCAATGGAGAAGAAATGGAATACCTATTGTTGGCGCAAATCAGGCAAGTTTTACTATACCTGCAATAACTCCCGCTGATACCGGTTTGTACAATGTTATCATAACCGACTCATGTGGATTTCCAATTACTTCTAATAATGCCAGGGTTTATATATCAAATGGCCCTCAAATAACTCAATTGTCTTCTACACAGTCTGTGTGTATTGGTAATCTATTCACATTAAATGTTGGCGCCATTGGAAATGGCACGTTAAATTATTTATGGCAACGGAATAATGTGGTTCTACCTAACTCTAATTCTCCATTTTATACCGATTCAAGTTTCTCATCACAAGACACAGGCCTGTATAATGTTTCTATATCAGATAATTGTGGATTGACTACCTCAACTAATATTCGAGTAAACAGAAATATTATCAGCCCGCCTAATGTTACCAATCTTACCTTTTGTAACCCATCATGGCAAACATTTAATAATTTAAGCACGCCACCTTCAGGCTTTACTACAAGATGGTATGATAATCCAAGTTTAACCACATTAAATGCAAGCGGTAACTCATACCAAGTGTTTCTTTCACAAACAGATACATTTTATGCACGTAACGAAACTAATATAAATTCAATTTCCGGAGTAGGTGCAGTTGATCATAATTCTGCATCAGGTGACGACAGAGGAGGCTTAGCTGTAACTAGGGATTATTTCTATTATGTTGGAGATAACTTTACCGTTCGTTTTAGAATGCCTAACCTAACTAATGCTACTTCTCTGCCTGTTAGAGATGGTATTTTTGCTACGTATGGCGGTAATGGAACATTGTATAGTTTTGGTTCATCAACAGGACCTTGGGGAGTAGGAATCACAACAATAACACATATCTATCAGCTTGATTCCAATTTAAATCAATTAGGAGCGGGCGTTGCATTAAGCACATCACTAACTGCATCAGGAGGTATCATTGCTGCCGGGCCAGATTTTGTTTTATATAGTAATTTAAACGGCGTTTATAAAATATTTCCAACAACAGGAGTCGTTACCATATTATCAAATTCTAATTCTGCGTTAACACCGTTTAGTACAGAAAACTGGGCCTCTTGGGGGTTTGCTGAAATCATCAACAATAACCATTATATTTATTATCGGTCAAGTAATTTTAATTTTAATGGAATTTCTCGGTACCATGTGGAGGGACAAAGCAATAGTGTAATATTCAGTTCACCTAATTCAATCTTAGTTGACATGGCAGTACTTAGCAATGCTCCGTGGTACAATAGATGGTACTTTCACTTTGAAGGAAATGCCCAATCATTAGGAGCCACTACATTTACTAGTGAAGCTGCAATATTCTGTGATGCACCAATGCGATTTGCTAATACAGGTTGTGTTTCTGAGGTAGATACAGTTATTGCAACCATAAACACTGTGACAATTACCCAACAACCTCAAGGAATTACTACCTGCGCAGGAAATCCTATTACACTATCTGTAAATTCAACAGGAATAAACTTAACTTATCAGTGGAGGCGAAATGGAATAAATATTCCGGGAGCAAATAGCAGAGTATTAACTTTGAATAATGTAAGTATATTAGATACCGGGAATTATTCAGTCGTTATCAGTAGTAATTGTGGAAATGTAACCTCATCCAATGCTTTTTTGAATATAAGAGGTGTTCAAATTCTTTCACAACCATTATCAATCAGGGTTTGTAATGGTAATCCGGTTAACCTATCTGTTACAGCTACTGGTGTTGGACAATTAAATTATCAATGGTTGAGAAACGGAACACCAATTACCGGTGCAACATCTAATTCATTTTTCATCCCTTCATTGTCAAATAATGATACCGGCAGATACACCGTGCAAATCACCGACAGTTGTGGTTTACCCGTAACATCAAACAATGCTGTGGTAAGTTTATCTAATGGCCCAACAATTAACAGCTTAAGCAATGCGAATGCATTATGCTTAGGAAGTAATACAAGTTTATCAGTTACTGCAACTTTTAGTGGTACACCAACTTATCAATGGAGAAGAAATGGAATTAACATAACAGGAGCTAACTCTAATACATTTTCAATAGTTAATTTTAGTTTCAATGATACAGGAAATTACACTGTTGTAATCACAGATATTTGCGGGCAAACCACCTCACAAAACGTTAGGTTATCAGCATTAATAGAACAGGCACCAACTGTAAACAACGCAACTACCTGTGTAACCGGAACATGGGTTACTTTAACTAACACCACAACTCCACCAACCGGTTTTGTTACCAGGTGGTATGATGATGCAGCATTAACTGTGTTATTAGGGCAGGGCGCCAACCTATCCAGAATAGTAAATGGCTTTGATTTAATTTATGTTAGGAATGAAAATCCAAATGGCTGTGTAAGTTTAGTTGATACGGTAACCATTAGCATAACTAATACAAACACATGGACAGGTAATCTTAATACGAATTGGTTTAACACAGGAAATTGGAGCTGTGGATCTGTGCCAACGGCAACAACAAGTGCTATAATTCCATCTGGGGTAACTAACATGCCAAATGTTGTGAGTGGTTTAACTGCCAATGTGTTTAACTTAACCATTAATAATGGTGCAACGTTAACCCTACAAGGAACCAGCACGCTCAACATTCATGGTGATTTAACCAGAAACGGAATCATTAACTTAGGAACATCTACCATCGGATTTCTTAAATCAACCGATACAACATTTATTCCAAGAGGTATCTATCACAACCTCACTTTAGGGACAAACATTTCTGGTGCCTTATTAAGAGGAAGTATTATTATCGAAAACAATGTAAACTTTACGGGAAGTAACATCGTTCGTTTAGATACTGCTAATGTTACCATGCTCAATTATTTATCTACAGCAGTAAATGGCGCCGGAACCAATGCATATTTCTCAACAAATGGTAGCGGCCGTTTAAGGTTACCCGGAGTAGGAACTGGAGCAACAAGAGGAACATCTGCATTTGCATATATAGGAAATGCTTCATATAATCCTATTGGCATCACAAATACAGGTACTATTGATACTTTTGAATTTCAAGTATTAAATAATGTATTCCCGAGTTACAATAATTTTATACCTTTTTCTGCAGCATTTACAAACAATGCAGTAAACAGAACCTGGATTATCAGAGAAACAAATCAGGGTGGTTCAACACTTTTAATTACTCCGGGTTGGTCAAACGCTAATGAATTATCAGGCTTCAATAGAAATGCTTGTTATGTAGCACAATATGTAAGTAACATGTGGAATAATGGAGTTGCAGGGACATCTGCACTTAATAATGGAATTAACTTCCGTCCTCAAGGCGGATATACAACTGACGGAATTTTCGGCGTGGGAAGTAACAATGTACTACCTGTTGGTTGGTTAAGTTTTAGTGCAAATGCGATCGGCGAAAACGGCCATTTAATATTCAATACAGCTTGGGAACGAAATTGTAAATTCTTTGAAATAGAAGCTTCGGCAGATGGTAAAAACTATTCAACTATCGGTAAATTAGATGCCATTGGTAACAGCACTACCACAAACCAATATAACTTCACACATTTTAATGCAGTTCAATTGGCACGTAATATCTATTACAGAATTAAACAGGTTGATTATAATGGTGATTTCACTTACAGTATGGTAGTAAATTTACAATTCTCAACTGCTTCATTTACTGTGAAGGCTAACCCCAATCCATTCAGAAGCCAGGTATCAATTATTGTTGAAGTAGCAGAGGATTGCCATGCAGAATTAAACCTAAAAGATGTGAATGGTAAGAATATACAAAATCACCAACCAAAACTGATAAGAGGTTCAAATATTGTTTTGATTGATCAGCTTGAAACTTTAAGTCCGGGTGTATATTTTATACAACTGATTACCGATAAAGGAGATTATAAAACGATAAAGGTAGTAAAAGATTAAAATACCTAATTCTCATTCATAAAAGGCTGTTGTACAACTTAAATACAACAGCCTTTTTTAATTAAAACATACTCATTGCCCCTAGTAACCCACCGGTATGAATTAAAAGAATTTTTGAATGTGCAGGGAAATATTGCTGCTGTATAAGTGCGGCAACAGCGAAGCACAACTTACCTGTATAAACCTGATCGGTTAGCACTCCTGTTGTAGCCGCCAATTCTTGCATAAATAATAGCAATTCGGGTGACGTTTTAGCGTACCCTCCGTGGTGAAAACCATGATGAACATGAACCACGTCACCTGCTATGGTGTTAATTTCATCATCAATTAAACCCTCGCCTTTTAGCACACAAACCCCTTCAGCTTTCATACCAAATCGCTTAGCTTGTTTTGATAAGCCTGCTAATGTTGTACCTGTTCCTACAGCACATAATACATGCGAAAAATTGATTTCAGTTTTGTATAAAATTTCTTCGCAACCCGCCACAGCTAATTCCCCTTTACCCCCCTCGTCAATAAAATAAAATCCTTGTTGTTGTTTTATAAAATCAAGATATAATTGTTGCTTATTTTTATAACTATCTCGTGATGTAAAAATTAATTGCATGCCATACCACTTACATAAACTTAATAATTGGTTATTTACCTCTTCACCCCTTACAAAGCCAATGGTTTTAAATCCATAAGTTGCACCTGCACATGCCAAAGCAATTAAATGGTTAGAATAAGCTCCTCCAAAGCTTATTAATGTGTGGCACTGCTTTTCTTTTGCGTCATGAATAACATATTTAAGTTTACGCCATTTATTGCCTGAAATAAATGGATGCAATATATCGTCACGCTGCATGAATACTTTGCAACCAAACTTATTAAATGGTTCAAAACATAACTCTTGAATTGGTGGATTAAATGGCAGATCCAGCATTACCGAATTCTTAATTTTTGGCCTACATCAATAGCATTATCATTAAGGCTATTTAACCTGCGTAAATGTTCAACCGATACATTATACTTTTTACTTATGCTGTATAATGTTTCTTTTTCCAACACTTCATGGTAAACGGGCTCTGAAGAGTTTAAATCGGGCTCAGTCCTATTAACCTTCTCTCCGTTTAACGGAATAACAACCAATTCTTCACCCACATGCAATGTATCAGACAATAATTCATTTAATGCCTTAAGCTCAAGCACTGTTGTATTATAACGTCGGGCAATACTGTATAAGGTTTCACCTTGTTTAACTATATGATATCCCGGCACAACCGCTTCTTCATGTTCATTAACCGGCGGTTGGTTTGGATTTATGATTAATCTTGTTCCAATAGCAATATGTTCGGTTCTCATAGAATTTAGATCTTTTAATCCTTCTACTGTAACATTATACTTTTTAGCAATACTAAATAATGTTTCTCCACTTTGCACGGTATGAAAGAAGGCCATATCATTTTTATTATCAGGTATGTTTATTTCATATTGATCCTGAGGTAATGCAGGGCGTGAAGTCGCTACGTTTTTTTTGGGGTCATCATAAATAACATTATTGTAGGCGCTATCAATATTATTAATCTTGTTTACACGCAAAACAGGAGTGTTTGTTCTCTTCGATTTTAACATTAGCACCTCACCAATTTCAGGCTCCTGCCCTTCCTTCATTTGGTTTTTAGCATATAGCTTACTGAGTTTTATCCCAAACCGTTGTGATATGTGATGCATATTATCACCTTGTTGAACCTTATATGTTTCTACTGAACCTTTATAATTTTTAGGTTTAATATAAATGGTGTCACCAGAGGTTATTTGTGCATCTTTGGTTAAATCGTTATACTTATAAATTTGCCAAACCCTCATATTCTGCTCTAGTGCAATTCCTGTATAGCTATCTCCAGCTTTGGCAACAATTGCAGGTATACCATTAACAGTAACATTTCTGTGTTGTTGGATAAAGGCGGTTTGGTCGGCTTTTATTTTTATTACTTCTTCCTCCTTCGGCTTAACCACGTCAAACCGATATAACTGATGTCGTTCAATCAAACTTATCAATAGGTTAGGATAATTGGGATTAGTTGCGTAGCCTGCACGTTTCAAACCTTCTGCCCAACCTTTATAGTCAGTAGGTTCTAAATCAAACAAAAAAGCATACCTCGTTCCTTTGGTTAAAAAATCGCTATGGTCACGATAACTTTCGCGTGCGGAAGCATATTTTCTGAAGCATTCTTGTTCAGCATCATCGTCTTCATGTATGGTTTCTCCTACCCAATCTTTTTTACATTTAATTCCAAAGTGATTATTTCCTTCCAGGGCTAACCTTGAGTTTCCGTTACCACTTTCCAACAATCCCTGTGCAAGGGTTATGCTTGCAGGTATTCTACTACGGTGCATTTCTTCAATCGCTACAGGAGCATATTTCTCTAAATACTGCTCAACTGTCATTTTAAAAGGATATTTTTCGGTAGGCTTAGGCTGTGAAAACCCAACGTTAAACTTAAATAAGCATATACATGCTATTGATATTATACCGGTAATCTTTTGCATCATTTCAAAATTACATCACCATATATACTTTTACATGTTATCAATCGTGCTTATTACCCACAACTGTACATTCCTTTGGGCAATAAATAATCTACTAATAGTTGAAACGGTATTAAGACACCTATTTAAAGTGAACTTATAACACTTTTATAACTAATGATTCAAAATTGAACCAATAGACTAATACTTGTGCTATTGTTTAAATACTGAACATTTTGTTAATATGCGTCTGCTTTGGCAATTAATTATAAATTTGTCGTTTTACTTTAATTAAATTCGTTGATATGGTATTGTTTCGAATTAACTCCTTTTTATTGTCCTTACTGCTATGGCTAGGGTTACAACAATTGGCATTTGCGCAGCATGGCCCCAAAACATTAGCAACAACACCAGAATGGAGCATCACTGTTGAGCCTAAAGTTGTTAAGCCGGGTGATATTGTTACGGTAACCTTAACCAGTATTATTGAACCCGACTGGTATATGTACAGTAATGATTTTGATCCGATAGGGCCAACAGTTGCAGAGTTTACCTGGGAGAAAAATGACGGTTACACCTTAATCGGATCCCCTAAAGCAATAGGGTCTAAAAAACATTACGAAGAGATATGGAAAGGAACAGTTTCGATATTTACCAAAAAAGCAATATTCAAGCAACAAATAAAAATTAATAAGGTAAACCCAATAATCAAAGGTTCTATTTACTTTCAAGAATGCAATGAGGTAAGTGGTATTTGTATGCCACCTTATGATGTTCCTTTTGAAATAAAGGTAAGGGTTGAAGAAAATAATAAACCAAATTCCGCCAACACATCAGTAAGTGTTGATACCTCAACCGAAACAATTGTTTCAAAAGATACCGGAACTGTTGTTACCATTAAGTCTGATTCAACAATTACAAATTCATCCAATGTAAATACAAAATCAGGTAAAAAAGAAGAAACATTACTTGCCTTTTTGTTAGTTGCATTTTTAGGTGGTTTAGTTGCCGTTGCTACACCTTGCGTGTTCCCAATGCTGCCAATGACCGTAAGCTTTTTCACCAAAAAAAGTCAAACCCGCCTGCAAGGAATTATAAGGGCATTTACCTTTGGTTTTTCCATTATTGCGATTTATGCCTCGTTAGGGTTTGTTTTTGCTTTATTCGGACTTGGACCTGATTTTGGAAATTGGTTAAGTACACATTGGCTCCCTAATATACTATTCTTCATAATTTTTATGGTATTTGCTGCTTCCTTTTTAGGTTTGTTTGAAATTACATTACCTCATGGTTTCGTAAATAAAATCGACTCTAAAAGCAGCATGAGTAGTTTTGCCGGTTTATTCTTTATGGCATTTACTTTAGTAGTAGTTTCGTTTAGTTGCACAGGACCAATTGTTGGAAGCTTATTAATTGAAGCGGTTGGAGGCAAATTTCTTAAACCGTTAATAGGGATGGGGGCTTTTGGATTAGGTTTAGCATTGCCATTCACCATTTTTGCTGTATTCCCAAGTTATTTGCAAAACCTTCCAAAGTCAGGTGGTTGGTTAAACTCAGTAAAAGTTGTTCTAGGATTTGTTGAGATTGCATTCGCATTCAAATTTTTAAGTACGGCAGATGTAGTTTATCACTGGGGATTGTTAGATAGAGAAATTTACTTAACCATTTGGATTATATTATCATTCTTATTGGGAATGTATCTTTTAGGGAAGCTAAAGTTTAGTCACGACAGCGACCTACCTTATATAAGTGTACCGCGATTTTTTCTTGCATTAACTGCATTTGTTTTTGGTTTGTATATGATTCCGGGTTTATTTGGAGCTCCGTTAAAAGCACTTTCCGGATTGTTACCTCCTCTTTATACGCAAGACTTTGTGGTGGTTAACGCATCCAAAGAAAATATTGGTAAGAACAAAAAACACAGCAATCTCTTGCATGTACCACATGGTATAGATGGATACTTCGATTATAAAGAAGCATTGGAAGAATCCAAAAAGCAAAACAAACCTGTTTTTGTTGACTTCACCGGGCATGCATGTGTAAATTGCAGAAAGATGGAAGAATTTGTATGGGCTAAACCTGAAGTGTTGAAGCGGTTAAAAGAAGATTTTATTGTAGTGAGCTTATATGCGGATGAAAGAAAAGTACTTCCTGAAAACGAATGGTATATATCGAGCAGAGACGGGAAGGTGAAAAAAACTATAGGTGAACAAAATCAAGATTTACAAATTACCAAATATGGTTATAGCGCACAACCACAATATATAATAATTGACGCAAACGAAAACCAACTTTCAGGCCCAACATTTTTTGATACCGACGAGCAAAAATTTATCAATTTCTTGGAAGAAGGCAAAAAGACTTATCAAAACAAACAATAGGTATTGACTAAAATGAATAATATCAAACAACATTTTGAGGAAGCAAAAACTGCTCTTGAAACTTTTTTAGCATCAGATGATAATTTTTTAAAGCTTGAAAAAGCAGGGCAAATCATGGTTAATGCACTTCAATCCGGAAAAAAAATAATTAGTTGCGGTAATGGTGGTAGCTTATGTGATGCCATGCATTTTGCCGAAGAGCTTACTGGGCGATATAGAGATAACAGAAAACCTTTAGCTGCCATTGCAATTAGTGATGTATCGCACATGGCTTGTGTTGGAAACGATTATGGATACGAATTTGTATTCAGCAGGTATCTTGAAGCAGTAGGAAATGAGGGTGATGTACTTTTAGCTATTTCTACAAGTGGAAATAGTAGTAATGTGTTAAAAGCAATTGAAACAGCAAAAATTAAAGGAATTAAGGTTGTTGGTTTAACCGGCAAAGATGGAGGCAAAATGGCCGGTTTATGTGATGTAGAAGTAAGGGCTCCTTATGCACCATACGCTGATCGTGCTCAAGAAATTCATATAAAATGTATTCATAGTATAATTGACTATATTGAGCAAAACATATAAAAAACGGCCCGCAATTGCAGGCCGTAAAAGGGCTATGAAACTAGGGTAAGAACTATCAAATTAAATTGCCCGAGTTAAATTATGGGTTAAATAATAAAACCGGGCAAAATATTACAGGTTAGGATTTTAACTATAGTTAAATAGTGAAACGAACATACATTTTGTTGATTAAACCTGTCATTCGTTTTCATGAACTGAGTGTATTATTTCATGAATGGTAGATTCGGATTTATAAAAGCAATAAAATAGGCACTAAAATTATCGCATAAAAAAACCTGTGTCTACTCGGCACAGGTTTTTTTAAATTTGATAATCAACCTTAAATAGATAGTTCAACCGGAGTTAATAATTTCTTTACCGACATTGCAATGGATGTTGCGTCAAAACCGCACTCCTGATATAGTTGTGGTTGTTCGCCATGTTCTATAATTGCATCAGGCATACCTAACCTTATTACCTCGGCTTCATAATGATATTCAGCCATAAATTCTAAAACTGCACTGCCAAAACCTCCTACAATTGTTCCATCTTCTACGGTAATAACTTTTTTGTACTTTTTAAATACTTCATGCAAAAGTGTTTCATCAATAGGTTTAACAAAACGCATATCATAATGTCCAACTCTTATTCCATCCTCATTTAAGTTAAGAATCGCCTCAGCTGCCAAATTACCTGCAGTTCCAAATGATAAAATTACCACCTGATCACCATCATTTAATTTGCGACCTTTACCAATTTCAATTTCTTGAAGTGGTTTTTTCCAATCGGGCATTACTCCATTGCCTCTAGGATACCTTATGCTTAATGGACCAGCATTTTTTTCCAGTGTAGAAGTGTACATCATATTGCGTAATTCTTCTTCGTTCATTGGAGCCATTACTATCATATTAGGAACACAGCGCATAAATGGAATATCTAACATTCCGTGATGTGTTGGCCCATCTGCTCCTGCTAATCCGGCACGGTCCATGCAAAATACAACATGTAAATTTTGCAAGGCAACATCATGCACCACTTGGTCGTAGGCGCGCTGCATAAAAGAAGAATAGATATTACAGAACGGAATCAATCCTTGGGTTGCTAAGCCTGCACTAAACGTTACTGCATGTTGTTCGGCAATTCCAACATCAAAAGCACGATCTGGCATAGCTTTCATCATAATATTCATGGAAGAGCCTGAAGGCATAGCCGGCGTGATCCCTACAATTTTTTTGTTTTCTTTGGCAAGTTCAACTAAGGTATTGCCAAATACATCCTGATATTTTGGAGGCTGGGGTTTTTCGTGAATAGTCTTATAAATTTCACCTGTTACTTTATCGAACAGTCCAGGTGCGTGCCACTTAGTTTGATCTTTTTCGGCAAGTGCATAACCTTTACCTTTAACGGTTACACAATGCAAAAGCTTAGGTCCCGGTATTTTCTTCAAATCATTCATCACCTTAACCAAATGGTTTACATCGTGACCATCAATTGGGCCGAAATATCTGAACTTAAGGGATTCGAACAAATTACTGTGTTTTAACAGTCCTCCTTTAAGTGTATCATGGATTTTAGAGATAATATCTTGAGATAAATGACCGAACTTATTTAATTTATCTAATGTCTTCCAAACATCATCTTTAAATTTATTATAAGTTGGAGAGGTTGTAATGTCAGTAAGGTACTCCTTTAGCGCTCCTACATTGGGGTCGATACTCATGCAATTGTCATTTAGTACCACAATTAAGTTACTGTCTTCAACACCTGCATGATTTAATCCTTCAAACGCCAATCCTGCTGTCATAGCACCATCACCTATGATTGCTACATGTTGGCGATCCAACTCTCCCTTTAATCTGCTTGCAACAGCCATACCTAATGCGGCTGAAATGGAAGTTGAAGAGTGACCAACACCAAAAGTATCATATTCACTTTCGCTTCGTTTAGGGAAACCACTAATACCTTTGTAAATTCTATTGGTATGGAACGTTTTACGACGACCGGTTAAAATTTTATGGCCATAAGCCTGATGACCAACATCCCAAACCAATTGATCATACGGTGTATTAAAAACATAATGTAAAGCAACAGAGAGTTCAACCACTCCCAAGCTGGCACCAAAATGTCCACCATACACAGAAACAGTATCAATAATATACTGTCTTAAGTCTGCACAAACCTTTACCAAATCCTCTTCTTTAACTTTTCGTAAATCAGCAGGTAATTCAATTGGCTCTAAATATTTACCAGGTTTAATTTCCATAATACTAACAAAACATAACAATTTACATATTGTTTAAGCATATATGATAATACATTAAACAAAATTGTTTTTTTACAAACGGTAAAAATACAATTTTGGTGCAAACTGAAAAATAAATTTGACAAATTACAGTCGAGCGTCTGTAATAAGAATGTCATCACGGGTTGGCACAACCAAAACCGGCACCGGTGAGTTATTAACCATTTGTTGAGCAAACTTGCCAAGGAAGAATGACCCTATTTGTGGCTCCTGTTCAGTCATAATAATGATTAAATCAGCATCTATTTCCTGAGCGTATGAGATAGTTGCATTTGTAATGTTGCCCCCCAATCGTTTAGCAGTAGTATGAACAATTTTATGATCTTGAATCTGATAAGAAGCTTGCGTCATGTAATTGGTTACGGTATGCTCAGTTTCTTTGTCCTTACTGGTTGATACACCTAAGATATGAATACTTGCATTTAAGTGTTCAGCTAAATTAATTGCCATTGGAACCTTTTGTCTGGTTTCAAAAGAGCTGTCCATCGGTAAAATTATTTTTCTGAATTGTGTTTTAGTAACTCCGGCTCGAATAGTTAGTACCGGACATTTTGCCGAATTAACTACTTTGTTAGCATTGCTTCCTAACCAAAAATCCTGAAACCCGCTGTTACCATGTGTTCCCATTACAATTAGTCCGGAAGGCAAATCAAGAGATTTGGAAATGATTTCTTTGTATACACCGCCTTTCCCTTCAGTATACTGATGCGGGATGGTATTGAGCACTTGATTAACCATGAGTTTAACCTTTTCAGCAATAGGTGCGTTTTCTACTACATGATGTACATATAAAGAGGCTTTATACGCATTTGCAAGTGAAACGGCTGCATGCAAGGCAACTGTTGAGGCATCTGAGGCATCAACAGCAGTTAAAATTTTAGTAATAGGTGCACTCATAACGGTATGATTGAGGACTTGTATGAGTTACAATTTATGCTTTTAACAGCAAAAATAAAAGCGTTAATTTTTATTGCCCTTTAAACGCAGGTTTTCTCTTATCATTAAAAGCGGCAACTCCTTCTTTATAATCCTCAGTTCGTCCTGCAATTTCTTGACAATAGGCTTCATATTGCAGCATTTCATCTAAGGTGCTATTAAAAGATTTATTTAGCATTTTTTTCATTAATGCGATAGCTTTTGTAGGTGCTTGCGAGTAATAATCGGTGATTTTTACAGTTTCATCATCCAATTCTTCTGCTTTCACAACCCTATTAATCATACCCCAACTTAAGGCTTGTTGCGCTGTAACTTTACCGCCCATGGTTGATAGTTCAAATGCACGTGCCGAACCTACTAATCGAGGAAGAAAATATGATGATCCGGAATCAAGCACTAATCCTACATGTACAAATACTTCAATTAAAGAAGCTTGTTCTGAAGCAACTATCATATCACAAGCAAGAGCTAAACTACATCCTGCCCCTGCTGCAACACCATTTAATTTGCAAATTACCGGCAATGGAAGTTTTCTAATTGCTTTAATCATTGGATTATATCTTTTGTACAAGCTATCGCTCAACGAACGATTTTTGGCTCCGGATATTGATTTTAAATCTTGCCCGCTACAAAATGCTTTGCCGGCACCGGTAATAACTAAAACCCTGATTGACTTATCTTTTTCAACCTGCTTTAAGGCATCAATCACATCAAAACTTTGTTGTTCATTAAATGCATTAAATACTTCAGGTCGGTTAAGAGTAAGCGTTGCAACGCCATTTTTTACTTCATATAATATTGTTTCGTAATGCATGTTTTATATTTTTTCTGTTGAATACAATTTTGATAATACCCTGAGCGTTTCGGGGGTTGCAAGTTCATGTTTTTTTTGTAATAAAAATATGCGTCTGTTATTCAATTTCCTTACAAATTTTATCATTTGATGAGGAGGTGTGATATGGTCTTTTTTACCCACTATTAATATAACCCTCACCCCATTATTATTTAAAGTTTGAGCAAATGTTTTAAAATTTGTTCTTAGCTTTCGTTGTGCATACCACGTTTTAAAAACCTTTTCTATTCGTTCTTGCTTGCCTACAAATTTACTTGTAAACACGTAAACACTTCTATTCATGAGTTTAAAACGATACAAACGCTCAACCCAATTTCTTAAAGCATCAGGTGTGTAAGTGAAATATTTAAATATAGATAGCCCAAAATAGTTATTGGTTGTAAAATTTAAGAAACGATTAAATGCAAAAGTGGGAGGTGATAACATGATAAAATCATCAATGCGATGCGCAAAATTACGAACCAAAGCCCTTGCTAATCTGGCGCCCATACTAAATGAACAAACTGAAAACCGCTTCTGACTTAAGCCCTCTGCTGCTGCAATTCCACTGAGTATTGACTTCATATCGTGATCGGTAAAATCCCTTTCTTCTAACCATTTACTTTTCCCATGCCAAAAAAAGTCGATAGCTATAATGATAAAATAATGCCCCAATACCTTTCCGAATTCATGATATTCCTCTCCTGTTTGATTGTAACCATGAAAGGCCACCAAAACGTTCGGGCCGTTTCCATATAAATGATAGGAAATTTGGGAATGTTGATATCTAAAAACTTTTTGCATGTAATAACGAGTTGCAAAATACAACAGATAACGTAAAGGTGATTATTATAAAAAAAGGAGAAAAGAAGATTTGCAATTGTAAATCAATTTATTAATTTTGTCTAACATCTGTTAGGGATATGAGCAATAAAAATTTCTCCCGTAAAGAACAAATTTTAGAATCAGCTGCCATGCTGTTTAAACAAAACGGTTATGCCAGTAGTTCAATGCGCGATTTGGCCTCATTGCTTGGTATAGAAGCAGCAAGCCTTTATCACCATGTAAAGTCGAAAGAAGAAATCTTAGAGAATATTTGTTTTGCCCTTGCCGACAAGCTAATTACAAGCATTGCAGAAGTAAATGATATCTATTTTAATGCTGAAGAAAAATTGCGTTCGGCAATTAAGAACCACATAGAGATTATCACCGACAATAGCAATTTTTCAGCTGTATTTATTCATGAATGGAGACATTTAAGTGAACCGAAATTGGGCGAATTTAAAACGCTACGTTTAGCCTATGAAAATGAATTTAAAGTAATTATTCAAGAGGGAATTCGAGAAGACATTTTCGATGGTGTAGATGAAAAATTTGCTACATTAACTATTCTATCTACACTTAATTGGGTCATAGAATGGTTTAACAAAGATGGGGAAATGACACCTGAAGAAATATCTACCAAATTATCAGATTTTATATTAGGAGGTTTGCGTAAAAAATTAGTAACCGACCTTGATTACAAACCTTAAAAAGTAAACAATAAACTAACTCGCAATACAAACAACTATGTACGGAAATGCTTACATTGATCCAAACGAAAAACCAAAGTCAATTATTGATGGTGAGGATCCTATTAAATTAGCTGAATTTGAAGCACGAATTGCAAGAGGCGAAAAAATTGAACCTAAAGATTGGATGCCTCGTGAATATCGCAAGCAATTAATTCGAATGATTGAACAGCATGCTCATTCAGAAATTATTGGTGCTTTGCCAGAAGGCACTTGGATAACAAGAGCACCGGGCTTTAAACGTAAATTAGCTTTAATGGCCAAGGTGCAAGATGAGGTTGGTCATGCTCAACTTTTATATAGTGCTGCCGAAACCCTTGGTAAAAGCAGAGAGGCTATGATAAACGACCTTATCACCGGAAAATCAAAATATTCAAATGTATTTAATTATCCTGCTTTTACTTGGGCTGATGCCTGTATAATTGCGTGGTTAATTGATGCCGGTGCAATTATTAACCAGGTGGCAAATGCTAAAGGAAGCTACGGTCCGTATTGTCGTGCACTCGACCGTATTTGTACAGAGGAAAGTTTCCATTTAAAATACGGCCATGATAATGTAGTAACACTAGCTACAGGAACTCCTACACAACGCAAAATGGTTCAAGAAGCATTAAATCGTTGGTGGCCTCCTATTATGCACTTCTTTGGTCCTAGCGATAAAATCTCTAACCACACAGAAATTTTAATGCGTTGGAAAGTAAAGATGGCGACAAACGACGACATGCGTCAACAGTTTTTAAACATGTATGTTCCAAAAATTTGGGACCTTGGATTAACTGTTCCTGATGCAAACCTTAAGAAGAATGAAGAAACAGGTAAATGGGAATATACTGAACCTGATTGGGATGAATTTAAACGTGTGATTAATGGCGATGGCCCATGTAATGCTGAAAGATTGGCTGTGAGAAGAATGGCTGAAGAAAGAGGAAGATGGGTGCGTGAAGCCCTTCATACACCAAAATCAACCTATGTGGTTCCTTTAGCTTAAGTATTAATTTACAGTAAAGTTAACAACAGCCGTTTGATGTTTGAATTGACATTAAATTAAATAAATACAACATACACCTCTGATTTGATCAATATAGTTGTTGTGTGTTGTATTTATAACGTTTGTTATAATAGTTGCTAATAATACAAACCCACCAACAGTAGTAAATATAAAATGATAAAATCTCTTGATCCTCGCGTAACACGCGAACAAATAGACATTGATAACCAAATTGCACCATTGAAAGATTTGGATCAATGGGAAACATACGAAGTGTTTCATCAAAAAAAACGTGGCGACCAACACATGCACGTTGGAATTGTACATGCTCCTAATGCTGAAATGGCTTTATTGTTTGGCAAAGAACAGTTTGGCAGAAGAGGTGTGAGTGTTAACATTTGGGTGGTGCGTACCGCTGATGTATTTACTTCTGACTATGATGATTCCGATATTTTTGAAACGGTTCCGGAAAAGCAATACCGTGAAGCGGCCGGCTATAAAGTGATGGAGAAGATTAATAAATACAAAAAACAAAACAAATAACCATAATATTATTTGTGGCAGAATCAGCACATACAAAGAAGGTCGCCAACGAAATTTCGAGTTAGTTTTTGAAAATTACGTTGAAAAGGCTATCACCATAGTCACAGATAATATTATTAACGAAATACAAATTGAAAAAATAAATATCATTTAAAGCGGACGAAAATTTATAAGCTTTCAAAGTCATTATTAAATGATAAGTGCATAAACAAAACACAATTTATCTTTATTAAACATGAATCACATTAAAGAATTATTATACAAAATGGCTGATGACTTATTAATTTTAGGTCATCGCAATAGCGAGTGGACAGGTTTAGGGCCAATATTAGAAGAAGATATTGCCTTCTCATCAATGGCCCAAGATAAAATTGGTCAATCCCAAACTTTATTTCAACTTCTTCATGATTTAGGAGAACAAGAGCCGGATACTGTTGCATTTACCAGAAATGCTAATCAATTTCATAATGCTATTATTACCGAATTACCCAACATGGATTATGCATTCAGCATTATGAGACATTTTTTGTATGACACTGCTGATCAATTGAGATTTGATATGCTGGCAAACTCATCATACGAACCCTTAGCAAAAGTTGCACGTAAGGTAAAAGGTGAATTGAAATATCATGTATTCCATGCTAATACCTGGGTAAAAAAACTTGGTAATGCTACAGAAGAAAGTCACGCCCGCATGCAAACTGCTTTAAATGAAATTTGGGATGATGCACTGGGATTATTTGAAGAAAGTACTTTTGAAGAGCAATTAATTAAAGAGGGAGTATTTGTTGGCGAAGTTGAACTTAAAAACCGATGGTTAGCTATTATTTCGCCGATTTTATCTGATTCGATGTTAACTATTCCACATGAAAGCACTTGGAAGCCAAACATAGGTGGAAGAGTAGGAAAACATACCGAACATTTGCAACCTTTGTTAGACGAAATGAGTGAAGTATTTAAAATTGACCCAACTGCTGAGTGGTAAATTAAAAAGGGTAGAACACCTAAATGTATTAGTTAATCTCTTTTACCATTAAGGCTAGAGTGCAAATTTTTTGTTATTATCTGATTAAATGAAGGGTTCCTTTTAACGATTGCTCGTTTCCTAAACTATCAGTTACATAAATTAGGTAAGTATAAACATCAGAGGGGGCAGGCTTTAATTTAAATGTGCCGTCCCACCCTGAAATACTTCCGTTTGCCTCATAAACTAATTGACCCCAACGATTATAAATATTCATTATTCGATTTTTAATGTTTAATCCATTAATATCAAACACATCATTAACACCATCGTTGTTAGGTGTAAATGCATTTGGAACAAAATATTTACCATTACAATCAACTTCTTCAAGGTTTATTTCAAACGAATCTTTAAAGCATCCATTAGATACAACCGCAGTATACTTTCCGCCGCTGGCGAGTTGAATATTTTTACTTGAGCTACCATCACTCCACAAAATTTCAATAAGAGAGTCGGATTTACCTGAAGTGTAGTTAAATTGAAATGTTTGACTAGCACAAAAAGTTGTATCGAATGAACTTACTTTCGGCGGAGAAACAAAAGTAACCGTGCTATTTGCAAAATAGATACATCCAAACGAATCAATGGCTTGTAACTGAATAAGTGTATCATTTGTTACAACAATTGAATCGGTGGTTGATATGTTATTCCAATTATATGAACTAAATAGTTGATTAGCTTTAAGCACAACAGGAGTGCCTTTACATGCAATTGTAGCATTAGAAACTATTGAAACATTTCTGTTTTTGCAATTAAATGCTGTTAAAAATATATCTACAGATGCGCTCCCAAATCCATCATTCAACTGCTTACTTATAGGATTTTTGCTTACATAATAATCATTGCTCCTAGTGGTGCCAACTATCCAGTTAATGCTTCCATTATTACAAACACTAAATGGGTAATCATCTTCGAAACCACCCAAGTATGTTGCCCACTTTGGCTTAAAATCATAGCCAAGATTAAAAATAAATGCATCCATTAAACCATTATTTAATTTTTGAAAGGCATTTTTCTGTGTTGGAATCAGGTTCTTTTTTTCATATAATAAAATGAGAAGAGAAGAATCAGTACTTTCAATATCGCTTATTCCTACATCATTATTAATAAATCCATTTAATGCCCATAGCCTTTTCTTTTTAAAACTGGGGTCAATCTCTTGGACAATTATTGCGGTATTACCATTATTGGTTAATACACTTTCAGCAATAGGTTTATAGGTATCCAGATTGTTGGTTTTCGATAAAATATATAAGGTGTTTGACTTACTAAATGTTAACTCATCGGGAATATCATTTGGGTGTAGAGGTGGTGAAGCAACATAATTTAGCTGAAAATTAGTTTTACTGATACTAATGATATAGGTGCGTTTATTCTTTAAGTCGCTTTCAAATGGATTATTCCTATCAATAATATTATCCGACGAGGTCCGCAATAAAAAATGTATGTTATTATTAGCATCAACCGATACATCTACAGGATCTTCATAACCATTACCACCAAAATATGAAGAATAGAGCAAATTGCCTGATTTATCTATACAGGCTATAAACATTTCGTCAACCGTACTTGCAACATTTACAGGATTAGCTGTCTGCTGAAAGGCATTCGGTGTTATTGGAATACCTATGAATGGAACCTGATTCGGATAAGCTATACTCCCTGCCAACCAAATATCACCATTTAAATCAATCGCTGCCACACTAGGCAAATCAAATCCATTCGAACTTAAGGTGCGCGACCAAATAAAAGCTCCATTTGTATCTAACTTTACAAGAATTGCCTCCGCACCTCCCAATTTAGGTCCAAAACTATCATTAACCAAAGTTAAGCCCAAACTTCCGTTAAAGGTGCCAACAACATATATAAAGCCCTTTTCATCATAAACCAAACGATCAACGTTAAATGAACTCAATGTATCTCCAGTTAAATACGTTGCCCAAGCTACAGATTGATTGACATCTAATTTACATAAAACACCAGCTGAAAACTGTGTTCGTTTAATAGGAAATGCTGCATTGCTGGTAATAATGCTATCTTCATTATCGGTAGTGTAAGCCAAATAAACTGAGCCGGTTTTTGAAGTTGCAAGTTGTGCTGAAGACTCAGTTCCAAAACCACCGACATAACTACTCCATTTAAGTTGTTGAGCCTTTGTATTTGAAGTTAACAAAACTATCAAAAAAAAACTTTGACATAAGGTTTTACCAACAAATCTCATATATGCAAGTTAATGTTAATATTTAATATAATATGATTTACATCTATTAGTTATTTGAACATATTTCTAATATTTTCGTTTATTAGTTATGCTTACAACAAATGAAATTTGGCAAGCCCTCGAGGTAGTTAAAGATCCTGAAATACCTACACTAAGCATGGTGGATATGGGTATAATTACCAAGGTAGAAATTCGTGGAGAAAGTAATGTTTATGTTGAAATGACACCAACATTTACCGGATGTCCTGCAATTAAAATGATGGAAAATATGGTATCTGACCGGTTAAAAGAAATTGGGATAACTACTGTTGAAGTTATAACAACTTTTGATAAACCATGGGACAGCAATAAACTTACGGCAAGAGGTTTAATCTGTTTGAAAAAACACGGCCTAGCACCACCTGTTAAGCATGAGGGAGAAATAACACAAGACTTGTTAGCACATGTTGAATGTCCGTTTTGTGGAAGTAAAAATACTGAAATGAAGTCGCCATTTGGCCCTACCTTATGCAGAAGCATGCATTATTGTAATGATTGCTTGCAAGCATTTGAAGGATTTAAACCTGTTGTTTAAACATTCTATTTACAGGAAAATGAATGTTTATCCTTATAGCCTATTATTCTGCTAACACATTAACATATCTCCTAATTGACTCTAGTTCATAGTTAGCAATTAAAGAAATGAAATGGCTTTTACTTCCTCCGGTTTGAACAGTTTCAAGCGAGTGATAATAAGCCATTCTACTTTTTGTATCGCCTTTAATATTTGCAATTACATAACCATGCTTCAGTAAAATTAAATTCATTATTAATCTTGATGTTCTTCCATTACCATCAATAAAAGGATGAATAGTAACCAAACGTTCATGCATTTCAGCAGCTAAAACTACAGGATGTAATTGCTTTTTGTTTGATGTATACCAATAAAATAATTCTTCCATTTGCTTAGGAACTAAAAATGGTGGTGGCGGATGATGAGCGCTTCCTTTAATCATCACTTGAACATTTCTGTACTTTCCGGCGTTTGATTGATCAATACCTCTAAGAATTAGGTTATGAATGGACAAAACTTCTCGCTCATTAATCTCTACATTTTTATCTATTAAATATTTTATGTAAGCAATAGCTTCTGAGTGATTAATTGCTTCTAAGTGTTCACGCATGCTTTTTCCACTAATCGTTAATCCTTCATTGATAACTAAATCAGTTTCTCTCAAGCTAAGCGTGTTTCCTTCTATTCTGTTGCTTTCAAAGGTATACTCTAATTCTAAAGCTTGTTTGATTCGATAACTATCATACTCACGTAGTTTATCTAACTTTTTTTTATAAGTATCTATTTGTTTAACTATCTGTTTAATTCCATTTGGTACATGTAGTTTAAGTGCTGTTTTTTGCTTCAACTCTGATTCAGCCGCCATCATAGCTTCTAAGGCGTACTCATCCTCTCCAATTTCATATAGAATCTTTTCTTTTAACCATTGAACCAATAATTCGCCGGGATCAATATCTAAAATAGCAGCCAATTTTAATACTTGCTGGCGTGTAGGTTTTCTCGTTCCTGATTCAAATTTGCTAACCAATGCCTGGTCAATTCCAAGCGCTTGAGCTAATTCTCTAATAAGTATTCCTTTGTTTTCGCGAGCTGTTTTAATTAACTGTTTCATGTTATTAATTGTCATGACAAATTTAGTCATGTTTATTATATATTCAAAACAAAAAAATTCAAATAATTAATTGATTTGTAAATTAAATAAATAGCCGCAAGACACATTTAAAATTCGCGAGGCGATTATCTAAAAGGAAACTTCACAAAGGCTTTATCGTTTGGTAAATTTGAGGGTTATAAAATTGCTCTAGCATCAGGTTATGCTGTTGATTTGTTGATAGGTTTAATTCACGACAGTGTTACATTTGTATTTAAGTATGTATTTAAGCGAGCGTTTTATAAAGTTAACAGCCCTGTTTTTCGTTTTTGTTTTTGCAATGGGTTCTTGTAAAAGCAAAAAAATGAGTAAATCGCCTGGCACATCTAATAAGCAATCTAACGAACTTAGAATACTAAGTAATAAGCTCAACCTTGAAATTGACAAAAACGATAACATACACTTGTATAGTTACATTGCTGATTGGTTAGGCATCCCTCACAAATTAGGCTCTTGCACAAAAGAGGCTATTGATTGTTCATGTTTTATCATGCTTTTGTATAAAAATATTTATAACAAATCAATTCCTCGCACAGCAATGGAAATGTATAAAGCATGTAGTTTGGTTGACTTGGATAAATTAGAGGAGGGTAACTTGGTTTTCTTTAAAATCAAATCAAACAAAGTTTCTCATGTTGGAATTTATTTAAAGAAAGGTTGGTTTGCACATGTAAGCACAAGCAGAGGTGTTATGATTAACAGTCTTGACGAAGCGTATTACAAACAATACTTTATTGGAGGAGGGCAACCTAATTAACCTCTGAACGAAATATCTTTGATATTAAGTTGAAGATTCACATGCCCATTAAAATGATTTTCCTCAACTGTATAACAAATATCGAAAGATATACCTTGAGAAACCTTGTCGTAGTGTTCTCCTAAACCAAAGGCGATAGCTTTAAAAATCCTACCTCCTTCTTCCTGAGTCAAACTCATTTTTAGGTGATTATTTCCTACAATCATAACATCACCCACATCCCATACACCTTTACTCATAAAAATAGGGCTCAAATTACCCGGACCAAAAGGAGCAAATTGTTTTAGAACACTAAAAAACTTAGGAGTAATTACACGAAGTGGAATTTCTGCATCGAACTCAATTTCCGGTGTTAAACTTCTTTCTTCAATACTTGAAGAAACAATTCTTTCAAACTTATCGCTAAACGCTTTAACGTTTTCCAACTTTAAGGTAAGTCCCGCAGCATGTGTGTGACCGCCATATTGTTCAAGCAATTCGCTACATTCTTCAATTGCACTATATAAATCAAAACCATCAACCGACCTGGCACTGCCGGTGGCAAGACCATTGCTTTCAGTTAAAATAATCGTTGGCCTGTAATACTTCTCAATAAGCCTTGAAGCAACAATTCCTATAACTCCTTTATGCCAAGCATTATTAAATAATACTGTTGATTTACGAGAAGCAAATTGTTCATCATGTTCAATAATCTCGAAAGCCTGCTGAGTGATGTCACTATCAAAATGTCGTCTTTCTGTATTATGTTGATTAACCAGTTCGGCAATCTCCTTGGCTTTTCTAAAGTCGTCGGAGGTCATTAATCTAACAGCATCTTTAGCGTCGGCTATTCTACCTGCTGCATTAATCCTTGGACCTATAAAAAATACAACATCGCTAACACCATATTCAGGTTTTTCTGCGTACGATTCAAGCAAAGCCTTTAGCCCGTTATTTGGGTTTGATTTTAATTTTCGTAAACCAAAATGAACAAGTATTCTGTTTTCATCTAAAATAGGTACTAAATCAGCAGCTATACTTATAGCAACCAAATCAATGTATTGCTCAACTTCCGAAAACGAAATTTGGTGTTTTAAAGCAAAGGCTTGAATAAGTTTAAAGCCTATTCCACATCCTGATAATTCTTTAAATGGATATTCACATCCAACTTGTTTAGGATTTAAAATGGCAACAGCATCCGGAATTTTATCGCCGGGCAAATGGTGGTCGCATACAATAAAATCAATTCCCTTCTGACTGGCATAAGCAACACGTTCTACCGATTTTATTCCACAATCTAAAGCGATTATAAGTTTAAAATTATGTTTATGCGCCCAATCAATTCCCTGAACTGAAATACCGTATCCTTCTGTATAACGATCCGGAATATAAAAATCAACTTCTGGATATCGTGATTTAAAAAAGGAATAAACTATAGCAACGGAGGTTGTTCCGTCAACATCATAGTCTCCGTAAATAAGAATTTTCTCGTTATTTTCAATGGCCTTTTCAATGCGGCAAATGGCGTTATGCATTCCAAGCATAATAAAAGGGTCATGTAAATCAGCATATTGTGGGCGAAAAAACTTTTTAGCAACTTCGAAAGAATCAATACCTCGTTGAACCAAAACACCTGAAAGTACCTTATTTACATTGATTGAGCTTGAAAGTTCTTCAACCAACTGTTTTTCAGGTTCTTGTTTTCTTATCCAGCGTTTTGTCATGTTTACCGATTGCGAATGTACCAAAAAATCGGCAATACTTTACGTTATTACCCAATTAGTCTATCCAATCTACAATAAAAACATTGGTATCTTTGGTATCTCCATTATTTCTGTTGGAAGAAAAAACCAACTTTTTTCCATCGGGCGAAAACATAGGAAATGCATTAAACTTGCTCTCGAAGGTAATTTGTTCTAGCCCTGTGCCATCTAGGTTAATCATAAACAACTGAAAGTCGAAGCCTTTTTCGCTATGATGATTTGAACTAAAGATTATTTTTTTACCGGAAGGATGGAAAAAGGGAGCCCAATTAGCTTTGCCCAAGTTGGTAATTTGTTTAAGCCCACTGCCATCTACATTCATCACAAAAATCTCCATGTCTGTTGGTGCAACTAATCCTTTTGATAGCAACTGTTTATATTCTACAGTATCAGCACCTTTAGGTCTACTTGCTCTAAATACAATTTGCTTACCATCAGGAGAAAAGAACGCACCACCATCATAACCTAATTCAAAGGTAAGTTGCTTAATGTTCTTACCATTAATATCCATAATATACAAATCAAGGTCGCCATTCCGCGTTGAAGTAAATAAAATTTTATCCCCTTGAGGAGAAACAACTGCTTCTGCATCATATCCAATTTGGTTTGTTAAGGGTTTGAAGCTTTTCCCTTTCTCTTCCCCTATATAAATATCATAATCAGGATGAATTGACCATAAATATTTACCATTTTTATCTGGTTCAGGCGGACAGTTATTACCTCCTTTATACGTAGATGCAAATAGGATGCGCTTATTATCCGGTAAATAATAACTACATGTAGTTCTTCCTAAACCATTACTTACCATTAAAGGTTGATACACTCTGTTATCAGCAGCTTCTTCAATATTCATCCAAAATATTTGATCACATTGAAGCCCCCAAGTTGGGTTATTACTTTGAAAACATAACTTAGTCCCATCAAAACTAAAATAAGCCTCAGCATTGTCGCCTCCGAAAGTAAGTTGCCTGATATTACTAAAATGTTTTTCTTGGCTTGAAGGTGAAACCATTTCATCTTCTTCCGGATGTAAATTTTCATTAACAAACGCTACTGCTGATTGCTCTTGTGAGCTAGTTTGTGCTAACGAATAAAAGCAAAGCTTACTGCATATCAATAGAAATGCTATTCTCAAAATCATGCTTCAAATAAAACAGAGATTCTATTAAGGTTATCCCCAAATTATTGTGACATGTGAATATTACAATATGATTATAAATTCAAATAGGTTTTTAAATCTTGCACGTATTGTTCGAATGCAGCTCGGCCTTTAATTGTTATCTTGCAGGTGGTTAATGGGTAATTATCTCTAAACGACTTTTGTACAGTTATGTAACCGGCACTTTTTAGCTTATCAAGTTGTACACTTATATTACCTGAAGTAGCCTTTGTTTTTTCTTTTATATAATTGAACTCTGCTTCACTCACACTTGCTAATAAACTAATTATAGCAAGACGTAACTGGGAATGAAGCAAAGGATTTAACTCTTTATACATGTGCTTTAAATCGGGCTTTCAATATATGACCGGGAATAATAAATCCCAACAAAACTGCGGTGGCAAGTAATAATAGCTGTACATCATAACCAAAGAAAAAAGCCAAAATTGCGCATACCCAATTCGCTATTCCACCCCAAATTAGAGGTTTCGATTTTAAAATTCCACCAAAAACAAAAACACCGAAGGCGTAAACTACCATTAAGGTTGGAAAGAATGATTGCCAATGTTTATTGGTAATAGGCATAATTATACAAACTATAAAAATACTAACTGTAAATGCAATGGTTAAGTGCTTAATTGTATCATCAATGTAGGTTTTCACCCGTTGATTTTTGACATCCATTCTGCCTCTTACAAACGAAATCAGTCCACCTAATGGCATTAATATTCCCCACACTAGTGCATGAGCATCATTGTTAAACCCTACCAATAATATATAGTCGGTTAACGACGAAATAAACACTAACCACCCCCATATCAAGTAATAAAATCCATTGTCTTTAACATCGTTTTTAGTGCTGTTTATCATTTCCTCGATAACAAGCAATGCTTCACGTTCTTTCATATCAATTGTTTTTAATGATTCTGGTTGTAATTATTGTATTTTTTGTGTTTAATCTAGCCAAATAAACCCCTTCGCTTAAAAAAGAAAGATTAATTGCACCCTTCGGATTTATTTGCTCGAACAACATCTCACCCCTAAGATTATATACACTAATATAACTAACATCTTCGGCAAAGTTTGAAATATTAATTTCATCCTTAAAAGGATTTGGATACAATGAGTTTAAATTTGACAACAACAGTTCTTTTTCGCCACTCGGACGAACGATATATAAATCGTCAATAATTAACTCAGAACCTACATTTGGGTTAAATCCATCAATACTGCTTGAAAAGAAAATTTGCATGGAATCAGCGATTGCCTGAGAATAATATTCGAAGAACACAATTTTATTCGTGAATTCCTGAACAGTATCGCTTAATATTATTCTTGCCATAGCAATTGTATCCGTTTTTGCATTTACATCATTCCATTTAGTAAGCATCATGTATGCTAAACAACTATCATTATTAACAGGATAATATTTATATGAGAAATTAAATGAGGCCGGTTGACCACTAAATGGAACTCGCATTTTAGTGAAATCAGGTTCATTACGTTTGTTTAGCAATGGCCCCGTGCATAATAAACCGGGAATGTTTTGAAAATTATTAGCAATACTAACTAACCTAACTGCATAACCTCCATTATTACCCGATACTTTAGTTGTACTTGGTTCGTACCCAAAAATTGTGAGTGGATTTAAGGTAAACCACCCTGACGGATTTTCAACATCATTAAGGGCTTCCCAATTATTAAAATCGCCATTTAATAACGATTGTTGTGCTGATACATTGCTTACCGTTAGTAAACATGCACCTAACATGATGAGGATGATAGCTGTTGTTTTCATAATTATTTTTTCTTCAAATATAAACTAGTTTATATTATAAACCATAATTAAAATTTACAACACATTGTTAATTTGTATATTAAATTTAGTTAGAAAGTATTTCTAGAAGTTCAGCTTGCTGGTCGAGTGTTTTATTTTTAGCATACCAAGTATGCAAAAGAGTTTTTAACTCTTCATGTGTAAATGTAGGTTGATTTTTAAATGCTATTACAGTTTGCTGCAACGATGCAGGTCGTGGCCCCCATTTCCAAAGTGTTTTATTATCTTGAAAAGCAATTACAATTGGAATTGCTCTTGCCCCATTTGTGAGAAATTTATCCATTAAAGTTAAATTCTCGTCACGTAACACAAACCTTAACGTAATAAGTGGATTTAATTCAGAAAGTTTGTAAAACAAAGGAAGGTTTTGTGCTGCATCACCACACCAAGCTTCCGTTAATACAAGCCAGCTTTGCGGTTCATCTATATTCTTTATTAAATCAACCAACTTTGGATCTATTACAATCGTTTTTTCAATTCGTTCCATCCTGTGCAAGTTTAAGTTCGTATAATGCAACAGATCTTCGTTTTGGTTTGGTCCTGTAGTTTTTCCTGTAGATAATAAATCTCTAATTAAATCAAGATAATTAATCCACGACATTCCTTTAAGGATAAAAGGGGTTAAATCCATAATAATATTTGTTAAAAATCAAGCTAAACGTCCAACCATATCAAATTTATCAAACACTGTAGCAGAGTGAGGCGCATCTTTTAATTCATCAGTAAGATCCTGACCTGCCCAATGTTCATAGTGTTTACCATTTCTCCAAAGGCGGCTCTTGGTAACATCATAAATAAACCCTTTATAAGCTACCCAAATTTCCGGTTTATCTGAACCATTTCTCAAAGCCAACTGTGTTTTCGAATACACAGGCAAATCATTCATGAACTAAAATTCCTTGTTTAATTAATAACTCGGCAATTTGAACAGCATTTGTGGCTGCTCCTTTACGCAAATTATCTGCAACTACCCATAAATTAATAGTATTTTCATTTGTTTCATCCATACGTATTCTTCCCACAAATACTTTGTCGCTGCCATGTGCATGAATAAGAGGCATTGGATACAGTTGCTCCGAAACATTATCTAAAACTTCAACACCCGGTGTTTGCTCTAATAATTCAAATACTTTATTTAATGTTATCTTTTCTTTGAAACTAACATTAATACTTTCACTATGTCCACCTACCACCGGAATACGAACACAAGTTGCAGTAACAGCAATGTTTTTATCTTGTAAAATCTTTTTGGTTTCATTCACCATTTTCATTTCTTCCTTCGTATAGCCATTATCAAGAAAAATATCAATTTGCGGGATAACATTTTTGTCAATAGGGTATTTATAAGCCATATCACCAATAATACCCATTCGCTCATTTTCAAGCTGCTTTACCGCCTTAACACCGGTACCAGTTACACTTTGATAGGTCGAAACAACTATGCGATCAATTTTAAAGTGTTGATGCAATAAATTTAATGCAACCACCATTTGAATAGTGGAACAATTAGGGTTAGCAATGATGAAATCAGATTCGGTAATTAGTTTACCATTTACCTCCGGAACGATTAATTTTTTATCAGGATGCATTCGCCATGCCGAAGAGTTGTCTATAACATAACATCCTTGCTTAGCAAATGCTTCGGCCCATTCTAAGGAGGTTGTTCCACCTGCTGAAAAAAGAGCTACTTGTGGTTGCTTCGCTAGAGCGGTTTGCATACCAACTACCTGGTATTGGATGTTGTTAAATGTAATAGATTGACCGATTGATTTTTCGGTAGCAACCGGTATCAATTCAGATACAGGAAAGCTTCTTTGGCTAAGCACCTTCAACATTTCGCCACCCACCAGTCCTGTGGCTCCGATAACTGCTACTCTCATACTTTATTAATCGTAACAAAGGTATAATTTTTAACCGTACAAAATAAAAACAGCTCGCAAATGCGAGCTGTTTTTATGCTAGGATAATGATATTATTTATCCTCTCTTAATAAGGTAACTGTGCCGTTTAAGGTTTTAGATTCCCCATTTAGCAGTTCGTACTTGAACACATAGAAGTAAGTTCCGGTAGGACATTCACTTCCATCATTCATATTTGTACCATCCCAATCTAGTAAAGGATTCTTACTTTCAAATACTTTGTTACCCCAACGGTTATATATCACTAAATCGTATGATTTTTCACCTTTAATTTCAATATCAAATACCGGATTAGTTCCATCACCGTTAGGGGTAAACACATTAAATATCTTCATTTCTACAACAAATCGATATTCAATGGTATCACAAACCTTGTCAACACAAGTAGGTTTGGCCGGATCGGCAGTGTATGCCTCTAGACATATTATAACATCGCCCGTATCAGTTTGAAAATCAAATTCCCAATCTATGTTCGAACCTCCAACTGCGTCCTTCGACCTTACCACTGTATTTGGATCTTTTAGCCATGCTGCTGTCCAAGTATAATCTGAAGCACTTTGCGAAGTATTTCTGAAAACGAATTTTGGACTATTAGGAGCTGAATCTATAACAAAAGAAGCAAATGGTCGAACAATGCGTATTGCAACAGTATCCTCCAACGGACAGTTAGGTAAGTTTGGTTTAATACCTGTTGGCGTTAAACGAATATAAAAATAACCAGTGTCACTAATAGTGAATTGAACAGCAGTGTCTGTAACAGGTTTGTCTTCAACTTGAACAATACGACCGGTAGTTGTATCAATAATAGTGTATCTAAAGCCTGTATAACTTACGGTATCACTTCTATTGAATACGGTAAACAACTGATCAACGCAGGCAACTTGTCTATCAATAGCTGCTACAACAGGATACGATTTCTTTACTTGTATTTTTATTGCTTGGTTAATACCGTCGGTTGTATCAGGGAAGAATAAAATTTTACACCCATTATTATTCGATTGAGGATTGTTATCATCACTTCTAGCGAATATAAAGAACGTACCTTCATCATTATAAGTGAATTCTAAAGTATCAGGTGAATTAAGTGAGGCTGTTTGTTGATTATTAGCATCACCCCACGAGATAATAGTTGACCTCGTAGGTGTATCTGCAGCATTTCTGCCTCCAAACCTATCAGCTAAATTTACCACTCTAACTTTAAACGGAGCACATCCAACTGTATCGCTAATTACTTTAATAAATGGACGAGGACCTGAAATGTATAGGTTAGCAAAACCAGTGTCTTTACATCCTTGATGGGATTCTATCACCAATTTAATTCTAAATTCTCCGTTTCCTCTATATAACCAAAGCGCTGTATCAATGGCCGAAGCGTCAAATCTTAAAGTATCAGTTTTACGCTCGCCAAAGAACCAATAGTTTGTTTTTAAACTATCATAAGGAGCTCCGGGAACCGCACCGGTTATATCACGCATAAAACTACTATTGTAGAATGTAACGATTTCACCACAATTATAAATTCCCGGTTTTATGGTAGGTATTGATACAGGATCTGTTACTATAACTACACAATAAGTTGTATCCCAACAGCCATTTCTGTCCCTGCTTAATAAGGTAACATTGTACCTTCCGGGGTTTTTATATTTATGAATTGGTCTGGTGATAGACGAAGAATCTCCATCGCCAAAATACCATTTCACTTTTTCTACATAAGAACCATCAGGATTAAAATCGTTGATATTTCTAGAACCATTTCTCCAGTAATCAGCTGTATCATAATGATAGCTATCGAACGGAGGATCAAGAGGAATGCTAGGTGTAGCATTCCATGCTAAATTTGGATTGCCGTTTACAGGATCGGATAAAGAACAATCAGGTCTAAAGTATCTGATTGAATCATAAAAATGAACAGGTTCATCTTTACAGAAGATTGAATCAAATTGACCTTTTTCGTTTCTTACCATAGCTGAATCTATTACTCCGCGCACCAACAATTTATTATCAATTGCGATTTTGCGACATTCATAGGTACTACCTAAGGAATGAAAAACAGCAGTTGGAGTAGTTCCGGGACGTTTGCAACCATCTTCATATGAACTAGACCAATATGTGTGTTGCACTGGAAGCAACATTTTTGATAAATCTTGAATATCTCTTAAATAGAAGGTTTTCAAAGTGTCTGCGTCTTTTACCCAGAAGGTACGACCGCATTCCTGCCAGCGGGTTGAATCACCTTGACGACCAAGATTGAATAATGATCCAAAAATATTGGTAGAAGAATTGAATATTCTTGCAGAATAATTATCCCTCCATATGGTATCTAAATCAATACCAGGTAAGCCATTAGGAAATACTATAGAGTCATAGATAATTGGATCTGTAAGTTCACCACATTTTCCATAATATAATTTGTAACGTACCCTTCTGAAACCGTCAATAAAATATCCATCATTTTGTCCAGGTTTTCCGTAATAGAAACTATCTACATAAACTGAATGATCGCCCCAAGCTATTGTACTGTGCTTAAGATTTTGCTGAGTACTGTCTAAGTAAACAAAATTAACTCGGTCGGTTTTACAGTACAACTTACAAGGACCGTTAGAAACAGTCCAATTAATGTTATCATATACAGGATCAATGAAAAACCTTGCGTCTAAATCTCCGAAGTACAAGAAATTATGATACCATACAGTATCTGAAACACATGGATTTGTAGGGTCACCACTTCCAATAATTAAACCAACGGTAACCCATCCGGTTGGATTAGCAGGTGGCACTAATGGAATTCCGTTACCGGCAGGACCGGGACCATAATGATACCAGAAACTTGTGCCTGAACCATCACCCCAAACATTTGGAGGACCCATAAACCATTGACCATAGTCAGGATTATTTGCAAATGGAGGTCTAGATAATCCACCAGGAGTTGTTGAAATTGCACCAGGGTTTGGAGCAGCTCCAGAAAAATCCACAAATCCATCTAATTGACAAGGAGTTTGATCTAAACGATCAGCCATTGAATCGTGATTAAAACGAATAAATGATTGACCACAATCCGGTGCAACACCTGGATAATCACCTAATCTACCACTTACACTTCCTAACATAAATTGAATACCTGCTTGGTCCGGGCTTGCTCTTAAACCAGGACACTCAACCCCTCTTTTACCTAAACCTCTGGCATCAGGCTCCATCATTTTAAGTTGAATCTGATCATCATGTTCACAATCAAGAGAATCTAATTTGGTAAAGTCGCCAACAACCAAATTGGTCTTTTTACCTACGTTATTCTGGGTGTCTTTGACAAATTGTTCAACCGTAAAACAACGCTGTATACCCCTGTTAAACATATAACGATAAAAGGTTGTAGGATCTGGCTGGTTAGGAATTAAACTATCATAGTGATGTTCAAAGAACCTACCGTCTTGACTTGTATACTTAAGCCTGAATGTATCCCTTACCGGGTCGATTAAAGTTCCACGGGGGATAAATCCGTAACCGCCTTGACCATTGAGCGTATTGCCCCAAAAGCCCGCAAATGGATCAGGAGCACCGTTATTTAATGTTATTCTATTCCATGGTTCTAAATCTTGAGGTGCAGGCTGACCATTCTCGTCAACCGACTCTACTGTATCAATTCTTGGCCATAAACCATAAGGAGCCGGACCACTTCCTTGAACAAGAGACCATGTTCCATCATCAGGTTTTAAGTAAACAGGTTTACCCCAATATAATGTATCCCAAGGTTGTACCCATATTCTTCCACCTGCATTAGGAGGCAATAAAGTATCAGCAGGATTTCTAGTATACCTGTTCAAGTCCCATGGCATAAAATCATGGCCATAACGATACCAACGGTAAATTACGTCCCAACTGGTGTATCTATGCATTGGTAGTGTATCAGCCGAATAATTACAATCAAGACGTTTACCTTCAAAAACTTTGTTTCCTTGACGCCAGTATCCGGTACTATTAGAGAACTGATCTGCCGCTGTTGACCAACCACCTAAAGGAGGAAAACCCGGATTAGGTACTAAGTATGAAGTACATTGAGGAGCAACAGGATCATCAAAATTCCACCTGGTAAATACACGATCTGATTTATAACGTTGACCGGTATTTACAAACTCAACATTTCTATAATAACCACTCGGTAGTGGTTGGCATTGATTTTTTTGATTTGCTGCAATAGTTATACCATTAGGTGGATCCTCAATCCTTGCTCGTGGACCGAGAACTTCTACAGGCATGATTAGTGTTTTATTACAAGGTGCCGGACTTAATCTTAAACGAACATTATACAATCCCAGTCTGGTAACAAATGTGTGAGGTAATTCCCAAAGTGCATTATTAAAATTTAATTGCATGGAGTTAGGGTCATCAAAAAACCATAACAATTCACCATTACCCGGGTTAATTAACTCATTAGGCGTTTGTTTAAAGAAATATGTTCTTTGCCCTTCATTACCCCAACATACAGAATCTCTTCTTATGATTGGTGTATCACGTGCACTTAAAACATGAATGGTATCAAATTCGATTTTAATATTTTCAGGTTTGTTACCGGTTGTAGTTGGCGACATTCTGAAACTATCAATACAACCAGTAACGTCCTCAATAATTAAAGCCGGGAAAAAGCGTCCGTTTTTAGTGTATTTATGATAAATTGTATCATAATTCAACTCATCTTTTGGAAGTATCCAAGGTTTCTGTCTGGTTACAGAATTACCATCGCCAAAATCCCATGTATATGCCTTCACTTGAGAAAAAGGAACTAATGGCAAAGTTCGATTCTTAAACATATACTGTGAAGTATCGCAATTTCTTGTGCCAAAAACATCAAAGCTAGGTGTAATATTGCTTTTAATGGTAATTAAGCCTGAGTATGTTGTTTCATTAAAACATCCCTTATTGTCGGTTACTTTAATTGTTATATTATAAGTACCGTTAGTATTATATGAGTGAGAGAATGTAAGTCCTGGTGTAGGATTAGTAGCTGTTGCAATTCTACCGTCGCCCCATAGTCCTAAAAAATCAACAATATCATTATCAGTTTTCTGACTTTGATTTACAACGGTAACTAAATTCCCTCTAAAACATTGGATTGGACTTCCACTAACTGTAGCTGCTGCAATTGGCAGTCGGTATACAATAACGTTTGCTGTTTGCGATGCAGTAACACCGGTGGTAACAGCCCTTATTGTTTTCGGACCCGGCGTTGTGTAGGTATATCTAAAGTTGTATGGTCCGCTTCCGGGAACAGTACCTTCAAATACACCATCATTATCCATATCAAAACTAATACCTGTTGCGGTTCCTCCTGTAACAGAGGCGTCAATAACTAACTCATCACCTAAACATATTTCATTTGTGCTTGGCGTAAGGGTGATGGATTGGGCATGAATGTTGGTAGAAAATAATACCATCAAAAGCCCAAAGACCACAGAAAATACGAATGTTTTTTTCATTCTCATGTTTGTTTGTGAAGCTGATCCCAAAACTTTGTTGGTTCCGGGAGGAGCATCAAGTTGTTTGTTGTAATGAAATGCTAACATATATTTTTAATTTAATTTTTCAAACATTAATCTTTTAATCTTAGTAGAATGGTTCCATTATATACTTTGGCCGTTTGCATAGATTTGGTTTGGTACCTAAAAGCTAGAATATAATTACCTTCTTCACATCTAGTGCCATTGTACATATTAATACCATCCCAAACATTATTTTTATGTGAACTTTCAAACACTAACTTCCCAAATCCATCTAAAATTTTCACCTCATAAAACACCAATTCCTCTTTACATTCAATAACAAAGAAATCATTTATACCATCATTGTTAAAAGGTGTAAACACATTTGCAACATTAATCTCACTAAAGTCTGAGGTGTTTTGCAAACTTATTCCCCCTTCATTACTTATGGAGATCCCCTTGTTGGTTGAATCGTTTGATTCAGTGGTTAATATTGGTTCGTCAGAAGGTTGGTAGGCAGGTTGAGAAGTGTCTTTCCCTATTGGTTTAGCTAACTCTACGGTTGAATTAGAACCGGCAGTTGAACTCTCCGTTGATGAGGCATTGGTTGTTTGTTGCAATGCATCAGTATCAGGTTCAGCATCTGTATTTATTGTTTGAGGCTCTTCTACAATTTCATCAATTACTGCAATTCTCTCCTGTTCAACAGGTCTGATTGTTTTAGTCTCAACTATTCTTTGTTTCTGTTGTTCAGGTTGAGGTTGAGGTTTTGTAGTATTTGTTTCCGGTTCCGGAGCAATTAATTCCTCCAAGGCATCAACTTTAGGGCTGGCCTCTACCCACTCTGAAGGTTCACTTAAATCCTGTGTGAGTTCGCTTGATGAAGAAACCAATTGAGTACTATCAGCCTTTGCATTTGTAAGCAATTGATAACCTGTGATTGCTGCAATGGTTGTAACTGCAATTGCAGCAACTGTAATTATTTTGCCACCTATTGTGCCACCTTTAATAGCACCGGAGACTTGTTTACTTGCGTGTGAAGCTTGAACAGTCGAAGAATTGAGGTTATTACTTAAGCTATTCCAAACCTCGGAAGGTGGATCTACCTTAAGTTCGCCTAACTCCTGCTTTAACAATTCGTCCAAATTCATAATCGGTTAAGTTTTACTTTGCTAATTTTAATAATTCTTCTTGCAATATGGCTCTTGCTCTACTCAATTGTGATTTTGAGGTTCCCTCAGATATACCCAACATTTCACCAATCTCTCCATGTGAATATCCTTCTATAATATACAAGTTAAGAACTGTTCGATAACCCGCTGCCATCTTGTTCATTACATCTAAAATTTCTTTTCTCGAAATTTTCTCTAAGGTAAAGTCATGATGCGGATTCGATTCCGCTTCCATTGTATCAGCATGATACATGTGAACTTTATTAATCCTGTAATATTCAAGAGCGCAATTGATAAAAATTCTTTTCATCCAACCCTCAAAAGCTCCGGATCCATTGAATTGGTCTATCTTGGTAAAAACCTTGATAAATCCTTCTTGAAGAATGTCCTTTGCCTCTTCTCCACTGTTGCTGTATCTTAAACAAACACCAAACATAGTTGAGGCGTAAGCATCATATAATGCTTTTTGGGCTTTCCGGTCGCCTTTAATACATTGGTGTATAAGTTTTTGATCCTGCTCTTTTGTCACTTTATTTTTACCGGTTGTTTTTAATGATGGAATTTAGCCCACTAAGGTTGCAATATATTTTGATTTTTTCTTAAAAAAACGTAATTGAAACCACTATATGGATTCAATTGTATAATTTAGTGAAATAAATTTTGAAATTGAATAAACGTTGGCTCATAAGTATTGCAGTTTTATTTATAATTCTGTTAATTGATAAACAGGCACTTGCGCAAAATAATCCTGATATCAATACCGGATTTATTGCCAATCGTGGTCAATGGGAAAACAGTTCTCAATTTTTATTAAGTGCAGGTACCTTCGAAGCATTTTTCCATCCTGATGGGATACAATATTTCTTTCAAAACCCAAAAGATGTAAAAGATTTCTTCGACCACCAAACCAATCCACATCTATTAAAATCAAAAAAAATTGAATGTTTTGCCTTTCAATTAAAATTTGATGGAGCATTAACCCCTGAGATAATCGGAGAAAACAAACAAAAACACTTCTTAAATTTCTTTCAGGGAAATCAGCCGTCTTCTTGGAGATCTAATGTTCCTGTTTATCAGAAGCTTAGATATGTGAATTTATATTCATCTATTGACTTAGTTTTCTACAATCCTTATTCATACAACCTTAAGTATGACTTTATAATTAAACCCGGGGGTAATATTGAAGATATTAGCATGACTTACCATGGTGCTACTTCAATAAATTTGAAGAAAGGTAATTTAGAAATTAAAGGAGGCTTTGCTTCTATTCTTGAACAAAAACCATTTGCTTATCAGGTAATACGTGGTGACACAATTATAGTTCCTTGTAGATTTGTTGTTATAAAGAATCAGGTTCGCTTTAATGTTGACCCGTACAATCCTGAATTTCCATTAATTATTGATCCACAGCTAGTTTTTAGTACGTATAGCGGAAGTTCAGTTGATAATTTTGGACATGCTGCAACATACGATGACCAAGGAAATCTTTATACAGCGGGGATTGCAAGAAATCCTACAACTTTGGCAAATGGTAAATATCCAACCACTAGTGGCGCATTTCAAGTGATTTGGGGTGGTGGTGTAGGTTCGTGGCCACAAGCCGGTTTCCCATGCGATATTGCGGTTAGTAAATATAATAATGATGGGAGCAGCTTGTTATATGCCACATATATTGGTGGGTCACTTAATGAATATCCTATAAGTATAATTGCCGACAAAAATAGTGATTTGGTGATGCTATCAGCCGTTTTATCTGCTAATTTTCCAACTACCCTTAATGCAATTCAAACCATCAAATCAGACTCATTCGACATCGCTTTAACCAGATTTAATAGTAATGGTACACAATTAATTGGAAGCACATATTTTGGTGGGAACGGAATTGACGGATTAAACGTAGGAGATTCGCTTAGAATGAATTATGCGGATGAGTTTAGGGGTGAGCTTATTATTGCGCCGAATAGCGACATTTATGTTGTTTCTAATACAACTTCTAGTAATATTACTACCTCCCCTAATGCTTTCCAGAATATAAAACAGTTTGGACAAGATGGACTGATTTTTTGTACCAATAATTTACTTACCCAATTAAAACATTGCTCATATTTTGGTAGAGAAAAACAAGATGCCCTTTATTCCATCGACTTTGATTTTAATGGAAATGTTTTGATAGCAGGTGGTACACAAAGTACTACCTTTACCCCTACAGCAGGCTTTAACTTCGCCCAAAATAGAGGTGGGATTAGCGAAGGATTTATCGCTCGATTAACGCCATCATTACAATCGTTAACAGGTTTCAGATATTGGGGTGGGGCAGACTACGACCAAGCTTATTTTATCAAAACCGACCCCACAGGAAATCCGGTTGTTTTCGGACAATCTTTTGATAGTTTGTCGGTAACTTCAGGCGTTTATCAAAATACTTCGGGCTCTTTATATGTTACAAAATTCAGTGCTGATTTGGGTCAAATCATTTTTTCGACAAGATTAGGTAATGGTGTTTCAAGAAATGCATTATCGCCCAGCGCTTTTATGGTAGATGTTTGCGGACGAATTTATGGCTCCGTCTGGGGTGGGGCTGTAAACTTTCAGTCGCGCTATCGGTTATTAAATCCTGCCACTTTCTCAAGCACTACTAACAACTTACCGCTATCCGCTGACGCCTATCAAAGCAATACTGACGGAAGCGATTTTTGGCTATTTGTGCTCAGTCCATCAGCTGATAGCTTATCTTACGCGACCTATTTTGGAGAAATAAATGATGCCGACCACGTTGATGGAGGAACAAGCAGGTTTGATAAACGTGGAATTGCCTATCAATCCATATGTGCAAGTTGTAACACCGGGTTATTTGGAAGTCTGCCCACCACTTCAGAAAGTTTTTCACCCCAAAATAAAAGTCCAAGATGTAGCAATGCTTCACTAAAATTTGATTTCAGACAAGGCAATGTCTTAACTGCTGATTTCAAACCTTCGCCAAGAAATGGATGTAATGATAGCAGCGTTCGTTTTGAAAATACATCATACAATGCCACCCGTTATTATTGGTTTATTAATAACGTGTTGGTTGACAGCACTGTAAATTTAGAAAAAACTTTTACCAGTACCGGTACTTATAAAATTAAGTTAATTGCCTTTAACCCCGGGGCCTGCAATGCCATTGATAGCAACGAAAAAGAAATTAAGATTGATGTAGGCGTAACAGCTTCCTTTTCAATTTCGCAAGATACTTGTGGAAGAAATATCCAATTTAATAATTTAAGTAAAGCTAAAAACAATGCTGTTGTACCATTTTTATGGGAGTTTGGAGATGGCGATACTTCAACACTCTTAAATCCAAAACATGCCTACACAGATAACGGTGTATACCTTGCCAGGCTAATTATGAATATTGGAAGTCATTGTGCTGATACTGCTACTTTATTGATAAACTACGATTCGACAGGGCAAAAAATAAAAGCAACCATAAGCCCTATTCCAATATTACTTTGTGAACCAACATTGGTTAAAATTCGTTCAACCGACACTAACGTTGGTATTCATCAATGGCGTATGGATAATAAATCAACAAATTACGGTGCCGGTGGATTTGATACTATTTTATTTGCAGGTATTTATAAAGTTAGCTTAGTAAAATCAGATAGCATTTCTTGCAATAAATCTGATACGGCATCAATTGTATTATCTGTTTTTAAAGAAACTTTTCCGGAATTTAGCTACACTTTAGACTCATGCTTGCTTAAGGTATCATTCAACAATCTATCTAGTGCTGCAAGTGGAGATACTGTTAACTATTTATGGCTTTTTGGAGATGGGAATTTCTCTACCTCAGTAAATCCTGAATATAGATATGCGGATACCGGAACTTATCAGGTAACGTTATGGGTGAACAGAGGCTTTTTATGTGAAAAAATATTAACAAAAGAAGTAAAGGTATATCCAAGCATTAGATTTTTAAATGCAGCTTTCATCGTCAATAAAAATCCTTTATGTGAACCCGATACTTTAAAGTTGACTAACGTAAGTACAGGTGCAAATAAATCTTATTGGCTGATAAATGATGTACTCAAAGATAGCACTTCTAACTTTGAAGCATTTATACAAACGCAAGGTTCAATAAAAGTTAAGCTTGTAGTTATAAACCCTAATGGCTGTAAAACTGCTGATACTACGGAAAAAGAAATAATATCGGCAGCTAAAGCATTAGCATCCTTTTCAGCGCTTAGAGACTCTTGTACATCGCTTATAAAAATAAAAAACAATAGTGTAAACTTTAGCAGTTCACCAATTACCTATACATGGTTATTAGGAAACGGTAATATAACCAACGATGTAAACCCTAACATTCAATATGACACCAATGGTTTATACAAGATTACATTAATTGTAAATAATGGCACAGCATGCGCAGATACAGCGGAACAAATAATTTTTTATGATAGTTTAAGCCATATTCTTGATGTTGATTTACAAATCAAGGATTCGCAGTATTGCTCTCCTGCTTATATAAGTGCTTTTAAAACCGGTATTGGTGGAAAGCAACTATCGTTTTTGCTCAACGGTATTTTAAAATCTACTGATTCGGTATATAAGGATACTATAAATTTACCGGGCAGATATATTTTACAATTAATTGTTAAGGATAGTATTAGTTGTAAAAAAGCTGATACTATAACCAAACCTATTATTGTATCGGCAAAACAAGAAGCTGCATTTAGTTTGTCTCGCGACAGTTGTTCACTTCGAGTAAAATTTATTCCAGCCTCCGGCACTAGATTACCATTAAACTGGTATTTTGGCAATGGTGACAGCAGCAACCAATTAATCCCGGAATATGAATACCGAGAAGCCGGTGTTTATAAAATAATGCTGATAACCGAACCGGAAAGTTTTTGCGCAGATACCATGGTTTTAGAAACTTTGATTGATGGTGATAGTGTTGAAACGGTTAATGTTCCTAATGTTTTTACCCCTAATAAAGATGGGCTTAATGATTGTTTTTTTGTAAAAGGAGCAACTGCTACTTGTGATGAATATTTTATTGAGGTGTATAATAGATGGGGGCTTCCGGTATACAGAAATGATGATGGAAGCAGATGTTGGAATGGTAAAACTTTTAATGGTGATGACCTTCCATCAGGTGTTTATTTTTACATCATGCGAATTAAAAGAAAAAACGGCTTTCAACTGGAAGATAATGGAACCATTAGCCTAATTAGAGAAGAATAACCTAAGCTTTTTTGATTACATCCCAACTATGGTCGCCTAATAGCTTAACGCTGGCAACAAATTTCATTTTTGAAGATTTTCCCCACTCATTTGGGCCAATTAACGAAAGTGTAAAATGATTCTCCTTTTCGTATAGGTGATAAACTTGATTAACGACCGGCGTAAAACGTAAGTCGGATGCGTAAATTTGTTCAGAAATTTTTAAACGTTCTTCTATATCGCGTACTTGCTGCATGATTAAATCGGCTTGCTTTTTAAGCATTGCCATTTCTTGTTGTGCATAGTGATGCATGGCTTCAACAGCATTTGCGCGAATCTTATTTTTATCTTCAGCCTTAATTACCGGAGAACTTACAGAAAGGGGTATTGGACTTAAGGAGGCCGAGCCTATATAACTGCCATCTTCGTTATAGGTTTCTTTTTCGTTTGACATTATAAATATTAAACTGAAAATGTAGATTAATGTTTAAGATTTTTAGATTTTTTCAAAAGTAAACAATAAAGTATATAGGCTGTTATATTGATATAGCTTAATATTTAAGTTATTGGCTATTTTTGTAATCGTATGAATTTAACTGTAGATATTGATTCAAACTCGGGTTTTTGTTTTGGTGTGGTGTATGCTATTCAAATGGCTGAAGACATCCTCGACGAAACCGGTCATTTATATTGTTTAGGTGATATTGTACATAATGATGAAGAAGTTGAAAGGCTGAAACAAAAAGGCCTCAAAATAATTGACCATGATACCTTAAGAACACTTAAAGGGGAAAAAGTATTAATTCGCGCCCATGGTGAACCACCTGAAACTTACAAATTAGCACTTGATAATGAATTAGAGTTAATTGATGCCAGTTGCCCGGTAGTGCTTAAGCTTCAAAACCGAGTTAGAGACGCCTATAACGACGAAGAGCAAATTATTATTTATGGAAAACATGGACATGCTGAAGTTGCAGGTTTGCTTGGACAAACAGGGGGGAATGCCATAGTAATTGAAAAATTTGAAGAGCTTGAAAAATACAAATTGCCTAAAAAAGTTCAACTTTTTAGTCAAACCACCAAAAGCACTAAAAACCTGTACAACCTTAAAAAAATAATTGAAGACAAAGGCGTTGAAGTAGATTTTAATGATACCCTTTGCCGACAAGTGAGTAACAGAGATGGTGAATTAAGAAAATTTGCTACTAAATATAACAAGATTGTTTTTGTTGCAGGTAAAAAATCATCAAATGGAAAAGTACTACATGATGTATGTAAAGAAGTAAATTCAAATACCTTCTTTGTAAGCAGCAAAAACGATATTGACGCAACTTGGTTTAATGATGGAGACACTGTTGGTATCTGTGGAGCAACATCAACACCTCAATGGCAAATGGAAGAAGTGAAAGAAGCCCTATTATTATTATAAAAATGAAAAAAGCTATTTTAATTATTACTACCTTAACTTGCATCAGCTACGCTGCTTATAGTATCTTTTTTAAAACTCCTAATGTTACACATGCACCTATGAATAAAAGTTTTTATGATTTAAGTGCTAAGGCTATTGATGGCACAACCTTAATAAAAATGGGCGCATTTAAAGGTAAAAAAATATTAATTGTAAATACAGCTTCTGAATGTGGCTATACTCCTCAATATGAAGGATTGCAAAAGTTGAGCGAACAATTTAAAGACAAATTAGTAATTATTGGTTTTCCTTGCAATCAATTTGGCGGGCAAGAACCTGGCAACGGTGAAGAAATTTCTACTTTTTGCAAAAAGAATTATGGTGTTACTTTTCAACTAACCGAAAAAGTTGATGTTAAAGGAAGCGGCCAACACCCAATCTATCAATGGCTTTGCCAAAAAAGCAATAATGGTGTAGGTGATTATGAAGTAAAATGGAACTTCAATAAATTTTTAATTAGTGAAACAGGCGAGTTATTAGGGTACTTCCCTTCTTCTGTGAAACCTAATGCTGAGCAACTAATCAACGCTATTAATAAATAACACTTAGTTAACCTAAATCAAAAAGGCTTACCATGTGTTTGTTTTATTAACCTGTTTACCAAAAAAGGAAATGGTTTTAACATACTTATTACAACATTAGTAATGGTTGGATGACCAAAAACAGACTGAATAAATTTGCCTGTTTTTAACCGTGATTCAAAAGTAGCTTTCCATTTTTTGCCGTAGTCGGTTATTATCTTCGTTTCATCCATTCCATTCTTAATTATGGTTTGCGATAACAAATGCGCTGCGTGCATGGCCATACTCATTCCATTACCACATAATGGGGTAATTAATCCTGCGGTATCTCCGGCCATGATAATTCCATTTTGAGCAATTGATTTCCCCTCAAAACTTATTTGTGATATTGCCAATGGCTCATCATACAACGGTTTAAAGTTTTGAAAGTAGTGACTTAAATACGGATTTTTATATAGCACCATCTTTTCCATTAATCTTATATCACCATGATGTTCTTTTAAATTATCGCCTGTAGTTAGGTAACACATACAATATTTACCATCTTCAATCCTAGAAATCCCACAATAACCATCTTTAAAGTTATGCAATTCGATAATATCATCAGGTAAATCGGCCACTACATGATATTTGACACCAATATAATTACTTAAACTTCTTTTTGTTGAAGAAATAAACGAACGATTTAGTTTTACATCTAAGTTAGAACGTTTGCCCCAAGTTCCCAAAACTAATTGTGCGTTAAACAGTCCATGTGTAGTAGTTAAAGAATGATTTTCTACCTGTAAAACTTTACACCCGGTAATCACATTAACACCAACATCCAAGGCTCGTTGGTACAATAAATTATCTAAGGTAAATCGGCTAATACCAAAACCGCCCAAAGGTAAATCATGAGCTAATGAGTTACCATTTGGAGCACTTACCTTTAATCTTTTAATGATAGGTAAATTAAGTTGAGTTAGGTTTATACCCAATCGGTTTAAATAATCGAAACTTTCCAAACTTACGTATTCGCCACATACTTTATGATACGGGTATTGTTCTTTTTCAAAAAGCACCACATCAAACCCATTAAGGGCTAATTCAATAGACGATGTTAAGCCTGCTAAGCCTCCGCCAATAATAGCTATTTGATGTGTATTCATTTGCCGGGGTATAAAATAATTTGCCACCTGAAGGCCCATTTCCATGAAAGACTAAAAGCTGAATTTGGCATTAATCCAATACATTCTTTTTTAGTAAACGCCCTTAATACAGAAAGTGCTGCGTCATGCTTAACTAAATATGATTTTGAGAATAAAGCTGTTAACCATTTTATACTATAATAAGCAATCGGATGTCTATGAATATCATTAATGATTCCAGCTACCTTAACATGTTTCGCAATCCAACTGAATAATGCTTTGTTATCGTCGTCGTTCAGGTGATGGCAAAATAAAGAACAGCAGATGATGTCGAATGAATTATTGCCTTCTACCAATTTTCTGTAATCCGATTGATGAAAAGAAATGTTGGGAAAATTAATACAGTTACGGGTTGCATATTTAATGCAATCAGCCTTGATATCGGCCCCAACTAAATTCATAGATATCCCGTTTTTTGCTCCCCATGCAGCAATTACTTTTAAAGTATCACCTCCTCCACTACCAATATCAAGCACCGTATAGGTATATCCTTTCTTTAGGTTTAATGAATGCAATGCTTGAGTTATTACATTGTATCCACCTAAATAATAATTAATGGCATGTAACTCTGATAAATTTAAAAATAAGTCATCCTGTGGAATATTTTCATTATCCAACAACTCTTTTTCCTTGCTTCTTGTTCTCCATTTATTCATTATGTTTTTGGTTTACATAAACACCAAAATTAAAATCGCTTTGATTGGTGGTTCTCATCCATTCATTTTCTATTTCAAACAACTCTTGTAACAAAGCGGTTGTTTCAGGTTTATTAAAGTGATGAGCAATATCTTTTAATAAAAAGGTTAATAAATTACCACCATACGGCTTTAGTTCAACCATTTTAAAATGATTATCTAAAGCTGATAGAATATTAGCCGAATCAGCAGCTTCTGATGGGTCAGACAATACCATTCTTAAATATCCCGGGAAATATACTTTACGTTTTATTTGTGTACTTAATTTTCGTGTTTTAAAAACATCAGGAACCTTTTCGTCATATACTTTTTGTACTTCACTTTTTCTATGGGCATTAAACTGAAACCTTGATGCTCCTGTATATTCATTTATAATCAAATATCCGCCGGGCTTTAACGTTTGCTTTACTTGTTTTAACAAATCATTGATAGCTGTAAAATGATGAAGTGAAGAGTGAAATAAAACCACATCATACGTATTTTCAGAAAAAGGAAACCGATAAACATCATCAACAAAAAAATGACAACAGTTTACCTTAGCACTCGCAGCATTTTTGATGGCATCATTTATTGCAGTTGGAGAAATATCAAAGGCATCAATATGTGAAAACTGTTTATGTTTACCGAAACTAATTTCTTTCATTCCTGTTCCACACCCGATACTTAACATCGATACATTATCGGCGGTTTTAAGGTATTTGTTAACTACATAATCAGGATATTCTAATTCGCGATTGCCGGTAATTAATGCATTCCAGCGACTTCTAATTTCATCAACTTGCCACCAATTACTACCGGGTACTTCATCAACCTGCCAAGTACTTAAAACCCGTTGATTAGCTGAACTAAAAAACTTTTTAATTGCATATGACGAACCTCGTTCTTTAAGCTTATACCACAGGTCAACAAAATCATTTACATGAATCAACCCCATTATACTAATGCTAAAAATAAAACCTTTTCCATAGTTGATGGCAGTTTAAACATTCCTTTATTGCTAATCCATTGGTAGTTTGGGTTAGGTTGATAGGATTCTTTCAATAAAATACCTTCTTTAACCTCAAATGATCCGATGATGTCTTCTTGTTCGGGATTATCAGGATTGGTAGAGCGTTCATCAACAATATAAGCTATAGGATTATTTAATTGAGGCACATGTAATTCAGTAGCATCGGCAAAAAGCAACATTGTTTTATGAAACAAGTCGATAAATGCCGGATTATAAGCGATATTGCTGTGAATAATCTTCTCACTATTATCTTTAAGCATCCCAACAATTGCCTTTTGATTTTTAATTTTAGCTAAGGTTGCTCCATCAAAAAGCGATAATAAGGTTACTTCTTGTGATTCAATTTCGGTTTTGATGCTATATAAATTCATCATATTGCACAAAGGTATAAAATCATTCCTTTTTACCTTGATAAGAAATGATTGGTTAAGGTTGTGCTGTTTCCAATAAACTTTTACCTTTGCGCTGCATTAAAATTTAACAAAATAATTATGAAAGTTGGCGTAGTAATTTTTCCCGGGTCTAATTGTGACAAAGACGCACTGTATGCATTCAATAATCAATTCGGCTGCGAAACAGTTGAATTATGGCATAAAGACACCGATTTAAAAGGCTGCGATTTAATTTTTCTACCCGGTGGTTTTAGTTATGGCGATTATTTGAGAAGCGGTGCCATTGCAAGATTTTCACCAATTATGCAATCAGTAATCAATTTTTCGGCTAAAGGTGGTTTAGTTTGGGGCGTATGTAATGGATTCCAAATTTTGTGTGAAGCCGGATTGTTGCCCGGCGTGTTATTGCATAATCAACACCAACAATTTGCTTGTAAAAATGTATATATAAAGGCAGAAACTAATAACAGTTTAATTACCCAAAACCTCATCAAAGGGAAAGCACTAAAAATTCCGATCGCTCATGGTGAAGGTCGCTATTTTTGCGATGAACAAACCTTGACTGAACTAAAAAATAACGACCAAATTTTATTTCGCTATTGCGATGAAAATGGCGCATTAAACAGTGATGCAAACCCTAATGGCTCATTAGAACATATTGCAGGTATTACTAACAAAACCCGCAATGTATTCGGGATGATGCCGCATCCTGAACGTGCCGTAGACCAAGACATCTTTAATACCGACGGAAGAGGTTTGTTTGAAAGCTTGCTAAAACTTCAAACCGCTTAAACTAATCTTAATAAATTAGTAAGACAAAATTGCATTCGGCTTTACCAGTTTAACTTTTTCAGCAATAGTTGCTTTAAGTTCATCAATGTTTAAGCCCTTTTGAGCCGAGACAAAAATAACAGGAGCATTCTCTTTTGCCATCCAGGTAGATTTTAATTGTTGGATATATTCAGCCGTTGTTGGTCCCTGTTCATCAGGCATTGATAATGGTGCTTGCAATTTATCAATCTTATTAAAAACTAAAACAACAGGTTTATTAGCTGCATTAATTTCAATCAATGTTTTATTAACTACTTCAATATGTTGCTCAAAATTCGGATGCGACACATCCACCACATGAATCAATACATCTGCTTCCCTTATTTCATCCAAGGTGCTTTTAAAACATTCAATTAATTGATGTGGCAGTTTCCTTATAAACCCAACGGTATCTGTTAATAATAAGGGTATGTCATTAATTACCACCTTTCTAACAGTACTGTCTAATGTTGCAAAAAGTTTATCTTCAGCCAATACATCACTTTTACTAAGCAAATTCATTATAGTTGATTTACCAACATTGGTATATCCAACTAACGTGATACGCGCCTTATCATCCCTGTTTTTTCTTCTTGTATCAGCCTGTTGCTCTATTTCTTTCAGCTTATCTTTCAGGCGTCCGATGGTATTTCTAATCGCACGACGGTCGGTTTCTATTTCAGTTTCACCCGGACCCTTAGTCCCAATTCCTCCTGCATGTTTAGTTAAGTGTGTCCACATGCGTGTTAAACGTGGCAACAAGTATTGCGACTGTGCCAGTTGCACCTGCAACTTTGCTTGGGCTGTTCGTGCACGTGTAGCGAAAATATCCAAGATTAAATTACTTCTATCAAGTATTTTACATTTAATTTCATGCTCTAAATTTCTAATTTGTGATGGACTTAATTCATCATCAAAAATTACCATGTCTATTTCATTATCTTTCACAAACAATGCAATCTCTTGTAATTTACCTTCGCCCACAAAAGTACCACCATGTGGTTTAGGCAAACGTTGCAAATAACGTTTAACCACCCTGGCACCCGCAGTTAACGTTAGAAATGAAAGCTCATCTAAATACTCTTCTGCTTGCTCCAATTTTTGATTGCCGGTGATTACCCCTACTAAAACTGCTGTTTCTTGTTTCTTACGTGTATCGTATAATTTGCCTTTAGCCATATAATGATTCAAAGATAAGATAGTTTGTTCCAAATTGCACTTACCATCACTTGTAAAGTACTACATTTGTACCGCTACGATGAACAACACATGGAAAGCATGGATTAGTGCCATGCGCTTTAGAACTCTACCATTAGCTGTTTCAGGTATTTTACTTGGGAGCGGGCTTGCAGAAATAAGTGGTTATGAAAGCAACCATTTAATAAGTGGACTTGCTTTGTTAACTGCTGTTTTACTTCAAGTATTAAGTAACTTAGCCAACGATTATGGCGACTTTACAAAAGGAACAGATAACGAAAACAGAATAGGAAATGTTAGGGCTTTGCAAAGCGGTGCCATTACTCCCAAAGCCATGTTAAAGGCTATTATTATTTTTACTATACTCAGTTTGATTTGTGGTTTAACTTTGTTATACGTATCATTTAACGGTAACATCAACTTGCCTTTTGTTGGATACTTTTTAATGGGATTGGCTGCTATTGTTGCTGCAATTAAATATACTGTTGGAAAAACTGCTTATGGCTATAAAGGATTAGGTGATGTATTTGTATTTATATTTTTCGGCCCCGTTGCCGTATTAGGTATTTATTTATTACACCATGGATTTGTTTGGTTTTGGCCTTCTGATAATTGGGTAATATTACCGGCAACTGCAATAGGCTTGCTTAGTGCAGGTGTGTTAAACACTAATAACATCAGAGATATTGAAAATGACAGAAACTCTGGAAAGATTACAATTGTAGTAAAAATGGGGCTAACAAATGCCAAACGCTATCATCTGATATTATTAGCAGCTTCATTTGTTTGTACGCTGATTTACCTGTGGTTTAATAACAATTACAAACTTGAATTAATTGCTTTGCTTGGATTTTATCCCATTTTTAAACAAGGATATCTAGTATTTATAACTGAACCTTCTTCGACATATAATCAATATTTAAAACAGCTAAGTCTAGGAATATTATTTATGGTGGTTGTGTTTATGATAGTTAAAACGGTTTCTTTAGGATTCTATGCCTATCATTTAACAAATTATTTTCTATACTAATATGATGTATTCAGCTTCCTTTGTTCCATACACCTTACTCTTTAAGAAGCCGGCAAAAACTTCGAGAAATGAGTTAGCTGAACACCAAGTTTATTATCTTAAACTAACACGCTTAATGGATGGAAAGGTAGGATATGGTGAGGCGGCACCTCTAAAGGGGTTGAGTATTGATGATGTTCCTCATTTCGAACAACAATTACAATTCGTTTGCGATAATTTACATCTTGGATGGCAAAATCTTTATGAAGATTTAATTGCTTTCCCAAGTTTACAATTTGCCTTAGAAACTGCCATCCTTAGTTTGCAAAATGAAGATTCGTTTTTATTGTTTAAAAGTAATTTTACAGATGGAAATTCTGCCATTCCAATCAATGGTTTAATATGGATGAATGATAAAGAAACCATGCTAAAGGAGGCTTTGGAAAAAGCATCACAAGGTTTTAACACAATTAAATTTAAAGTTGGTGCATTAGATTTTGATGACGAATGTAGGATGCTGGAGGCGTTTAGAAAACAATATAATGCTTTTAAAATAACCATTCGACTTGATGCCAATGGTGCATTTAACGGAGACGATGCAGCAGAAAAATTGCGTGAACTTGCTCGCTTTGACATACACAGTATTGAGCAACCAATCAAACCAAAACAATGGGATTTGATGGAAATGTTATGTGTTACATCTAAAATTCCTATTGCATTAGACGAAGAACTGATTGGGGTTTCAGTAAGTAATCATGGAAAAGATTTATTACAGAAAATAAAGCCTAAATACATCATCTTAAAACCAACTTTAATTGGTGGATTAAAGAATAGTGATGCATGGATTAAACTCGCCGAACAACATGACATTGGGTGGTGGGCAACCAGTGCATTAGAAAGTAATGTCGGACTAAATGCAATAGCACAATGGACGGCCACTAAAAACCTTCAATTACCGCAAGGATTAGGAACAGGAAGTTTATACCTTAATAATATCCCTTCTCCTTTATCTGTTAACCAAGGTGTGCTAAGTTATCAGCGTCAAGAAACCTGGGATATTAGTATATTAAATCAAACAACATAAGTTAGTATTTTTTTCTATTGAATTAAACTCAATTTTTCATCCCGAATGAAATATCTGATTTGTCGGTTTGTAATACATTTAATATCGAACAAGCTGTTCAAGATAATCTAACTTTATTGAGAACATCGTTACCTTTTGCACAACTTGTTTTAAATAAATTAAGCTAAACAATCGTTCGGCTTTTATACTCCATCACCTTATAAAACAACCAGTTTTTTAAAGTATTTCTTATCATCCACAATTATTTCCATCCAATAAATCCCTTGATGTAAAGACTCATTCATATTAAGATATTGGCAGTTTATACATTCTTTTGTTAACACTTTATTTCCATTAGCATCATAAATAATTGCTTGAACTTGTGAATATACCTTGTCTAAGTCAATTGTTATGCTACCAAAATTAGGTTGCGGAAAAACCTGTATTTTGGCATCATTAATAAACATGCTTTGGGTTGATGTAGTAGAAGACAGATTAAATATCCTTGCTTGTCCCGACTCCATTCCATTCGTTGCGTGAAATGGAGCTCCGGCTGCAATGGTATTTTCATCAGGCATGCTTATTGACCAACCAAAACGGTCGCCGGCTGTTTGTCCATATATTTTATTTGCATAAGGCTGCCAACTCGTTCCATTCCATTTAACAATCCTAACCTCTCCTGCATCTACTCCATTTGCATCACTTCCTGAACATCCGAATGCGAGTAAATTTTCGTTCAACATCATTACAGTCCATCCGGCACGATCGCCGGCATTATCGCCATACAAATCACTTCCTTTTTGTTGCCACGAAACTCCATTCCATACCAATACTTTAACTAAACCTGCATCCATTCCATTGGCATCGTGATAAGGCGACCCAACAGCCATTGTATTGGCATCGGCCATGTGCACCGACCAGCCAAAGCGGTCGAATGGTGCTTGTCCCACAACCTCATCACCTTTTTGTTGCCAATTAATTCCGTTCCATGTAAACACACGAACCTGGCCAACATCTGTTCCATTATCATCATGTTGAAGAGCACCTATTGCAACTGTGTTTGCATCGGGCATGCTTACCGAGTTGCCTGAAAAGTCGCCGGTTGCAGAGCCATCAATATCAGCGCCTTTTTGCACCCATGAATTATTTTTCCATTCAAAAATACGTACATGACCGCTTGCTGTTCCTGAATCGCCGGTATTTGCGTAGGCACCAACGGCTAAGGTATTTGAATCGGGCATTGATATTGAATTACCGGAATTGCTGCTGTCTGATTCTCCATTAATATTATTCCCCTTTTGAATCCATTCAACACCATTCCAACGATATACGCGAACATGTCCACGATTTATTCCTCCTCCATCATTTAATACAGCACCAATCGCCAATGTGTTTGCATCAGGCATAGATACAGCATTGCCAAAACGATCATCAGCCGCTGCCCCTATAATAGCTTTTCCTTTAATTATCCAATTATTATTAACCCAACTAAATACCCTCACCTGTCCGGCATCTGTGTGAATACTATCATGATAATAGGCGCCAACCGCAATGGTAAAAGCATCGGGCATACTAACTGAACAACCGGCTCTATCACCTGGATTTAAACCCAATATCGCATTACCTTTTACCAGTTGCGCATGTAAGGTTGTATTCATACTAAAACAAATAAAAAAAACGTACGCCTTATTTATCATCTAAAATTTTTGGATTATAAGATGGAATTTAAACATCACTTCTATTAATTAAGATACTCATTATTGCCTGTTCAATTTACTTATACCTATATTCAAGATTTGAAACCCTTGTTGCGCTTCTGCGTTTTCCATCAATGATTATTACTGAACAAGGCTCGGTTTGTTTTATGCGTTTGTTAACTAATTTACCATTTTTATTATAAACATACGTTATTTCATCACATAAGGTTCCATCTTCCGAGCAAAATGTTTCTTGTTTAATTGAACCACTTGGTTGATTATAAATAACACTATAAAAGCTTTTGTTAGGCAATTGTAGTTCGTGATGTGTTTTTTGTTTTAAGTCATCATATCTTTCTGTGTACAAATACTGAGGGCACCAATTGGTATATTTTCTATACTCTCTGATATCTCCATCATTAAATCTGTTGATGTATTCGTTGAATAAATCATCAAATTGGTTATAAAAATATTCTCCACCGGGTAGTGAGCAACTATCAGCAGGAAGGGTGGTAATATGAACCAAGTGCTCGGCAGTATTGATTTTTTCTACGTATTTATTAAAATAATAATACATATAGCCGTCCGTCTTAATATAATATTTTGTACGTTCAATCATCACAACCGTATCGTTACTTCGCTTAATCTTTAATAAACAAACGTTGCTTAATCCACCCGTACTTGGCATGGCTTGTTTTCCATTATTTGGAAGTTCTATTTCAGTGTGTTCATAATAATTATAAATACTATCACCTTGTATAATTCCTTTTGGATTATAGGTTAGCCTAAGTTTATAAACCCCGGCAAACAGGGGAACACCAAAACTATGATGTGATGCAGTTTGTGTGTGATAACTGAAATAATTTTCAAAATCATTAAGATAAATGGGAATGACTATTTTTTCTAGTGGTTTCAAATATCTAATCATAACTGTTCCGGTATCATGCACCATCATGTTTAACATTTTATCCTCTGAATACCTTAATAACCAAGTATTGTTTGCCTTATCATATACATTTAAATAGAACAATTTTTGTCCTACATTTTGTGTATGTGGCAACAATACAGGATGGGCATTCTTTGTGTCGTTATTAGTTATGGTGATGTTAAAGGTAATTTTTTCCCCTTCATAATAACTTTCTTTATCCGTTCTTAAGGTAAAGGAAATTGGCTGATATTTTAGGTCGGCAAAAACTAAATCCGACTGTTGAATTAACAGAAAAAATAACATAACTCTTGGTAAGTATAGTTTCATCATTATTCATTTGTATTTAACTTCTACTGAAAAAACTGTGAATTTATCAACCCATTAATAGGAATGTAAATCTACTTAAAGTTTATTCATATACAATAATGAAAATGATGTTTACCTGTAGTTATAAATAATAGTACATATCAATAAAATGTTACTGCGGATGTTTGATTTAAATTAAGCATTAATACAAGTAGTGTTACCCTTTGTTAATCCTTAAATAAAACTGTAGCGAATGTATTATTCCTCTGAACTATTTTTGAATGTTCATCATCATCAGTGCTGTAAATATGATAACATCTTGCACTAAATGAATGAGCCATGCCATTACAATGCCTTTAGTTTCAATGGTTAATTTACACAAAATATAACCTAGCATTGCCGACATTATAACACCTATTATTCCTCCCGGATTTCCGAAAAAATGAGGCAATCCAAACAAGGTAGATGATATTATTAAAATGTATGTTTTAGGGTATTGATTTACAAGTCCGGCAACCACTGTAAACCTAAAAATAAGCTCTTCAGAAAAGGCATTAGTTATAGAAAACAATAGAATAAAAGGAACAAACCACCATTGAAAATTATTGATACTGTTGGTGTATTTAACGCCTAAAAACATAAATATACTTGTTGCTAAAGAAACAACGATTAACAACTGAAGGCCATTTTTAAACCAAGTAGATGTACCATTGATACCGAGCCACTTTTCTTTAGCTGCTATGGCCGACCATTTACCAACACCTAAGTAACTTATGCTTGTTGGATTTAATTTTATAAAAACAAAAGCGGTTATTAAACCAATGATTAAAGCATAGAGTTGAAATTTAATAAGGTTATTGACGAATGGATTTTGATGGACCTGAAGCCCAACTTTACTCAGTAATTGATTGCCGAAAACAAGCATTAATGCTGCCGCGATAACAGTTGAAATGGTAATAAACATTCGCATACTAAAAATTTTATGCAAATTTTTCACTTCACCTGTTTATTTCAATTACCATAGGGTAACTAATGCTTTTCGCTAATCATTTTTCTTATTCTACTTAAACTTTGTGGTGTAATGCCTAAGTAAGAAGAAATATGTTTTTGAGGTGTTCGTTGAATAATTCCGGGATAACGTTCCAGCATTTCTACATATCGTTCAGTTGCTGTTTTTGTTAAAATATCTATTTGTTGCTTTTGTTTATGAATAAAAAGAGCTTCGGCAGCATAACAGCGGATGCTACTACCTAAAGTTGTTTCAGTACTGATGTTATCGAAGTTGGTTTTTGAAATTCTAAAAAGTTCAACAGGTTCAAAAGTAACGATGGATAAAGGCGAAGGTTGTTGTGTTAAAAATGACATATAATCACCAAAAAACTCTCCTTCATAGCATAAATCAACACAAACAAAATTGTTATTGTTCCAAAGTAAAACACCTCCACTACCTTTGAGTATAAAACTTAAATACTTTTCGGTTGTGTTGGCTTGTTTAATTGTTTCAGCAAAAGGCACCTTAACAATTTCACCAAGTTTAACGAACGACTTCCAAGCATCAATTGAAACGTTAAAATATGGATCAAAGGCTTGTTTTATAATTTCTTCAACTTCCATGTTAATGCATCGAAATTACATATTCCTGGTTTAACACGGCAAAATATCATTTATGATTTTTTAGCCTTTATGATTCTATTGTTGTGAAGGGCAATTGTTGATAGCAATGGAATTATCTTAATTTAATCTATATCCAACATTGAAAGTTGAATTTAACAAAACACTTTTCGTATTTCATATCATTTGTTAATCAATGTGTAGTAAATTTTCCTTAATCATCCAATAGACTGTAACAAGATGAAATATAGCAATAAATATATTGCTAATAACAACAGGATTTTTAATAGTTTTTACAGCAAAAGGGCTTAGCAACTTGTACACGATTTGCATAAAGAAAAGAGCGAATGCAAGTTTAACATCTGTAGCCCATAATAATAAAATAGAAGCTAAAAGAATAGTTGTATAAATGGCAAGTAAAATTCCACGAGCTGGAGTAAATTCGCCTAAAGTTTTTACCATTCGAAAATTATTGGTTACCAAAAAATAGCAAACAGGAATAAGTACAATAATATTAAGAATTAAAGATGCAGTTATCATAGTTTTAATTTATTAATGCAATTGAAATTAACTTAGGGTAATTTGCAAGAGAAAACTTACAGTCGGTAAAGCTAGGTGGGCCAAATGGTTTAATGTTATTGCTAAAACCATACGGTTCCTTTGGTTTACCAATAATATACCTGTCTAACTTGCCATTACTATTTACATCTTGATAAGTAGAAACTGCATACTCGCCTGGAGGTAAATCAAACTGTAAGGTAACTTTATTACCAGATATGATAGCAGATTTGGTTTGGATGGATTTTTCTAAAAATCCGTTTTCAGAGAAAACACTTACATAAATTTTTGTTGAAGCCTTATTTTCGAAATTACTTACTTCTACTTTTAAGGTTGTGTTTGCGTATGGTTTAAACCCACAAAATAAAACGAAAAAAAAACCTGTAACAATAACTAGAATTATTTTTTGCATTGATGTTATAATTAAGATTGTTTATGATGAGGCAAAATTACAACTGCAAAAAAATTCACTACTTAACAAATGATAAGTTCGTTATTTTCCAATTCTTTCTTTTCGAATCCTACTTAATGAAACATCCGTGATGCCAATAAATGATGCTATATCTTTTAGGGCAAAATGTTGGAAAATTTCAGGTTGTTCCTTTTCAAAGTACTCGTACCTTTCTTTTGCAGAATAGTTTAGCAATAATTTTTTATTAAAATATTCCTGTACAAAAATTCTTTCAGCCATTTTTCTTCCTATAGTATCAAAAATATGATAACGAGCACACAGTGCTTCCAACTTGGGATAGTCTATTTCTATAATTTCACTTTGTTCTACAACCTTGTAGGTTAAATCGGATTGTTTTTTTGTGACCCAACAGTAATAGTTGGTAAAAAACATATTATTTAAAAAAAAGTGAGAAACTCTTTCAACGCCATCAATCCATTCAAACGCTTTTACAGCCCCAGTATTGATAAACCATAAATGATTGCAATTATGTCCCTGTTCAAGAATAATTGAATCCCTTTCAAAAACTCGAACTGTAGAAATTTCTTCCAGTTTTGCTTTATATTCATCCGGGAATTGCCCAATTACTGATGCTATAACTTGATAAATCATTTGTTTGTTAGTATATTTTTTTGTGCTAATTTGATAGAACTGCTTGTGCAAACCTACTACTAAAATTAAATAATGAAAAAAGAGCAGACATTAACAACGGCTAAAGTATTTAAGAGTTTGTATGAAGTAAAGATAATATTCTGTTTTTTACGTATGCTTAAAATTACTGGTATTTGATTATAGAAAACGAAAAACAAGTTTCAGAATTTATTTACTTATTGAGAATTTATGGTTTAATAATCCGCTTCTCGATACAATTGCCCTGCGCACGGCCCTTGCAGCAATCACTCGAAGTGGCTTTGTGGTTCAATTGAAAAATACATCTCTTTCAGCATTTATTAGGACAAAATCTAAAAATAATGAAGAACAAAATCAGGGTAATCATTACTCCGCGAAATAGATTGATGCTATTATAACATATCATTAGGTATTTGATAAAAACGAAATACAATTTTGTTAAGTATTAAACCATAAAAGTGTTGCTTGGATAAAATAAAAAGTTGCCTGTTTTTAATATGTAATTAAGAAGGGATGATTATATAATAGGTATCTTTATTATGTGCCATTTTCATTGTCAAGTAGTGTAGTTAATTTGCTATTAAAATCTCTTGTATTCTTATCAAGTGAGCCGAAAAATTGTCTGTCAAATTGTTCAACTGTTTTGATAGCTTGTTTGATACTTTTTAATCCAATTTCAGTAAGTCCAACTGTTTTTGCCCTTGTGTCAGTTTTGCTTTCTTTTCGTTTAATAAGTCCTTTTGTTTGCAACGTTCTTAATACAGTAGAAGTTGTCATTGGGTCAATTTTAGTATGATTAGATAACAAAACTTGTGTTACGTTTTTTTTGTTTAATGTAAACCAATGAATACTTGCAAGTAATACAAATTGAGAATGCGTCAATTCGTATTTCTCAAGTGCCCTTTTAATTTCACGTTGCCACAAGTTTGTAACTTGCCACAATAAAAAACCTGTACTTTCTTCGGGCTTACCAAAGCTAAAATCCGTCTTTGCCATTTTGTTCAATTTTTTTCAGCAAGTTCAATTAATTTATCAACTGCAATCGGAAGGCCAACCTTGACTTTGTTACCAATTACTTTTGAAAACAAAAAAGTCATAAAACCTGTCATCACAACTTTGTGTGTAATTTCAAGTCCATCTTTAGCTTCAGTTATGGTATGGATGAAGTCCATTTTACAAAGAGGTAAAAAACTTCTGTCTGTAAATGATTTGAAGATAGTACATTCAATCATTTCAAATTTTGTTTTCGGTCCACCTGTAGGTTTTAAAACTCCTTTTGTTCCCTTTTGGAATTGTCCAAATATTTCAGAGGTTTCAACTTCTGCATCCCAAACATTCCAATTAGGAACATCCGCCCAAAGTTTCCAAATTTGCTCCTTTGTTGCCGTCGTTTTACGACTTACTTCTGTTGTCCACATATTAAAATACATTATTTAATAATTTTATATGTGTAAATATAATTTGTTTACTTATTATAATACAAATTATTTTTCTATTTCCCGTTAGTTTGAGCGTCTCTGAACAACGGAAACTAAAATTATTACTTAATTTACAACTGAGCTATTTATTAAACCAGATGAGATGTGTGTTGTAAGTATTGCGTTTTGCGGATTTGCCATGGACGGGATTTTCAGCACAAAAGGTAGTTCGAAGAACTGAACTTTCGGCTACGACAAAACTTTCAAGCGGAGAGTGACTCGTCCTGCTAAAAGTTTAAACTATTTGGTTAATAATCCTAATACAAGTTTACATAAAAAAGTTAATCCTAAATACGGTTAACAGCTAAAAGTTATACCATAACCTCCTCCTTTATTTTATTGTAATTTTTCCAGGCTCTTTTAAGTGGTCTGCTAAGTTGATGTGCAACGAATGGAGTTAGTATTTCAATACTGCTATGTGGCCTTAAATGATTGTATGTGCTTATAGCATTTATAATTTTATTCAAAGCTGTTTCAAAATCATCATCCACCTATTCCAGCAATTCATTTTTTAATATTCCATTTACTCTTTCTGCAATAGCATTTTCTAAAGGGTCACCAGTTTGGGTCATTTATTTGCTAATGTGATTGTCACTTAGTATTTCAACACAATCATTGCAACCAAGAATTCAAGCTTTACCATAGTGAAGAACTAATACACTATCAAAGTTGGTTATTTTAGGCACCGATTTTAAAGCCATAAGAAGGGGTTGGATTGTTTTTACAAAACATGTTTGTTTAACGACATTGTATTCAGTAAATGTTTAGTTATCCTGTAGCTTGGTTAGTAGAAGTTTATTCTTTCCCCCTTCAATTTTAAAAGCATCATCTGGCTTGAAACCCAAATCTGCAAGCCAGTTTCCTTGCATCATAATTTGAGGAATTATAATACTGTCATTAGTTTTTTGCCTGAATTTGCTATAAACTTTCATCGTCTTTATTTTTTTCATCGTCATACTATTATATGACATTTCTATCCTGTTGTTGAGTGACATTTGCTATGTGACTAAAGATAAGTTAAAAAAGTTAATTGGTAAACGTATTGTGGAATTGCGGGAGCAAAAGGGTTGGAACCAATCCGACCTGGCAAGAGCTTGTGGTAAAGACCGACAAGCGATTGAAAAGCTTGAGAATGGAAAAGTAAACCCAACCTTATACAGTTTGTATGAAATTGCGCTTGCATTAGAAATATCCCTAAATAAACTTATTAGTTTTTAATGATTTGGTTTTATAGGTATACTTTAAAAATATTAAACCTAGTTACCTAACAATTATTATTTACTAATACGCCATTCAATTTTTGTACAGTAAAAATGTAGTTCAAAAAAATGTCGGGGCTATAAACGCACTCAAAAGTGTGCTTTGTTTTTTAAAATGGAGTTGTGCAACAGGTACGTGTGTTAGCGGCTGGCGTTCAGTCATTCCACATATTTTAGAAGTTCTCTAACTAGTCTGAACACAGTCGTTGATGATTCTTCTCGAGCTGGATTTGTATGGTCAAAATGATTGTAATTTCTCTCAGCTCTATCTATTGCAAGTTCAGCTCTTTTTCTTCTCGTTTTGTCGTCTATATCGTCTAGTAATTCAAAAAAATCTTCTTCAATTAATTTTGTCCCATTGCCGTCATAAGTTACTTTGAATGGTTTAAGATGTTCGTTGATTTTATCGTTGTAGCTGTCTCTATGCATTCCACCACCTTGATGGTCATTAAAGTGTAATATCAGCCAATATTCAAACGATTGATTTGAATAAGCTACGCCAAAGTTGTTGGCTACTGCTATTTGAATTGCTAAGTTGAAATCATTGTCGTTAAAATCGTCTTTGTCAAACACACACCAAACTTGGTCGTAGTTTCCTTGTTGGGATAAAGCAAGTGCTCTATTCACTAAAGAAATTGTATTATATCCTTCACCAACTGATTTGACTTTTGCAGAAGTTATTCTGAATTGATTGAAATAGGAAGGTTCTGTATTTTCTCCTTCACAAACAATAAGAATAGAGGGTTTTTCTGTCAACTCTGCAGCAGGTCTTTCTAAGCTCGGTTCTTTTCTCCGTTGAGCCTTTAATTGTTCACGGTGCTTTTGCTTTGCTTCTTTCTGTTCAGCTTTTTTGTCCTTCATTTTCATTTTCTGCCAAGAAAAATTTTAGGTTATCAAAAAAGCCAAGAAATGGAACTGCACCATATTTTCCCTTGATATAATTGTCTTCAAAAGGCTCTGTTTTTCTTACTTCATCTGATTTAAAGTCAGCTAAGGAGTAAAGCCTTGCTTCTCCATATTTATTTTTGTTTGTGAACCAAGTTTGGTCTCTTCTAAATAGACCTGAGCTTAATAAGTTTGTGTCGTGTGTATTAAAAATCAATTGTGCATTATTCTTGTTAAACTCATTTGAGTTAAAAAGTGAAACGATTTTACAAACCAAATTTGGATGAAGTTTTGAGTCTAACTCATCAACTACTAGAGTGTAACCATTTTCAATAACATCGAGAATAGGGCCTGTAAGAGCGAAAAACTTTCTTGTTCCAGACGATTCATCATCTTCTAATGAAAAGCTAACACTTCCTACTGATTTTAAGTCTTCGTTATATTTTTTATGCTTAGTCAATATGTCAGATGCATATTCTTTTTTTTCTTCTCGCACTTCTCTAATTAACTTCTCCTTGAGTTCTTTTGGCATTCCCTTGGGAAGACTTTCAATGTCAAGTTTTTGTAGTTCGATGTCTTGAATTCCTAAATCAGCGGCTTTCAATAGTTCAAGAATTTTCACTTTGTGTTTAGGGTCTTCGGTTTTACCCATAGTGAAACCTTGGTATCCTGATTCTTTTAATCCTGACAAGATTTTAAGCCTTTTGAACCAATCTAAAACATTGATTGCAGTCTTCTCATTGAACTGAGCGGCTACTGAAATTAATAAAGCATTGTCTCGAACTAAACCCGCCTTGACTACAGTATTGCCTTTAGTAAAACTTCGTTCGTGAGTATTGAAGGTGCTTCCTTCTCTATAAAAAAGTTCAACTTCTTTTGTTTTTGGTTTGTGATAAAGCCACTCAGATACAATCCTTTCAGTTGTCGCTTCAAAGCCATACCGATAAAGCTCATTTTTGTAAATAAAAATGATTTCAAATTCAGATGGTTCGTTTTCTGTCTGTGTGCTTAATTTAAAAGGTTCAACTTCAATAGTCTCACCTTTTTGACTTTCCTTTGAACTGTTTATTACGAAATATCGCATAAATGCAAATGCGTCAAGCAACTTGCTTTTGCCACTCGCATTTGCACCATAAATAACTGCACTTTTAAGGAGTCTTAGTCCAAAGCTGTCATTTATTACAATGTTTTCCTGCTCTCTGATATCTTTATCGTAGTTGGAAGCAATAAGGCTCAAAGTCGCTTTGTCCTTAAATGTCCTAAAGTTTTTAATTGAAAATTGCAGAAGCATCTTTCTTCTTGTTTTTGATTAAATGTATCCAAAGGTATTCTTTATTTTGTAATTTAAAGCATAATAAAAGGCTTTTTTGATTATTTTGGCTCGAAAAACTTGTTTATTCTGCTTTTTTACGCTTGCCGTTAACGTTACCACTCCTTGCGCTCGTTGCCGATTGCGAAGCAGAAACTGTCTACCAGGATAAAATATTTCGCGTACATAAAATCTTCATTTTTAGAACGTCACCGGCAATGGCGCAAGACTTTTGTTACAGGTAGTTGTTTTTTGTCACCAACAGATTCCATTTTCAATGTTTTTCTGAATTGACTTAATGAGTCTGTACTCTTTTTTAATTTGGTCGTCCGAGAGGAGATATTTATTCTTTTCAACCCAGGAGTCAGCCATGCTAGAATTAATCATTTCAATTCTTTTGTCTTTATCAAACTGTTTTATGATTAAATTATATTCAAATAATAAAGGGTCTGCAATGCTGTCAATACCCATGCTGTTTGTTTTTGTTCTAAGTTCGTATGACTGATGACAACATTGTAAATGTCCACGGTAAATTTTTAAATAGATTAGGGTTAAATACTTCTCTTGATTTTGTCGGTCAGCACGAATTGCTTTAAATGCTTTCACAACACTGTCAGGAAAGTTATTCATCTTTTTCATTCCGCTTTGCATGGTTGTGTCAGGAACAAAATTTTCGGCAAATTGTCTTACAATTTTTAAGTTGACTTGGTGAGAAATTGAAGCAATTGCTGTGTCGGCAGAAACCACTTTCGAGTTTACCGCTTTTTTGTTATCAATTGAACTCTGTCCACAAGCGAAAATGATCAATAAAATCGTCGATATGATTAATAGTTGTCGTGTCATTTTACAATTACCTGTAACTAGTTAACACCCGAATCCTTCACTCGCCTATCATACCAATTATGGTCATATACACGAAACTTGCCTTCACATGCGATTACATTCCTAATAAAATTTTCAGCTTGTATTTTTTCTATGGTTTTCACTTGGGGTAATCGGATATATACAGATACGAAGTAAGAAAAATAAATTGAAAATGGCAACCAAAATTATTGCATGTTAGATAACAGCGTTTTTATATCATATATTAAAATCGGTTGAGAATAATAACTCCATTTGATGCTCAATAAAACAGTGCTATTAAACAATTAGGACAAGAGCTGTCTGCACTAAAAAAAACACCTCACTCAAAAATTTTTAAGTAGTTATACATCATCCAATTTTTGAACAGTAAAAATGTAGTTCAAAAAAATGTCGAGGATGTAAACGCGCTTAAAAGTGTGCTTTATTTTTTAAAATGGAGTTGTGCAGCAGGTAAGGCTGTTCTGCGTTGTTATTATCTGTTTATCTGTTGTTTATGTTCTTTTTTTAATTCTGTCGGTTTAGTAATATATACTTTATCAAATAGTTTTATTTTTTCTTCAAATGTCATATTAACATAGTCTTGATTTGAGCACCACCACTTATAAAACTCCACAGGTTGGGTAGAATAGGGAACCGATGCTTGAACAGGTATGTCGTAACCTTTGAATTCGATTCTTGTTTTTAATCCTAATGCGTCTTTGAAGTAGTCAGGGTGGTATGCTCTTAATTTTGAAATGAGTAGGTCAAATACTTCTTTATTTACTTTTAATGGTGTTTCCCTTCTCACAATGTCAAAAGAAATTGGATCTTCTTTTAACCACTCTGATACTCTTAAAGTCCTTATTCCATTATCGTTTGTGATTGTCAATAAGTCTTTAAGGAAATAATACCTGTCAGCATTGGGATGAAAAATGTTTACGTTTGAATCTTCGTCCTTATCTGATGATATTTCAACTGCTTTCAGGTCTTTTTTTTTAAGTGTTTCAATTATGTCAACGTTATTAGCTTCTCCACCTTTGAATTTGTCTAGTAAAAAATCAACGTCTGATCCAAGGAAAAAGTCTTCAATAAAGTCCCACCTTTCATTATTAGTAAAGCTTCTTAAAAAGAAATGATCAAAAATTTGATTACTCAAATAATGTCTTTCAAGTGTCTTTGATAAAAGGCTGTTTATGTAGTATGAGTTATTGGAATCTCTTTCAATCCTATTTGGATCGTTAATACGGATAAACACCATAGGATTTTCACCACCTTTAATTTCAAATGTTCCTAGTTCAAGCATTTCTATAAAGTAGCCAAGTCTAACATAGTTTATAGCATTGGTTTCTTTATTAGTTACATATCTTTCAACTATTGAATTGTCAGTATTTCCAAACAAGTTATTGAGCCTTGTCATTAAGGCAGTAAAACTTGCTAAGTATTGTGTGTTGTAAACACGGTATTCGTAGCCATCTATGCTCTTTCTTTGCTGCAAAAAGGCATTGCCTTCAATAACTCCTGGCTGTGTTAGTCTTCCTGAATAAGAGGATAGAATAAATCTTGAAAGTCTCTCGGCCTTCTCGTTATCATTAAGAATGTTATTTAACTTTTGCTGAAAATCATCTTGTTTGAAGAAGCCGTCTGAATTCGCAAAGATGGTTTGAACCGCATTCAATAAATTTTGTAGCTTGTTAAATATGTTGTTGAAACTATCAAGTCTTTCAAAAGACATTTTTAATTGAGGTATCAATTCAATGTGGTCGTCTTTAAATAAGTTGCCAGTATAAAATTCTCTTTTTAGTATCGGAAAACTTTTATTCACGAAATGATTATACCATAACTTGTCAAGGTCAATTTCAATAATGTTATTTCCATTGCCTGATTTATCAATATCTCTGAAAGTCTTTGAGTATTTTCGTGATAGGATATTTAAGTCTTGGTCTGAAATTCTTGCAAATACTTTTACAAAGAGTTTTTTGGGTCTTGCTATGATTACATTGAATCGATGTTTAGCTAAATAATCCTTTTCGATCATCATCAATGCTGTCAGAACCTTTTGATCTAGATCCATTGCATTTTCGAAAATATGCCCAAAGTCATCTACAGATAAAAGTAGGTTTCTATTCTTATTATTTTTCAGATATGTTTTATGGATTTTTTTCAGTACTTCTTTAATTTGATATTGTCTAAGTGCAGACATTCCGTGAAGTGCTTTCGTATATTGTTGATCTTGTGAAGAATAATTTAAGGTAGCAAAACCTTTTATTCCTGGTTTCCTTGCAACCCTTCCAATTTCCTGAACATAGTCTGGTAACAAACCTGAAGGTGCGTGATGATATACAACTTGTATGTCTGATATATCCACACCCATCCCGAACGCTTTTGTTGAAACCATTATTTTTCTTTCCCCACTTTTAAACTGTCTGTAGGCAAATTCCCTGTTTAATGAGTCAAGAGAACCGTGATAACCTGTGGCTACATTTGGCAATTCTGAGTTAAGTTGGTCAAGTATTTGTCTAATATGTTTTGTATATGGTGTATATACTAATGTTTTTAATCCAAGCTCGTGGATTTGTTTTACAAAATTTACTGTTTGCTCTATTTTTCGAGATTCATAATTAGTTGTAAATCTCTCATATGTATTTATTATAAAATCTATGTCGCTTCTCTTGACTTGTCCGATGAAAATGTGAGGATTCTGCATTACCAAACTGTCAATGCTATCAAAAACCATATCGTTAGCTCCACCATATATTGCGGTTGCTGTTACGGCTACCATTGGAAATTTCAAGTTGGAATATTTTCCACTTCTCATTTTTCTTATATGATTGCCCAAAAACCAGTAATCTACTCTAAAATCACGACCCCAAGTTGTAATTAAATGGGCTTCATCAATCACGAGAAGGCCCAATTTTCTGCTGCCAATAAAATGTGTTATATCGTATGAAAGCAATAATTCAGGTGACATATAAAGAATGTCAATTTCCCCACTTTTACAACTTTCGATAATCCTTTCACGGTCTATTAAGCTCAATTCACTATTTATGTATGCTACCTTGTCAAAATTTCGATCCTTAACTATTGCATTAACTTGGTCTTTCATTAATGCAATCAAAGGAGAAATAACAATCGTTACATCTCCTTTTTCGGATACATAAAATGCAGGGAGTTGAAAAAGTAGAGATTTACCTGCTCCGGTAGGAGCAGTTAAGAACAAATCCCTACACGGTTCATCTCCTTTTGAATTTTCATATTCATTAATAATTGTTTCAACTATAAGTCCTTGAGATAATTCTGCAATTTCATTACCAATGTTAGGGTTCTTATAAACCGAAATATTTCTAAATGAAGCATCTTCACCCCAAAATTTAGTCAGTAATTTTAGTGTCTGATCATTTGCTTTATAATCTGAGGAAATAGACGATTCTTTTAATATGAAAAGAGTTCCGCCAAAACTGTCAAGTAATGAATTAAGTTTCTTTAATGTTTCAAGTATTGTTGGATTAAGCGGCTGTTTTGAATAAAACTTAACAACTGCTTTTTTTGAAAATGTATTTTGTTTAATGCAATTATTGAGAAAACTATCCAAAGAATACGGATCAGAACTAACATCAATGCTTTCTAAAGTCTGATCACTTGAAAACGCTAGTTCCTTTGAGTTAGTGAAAATGTCAATAGATTCAAATGAATTAATTGGCGTTTTGATTGAGTAGTAATATTTATCATTAATAGCTAATTGTTCTGCTTGATAAATTGGTAATCTTTCAGGTCGCAACTCAATATTTTCCTTTCCTTCCTTTTCCAAGTATTGGCTCTTATCAATTGGAAAGAGTTGTCGCAGGTTGTCTTTTAGAATAACAACTCTGTCTGTAAAGAAGGAAGGGTCAATATAGTTAATTAAATAGCTGAATTGTGCGAATGATAATAAATGAAAGTCTTTTGTCTGTTGAAGTGTTGTGAAAATTTTTGCAAACCAATCTTTATTGAAAGTCAACTCGTCACTTTCTAAATAAAATGTTTCCGGGTCTGCAAGAAAGTTGTTTATAGTGTCGGAATTAATCAAATTCACCTGTCCTTGAACAACAAATATTTGATTTTGCTTTTCAGATTTCAGTCTGTAAGCATTTTTGAGAATTAGGTCTTTGTAGAGTTCTTTAAACGTCATATTCCATTTTTCTTAGGTAGTCTCTGTCTTTTATAATTACGCACAAAGTTTTGGCACTTGCCGCAATGGCGGATTTCGGAGTACAAAACTGTCAATACATCACAAAAGTTGATACGAGGTAGAATATTCAATTAACCACGTTATCAGCCATTGAGCCAAACGCATGTTAGCTGCTTTTTTTATTCATTAGTTCGTATATTACTATAGTATTATCTACATATTTTCTAACACTACCTGAAACAGTCTTGTACATGTCTTCAATTTGTTCTTCTTCTAAGTTACTAAGTCGAACATTATAATGTTGAACCTTCCCACTTTTCAGAGGAGTAGCTAATCTGTAAAAATGTCCTTTAATCAAAGACTCATCAATTTGCTTCAGTCTTAAACTATCAATTATTCTAGCCTCAGCTTCATTGTCAACTATAATACCGTAGTAATGTAGCTGGTCTTGCAATAAATAGGCATCAATAAGTGGTTGACCATAGAAAATGGATTTTTCAAAATCTGCAGTCAGTCTTCCAAACGAAATTGCTCCTTTGGTAGGGGCTCCTCTTTGAATAGCAGCTTCTTGGAAAATTTCAAGAACACTTGATAGAACCAATAAATCTGATAATGAATCATCTTTTGTAACAAACAATACTGAATCTGAAAAGGTAACCGACTTAACTCTTTGTTCTCTTTCAAACTTTTTATCTATCTTTTTTAAGGGACTAGCAATTATCTTTTGTAAAATATCTTTCATAAAAGACATTTTTTGCAGCATTTGTCCAACTTCTTCATGACTTTTTCTTGCTACCATGTCCTTAAAACCAATAACATCCATGAAGCCAACATATCTCTTGCAGTCAACTTTCCACTCTTGATTTTCTTTTTTCATGATGTTGTTTTTGTTTTAGATATTTATTAGACCTAAAATTAAAAGTTTTCTATATCGCCTCCCAAATCTTGGTATATGCCATGTAGATTATATGAAATTTGCACAAACATCTCTGGAATAACCCATTCATCACATTCTCTTATTGATTTTTTTCCTTTTATTTTTCCAAGTCCTTGTTCTAAACCATCCGTAGTGTCATTGAAAGCTATTGAGGCTTTTGTTAGAATCTCTTCTAATTCTTTTATTCCTGGTTCATAAGTCAAATGATGAGCAAATTTATTACGGGTTCTATTAATTAATATCAAGATTTCTTTTTGTTTTTCATCAATATGATTTAAACCAAAAACTAATTCAATGAGTTTGTAATGGTTCAACCCTTCTGCAAAATCTATTAGTTTTGGTTGGCTCAATTCTATAATTTTAACGAGCAAAAACTCAATTACCAAATGTCCTGTCATGAAACTTGATAAAAGGTAGTCTCCAGAAACAGTTGTTTCATAAAGTTCAGAAAAGGTTTTTATATTTTGTTTAGGTTTCATAGGTTTGGGGGATTATTAAAATCACAGCTAACTAGTTTATACCTGAAGCCTTCTTTCGCCTATCATACCAATTATGGTCATATACACGAAACTTGACTTCACTTGCGATTACATTCCTAATAAAATCTCTTGCTTGTTTTTTTATGGTTTTTATTTGGGGTAATCGGATATATACAGATACGAAGTAAGGAAAATAAAATTGAAAAGGCAACCAAAATTATTGCATATTAGGGAACAGCTTTATTATATCATTTATTAAAATCGGTTGAGAATAATAAATGCATTTGATGCTCAGTAAAAACAATGCTATTAAACAATTAGGACAAGAACTTACTGCACTAAAAACACACCTCACTCAACAATTTTTTAACTTGTTATACGCCATCCAATTTTTATACAGTAAAAATGTAGTTCAAAAAAAAGTCGGGGCTATAAACGAACTCAAAAGTGTGCTTTATTTTTTAAAATGGAGTTGTGCAAGAGGTGTAAGCATCCCCAAAAATAGTACAATTTAAAAGTAGAAAAAACATAACTTTAAATTGTAAATTATGAAAAAGAGCAAATTTAGTCCGGCTCAAATAGCCGGTATTTTAAAGGAATTCGACAACGGGAAAAAAGTTGAAGAAATTACCCGCGAGTATGGCAT
>JALONK010000024.1 GCA_025454975.1 Bacteroidia bacterium
ACTAGGAGATGTTTTCAGCCCAATCAATATAATTATTTTAGCTGTCCGGTTACATCCACATGGTTTTTTTCACATGATTCATCACTGCAATTTTAAGTTAATCAAGAAAACATCCAAGTCAAGTGAACTGCTTCTTTGCATTCAGAATTTGTTACTATATGTATAACACCACCACAACGTTTCTTTGCTACGGTACGTAATGCTGGTACTAGAAATGATCGGATACCATCATTTTTAATACCATACTTATCACCAAAACAGATATATCCAGCGGCGTTCACTGGATGTACATTTTGTTGTGTTGGGTACCATGTATAATTTAATGCATTATATCCTTGTATCGCTATTTGATTCATAGTATTATGATAATATTGTTGTACATATCGCTGTTTCTTTGATGCTCCATTTGGTATTGTTATATGATTTAATATAAATTGTAATGACGTATGATATTCCGTACCAAATACAACATCATCTGTTTTGTTACTTTGTAATGTTGTTGATAATATATCATTCCATTCCTTTAATACCGATGTGGTTAATGGTAAGCAACACGACCAATTAATTGTTGTACCACCCCCTAATGTCTTACCAGATAAAATAATAATTTGACTATCGTACGATACTAAAAAACCATGTTGTTGATACATTGTATCCATAGCATGTAATTCAATATTGGTTAAATTAGTTGATGGATAATAATCCCCATCTTCTACGAGTAATATTTTTAAATTTGGACAAGCATCAATTAATTCTTTCCTTACTTTAGTTGCACTACGTACAATAATTGCGTCATACGATTGTAGTTTATCCTTTAAATCTTCTTGAGCTATTTTGTTGGTGTCAACCAGAAATCCGGCTGCTTCCAGCATTTTTTTACCTGTAGCATCAATACCATCATTTGCAAGTATTTTTATCATGAATATAATTATTTAGGTTTTTATATAAGAGATGAAAAGTATGTTTACTTGAGATGTTTTTTTTAAACAATAATCAAGTGTAACAGTTCATCTATCAACTTTTCAGTTTTAAGCTAATAAATATAATGCTTCGATTATTGTGGTATTAACTTTTTTTAGTGGCTTCAAAACTCTGCATTGCATCAACTAATGCTTGCACACTTTCTACGGTTAACGCGTTATATAAACTTGCTCTTAAACCACCAACCGAACGGTGACCTTTTAAACCACTCAAATTTTTTGATTCGCAAAAGGTAAGAAATTCGGCTTCTAAGGATTTGTCTTTAAGAATGAAATTAACATTCATTCGGCTTCTATCTTCAACAGCCACTGTCCCTTCAAATAATGAATTTCTATCTATCTCAGCATATAATAGATCTGCTTTTTCTTTATTTCGTATCTCCATAGCTTCCAAGCCAACACTTTTAATCCACCTTAAAGTATGCATACATACAAAAATGGCAAATACGCTAGGGGTATTATACATGCTACCATTTTCAATATGTATTTTATAGTCAAGCATCGTAGGGATAACCCTTGATGCACGTTTCTCGAGGAACGACTTTTTAATTATAACCAATGTAGTTCCAGCGGGCCCCATATTTTTTTGCGCACCTGCATAAATCATATCAAACTTTGATGCATCAATTGTTCTGCTAAAAATATCAGAACTCATGTCGCACACTAATGGTACACCGTTGGTTTCAGGAAATGAAAACAATTCGGTGCCATAAATCGTATTGTTGCTGGTACAATGAAAATATTTTGAATGAGTTGGTATCTGATAATTTTTAGGTATGTAACTGAAGTTTTTATCCTCACTACTTGCCAGTACATCAACCTTACCGAATAACTTAGCTTCTTTAATTGCTCTACTTGCCCAAACACCGGTATTAGTATAGGCAGCAGTTTCACCTTCCCCTAACCAAAACATAGGTATCATATCAAATTGTAAACTTGCACCACCTTGTAAAAAGACAACTGCATAATCATCATTTAAATTCAGAATCTCTTTCACCAGTTGTGTAGCTTCGGCCACCACTGCTTCGTACTCTTTACTGCGGTGAGAAACCTCAATAAGAGATAAACCTGTACCTGAAAAATCTTTTAAGGCTTCAATAGAAGCATCAATAGCTGATTGTGGTAAAATTGCCGGACCGGCAGAAAAATTGTGAATTTTGGTTGTCATATCTTTTCAAAGCTTAACTTTGTGCGAAATTATAGCGAATAATTCCTAAAAAGCTAATAGATGGGGTTAAATAATTTCAATCAATTAAAATAAAACTGATTAACAAGCTTTGGTTATGAATACAATGATGCGTTTAATTTTCATGTTCGGGTTAATAGCAACCTGTTCAACCTTTAACCAAGTACTTGGGCAGCGTAAGGTTGAGCAAATAGACCCTGAGAAAAAAGAAGAAGAACAAAAGCAGAAGGAAGAGAAGGAGCGAAGTAAAGCCACAGAGGAAAAGTTTACGGATAAGCTGTCTTTTGGAGGAAATATTGCTTTATGGTTTGGTAATACCGGTGGTTTTTTTGCAGCACAACCCACCGTTTTTTATCGCTTTAACGATGAAACCATGTTTGGTACCGGAGTAACTTATTATTATTGGGAACGCACATTTGCTTTAAGTGGTAATCGTACTCAAAAAGTAAGTGATAATGCCTATGGTTTAAATTTGTTCGCACGTCGTCAGCTTTTTGAGCCATTATTTCTTCAGGCCGAATATATGCCAATGAATACCAGTGTATATAATTTTCAAACAAACGAATTGTCGAGACAATGGGTAGGTTCCTTTTTATTGGGTGGCGGTATCAATCAACCTATAAGCGAAAGGTCGGGATATTATATTGTTTTATTGTATGATGTATTATGGGATGAAAATAGAAGTTTCATGCCTAGCCCGATTGATATCAGAACAGGATTTTATTTTTAATTCGGAGAGAACGAGTTAATAAACACAAGAAAAACTTTTGGTTCAAAAACTAATGTAAATAATATACCATATATGGCTCCGTAAAAGTGAGCCTCATGGTTAATATTATCACGTTGTTGTTGTTTACCCATATACCAACTATAGCCTAGATAAAGTACACCTAAAATTATTCCCGGAACACCAATAATACCATATAAATAAATTTTGTTTAAGGGGTTAAATAAAATACTTGTAAATACAACTGCACTTACGGCTCCACTAGCACCTAGAGCATTGTAACCACTGTTGTTTTGATGCTTATTGAGGGTAGAAACATTGGCTGCAAAAATTGAAGTTAAATATAAAAGTATGAAAGCTAAACTGCCTCTTGATTCGAATATGTCATCGTAATAAAATTCAACAGCATTGCCAAAGCTGTATAGCACAAACATGTTAACAAACAGATGAATGTAATCAGCGTGTTGAAATCCACTTGTTACCATTCTAAACCATTGATTATGGTGCTTAACCAAATAAGGATTAAATATTAATTGCCTGTATACGGTTTGGTTATTGAAGCTCAATACACTAATAAAAACTGTAATTGCGATAATAATAATAGTCATTTGAATACTTTATGTTTGTTTTAATGAAACGAATAGGTGTTTTGTCAGACACACACGGTGATATGCCTGAACAATTATATGATTTTTTTAAATCATGTGATGAAATTTGGCATGCAGGCGACATTGGTAATATAACTTTACTCGAGCAGTTATCGTCGTTTAAACCAATCAAGGCAGTTTATGGTAATATTGATGGTCAAGAAATTAAAATATCAACTGAATTGGTTTTACGTTTTACTTGTGAAGGAGCAAAAGTGCTTATTACTCATATCGCAGGATATCCGGGAAAATATAATCAACAAGTAAAAGGGTTAATAAAAGAATATCGTCCGGATATTGTGATTTGTGGTCATTCCCATATATTAAAAGTGATTTACGATAAAGACTGGAAACACATTCATATTAATCCGGGTGCAGCAGGATTTAAAGGATTTCATGCATTTTGCACAGCTATTCGCTTTGTAATAGACAATGGTAAACCTGCTCAGATGGAGGTGTGGGAAAAAAAGCGCAAAGATATTTAAATTTAAACCATAAATACCTTATTTACTGCATATTAATTTTTTTATTTGCCATCATGTTGATGGTTTATTGCGGTTGAATTGTAAAATAGGTGCAACTAATTTTTAATTGAGGTTGTCTTAATTGGGAAAAGTTTTTATTTTGCCACTTTAAAGAGGTATATTCCAGATATGATTAGACAAATACTTTTGGGTGCATGTATTGCATTAGCAGGTAGTGCAATAGCGCAATCATCACGCGTTAATTCATGTGGCACCGACGCTCACCACAGACAAATGACGCAAAACAATCCTCAAATGCAGGAGATGGAACGTGAGTTTCAACAGTATTGGCAACAATATAAACAAACCGAGGAGTTTAAAAAGAGCAATAAACAACGGAGTAAAAACTCAGCTCCAAAATATATTATTCCTGTAGTTGTGCATGTGTTTTACACAACACCAAATGCAGTTGAAAATATTTCTGATGCACAAATTCAAAGTGAAATTGATTTTTTAAATAAGAGTTTTAGGAATTTAAACAGCGATACTTCTAATCGCCGTTCTAAAACTTTTAAAGGTGTTCCTTTCGACTATAAATCATTAGCAGCAGATGCTGAAATCGAATTCAGGTTAGCCAGAAAAGATCCTAACGGAAATTGTACAAATGGAATCATTCGCATTCAAACTTCTGATGCGGTTAATGGTAACGACAATTTGAAGTTATTAAGTGTTTGGGACTCTAAGCGTTATTTTAATATTTGGGTAGTTCGCTCAATAAACAGAGGCCTAGGAGGTCCGGGTATTGCAGGTTATGCTCAATTCCCATTTTTTGCCGGAGGTGCGGGCTCAGCATTAACTGATGGCATTATGGTTATTCATAATGAGTTTGGAAATATGGGTTCATCTTTACCGGGTCAAACACCTAATGTTACTACAACAACCCACGAAGCCGGTCACTGGTTTGGATTGTTCCACCCTTTTCAAGGTGATAGCTGTAGTATGGATAATGATGGTGTTGAAGATACTCCTCCAACTTATTTTGTGGCCACAGCATCTGAACCATTAAGAAATCGTTGTAATAATGATACTTTTAACTCGTGTAATACTGAAGCCGGTGCTGTCCCATTTATTGATTATCCTGACATGCAGGAAAATTTCATGGATTATTTTATCGGGTCTTGCGCCAGCAATATGTTCACTAAAGAGCAAGTGGCTCGCATGCATTTCTGCATTGATACCTATCGCCGCCAACTTGTTGAACAATCTAATTTAGTATCAACTGGTGTTTTAGATCCGGTTTCTGTTTGTGCTCCAATTCCAGCTTTTGGTACCTCATCCGGTTCAAACTTTACCAATAGTAGAGTTGCTTGTGTAGGTTCATCTATAAACTTTACGGATTTATCTTATAACGGAACAGCCACTTCATGGTCATGGAACTTCGGTGATGGTGCTACACCTGCAACATCTACAGTTAGAAATCCTTCGAATGTGGTTTATTCAACTTCCGGTAAAAAAACAATTACATTAACCGTTACAAATGCCTCAGGTACAAATACCAGAACATTTACGGATGCGTTGGATATTGTTGCACCGGCGCCAATTCAACAACCTGCTTGGGCAACTGATGCACCTCAAATAGTTGATGGCTGGATAATTAATAGAGAAGGCAATACTAACTGGCAAGTAATTCAAGGTTTAGGAGTATATAGTGGATTAACATCAATACGTTTGCCTGGAAATAATTTAAATAACCTCACCAATGAATATTCATTAATTACACCTGCGTTCGACTTTTCAGGTGCATCAACACCATACTTTAATTTTAGATACTCATTTGCTCAAAATAATGTTGGAGGCACCGCAAGTACTGATGAAATGGATGTGCAAGTTTCTACCAATTGCGGCTTAACTTGGCAAAATTTACGTCCTACATTAAGCGCTGCAACAATGTCGGCAGTTACTGCAGCACTACCGATCAGTGTTAACTTTGTGCCACAAAATGAGACTCAATGGAAGTCTGTATCAATCTCATCAACAGCAATTCCTCGTCAGGCTAATGTAAGATTTAGAATTTTATTCCGCTATGGAGGAGGAAATAACCTCTATTTAGATGATTTCAATATGGGATTAAGATCTGGAGCTGAGGAATTAACTGCAACATCAATTGGTTTATCAGTATATCCAAACCCAACTAATAGTACTGCACAAATCAGTTATAATCTTCCTGTTGCAGCACCGGTTAATATCGAGTTATTCGATATTACGGGTCGTGTAATAGGCGAATTATTTAATGGTACACAAACCGGCGGCGTTCAAGAGGTACAATTAGACAGAGCAAAATTTGGATTACAATCAGGCGTCTACTTCATTAAAATTAATGTTAATGGTGCTTCAATTACACAAAAAGTAGTATTTAACTAATTAATACAAACAATACTTACAAGCCACACCAAAACAGGTGTGGCTTTTTTTTTGCTCGTTGCCAATCAATAGTTTAAGTATAAAATGAAAAAACTTTTTGAAGATTTAGAGTGGTTCCTTACTTTTGCACCCGGAGAGATGGCAGAGTGGTCGAATGCGGTGGTCTTGAAAACCATTGACTGTAACAGGTCCGGGGGTTCGAATCCCTCTCTCTCCGCCAATAGAATGTCGCCCCAAGCAGGCGACATTCTTATTTTAAGATGATTTTATTCGGTAAGTTGTAAAGTTGATGAGGAGAATAAATCAAAGGATTTAGTGCATAAGTAAACTGGATAAATTCGTGTATGTTGAATAATAATGTATTGTGTATAACTTAGCTTGCAAGGTTGGGTAACCTGCTATATTTTCGTACCAATTAGATACTGTAAAATGAAATTCATTGTAAATAGTACAACTTTACTGAAGCACCTCTCAAATATTGATGGTGTTGTTGTGGCCAAGCCAATTATCCCGATATTGAATAATTTTTTATTCGATATTAAAGATGGTGAGTTGAAAATTTCTTCAACTGATTTAGAAACAACCATGACTACCTCAATTAAGGTTGAAGCGAAAGAGGAATTGAACATTGCTATTCCTTCTCGTACAACTATCGACCTGTTAAAAACATTACCTGATCAGCCATTAGCTTTTTCGGTAAACCTTGAGAAAGGTGCGATTGAAATAAAGTATGATACAGGAAGGTTTAAACTAACCGCACAAAGGGGTGATGAATTTCCTAAAAATCCGGTGGTGGAAGATGGGAAGAAATTTACCATACCTGCTAAAGTATTACATAAAGCTATTACAAAAACTGTATTTGCTACCAGCAACGACGAACTTCGTTTAAACCTTACCGGAGTATATGTTCAACTTACAGCTTCGGATATCACTTTTGTTGCTACTGATGCTAATCGTTTGGTTAGATATAAAAGAACAGATGTTACACCGGGAGTTGAAGAAACATTTATTCTTCCTAAGAAAGCATTAAACTTATTAAAGTCGTCATTGCCTAATGATGATACCGAAGTAACTATTGAATTTAATCGCTCTAATGCATTTTTTACCTTTAATGATGTCAGTTTAATTTGTCGTTTAATTGACGAAAAATATCCTGATTATAATGCGGTAATCCCAAAAGAAAATCCAAATGTATTGCAGATAGATAAAAATGAATTTTCTGTTGCGGTTAAAAGGGTTTCAATCACATCAAATAAAACGACACATCAAATCAGACTAAAGTTAGCGGGCAGCGAACTTACCATCAGTGCTGAGGATATTGACTTTGAAAATGAAGCACAGGAGAAATTAGTTTGCCAATACACCGGTGAAGATTTAGAAATCGGATTTAATTCGAAGTATTTGTCAGAGATGATTTCGGCAGTGGATAGTAATGAAATAAAACTAGAAATGAGTCAGCCAAACCGCGCAGGAGTGCTTACTCCAATTGTTGGAGATGATGGAGAAGATGTACTCATGTTAGTGATGCCAATGATGTTGAACAGTTATTAATTTTTTGATTTAAACATGTATCTTGAGCCCGATTTTTAAAAAAGTCGGGCTTATTTTTTATAATATGATTTTACGAATACTATCGCTACTTATTTTAATGCCTTATTTGGCATTAGGGCAATCGAAAATGTTAAGCATTGACGACGCTGTGCTTAAACAAAGAACCACTTTAGCTCCTCAACGATTAATGGGTTTGGCTTGGGTTGCAAATGCTAATGCATATACTTATTACAGTAAACAAAATGGAAAGGATTGTGTAGTTATGCAAGATGCAGCAACCCTAAAAACAGATACTGTATTAAGCATTCAACGCTTGAATGAAATACTTAAAAAAGGAGTTTCAGGATTTAAAGGAATTGAGCGAATATTACCGCACGAATGGTTAACTAAAACAACATTTAAATTTACCTATTTAAATAGTATTTTTATAGGTGATATCATTAACAATAGTATCAGTGTAATTGCTCACTTGGGCGAAAAAAATGAACATGCCGAAGTTGACCCTACCAATAAAAAGGTTGCTTACACCATCAATGGTAATTTTTTAATCAGCACATTAAACTCTTTTTATGAACCTATTAAACCAAATGCCGGATCAGATGATTCGGGAAATAAAGATTTTATTACTAAAGATGCCGGAGTTGGTCTTTCTTACGGTGGAACAGTACATAGAAATGAATTTGGTATTGATAAAGGAATTTTCTGGTCGCCAAATGGAAACCGTGTTGCCTATTATCAATTAAATGAAAGTATGGTAACTGATTATCCAATTTACAATTTATCTACTAAACCTGCAATTACCAGAAATGTGAAGTATCCGATGAGTGGTGCTACCAGTCATATTGCTAAAGTTTGGGTGAGAGATTTACTTAAAAATCGAAGTATCCAGTTACAAACAGGCGAACCACTAGAGCAATATTTAACTAATGTTTCATGGCATCCGGGTGAAGAAAGCGTTTATATTGCTTTAGTTAACAGGGCCCAAAATGAATTAAAGTTGAATGAATATGATGGAGTAACCGGGGCGTTTGTTAAAACTTTATTTACTGAAACTCATCCGAAATATGTTGAGCCTGAACACGCACCGGTATTTGTTAAAAATAATCCAAAGCAATTTGTTTGGATGAGTGAGCGTGATGGATTTAATCATTTGTACTTATATTCTTCAACCGGACGACTAGATAAACAATTAACACAAGGTAATTTTGATGTAACTCAACTATTAGGTTTTAGTAATGATGGGCAATTTGTTTTTTATATGGCAGCTTCAAGCGATGGAATGGAACGTCATTGTTTTAAAACAAATTTATACTCAGGAGTAACAAAACAATTAACCTTATTGCCGGGCGTTCACCAAGTAATGCTAAGTGCTGATGGAACTTATTTAATTGATGTGGTAAGTAATGCTAACACACCGCGTAGAATAGTTTTGTTAAATGCGGATGGCGCAGAACAAGCGTTATTGTTAAATGCATCCAATCCAATAGCTGATTATAAAAAATGTGAAATGCGCTTATTTAAAATCAAAGCAGCCGATGGTACTACCGATTTAAATTGCCGCATGTTTTTACCTGCTGATTTTGATGAGAAAAAAAAGTATCCTGTTTTAATTTATTTATACGGTGGACCGCATGCACAAATGATTACCAATAGCTGGCTTGGTGGATCAGATATGTGGTTATACTACATGGCACAACAAGGTTTTGTGGTATTCACTGTTGATAATCGTGGAAGTGCAAACCGGGGACTAAATTTTGAAAATGTAACACATCGGAAACTAGGGGTTGAAGAAAGTGCCGATCAACTTAAAGGTGTAGAATATTTAAAGCAACAAAAGTTTGTTGATGCTAACCGAATAGGCGTTTATGGATGGAGTTTTGGTGGATTTATGACAACTACTTTAATGACAAAAACTGATGTATTCAAGGCAGGTGTTGCGGGTGGCCCGGTCATAGATTGGAGCTTATATGAAATTATGTACACCGAAAGATACATGGATACTCCGGCAGAAAATAAAGAGGGATATGAAGAGAATAATTTATTAAACCATGCAAAAAATTTAAAAGGCAGGTTGTTAATGATTCATGGAACTGATGATGATGTGGTAGTGTGGCAGCACAGTTTACAATTTGTAAAAAAGTGTGTAGATGAAGGCGTTCTTTTGGATTATTTTGTTTACCCGGGACATCTGCATAATGTAACAGGAAAAGACAGGCTACATCTGATGCAAAAAATTACTGATCACTTCAAATTACATCTGTAAACTAAACTTTAATATCCGCCAGCGACTTTAACTTCATATCAGCAAGGGAAAATCGTTTGTCGTTAAAGCTAGCTTCGTCAGGTATGGCAATACAAAACATGCGTGCCGCTTTTGCTGCGATAACACCGTTTACAGCATCTTCTATAACAACACAATTAAGAGGATTTACTTTGCACCATTGAGCTACACTTAGAAAAATACCGGGATGTGGTTTACCATAGGGTTCGTTTTGTGCACTTCTGATATACTCAAAATAGGACTTAATGCCAAGTTTGTCTGTTACTAAATCAATTAATTCCATATAACTTGAAGAAGCTAATGCCATTCGGATACCTTTTTTATGCAGGGCTGCAAGTATTTGATGAACCCCGGGCATTGCATCAGCGTGATTGGCGATAAGATGCTTAACTGTATCTAATACCGTCTTTTCGGTGAGTATAAAATCAGGATTTGGCCATGGTTGAAAATTATACCAATGTTGAACCACTTCATTTAATCTGAATCCCATCACCTGACGAAGCAAATCATCGGTTAAAGTTATCCCTAATTCACCAAAAACTTCCTTTTCTGCTTGTTTCCAAAACGGCTCAGAATTAATTAATAAACCGTCCATGTCAAAGATGACTAATTCGGTGGTGGCAGGAATATGCGACATATATAAAATTACTTTTTGCTGATGTAAACTAATTCATTGTTTTTAAAAACGAAATTGTATTTCAGGTTCCTTAGTTTTAAGTAATTTCGATTTGACCAAGTATATTCAAATACAACATATCCATCTTCTTGATAACTTAAATCCGGAGTGCCTAAAATCCTTTTAATTTGATTGGAAGAAAAACTTACCACTTCCAATTGTTGTTCGAGGTAAGTGAATAACCACAAATAACCGCGGATATATCCAATACGTTCCGGTTGATATTTTCCGGGCTGCTGTTCTTTTAGTTCGAGCTTGTAATAAAGTTTGAGTTGATTAGTGATGGAATCGCTATAGTGTACAAGTTGCTTATATTCCAAGGTGGTTAATATGCGCTTTTTAAACTGTTGCGCAAATACATCAGTAGAAATAAAGGTTAAGCATAAAAATACCCAGAGTAACTTCATTCAATAACTAACCCATTACAATCATCATGCCTGAAATTATTCAACCTGTAATAATAGCCCTTTTAAATATTCACCCTCCGGATGAAATATGCTAACAGGGTGGTCTTCCGGTTGGGTAAACTGCTTTATGATTCTAACGTTTCGTCGGGCATCTGCGGCGGCACCAAATATTATTTTTCTGAATAAATCTCGGTCAATATGTTGAGAACAACTGAAAGTAAAAATTAATCCTCCCGATTTAATTTTTTTAAACGCTATCAAATTTAAATTTTTATATCCTCTAGCAGCATTTGCAACTGCTTTGGCATTTTTGGCAAACGCCGGTGGATCTAAAATCATGATGTCGTAGTCAACCGTTGTTTGTTTTAAATATTCAAATACATCTTCCGTAAATCCCGAATGTTTGTGAACTTCGGTAAAATTGGCTTCAACATTTTGGTTACATAAGGTAATTGCTTCTTTACTGCTATCAACCGAATGAACCAATGTTGCACCGGATGCTAAGGCATAAATGCTGAATCCTCCGGAATAACTGAATGTGTTTAATACTTTTTTCCCATTTGCATAGTCACCTAAGATTTTTCTGTTTTCACGTTGGTCTATAAAAAATCCTGTTTTTTGTCCGGTTTCAACATCTACTAAAAAGTAATTGCCATACTCTTTCGCTTTTATAGGCATTGGTTTTATATCGTTAACCCATCCACTTTCTACTCCTACGTCTTCTAATCGTTGTGTGTTTTGTTTTGTTTTTATATACAGATAAGTTATACCGCAAGCTTTTATTCCATTATAAATTGACTCCCTAATCGCTTCAGTTCCTTTAATTAATAATTGTACTACAGCAACATCATCATAAACATCAACAATTACGCCCGGTAAAAAGTCACCTTCAGCATGAAGCAACCTGAAAATATTTGTTTCAGCAGGTATAACTTGTTTACGAAGTTCCCATGCACGCTTTATTTTATCAATCCAGTATTGTTCGTTAATAATTAATTCTTCGTTTGTAAACTCAAACATTCGGCAAGTAATTTGGCTGTTTGGCGAGAAGAAACCATACCCCAATAACTCATGATGATTTGTTACTACTTTAATTATTTCGCCATTAGCAGCATTTGGTAATTGCTTAACTGCGCCGCTAAATATCCAAGGGTGGCGGTTAATAACCGACCTTTCTCTTCCTGATTTTAAAACTAATGATTCCAATTTTACCTGTATATTCACGCAAAAATCTGTAATTTTTCGTTGATATTATCATGAATTTCAATTTCAAGAATTTTTGTTTGCTTATGCTTTGCTGCTCAACAGGTTTGTTGCATGCTCAAACAACTCAAGTATTCTTTGGTCGAACTATAACTTCATCAACTGCCGAAATTGTGCAATTGGCAAGTATTCAAAACTTAACTAACGGAAAAAGAGCAATCAGTAATCGTCAAGGATATTTTAAAATTCAATCTTCATTAACAGATACTATTTTGTTTACCTCTGTAGGTTATGATAGTCTTAAATTTCAACTGTCGTTTGTATGTGACGCCATTAGTGATGACACTATAGTCATTTTCATGAAGTCGAAAGTAGTTAAGTTAAAAGAAGTTCGAATTGTTACATCTAATCCAAAACGCGACAGTTTAGCCAGGGCAGCGGCCGAGTTTTTAAAAAATGATCCTTTAATGAATAATAACGACCGTATTTTAAAGCGTGATAAAGGTGGATTAATGAATCCTATAACAGCTATGTATGAGCAATTTAGTAAGGCCGGACGAGATATGGCAAAATTTGAAGAGTTTGTGGCCTATATGGAAGTGCAAAAAATGGTAGATAAAAGATACAATCGCAATGTTGTGCTGCGCGTAACAACAATTTCTGAATTAAGAGTGGATGAATTTATGCGTTTTTGTAAGCTTGATAAACAGTTCATTTTAGAGTCGGACGACTACCATTTAATAAAGGCAATAAAGGATTGTGAAGCTAATTTTAGAACCCAAAATTAAAATGAGTTGACACAATAGTTTAACTGTAAGTTGAAGTGAAAATAGTTTTACAAACATTTAACTCACATCGCTAAATACATCACATTCATTTAACTTGAATCCGGTATTTTAGTAAAAGTAAATAATTCAATATTCAAGCGAATGATAACTACAGGTCAAATTGGTCAATCTTGGAGAAGATTAAACGGTGAAGTAATTACCATAAGTTTATTGGAAGAGGTAGAACGTATAATTGTTGAAGAAACTGATAAAGGTAATAAGTTAAAGGTATGTATCGGAACTGATTCGCAGGTATCAGGGAATATAACTGAATATGCTACAGTTATTGTTTTTTTGCGTGAAAAGAAAGGTGGTTTTATGTTGATTAGTAGCGAAAAAACAACAATTAAATGCAGCATTAAAGAACGTATGTTACAAGAAGTTTCAAAATCAATTGAAGTGGCATACCAATTATGTGATTTACTTGATTTGTATGAAGTGGATTTAGAGGTTCACGCAGATATAAATACTAATCCGGGGTTTAAATCGAATACGGCACTTAGTGAAGCTATGGGATACATATTAAGCATGGGATTTGTTTTTAAGGCAAAGCCGGATGCATTTGCCAGTTCTTATTGTGCAAATAAAATCGTGCATTAAAATTAAATTGCTTATACTAATTTTGATGCATGTTAAAAGATATCGAGTTAGACATTAGCATAGGAGCCGAAGCAGGGATTGCAATCACTTGTAAAATAAATGAAGACTTAGAAGAATCGTGGGAGGTTTATTTAATAAACCAAGGCAATTTAGATTTTTCGAATGTATTGGTTACTTGCAAAGGTTATGGCATAATAAATAATGAAGAAAGAACCACAAGCACCATGCGCTATTTTTTAGGCGATGTTCCAACCTTCTCTGCGAAACTTATCGAACCTGTTAATGCCGAACTATTTGTATTGCATAATGAGTACTTTATTACTTTTTATATGGATGGTAATATTTTCGATAAAAAAATAATATTCCCAGCCCATTCCATTTCTACTGATGTATTAGCAGAAAATAGCATTTTAGGAATGAAGGCTTTGGTTAAAACCCTATAAATGCCACCAAGGTTTTGTTTTAAAAGCCGAAATCGGGAGTAACTCCGCTTGAGTTCGAGCCTCTATGGCATTTTGAACGCGCATATTCATGGATTTAGTCAATAATGAACTAATGCTTGCTGAATCAAGATGTGTTGGTGGTAAATGAAATAATGGCTTAAAGCATAATTGATTCAAGAATTTTTTCATCTCAGGTCTAAAGTTATTGTAATCAATAGGTGCGGCCAAATTCAGGTTCATTAGTACTTCCGGATTTTGATGAAGAAATGGTTTTTGTTTAGCAATCATTTCATATAAAATAATTCCGGCAGCATATAAGTCGGAAGAAGAATTAAATAACGAAGATTCATTTAGTATAGCCTCAGGTGGACTATAAAATAAATTAAAGGAGAACCGTTTGTTATGATTAACCGGTAAGTAAGTCCCATTTACAAAATCAATTAAATGCAACTTGAAGTTTTTATCAAGTAAAATATTTTTGGGTTGAATATCCAAGTGCAAGAATTGATGCTCGTGCATGGCAAGTAAGGCGGTAAACAATTGTAATATGATTTCTTTTATCTGCGATGGTTTTAAGGTGTACATAAGCTTATCTAAAGTTAAGCCATCAACCCAATATCTATAGCCATAAATAAAATCATTCTCAACTAAATAATCTTCAATGGTAAGTAATGCTGAAGTTTTAAATTTTAAGCCGGCTTCTTGTTTCAATCCTAATGCTGCTTCTTTATATTTTGTGTGAATTACTTTTAAGGCAACAGTTTGGTTGTAATTATTTACACCTTTATAAACATGGCTGTTTTTGCCTTTACCTATAAGTTTTAATGAGTGAACATCAACGGTAATATTGTTTTTAAAATTTAGCATTCATTATTTATAAAATAAAACGTTGTGCTTTATTGTGGTTAGGTAATTTACAAGAGTCGTATTTACCAAACCATTTGTATCTTCGATTTGCGATATAGTTATAACATGCATCTCTCCACAACTTTGGTATTAAATAACCTATGACAGCAATTTTGTAGATACCACCAAGTATTGTTGCAATTTTAATAATGGCATCACTCCGCAAATAAATCTGATGTTGATGATAAAGAATAATGGTGCTAACGGTATAACTTTCGCCTAATTTTTCTTTTGCAAATGTTGATTGAAGGGGAGAGAACAAGAAGGTGTTTTTTTTATCTTTTTTCAGGATGCTTTGTACGGATCTATTGCATAAGCCGCATACACCATCATAAAAAACCACAGGTTTGTTGTGAGATATTTCAGGTGTTCTCATTTGCTTTAATCTCCTTATCAAGTAATGTTAATTTGCTTTCAATCTTTTGTATTTTTCTTTTAAGAAATATCGGCCAAATCAGTATACTTAAAAGAGAAAACAAACTCAAAGGAACAGTAAACCACAAGGTGTTTATTATCCATTCAAGTTTAGGCAAGAGAAGATAAATTAAACAAAGAATGAAAGTTCTGATAAACCAAAACAATATCTTTTTATTTCTAAACGACTTTTGTAAAATCATTTGATTCTTCAATTGTTCGATTTCTTCTTTCATGATATGCAATACTTTTACAAATATATTATTATGAGTTAAAGGAATAGGGTATCAGCATTAAAAAGCAGAAATACCTATATTCGCACCTCAATTGAATAAAAGCACATGTTTGAAAGTTTAAGTAATAAACTGGAGCAAGCCTTTAAAACATTAAAAGGTCAAGGTAAAATAACCGAAATTAACGTTGCAGAAACAGTTAAGGAAATTCGTAAGGCATTAATTGATGCCGACGTGAATTATAAAATTGCTAAACAATTTACAGATACTGTAAAGGAGAAAGCAATTGGAGCTAATGTACTTACCAGTGTAACGCCCGGACAGCTATTAACGAAAATTGTAAATGATGAATTAACACTTTTACTAGGAGGCAAAACAGAGGATATTCAAATCCAAGGATCACCTGCTGTTATATTAATGGCCGGTTTACAAGGTTCGGGTAAAACTACTCATTCGGCCAAGTTAGCAAATTATATCAAGAAAAAGGGGCGTACGGTAATGATGGCAGCATGTGATGTCTATCGTCCTGCGGCAATCGAGCAAATAAAAGTTTTAGGTGAGCAAATTGGCGTAACAGTATTTTCGGAAGAAGGAAATACAGATCCGGTAAGTATTGCGAAAAATGCCGTGAAGGCTGCAAAGGAACAAGGAGCAAGTGTGTTAATTGTAGATACTGCCGGACGCTTAAGTGTAGATGAGGAAATGATGAAAGAGATTGGTAATATTAGAGACGCAATTAATCCCAATGAAATTTTATTTGTAGTTGATAGTATGACGGGTCAGGATGCCGTTAATACAGCCAAGGCCTTTAATGACGTATTGGATTTTAGTGGAGTTATACTAACTAAACTCGATGGTGATACCCGAGGCGGCGCGGCTTTATCTATTAAATCGGTAGTAAACAAACCTATAAAGTTTGTAGGTATGGGCGAGAAGATGGAAGCATTGGATCAATTCCATCCCGACCGTATGGCTCAGCGTATATTGGGTATGGGGGATATTGTGAGTTTAGTAGAACGTGCCCAACAAGTATTTGATGAAGAAGAAGCTGAAAGGATTCAGAAAAAGCTATTAAAAGACCAGTTTACCTTTGAAGATTTTTACACCCAGATTCAACAAATTAAGAAAATGGGGAATTTAAAAGATTTAATGGGAATGATACCGGGTGTTGGTAAGGCAATGAAGGACATAGACATTAGTGACGATGCTTTCAAAGGCATTGAAGCAATAATAAACTCAATGACCCCGGCAGAACGGAAAACGCCTGATATTATTAATGGAAGTCGCAGGAAACGCATTGCTGCTGGCAGCGGAACTGATATACAACAAGTGAATCAACTGTTGAAACAGTTTGAAGAAATGCGAAAAATGATGAAAACAGTAAGTAAAATGCAAGGAGGTATGCCACGTGGAATGATGCCTAAGATGCCTTTTGGAAGATAGGTTTGTAACTAATATGCACAACAGATTGTGGGTGATAACTTCCATTAATAAAGTGGTAATAATTTAATTTGCTTGATATTTTAAATTATTTGATACTATATTTGTAACGGTATAATACATTATTACACAATCTTAATTTCATGAAAATGGGAGCCAACACGAAACATAATGTCGTAAAACCTAAAAAATTGGGCATTACTGAGGTTGTTGTGAAAACAACTAAAATTAATTTCGTAAACATAACTAAAGAAGAAGTTGAATCAAAAAGACTCAAGGCATACAAGTATGCAATTTAGTTTATGCAAAGTGCTGAGCTTAAAGGGTACGGATATCAATATTGTGGTATTGGTTTAAGAAATAATCCGCCTGTATTAAAAGAACATATTTACTCTTTTTTAACTAAAAAAAATAATAGATATATCGTCAGAGTTGAGGAACATAACAACGATTTATATATAGTTAAATTTCATCTAAAAAATCACACGAACTCAGCGTCGAAATATATTATTTTAACAAATTTCCAAGATGCACCTCGTAAAATAATATTTACTTACATATTGATCGGATTGAGTATAGTCGCAAAAAATCCAAAGGCATCCTTTGGATTTATTGGCAGTCCAACCATAAAAGAGCTATCAAGAGATGAAAAAGAACGTCTTTCAAATACAAAACGTTTTAGAATATATACAAAATTAGCGTTTACTTTATTTAATCCGGATAATTATCAACACCTTCAGGATCAATCGTGTAGCTCCTATTTGCTTTTGAGTAAGACAAAACTTAAAGAGAACAAACTTTTGTTGCAAGAGATACAGTCTTCTCTTGAGTCACATTATCTTGACATTGACAGTATGTTTTCGTCTATTCTTCCAAGTGTTTAGCTTACTCTTATTACAATTTGGATTTTTAAAAAACTTGCCTCATATTTGCACCCCGCTGAACAGGAGACTCAGCGGATAATAATTTAAAAACATAAAAATATGTCAGTAAAAATCAGATTACAACGTCATGGTCGTACCCATGCACCGTATTATCACATTGTGGTGGCGGATTCACGTGCTCCGAGAGATGGTAAATTCATTGAAAAGTTAGGTATGTACAATCCAACAACAGTACCGGCTACTATTGAATTAAACCTTGACTCGGCTGTTAAATGGCTTCAAAATGGAGCGCAACCAACAGATACTTGCCGTGCTATTTTATCTTACAAAGGTGCTTTATACAAACACCATTTGTTAGCAGGAGTTCGTAAAGGTGCAATCACCGAAGAGCAAGCAATGGCCAAATTTGAAAGTTGGTTAAATGATAAAAATGCAAAAGTTACTGCGCATGTTGATAAAGTGGCAAAATCAAGAGCTGATCAAAAAGCTACTGCTTTAGCTGCTGAAACTAAAGTTAAAGAAGAACGTGCTGCTAAACTTGCTGCTAAATTAGCAGGAGAGGCTGAAGCCGCTGCAGCGGCTGAATCTGCGGAAGAAGTTCCGGCAGAAGAAGCACCTGCTGCTGAAGAAACAAACTCAGCAGAATAATTTCTAACCGTTTGAAATCCATCCAAAGATTTGATTTCATTCAGGCCGGCGTTGTTTCAAAAACACACGGACACCAAGGTGAGGTTAGGTTAGTATTTCAATCAAAGATAAAATTAGATAAATGGGCTTTTCTCGAGTGTCGAGGGAAGCCCGTTCCTTTTTATATTGTTCAAAAAGAGCAAGTTTTACCTAACGAGTATATTGTTCAGTTGAAAGGAATTAATCACTTAGAAGATGCCAAGTCAATTACAGGTTTTACCGTATTAGTTCCTAAACCTAAGCGTAAAACAGGCATTAAAGAACAAGCAATATTAAATTATACTGTTGCAGATATTCATGCCGGTATAATTGGGAAAGTAAAAGCCGTGCAGGAAATTGCTACGCAAACCATGTTATTTATTGAACAAAGTGATGATGAAATAATGATTCCTCTGGTTGATGCTTATATCAGCAAGGTTGATGAGGAAAAGGAAATTATTTATATGGACCTTCCTGAAGGTTTGTTGGATTTAAATCAATTATAACCATGCGAATTGATATATTAACATTATTTCCAGAATTATTTGATGGTCCGTTTGGTTATTCTATAGTTAAGCGAACAGTTGATAAAGGGCTTATTCAAATTCAATTACATAATATTAGAGATTACAGCACCAACAAGCATAAAGCAGTAGATGATTATCCATTTGGAGGTGGTGCTGGTATGGTTATGCAGATTGAGCCTATCTTTAACTGCATCACTAAATTAAAAGAAGAGAGAACGTATGATGAGGTTATTTATCTTTCACCTGATGGTGAATTGTTTGATCAACCTATGGCAAATAATTTATCAGGTGCAAAAAACTTGATATTATTATGCGGACATTATAAAGGTGTTGACGAGCGAGTGAGGCAATACCTCATAACAAAAGAAATAAGTATTGGAAGTTATGTATTAACAGGTGGTGAATTGGCCGCAGCAGTTGTTGTTGATGCAGTAGCCAGGTTAATTCCAGGAGCCATAGGTGATGAACAATCGGCCTTAAGTGATTCTTTCCAAGATGGTTTGATTAGTCCGCCGGTTTATACCAGGCCTGCCAACTTTAATGGATGGGAAGTGCCAGCTATTTTATTAAGTGGTCATCAAGCAAAAATAGATGCCTGGCGACACGGACAAAGTATACTTCGTACCCAACTGAAACGCCCTGATTTATTAGGCGATGACGGTGACGTGAATTGAAAATGACTAAATATTTAAAAAATATTTTTATAATTCATCCCTAAACCCTACTTTCGCAGTCCGATTTTTAAAACAATAACGTCATGAACGCAGTTGAGGCAATAAAATTAGTAGAAAGCGAATTCACCGCTGATAAAAACATTCCGACATTTAATGCAGGTGATACGGTTAGTGTTTACTACAAAATTAAAGAAGGAAATAAAGAACGTATTCAGCAATACCAAGGTGTAGTTATTCAAAAACGTAATAGCGGCCTTAGCAGCACATTCACTGTTCGTAAAATGAGCAATGGTGTTGGAGTTGAACGTATATTCCCTATATACTCACCTAATATTGACAGGGTAGAAGTGGTGAGCAGAGGTAAAGTGCGCAGAGCACGTTTATTCTATCTACGCGAACTTACCGGTAAAAAAGCCCGTGTAAAAGAGAAAAGAGGTTAATTTTTCATAGTTGATTTTATTAGCCCCGGTTCGCATTAGCGCATCGGGGCTTTATTTTTATTATTTTTTATAATGCCCATTCAATCTATTTTTGTATCTCATGAATTCAACAATAGCTTCTAAATATTCACCACAGCATATCGAAGAAAAATGGTATGCGTATTGGTTACAGCATAAATATTTTAAATCTATTCCTGATAAAAACAAGGAGCCATTTACCATAGTTATCCCACCGCCAAATGTAACAGGGGTTTTACACATGGGGCATATGTTAAATAATACCATACAGGATGCGCTTACTCGAAGGGCAAGGATGCAAGGTAAAAATGCTTTATGGGTGCCCGGAACCGATCACGCAAGTATTGCTACAGAAGCAAAAGTTGTGCAGATGTTGCGCGAGAAAGGTATAAAAAAATCAGACCTGACTAGGGATGAATTTTTAACCTATGCATGGGAATGGAAAGAAAAATATGGTGGAATTATTTTAAAACAACTTGAAAAATTAGGCGCCGGATGCGATTGGGACCGCACCCGATTTACGATGGAGCCAAAACTTAGTGAGGCCGTTATTGATACCTTTATTGATTTGTATGAAAAAGGATTGATTTATCGTGAATTGCGTATGGTAAATTGGGATCCGCAAGGTAAAACTGCCTTAAGTGATGAAGAAGTTATTTTTAAAGACGTACAATCAAAATTATATTTTATCAGGTATTATTTTGTTGATGAACCTTCACAGTACTTAACTATTGCAACTACACGACCTGAAACAATTTTAGCAGATACAGCCATTTGTGTTCATCCCGGTGATGAACGATTTAAGCAGGTAATCGGTAAACAAGTACTTATCCCATTTATTAACCGCTCCATACCTGTAATTGCTGATGAATATGTTGATATGGAATTCGGTACGGGTTGCCTAAAAGTTACACCGGCACACGATAAAAATGATTATGAGCTAGGTAAAAAACATAACCTTGAAGTAATTGATATTTTAACTGAAGAAGGTTTTTTAAATGCAAGTGCTGTTGATGAAAGATATATTGGTAAAGATCGTTTTGCCGTTCGCAAGCAAATTGCCATTGATCTTGAAGAGGCAGGTTACATAGTTAAAATTGAAGAATATAAGAATCAAGTTGGTACGAGTGAAAGAACCGGAGCTGTTATCGAGCCACGCTTAACCTTGCAATGGTGGGTTGATATGAAAAAATTTATTAGCCGTAATCCTCAGGTTTTAGATGCAGTTATGAATGATGAAATTAAGTTTCATCCGGCTAACATGAAAAATACTTACAAGCATTGGATTGACAATATAAAAGACTGGTGTATTAGCAGGCAATTGTGGTGGGGCCAGCGTATTCCAGCTTGGTATGATGAAAACGGAAATTATGTAGTTGCTAAAACTCAGAAGGAAGCTTTGGCTAAATATGAGCAGCAATATGGAACAGTAGCATCATTGTTACAACAAGATGAAGATGTAGTTGATACGTGGTTTTCATCTTGGTTATGGCCAATCAGTGTTTTTGACGGATTTGAAGGTTTTGAAGGAGGGAAGATAAAATTGGCTAATACTGATTTAGGATATTATTATCCTACCAATGATTTAGTTACAGCACCTGAAATTATGTTTTTTTGGGTGGCACGAATGATTATGGCCGGTTATGAATGGATGGGTCAAAAGCCTTTTAATAATGTGTATTACACCGGAATAGTGCGTGATAAACTTCGTCGTAAAATGAGTAAGTCGCTAGGGAACTCCCCCGATCCTTTAGATTTGATTGCCACCTACGGAGCAGATGCTATTAGAATGGGAATGCTTTTAAGTTCACCTGCCGGAAATGATATTTTATATGATGAAGCGCAAGTAGAACAAGGTAGAAATTTTGCCAATAAAATTTGGAATGCATTTCGTTTAGTAAAAGGTTGGGAAGTGGTTGCTGATGAAGATACATCTGCGGAAATTCTAGCTTCAAATCAATTAAGCTCAGCTTGGTTTGAAGTTAGAATGAATAATGCCTGTGAAGAAATTAACGCTAAATACGAAGATTATAAACTAAGCGAAGTTTTAATGACTATTTACAAGTTGATTTGGGATGATTTCTGTTCGTGGTATTTAGAAATGATTAAGCCCGAATATGGCAAGCCGATTAATCAATCTGCTTTGAACAATACGGTGAAATATTTTGATGAGTTAATGCGATTACTTCATCCATTTATGCCATTTATCACTGAAGAAATTTGGCAAAATATTAGCACAAGAAAAGAAGGGGAGTCTATTTGTATTTCTCCTTATCCAGAGGTGAAGACCAATTTAACTAAGGGTGAAGATTTAGCATTGGTTTTTGAATTAATTCAACAGATTAGAAACTTAAGAAACAGCAAAGGTATCAGTCCAAAGCAAACTTTAGATATAGCTATAAAAACACAGCATCCGGGACAATACAATCAAGCCTTATTTTTGATTAAAAAATTGGCAAACTTACATACGATTGAATTTGTTGATACTGCACCTATGCAAACTATTCTTGTACAAGTGCATACTGATGAGGTTTATGTAAAGTTAGAACTTCAACTTGATAAGGAAGCTGAACGAGAAAAAGTTGAAAATGAAATAGCATATCTTAATGGCTTTTTACAATCGGTGAATGCTAAATTAGCAAACGAAAAGTTTGTTGCCAATGCTAAGCCTGATTTGGTTGAAAAGGAGCGAAGGAAGAAGGCTGATGCTGAGGCAAAGATTGCAGTTTTGAATCAATCATTACAATCATTAATCTAAATAGAAATAAAGTGAGTTTTCGGGATAAAAATTCAAAAATCATCATCAAAAATGCCGAGCAAATTGATGGAATAAGAAGGAGTTCTAAATTAGCTGCTCAAACATTAAAGGCAGTAGCTCCCTACGTTAAAGCGGGTGTTACCACAGGTTATTTAAACGATATTGCAGAGCAGTTTATGCGTGATCATGGGGCTATTCCTGCAACCTTAGGGTATCATGGATATACAAAGGCCAGTTGCATTTCCGTAAATGATGTTATCTGTCACGGAATTCCAGGTAAACTTGAGTTGAGGGAAGGCGATATTTTGAATGTAGATGTAACTACTATTTTAAATGGTTATTATGGGGATACAAGTACAATGTTTACAGTGGGTGAGGTTACTCCTCATGCTCAACAATTAATTGATGTTACGCAAGAATGTTTAGATTTGGGTATAACACAATGCATTCCGGGAAAACGAATTGGTGATATTGGATATGTGATTAATAAACATGCAGTAAAGCACGGTTACAGTACAGTGTACGAATTTTGCGGGCACGGTATCGGCTTATATTTTCATGAGGAGCCCGAAGTGTGCCACGTTGCCGAAGCAAATACCGGTGCTGTAATTCAACCCGGAATGATATTTACAATTGAGCCAATGATAAATGCCGGTAAGGCACGGGCAAAGGTTGACAAAAAAGATGGGTGGACTGCCAGGACTATTGACGGGAAATTATCAGCACAATTTGAACATACAATATTGGTTACTGAAACCATTCCTGAGGTACTAACGGATATTAACCACAGGTATCCGGTACCAAGTGCTATTTAATAAAAAAGGCCGTAGTAAACTTACACTAAGGCCTTTTGCAATAATTTACGAATAACTAAGTAACCATTGCTTACTTAAGCAGCAACGTGGGTAAGTTCCATTGTTGATACAGTAAGTTGATGAACTAATACTTCGGCATCATCAATTAATCTGATTAAGTCGCGCTTATTTAAAGCAGCCAATTCAATCTTAAGGCAAATGCTTGCAGCAAAAGCCATTCCTAGCATTTCACAACTAGATTTTAAACGATGAGCTAAATAATTGGCTGAATTGTAATCATTTTCTAAAACAGAAACATGCAATTGTTTTACCAATTCAGGTGTTTGATCAATAAATGTTTTGGTTAGTTCCATAACAAAACCTTTATCACCTCCGGCAATTTGTGCTAGGTAATTGAGGTTATAGTACGTTCCATAATTTAAATTTTCCATAACTTGATTAATTAATTAGTGAGTAGAGTTGATTTATTGTTCAAATATGCTACTCATTTAGTTAATACGCAAGTTATTTTGTTAAAATAATTATATTTAATTGCATTTTAATATTACTAATCACTGTTTAAGCATGGTAAGTAGCTGGAATAAAAAATAAACTGCACTGTAGGGGTTTCTTGGGTCGGTCCGAAACTTTTAATTGTTATTGCACTGGAAATCCTATTTGCAATCCCCTTATTCATACCAATCAGTTGGCGATAATAGCTTAACGATTTATTGGCAGCCAGTTGAAAAGGCTCTTCACCTTTAATGATTGGTGTGATTGTAGTATCAATAAAAAAGACTAAGCGTAATTGTAAATCAGGGTTCTTTTCTAATAATCGAATGGCTTTTACATTTAACTCTTGCGCGAATAAGTCGGTCTTGATTTGATTAACAAAAAGTTTCTTTTCATTAACCCAAATTTCAGCACCTAAACAACTTTTATTCAGTACCAACGATTGTTTATCATAGTCTGAAAACTCCCGAAATATTGAAGAAACCAAGGTGTTGAATGATGTGGCTTTGTCTAACTGTCGTTGTCTCATGTCAAACAGGCTCGCCTCTTTGTTCCTTAATATTTGTTCTTTTTCTATCAAACTATCTTGTTTTTCTTTTAAGCGTAGGTTTAATGATTGTTCCATGGTGGCGCTTTGTTCTTTCAATCGATTGTTTTCATCATATAATTGGGTGATTCTTTTTTCAAGTAAACTACTGTCTTTTTTTAGCCTTTGGTTATCGTTTTGCAACGCCCGGTATTGTTTGGTTGAGATACACCCAAATAAAAATAAAAAGGTAAACGACACATATAAGTATTTCATAAAACAAAAATAACAATTTCAATTCGCCTTGAAATTGTTTCCTTATAGTTTTAATATTCAATCACTACTTTATATTTGTACTACTAAAAAAACTTAATTTATCAGATATGAAGGTTTATCTCGACAATGCAGCTACTACTCCTATGCATCCGGAAGTAATCAAAGTAATGCATGAAGTGATGAGTGATTATTTTGGCAACCCGTCATCTATACATGCAAAAGGTCGAGAAGTTAAAACCTTGATTGAAGATGCCAGACGTCAGGTAGCAAAACTTTTAGGTTGCACTCCCGGTGAAATTTTCTTTACCTCAGGTGGTACCGAAGCAGATAATATGGCAATTAGAGAAGCTGTGCATACATTGGGTGTTAAACACATTATAACCTCTCCAATCGAGCATCATGCTGTTTTACACACAATTGAAGAATTAGCCAAGACCGGACTCATTCAAATGCATTTGGTTAACCTTACCCATAAAGGACATATTGATACGCAACATTTGGAGAACTTATTGAAACAAAATGCCAATGCTTTAGTGAGTTTAATGCATAGCAATAATGAAATCGGCAATATGATTGATTTAGAGCAAATCGGTAATCTTTGTAATTCTTATCAAGCCTATTTTCACTGTGATACGGTGCAAACCATCGGTCACCAATATTTTGATTTAGGCAAGTTAAATGTTCACTTTTTGGCAGGTGCAGCTCATAAATTTAATGGACCAAAAGGCATTGGTTTTATTTACATAAATAGTAAAGTTAAAATTCATCCGTTTATTACCGGAGGTGCACAAGAAAGAAATATGAGAGGTGGAACTGAGAATGTGTATGGAATATTAGGATTGGCAAAGGCTCTGCAATTATCTTATGATAATTTAGAACAAGATAAACAACATATCAGTTCACTTAAACAATACATGATAGAACAATTGCGATTACATATTCCCGGCGTAGCATTTAACGGCGATGCCGAAGGATATTCTTCATATACAGTTTTAAATGTATCATTTCCACCCACACCAATAGCAGAAATGTTATTGTTTAAGCTTGATATTGATGGTATTTGTGCATCAGGAGGAAGTGCTTGCAGTAGTGGAAGTAATGTTGGTTCACATGTACTAAAAGCTATTGGTTCAAATCCTGATCGTCCGGCGGTTCGTTTTTCTTTTGGTGCTCATAATACAAAGACTGAAATTGATTATGTGATTGAGCGATTAAAGATAATGCTTAAAATTAATGAATCAGTTCAAGCATAACATCCAACAATAATTCCCCTATTTAACCCATAATTATGAAAAGTTTTATTTCCTGTGCAATTTTGTTATTGCCCTTTGTATCTATTGCTCAACAAGCAGCAACATCTGATTCACTTCCGCCCAAAAAGCCAAGTTTGTGGAAGTTCGATTTTCAAACAGGTTTAAATGCGAATCAAGCCAGTTATAGTGACAATTGGAAAGCGGGTGGAGTTAACTCGGTTGCACTTAGTACCTTTTTAAATGCAAAGGCAGTAAGGAAAACAGATAAGGATGAGTGGGTAAATGATCTACAATTGCTTTATGGGAATGTTAAAAATGAAGGTCAGGATGTTCGCAAAAATGCCGACCGTATATTTTTTGATTCAAAGTATTCACGCAAACTATCAAAACATTGGAATGGCTTTGCATCGCTCAACTTTATGAGTCAGTTTGACGCAGGTTTTGAGTACAAAGTTGTAAACAATGTAGAACGGTCGAGAAGGATTTCAGGATTTTTATCGCCCGGCTATCTTACCGAAGCCTTAGGTTTTGAATACAAACCGGTTAGTTATTTTAGTGCACAAATGGGTTTAGGAGCCTTGCGTCAAACCTTTGTTCTTGATCAAACATTATATGATAAATTTGATAGTACCGCAAAAGAATTTAAAGAACTATATGGTGTAGCAAGGGGTGATAATATGAGAAGTCAAGTAATATTTCAATTGGTTGCAAACTTTGATAAAGAAATCATGAAAAACGTGGTGCTCAAAGCACGCTATATGGGTTTGATTGATTACAACCGCCTGAATAGTCAGTATTGGGTAAGCAGGTTTGATTTTAGCATTACCGCTAAGGTAAACAAATATATCAGTACAAATTTAATGGGTGTAATGTTGTATGATTTCGACCAAGATAAGGATGTACAATATTCACAAGTATTATCACTGGGAATATCATACACCTTTAAAAATTATAAATAGTAAATTACAACTAGAAATCAATTCTAAAACGTTCTTTCCTTAAAGGAGTGATAGGAAGGAAGTTTTCAGCAAGTTTAAAATTCTCATTTCTTTTTCTTACCAAATCAATAGCAGTGTAAAGCGCATTTCTCATGCTTGTTTCATCAGCCTTGTTTTTACCTGCAATATCGTATGCTGTGCCATGGTCAGGACTGGTTCTTATAAAACTTAATCCTGCGGTAAAGTTTATTCCATTTTCAAAGCCCATTAGTTTAAAAGGAATCAAACCTTGGTCGTGGTAAATTGCCAATACTGCATCAAATTTTAAAAACGTTCTGTTACCAAAAAAACCGTCGGCAGGATAAGGTCCGTAAACCATTTGTCCATTTGCTTGTGCTTGTTTGCATGCAGGTGAAATAATATCTAAATCTTCATTCCCAAGTAAACCATTGTCGCCGGCATGTGGGTTTAGTCCAAGTACGGCAATTCTTGGTTTTGCAATAGAAAAATCCTTTTTCAAACTTTCATGAAGGATATTTATTTTAGATAAAAGTCCCTCAACCGATAAGCGTTGTGCAACTTCTTTTAAAGGGATATGTCCTGTTACCAAAGCAACCCTAAGCTCACCACAAACCAACAACATTGAATGGGCTGCATCACCATCTGCTTTTGCTAAATATTCGGTATGACCGGTGAAAGTTCCTTGCTCTAATTTAATATTATGTTTATTTAGTGGTGCAGTTACTATTGCATGAAGTTTTCCATTTTTTAGGTCGTGTGTTGCTGCATTTAAACTTAAAAGGGCATATTTCCCACCTGCTTCTGTTACCTCTCCCGGTTTAATTTCGGCTTCTTCATCCCAACAAACCAATACATTATTCTTTCTTGGCTGAGCTTGATCAATTGATTTAATAATATGGATATTAAAATCTTGAATCTGTAACACTTTTTTCCAATAGGAAATTACTTTTGGGTTAGCATATATAACCGGGGTAGCATATTCTGTAATACGGTTATCAAGTAAGGTTTTGATAACCACCTCCGGTCCAATACCGTTTAAATCTCCAATGGTTATTCCAACAACAGGTACTTTACTCATGTGTTATTTTGTAAGATTTTTAATAAATTGAACTACTAAACGAACGCCAATGCCTGTGCCATTCTTAGGGCGATAAGCATCTGCAGCAGTATTCCATGATGGACCGGCAATATCAAAATGCATCCAAGGATAGTTTGTAAATTTTTCTAAGAATTTTCCGGCAGTAATTGCACCTGCAACTGCTCCACCTATATTTTTCATATCAGCAATATCGCTTTTTATCAGTTTCGCATAATCATCCCAAAATGGAAATTCTACTAATCGTTCATGAACCTGGTTACCGCTAAGTTTTAGGTTGAGTTTTGTAGCCTCATCAGCAGTTCCCATAAATACAGTTCCATAACCTCCAATTGCTGCCGCCGCCGCCCCGGTTAATGTTGCAAAATCCAGTACTAGTTCAGGATTATATTTTTCGGCATAAGCCAAAGCATCTGCTAAAATCATTCTTCCTTCAGCATCACAGTTTAAAACTTCAACTGTTTTACCATTATACATAGTAATCACATCACCGGGAGTATAAGCATTTTCTCCGGGACGATTATCTGTTGCAGGCACTAAGCCTATTACATGAACATTTAGTTTTGATTTTGCAATGGCATACATCGAAGCTGCTACAACTGCTCCGCCTGCCATATCACATTTCATATAATCCATGCTGTTTGCCGTGGGCTTTAAACTTAGTCCGCCTGTGTCATACACCACACCTTTTCCTACCAATACTATAGGTTTTTTGTTAATTGGTTTAGCCGGTTTCCACTCCATGATGGTAAAGGTAGGCGGAGTTTGGCTTCCCATATTTACCGCAAGTAAACCACCCATCTTAAGGGTTTGAATTTGTTTTTTGTTTAATACTTCCACTTTAAAACCTGCTGCTTTACCCATGCTTTTCATTTCCTCTGCAAAGGTTACTGCGTTAAGGGTATTTTGTGGTTCATTAACCAGGTTTCTTGCTGTAAAAACAGCTTCCACCAAATTATTTAATTCTTGAATTGCATTACGTTCAACCTTGGCATCAATCAAAATTTGATTTAATGATAATTTTTCTGCCTTCGATTTATATTTATTAAAACTATAATTAGCTAATGCACATCCTTCGGCAACAGCCAATAACCAATCCTCATTACCAACAGCCGATTGTAATGCAATTGATTTATATTTATGATGGTTAATGGTTTGGGCTAACTTGCTTCCCTGAATCCTTAACCATTCAAGTTGAGTTTCTTCTTGCTTTTCGAAGTATTCATCAATAAGTAAAACAAAAGCCAAACTACTAAGGCGATTAATGGTAATAAGGTCGTCACCTGATTCACTTTTTTTCTTTATGTACTCAACCTCTGTCTTATTAAATCCGAATTTATTTAAGTTAGTTTTCTTTTCAGCCAATACAAATACAGCGTCTGCTATACTGTTACCACTTTTTATTTTTATCATCATAACTTTTTTCTTTATATGAACAGCGACAAATCTATGAAAAAATATATGATACCTTGGGTATAAAATAACTCGTTAAAAAATGTTCTATTTGCATTATGTCAAATCATCAACAGGTAAAAGCAAAGAAGCACCTTGGACAACATTTTTTAACAAGTGAACAAATTGCATCAGATATTGCACAAGCTCATTTACGCTTATTTCAACAAGGTAAAGTACTTGAGATTGGTCCGGGTATGGGCATGCTTACTAAGTATTTATTGATGGATGATATTGATTTATATGCTTCCGAAGTTGATAAAGATTCGATTCAATACCTAAATAAAGCATATCCTCAGTTAGAGGGTAAAGTTTTATTTGAAGATTTTCTAAACATGGATTTATCTGCTTTTGCTAATGGACAATCGTTTTCGGTGATTGGGAACTTTCCCTACAATATTTCATCACAATTAGTATTTAAGGTTATTGATAATAAACAATATATACCCTTGTTGACAGGGATGTTTCAAAAAGAAGTGGCCGAACGAATAGCATCAAAACCCGGGAGCAAAGAATATGGAATTATAAGTGTGTTTACACAGTTGTTTTATGAGGTAAATTATTTATTTACGGTGCCTGAACATGTATTTAATCCGCCACCAAAGGTAAAATCAGGGGTTATCAATATGATTCGAAGAGCATCGGTTCCAGAGGTTGATTATTTCATGTTAAAAAAGGTAGTTAAAGCTGCTTTTAATCAGCGTAGAAAAAAGCTAAGAAATGCGATAGCCATATTTGGTGTAAACGATGTTAATTTGCAAGCAAGCGGTTATGCAGATAAACGTGCAGAAGAATTATCTGTTGATGATTTTATACAACTTACTAAACTCGTAATCACACATGGAAACCAAAACCATTGATACAGTATTTGTGAAACACATAAGAGCCTTGATTGAACAAGACTTACTGGAAGACTTACGTGCAGAAATTGATAATCTTTATCCTGAGGATGTTGCCGAATTGTTAAATCGGATGAATGGTGAAGAGTCAAAACAGATAATGATTTGTGTAGATGCTGAGAAAGCGGTAAAAGTATTGGTAGAGATGGAAGGAGATGTTAGGGCAACTTTTTTAGAAGGATATGAGCCTAAAGAAATTGCAAATCGGTTTATACAACACATGGATAGCGATGATGCGGCTTATGTTTTAAATCAAATTGCAGTTAGCAAAAAAGAACAAGTAATTGCCAGTTTAACAGATATTGAATTTGCCTCGAACATATTGTCGTTAATGAATTACGACGATTATACAGCAGGAAGTTTGATGGCTGTAGAATTGGTAAAGGCAAATTTAAATTGGACGGTTCAACAATGTATTGAAGAAATTCGTCGTCAAGCAGAAAATGTAGAAACCATTTATGTGGTTTATGTAACTGATGATGTTGAACGATTAATAGGTTTAATCACCCTGAAAAATTTAATTCTATCAGCACCTTACGCGTTATTAAATGAAGTGGTGAATAAAAAGGTTATATCAGTTTCTACTTCAACTGATAGTGAAACAATCGCGAACCTGTTTAAGAAGTACGATTTGGTTGTGTTACCTGTGGTAAACGCCTTAGGGCAGTTGGTAGGGCGAATTACGGTTGACGATGTAGTTGAGGTAATAAAAGAAGAAGCCAATGAAGATTATCAATTAATGTCGGGTATCACCGAAAATGTTGATGCAACCGATAAGGTGTGGATATTATCTCGAGCACGATTGCCGTGGTTATTAATTGGTTTGCTTGGAGGTATTGCCTCATCAAGGTTTATCGAATTGTATGAAGGAACGCTAAAAATTCATCCCGAGATGGCTTTTTTTATGCCATTAATCGCTGCTATGGGTGGAAATGTTGGTGTACAGTCAAGTGCAATTGTAGTGCAAGGTTTAGCAAATGATACCTTAGGTACGCAATTTATAATACCAAAAATATTAAAGGAATTAAGAGTAGCATTGTTAAATGGATTAATATGTTCACTCATATTATTGGGTTATAATTTAGGTTTTAGTGAGTCGGTTGATTTAAGTTTTACAGTGAGCACAGCTTTATTAAGTGTGATTATTTTTGCATCAGTGCTAGGTACTTTTATTCCCATGGCACTAAATAAGTTAAAAATAGATCCGGCCATTGCTACCGGACCATTCATCACTACTACCAATGATTTATTAGGATTAGCGGTTTATTTTAGCATCGGGCGAATCATGTATACATCATTTTAAAAATTATGGTGCAACCATTTGTCAAAAAAAAATTACTACTTAATCGAAGCCATATATGATTAAAACTATTAAAGTATTAATTATTGACAGGGTTCATCCGTTATTGATTGAAGGACTTATGCAGGACGGATTTGAAGTTGATTATTTTCCTGATATCAATAGAAGCGATCTTTTACATAAAATCGGAGCTTATCAAGGACTGGTGGTTAGAACCAAAACTGAAATTGATGAAGAAATACTGAATAAAGCATCAACATTAAGATTTGTTGGTAGGGCAGGAGCAGGATTAGATAATATTGATGTTGATGTTGCTGCGGCTAAAGGTATTGACGTGTTTAATGCAGGTGAAGCGAACGCAGATGCAGTAGGAGAGCAAACCATTGGTATGATGTTAAGTTTATTTGCCAACATTAATAAAGCAGATGCAGAGGTAAGAAAATCTGTTTGGGATAGACAAGGAAATGAAGGCATCGAACTTAATGGTAATACTATCGGAATAATTGGATTTGGTAATACAGGCAGTAAGGTAGCCGAGAAATTAATTGGCTTTGATGTGGAGGTATTAGCATATGATAAGTACCGACAGCATTTTGGTAATGTTAATGTTAAAGAGAGCAGTTTGAACGAGATCTTTGAAAAATCGAATATAATTACTTTACATGTACCCTTAACAGCAGAAACACATGAAATGGTAAATTCAGCTTTTATTGAAAAGTTTAAAAAACCATTTTGGTTGTTTAACATGTGCAGAGGAATGGTAGTTAATTATAACGATTTGATGAATGCAATGATTACAGGAAAGGTATTAGGGGCAGGTTTGGATGTATTGGCTAATGAAAAATTAAATACTATGAATGAAGAAGAACTTAAATGGTTCAATTATTTCACAGGAAGTAGTCGAACGGTGCTTACTCCGCATACTGCAGGATGGACTGAGCAGTCATTTTACAAGATTTCGGCTGTTTTATTAAAAAAAATAAGACAGCTAAATTTAATCCAATCAATGAGTTAAGTAATAGTTAATAACACGATTTTGAATTATTAAATCAAATTACTTTAATTTACGAACTTGTATTAAAACACCAAAACCGAATAATTATTAATAAATGAAAAAGGTATACAGTTTATTTATGTTGCTTTTAGCCTTCTGTTTAGGGGCTAATGCACAGTCACAATTAGGTGAAATTCGAGGTAAAGTTACGGATGGCTCCACCAAAAAGCCGATGGAACTTGTTAGTATTACGTTAGAATTAAACGGAATTGTGAAAGCACGCGTGTATTCTGATGACGACGGTGATTATATTATCAAGCCTTTGTCTCCAGGGAATTACACAGTTAAGGTTTCTTTCATAGGTTATGATAACGTTACAATCGATGAGGTTACAGTTATTAGTGACCAAGTAACTTATCAAAACATTACCATGAATCCAAAGGGTCAAACCTTGAGAGAAGTGGTTATTAAAAGAAGGCGACCATTGGTTGACCCGGATAATTTGGGAAACACTATTACAAGTCAAACCTTAATGAGGTTACCACAGCGTAGTGCGAACATGGTTGCAAATTTAACCGCCGGTGTTGATGCAAGGGCAGGTGGTACTCCAAACATTAGAGGTGCGCGTGCCGATGGTACAGCTTATTATATTGATGGTGTTCGTGTACAAGCAGGTTCGGTTGCGGTGCCTCAAGCTGCAATTGATCAAATACAAACCATTACTAGTGGCACACCTGCTCAATTCGGTGATTTTACCGGTGGTGTTATTGCCATCAATACAAGGGCTCCGTCGAAAACATGGATGCGTTCAGTAGAGTTTATTTCTGCATCACCATTCTTTGGATGGGCCGGAGATAATTCTAATTTCAACCAATTTGAAGGTTATGTGGCAGGTCCATTGTTAATGGCAAATAAAGGTCGCGATAATGAACGAGTTTTGTTAGGCTTCTCTTTTGCCGGAAATATTATTTACTCTCAAGATGGTCGTCCGTCAGCGGTTGATATGTATCGCGCCAATGATGCTGCCCAAGCTAGAATAGAAAGGACGCCTTTAACAAGAACTTCTACAGGTGGATTTGTACCAAGTGGTGAATTTTTAACTAAATCAGATTTAGTAAAGGTTGACCAAAGACAAAATGTAGCTAACTATGCTGTAAACATTCAGGGCAATCTTGCATTTCAACCTTCAAGTTCAACTTCAATCCGTATAGGATACCAAGGTAATCATAGTAGAGGTAGGAACTTTAGTTTTGCTAACTCATTATTAAATGCGGATAATAATCAGTTGTCGGTATTTTATGGCGGCCGCGTATACGCGCAATTCACTCAAACATTCGCAAAGAAACAACAAGAAGGAGAAAAGGAGAAACCCAAACCACAAACGGTATCAAATTTCTACTATACTGTTCGTGCTTCTTATGAGGTTTCATTTAACGAATCAATGAATCCGGAATTCCAACGAGACTTTTTTAACTACGGATACTTAGGAACATTTACAACCTATCAAGCTAGAACTTTCGGCAGGGTTGGTCGAGGCTTCGGACAACAACCTGATGCATTTGGGTATCAAAAACCGGATGGAACAACTGATACTATTTATTTATCAAGTTATGTGCGTAATTTTGGTTTGGTTGATACAGCTTATACTTTCCAACCGGGTGATATTAATACCGTTCGCGGGAATTATACCCAAGTAATTTATGATTTCTTCGGTTCCCAAGGTCAAAATGTTAGAAGTTTAAGTCAGTTACGCGGTTTAGGCGGTTTAATCAATGGTGATCAACCTTTGGGGATTTATTCAAATATGTGGTCAAGTCCGGGTACGCTGCAAGGAAATTATTCAAAAAACATGGCTGAAGTATTATCATTATACGTAATGTCAGAGGCCACTGTTGCTCCTAAAAAGAATCCAAAAGCAAAGCATGATTTACAATTTGGAATGATGATTGAACAACAATACAGAAGAGGGTATGGACTAAATGCAAATGGTTTATGGTCATTATCTCGTTTGTTAGTTAATAACCAATTTCAAGGTTTAGATAGTGCAGCATATACTTTAAAGTTTGATCAATTTGGTAACTTTCAAGACACAGTATTGTTCCAAGACCGAATTGATCCAAATCAACAATCGAACTTCGACAGAAATTTACGTCAAAAATTAATCAGTCAAGGTGCTACAGATGTTTATGGCAATCCTATTGATCAATTTAGTCGTCTCGATGTTAATGCGTATCGTCCGAATGTTTATTCATTAGATATGTTTACTGCTAATGAACTATTAAATAATGGTAATTCATTCGTAAGTTATTTTGGTTATGACCATCTTGGAAACAGAGTAAGGGGTCGTCAAAACATAGATGCATTTTTAAATGATCCAAACAATAGAACGCTTGGAGCTTATGCACCTAATTACGCAGCTTTATGGTTTCAAGACAAATTTGTATTCAAAGATTTAATTGTTCGTGCAGGTGTGCGTGTTGAACGATTTGATGCAAACCAATTAGTACTAAGAGACCCATATTCATTGGTTCCAATTTATTCGGCAGGTGACGTTCGAAGAGGTAATCTTAAAGGTTTAGCATCAAGTATCCCAAGTAATATTGGTGACGATTTTAAAATTTACGTAGATAATCAATCTCCAAATGCATCTAGCAATGTTCGTATTACCGGATTTAGAAATGGTAATGATTGGTATGATAAAGATGGTAATCCGGTAACCGATCCATCAGCATTATGGCGCGACGCTAAGCGCGAAAACTCTCAGGCACCTGATAGAAACACACCATTTTTAGTTACAGATGGACAAGAGATACCAACTCAAGCATCGTTCCGCGATTATCGTCCTGATGTGAAAGTTTCACCACGTATTTGGTTTTCATTCCCAATTTCTTCTACTTCCCAATTCTTTGGAACGTACGATGTGTTGGCTCAACGCCCTACCGAAAGTAATGTTGCTCAATTTGATGATTATTTCTTCCTAAATAACCGCAGAACCGGAATTATAGCAAATCCTGATTTAAGAATGACACAAGTAATTGACTATGAAATTGGTTTCCGTCAACAAGTGGGTGATAACTCAGCTTTAGCTATTGTAGCTTCTTACCGTGAATTCCGCAACTTAATTCAGTTATACCGTTATGTTCAAGCTTATCCTTTTGAGTATACTTCATTCGGCAATCTTGATTTTTCTACGGTTAAATCATTCCGTTTGGAATATGAATTAAGGGATTTAGGTAATATTAATATTTCGGCTAACTATATGTTACAGTTCGCTGAAGGTACAGGGTCTAACTCTCAATCAAGTGCAGCATTAGTGCAAGTAGGTTTGCCAACATTAAGAAATATATTCCCTCTTGATTTTGATACCCGCCATACACTGAAAGGTGTAATTGACTATCATTACAGAACCGGAAAAGATTATAATGGTCCAATTGTAAAAGGTAAAAAAATACTTGAAAATGCAGGTGTTAACTTCATTTTCAACTACGTAACAGGACGTCCATATACTCAAACATTAATCGCAGTTCCTGAAGTTCAATCAGGAGTTGTAGCCAGAAGTCAGGTTAAAGGAACAATTAATGGTGCAAATCTTCCACCACAGTTTTATTTAGACATGACTATTGATAAAAATTTCGAATTTAAAAAGGAAAAATTAGATGGTAAAACAGTACAATATCGTTTACGCGTTTTCCTTTGGGTTCAAAATTTACTTGATGCAGCTAACGTACTCGGTGTTTATGCTTTCACAGGATCGGCATATGACGACGGTTATTTAGCTTCCCCACAATCACAGGAACAATTGAGGGTTGCAACCAATGCGCAATCATTTGTTGACTTGTATAATACACGCGTAGTAAACCCGGGTTTCTTTGCATTACCTAGATTAACTCGTATTGGAGCATCATTATATTTTTAAAGAAAATTGGTATGAAAAATATAGGAATAGTATTTAAAAAGGCTTCGACTGCAATTGGAATTGCAGCATTAACAGCCCTAACTTTCTCAGCAAACGCTCGTGAAAACAAAGGGTTGCCAAAAGAAAATGAACTTCCGGAACCTAAAGTTAGGGGTAAAATGGCAAACTGTTTGCCGGCCACTCAACAACGAGACTTGGACGTTAATAACGTTAGAACTACCATTTTAAATGGGGGAGACATGTGGTGGAACTTAAGTAATGCCAGGTATGAAATCCCAAAAATTGAAACCGGACAGGTTGCTAAACACTCTTTGTTTGCCGGTGCCCTATGGATAGGTGGTGTAACAAGTGGTAACTTAAAAATTGCTGCCCAAACGTATCGTCAAAGTGGTAATGATTTTTATCCAGGTCCATTAGTGAATGGAGTAGCATCAATTAGTGCAGATAAATGTAAAGCGTATGATAAAATTTGGCGAGTAACCTTAAGAGAAATTACTGACTTAGTAGAAGCTGCTGATAAAAATGCTATTGAAATATCTGATGACATTGAATCATGGCCGGGTAATGGTGATGTTTCAATTGGCGAAGCAGCTAAGTTAGCTCCTTTCTTCGATTTTGATAATGATGGTATTTATGACCCACGTGCAGGGGATTATCCAACCTTAAATGACGGTAATCCTGATGTAGATAACATTCCTGATATGATGTTATTTTTAATCTATAATGATAAAGGAAACATCCATACAGAGTCGGAAGGTTTGCCTATTGGATTAGAATTACATACCCAAGCATTTGCCTATTCAACTAACAATGAAATCAATAACATGACTTTCTACAGAACTACGATTTTTAATCGCAGCAATGAAATAGTGGATAGTACAGTTTTTGGTCAATGGGTTGATCCGGACTTAGGTAACTATTCAGATGATTATGTGGAGTGTGATGTAAGTAGAAATTTAGGGATTTGTTATAATGGGGATGACAATGATGAAGGTATTTTAGGATATGGATTAAATCCACCAAGTGTAGGTGTTACATTTTTTGAAGGACCGCGTCGTCCGGATAGTTCTGAGATAGGTCTTACCAAGTTTGTATATTACAATAATGATTTCAGTTTAACCGGAAACCCAAGTCGCCCTGAACATTTCTGGGGTTATTTAAATGGCCGCTGGAAAGATGGAGCAAGCATCACTTACGGTGGTAATGGTAGAGGTGGATCTGATACAGCAAGTTATATGTTTCCAGGAAATACCGACCCGGCAGGACGTGCAACTTGGAATGAGCGTATTGCAGGTAATCAACCTCAAGACAGAAGGTTTTTACAAACTGCTGGTTCATTCAGATTATTGCCCGGTGCTGTTAATCGTGTAACCATTGGTGTTGTATGGGCACGTGCTTCAAGTGGTGGTGCCACAGGTTCATTTAACTTATTAAAGCAAGCAAGTGATAGGGCTACAACTTTATATAAAAATAATTTCACCCTTAAAAATGGTCCTGAGGCACCTAAGCTTGAAATTGTTGAGTTAGATAGAAAAATTGTTATAAAAATGACACGTACAAAGGAAATCGAGGAGTTCAGAAGAACTTTTGCGGGACCTTGTAACGACAGAACCGAATACCGTTTTCAAGGGTATCAAATCTTTCAAGTTTTAACTCCTAGTATTCCTTCTGATGTATTTGATCAAGAGCAAGCCCGACTTGTAGCACAATTTGATATCGTAGATGGAGTTAGCAGGGTTGTAAATACCCTTTTCGATCCGGAATTAGAAGAGAACGTTAAGAAAATAATGGTTGATGGAACTAATACAGGTATTCAGCATACTTTCGAAATCACTAAGGATGCATTTGAAACAGGTTCTGATCAAACCGTTTCAAACTTTAAAACTTATTATTATTATATTGTTTCTTATGCAACTGCAGTAAATTGTGCGAATGATTTCGAACAATATTTATCAAGTGCGAAAACAGCCGACGAATTAAATCTATTAATTTACACTGCTGTTCCGCATGATCCAACCCCTTCCGGTTTAAAGCCTAATAGTACTTATGGAACAGGAATTCCTTTAACTCAACTTGAAGGTATCGGTAATGGTGGTAAAGAAATCAGGTTATCTAAAGCATCTATTGAAGAAGCTTTAAATGCTCCATATTATTCGAGAGAAAGAAAATATGAGTCAGGATTTAGTCCGGTTACAGTTAAAGTAATTAATCCACTTAAAGTTCCTAAAGCTGAATTCGAATTGGCGTTTCGCGATACCTCTGCTAATCCGAGAAAAACAGATACCCTTTCGGCAAGAAATACACGTTGGACTCTTAAAAACCTAACAACAGGTGAAATAAAAAATTCAGATACAACCTTAGCGTATAATAATGAGCAGGTTTTTGAAGATTGGGGTATTTCGGTTCAGGTAAACCAATCAATAATTCCGGGTGATGCTGAATCGCCGGTTGATCAATCAAACGGATTTATTTCATCTTCAATTGTATTTCCACAAGGAGCTAATGAATGGTTGACAGGTGTAATTGACGAAGATCCTAATTTTTCTCAAGCTCAAACATTACGAGTACCTTTCAACTGGATTCGTGCAGGTAGCACAGGTCGTCCGGATTTCAATAATCCTGAGGAGCATGACTTTGCCATAAATCGTGTTCCAATTGATCCACGTAAAAATTTCTCAAGTATCATCAATTCAAGGTGGGCTCCTTATGCTTTGGCCGCTCGTTGGAGAACAACTAACACTGCAAGGTTCCCAAGTTTCGGACCTGCATGGGATGGAGCAGTTGGGGCAGTGGGAACCGGCTTTGCATCAACCGACAACCAATTGGCAGATTTACATAGCGTGCGTATTTTTATTACGAGTGATAAATCTAAATGGAGTCGTTGTGCTGTAATTGAAACAGGTGAAAATACTTCATTGAATGTCGGAAATGCCGAGAAAATGGATATTAGAAAATCACCTTCAGTTGATAAAAATGGTGAACCGGATGGTACAGGCACAGGAATGGGATGGTTCCCCGGATATGCGATTGACATGGAAACCGGCGAACGTTTGAATATCATGTTTGGTGAAGATTCATCAATTCCAGAAGAAAATGGTTCGGACATGATTTGGAATCCAACGGCTAATTTGTTTAATAGACTTGGTCGTCCGGTATTCGGAGGTAAGCACTATATATATGTAATGGGTAGCAAACAATTTGATTTGGGTACCATCAGATACAGAGGTCCTCGTTATGATGAATGTGCTGATTATGCAGCTCGCTTGTCAAGCAATCCTCCTGCAGGTGCACCTTCTGCTTATCTTGTAAGAAAACGTCAAGTTTATTCACAAGTATATTACACTTCAATGCCTTTAACTACAGGTAATGGTGTGTTAAGAAATATTTGGCAAGGATTAGTGCCAAGTGATGTAACTATAAGTATTAACGTTAAACGTCCGTATGCAAGTTTCTCTGTAGATGCAAACGTTGAAAACGATAGCATGCCGTTGTTCAGATTCAAAACTGATGGCTTTGCAACATTAATCGGTGATAAATCAGTAGCCAAAAAAGCATTAGACAAAGTAAGTATTGTGCCTAATCCTTATTATGCTTACTCTCAATATGAAGATCCCGGTAATCAGTTAGATAACCGAATTAAAATTACTAACTTACCTCCTAAATGTTTAGTTCAAATTTATACGCAAGAAGGAGTTGTAGTAAGAACAATTCGTAAGGATGATCCTACACAAACATTTGTTGTATGGGATTTGAAAAACAATGCAAAAGTGCCAATTGCAAGCGGTATATACTTAATTCATATCAAATCAGATGATTTAGGTGAAGAGCGAATAATAAAATGGTTTGGTATCATGCGTCCTGTTGATTACGACACATTCTAACATTAACGTATACCTGTGGGGAAACCCACAGGTTTTAACTTAAAAGAAACTGATATGAAAAAATATATTTTACAATTGTTATCTGTTGCAATTTTAGCACCTGCTGCTTCTTATGCAGGTAATCCCGATAGGGCCGGCGGTGCCGGAGCAACTCAATTGCTTATCAATCCTTATGCACGTTCAGGCGCACTTTTCGGCTCTAATACGGCTTCAGTTAGAGGTGTAGAAGCTATGCATTTTAATATTGGAGGTTTAGCTTATACTCAAAAAACAGAATTGTTTTTGTCTAATGTTAACTACCTTCAAGGAACTGATGTGTTTATTCGTAATTTTGGAATGGCACAAAATTTAGGTGGCGGCAATGTAATGGGAATTAGCGTTAATTCTTTTGATTTCGGAAATTTACCAATTACAACCGAAAGCCAGCCGGATGCTACTTTAGGAACCTTCTCGCCTCAAGTTTTAAATATTGGTTTGGCTTACTCTAAAATGTTTTCAAACAGTATTACCGGTGGCATAACACTACGCATTATTTCAGAAGGTATTAGTAATGCAAGGGCCAGCGGTGTTGGTTTAGATGCTGGTGTTCAATATCAAACTACTTTAATTAAGGGCAAAAAAGATATCAAAAAGGAAGATTTTAGATTTGGTATTGCCGTTCGTAATATTGGGCCGAATATGAAATATACAGGTTCAGGTTTGTCATTTCGTGCCATTGTTCCTGCATCAGGTGCCGATCGTCGTGCCTATATGGGTTCTGAATCATTTAACTTACCCGCATTGGTAAACATTGGTGTTAGTTATGATATGCGTTTAGATAAAAAAGGAAGTGAGTCGTATAATCATAAGCTTACCGGACATGGTAACTTTAACTATAATTCATTCTCTGCTAATATCATTTCGTTAGGTTTAGAATACGCATTCAAAAACACAGCTATGGCTCGTTTTGGTTATATGTATCAGGAAGATATTCACAACACAGCCGATTACCGTACACAATATATAGGTATTACCGGTGGTTTTGGATTTGCACTTCCGGTAACTAAAACCGGCGATAAATTATTAATTGATTATGCTTATACACCGACAAGAGTGTTTAATGGAATACATACAGTAACCCTTGCTTATATTCTTGCATCTAAATAATTATTTTTTACATTTGTAATACAATTAAAAGAAACGCTTCCTGACAAGGAGGCGTTTCTTTCGTTTTAACAACCTGATAAGTTTAGTTAACTATGGCACAAATAAACTATGTTTCAAAAGAAGGAATGGAAAAGTTGCAAAAGGAATTGCATGAATTGAAGTTTGTGCAACGTCCATTCATTTCAAAACAAATAGCTGATGCCCGCGATAAAGGCGACTTAAGTGAAAATGCGGAATATCATGCAGCTAAGGAAGATCAAGGACTATTAGAGGCTAAGATAGCACAACTTGAAGACCTTATCACTCGCACTAGAATTATTGATGAATCAAAACTGGATACAAGTAAAGTGATGATGTTGAGTAAGGTTAAGGTAATGAATTTAAATACTAAAAAAGATACTGTTTATACCATTGTTTCTGATTCTGAGGCCGACTTTAAAAGTGGTAAAATATCTTTAAAATCACCAATTGGAGCAGGATTGATGGGGAAAAAAGTTGGTGATATCGCCGAAGTTACTGCTCCGGCAGGTGTAATAAAATTCGAAATCTTAGATATTAGTTTATAAGTATGGCAACGGTTTTCTCAAAAATAATTTCAGGTGAAATACCATGTTATAAAGTGGCTGAAACCAATGATTATCTTGCTTTTCTTGATGTAAGGCCTCTTGCAGCAGGGCATACACTTGTTATACCTAAGCAAGAAACTGATTATATTTTTGATTTAGATAATGAAGCATTCGCAGGATTACATTTGTTTTCTAAATTAGTTGCTGATGCACTTAAAAAAACTATCGCATGCAAACGTATCGGTGTTGCAGTTATTGGACTTGAAGTTCCTCATGCACATATTCATCTTGTTCCAATGAATGAAATAGGCGATTTGAACTTCGAAAAACAACGACTATCATTCACTGATACTGAATACAAGGAAATTGCTGAACGTATCAGACAACAATTTTAATAAAAGCCCATTAGGGCTTTTTTATTTTATTCGGATTCGCACTTACAAATGATTTCCACGTATTAAATTTTTTCCCTGACTCGCCGCTTTGTAAGCCTGAACCGGTTTGAAGATAATGGCAATAAGCCGCTGCCAATCCGTCGGTTGCATCCAAAAACTCAGGTGTTTCCTTAAACTTTAATAGCCGTTGTAACATTGCCGCAACTTGCTCTTTCCCTGCATTTCCATTGCCTGTGATTGACTGTTTGATTTTTTTAGGTGAGTATTCATTTACTACCATTTCCCTAGTTATCGCGGCGGCAATCGCTACTCCTTGAGCTCGCCCAAGTTTTAACATTGACTGTACATTTTTTCCAAAAAATGGAGCTTCGATGGCCAACTCGTCGGGCGTGTATTGATCAATCAATGCTGTTGTTCGTTCGAAAATACGTTTTAACCTTAAGCTATGGTCATCATGAATGTTTAATTTCACTATGCCTAAACTAATAAGATGCGGTTGCTTTTTTATGATGCCAATTATTCCATAACCCATAACAACAGTTCCGGGGTCAATACCTAAAATAATACGATCGTAATTTTTTATCTGCGCTATGTTGCCCAAAGTTATTATGTTTGAAGTGATAAACGGCGAGTTCTGCTATCGCAATTTAACCTTACTTTGAATTTAGAACAACCTTATATAAAAAATATTATTACAGGAGTAAAATTTGTTTTGGTTCCTGTTACCTTCGGATTCATATTTTATAAGTTGTTTTATCATTTTAATCTTAATGATTTATTCAATACAACCGTTTTCCATCCCAACTCATTTCAAATTGTATTATTAGCAATTGTTGTTTTATTAATGTGTCTTAATTGGTTTATCGAATCAATTAAATGGCAATATATGCTTCGTAAAGCCGAGCCTGTTTCATTAAGCGGTGCGGTTAAAGCTGTACTGTCGGGTGTAACATTTAATTTAATAACACCTAATCAACTCGGTAATTTTGCCGGTCGTGTGCTTCACCTCAAATCTTATGATAAATGGAAAGGTTCATTAATGATGGTGATTTGTCACACCGCTCAAGTAATCATTACTGCCTCTGTTGGCCTTATTGCACTGCTGTCTGTTGCTAGTCAACAAAGTTATATCAGTCAAAATATATGTGTTATTGGCATTGCAATTACATTGGTGTTAACGCTTATTAGTTTGGCGCTGTATGTTAAGATAGATTGGATTAGTAAACTTAATATTCATCCTAAAATAAATCCATATATACAGGTGTTTAGTATGTTTAACTCACGTGAGTTGGCTTATATATTATGGTTATCTGCGATTAGGTATGTAGTATTTGTTATGCAATATTATTTGCTTATCAAAGGTTTCGGAGTAGAGGTAGGAATCAATGAAGCCTTAGGAGCTATCACGGCAACTTTTTTTGCTCAATCCTTTATCCCGGGTTTTTTATTGGTTGATTTAGGTATGAGGGGTGCTAGTGC
>JALONK010000025.1 GCA_025454975.1 Bacteroidia bacterium
ATATATGTTATGATGAAAAATATTTGTTTGAATGGATTGAATAATACCGCTCCTACGGAGCTTAATAAATCGTGCGTTCAAAAGTTCTATGATGATTTTTCTCCTACGGAGCTTATATTTTTCGTTATTGAAACCAAATAGACCAATTGGTTTGTCAACATTATGAGATAACCGAAAAAGAAATAAAAATTGTGGAAGGGAAATGAATGCAGCCCCGTGGGGGCTTATATTCTTCGCTATTGAAAACCAAATATACCAATTGGTTTGTCAATATTATGAGATAACCGAAGAAGAAATAAAAATTATAGAAGGTGAATTAATTCAGCCCCGTAGGGGCAAAATCAAAATAGAAAAATAAAATAACCAACAACCAATAAGCTCCGTAGGAGCGAAATACAAAATAATGGCAAACACGAATACCCAAATTTATTTACACGTTGTATTTTCATTTCTATAATGATTTTGCTCCTACGGAGCTTATATTTTTCGCTATTGAAAACCAAGTAGACCAATTGTTAAACCAACTTTATGAGATAACCAAAGAAGAAATAAAAATTGTGGAAGGTAAATTAATGCAGCCCCATAGGGGCAACATCAAAATAGAAAAAATAAAATAACCAATAACCAATAAGCTCCGTAGGAGCGAAATACAAATAATGGCAAACACGAATACCCCAATTTATTTACAGATTGTATTTTCAGTCGAAATAGAGAATGTATCTGCTAACACTAGTAGCTGTTGCCCAACTCCATTTTTAAAAATAACACTCTCTTTTGAAACCTTGACTATTTGTTAAACTAAATTTATGATTCTAAATTAGATAATTTACAACAACAAAATGTTGAGCGAGGCACATTTGTAGTGCGAACTGTTATTATCTAAAGATGCTTACCCATACCCTTAATGTTTAATGATGCTTTAACATAATCATCTTTCATTAATACATACACCACAACAACAGTGCTGATTCATGGTTTTATTAATTAAGGATTTTTGTACCAAGAGATATTTAAATGTTCAAGGTTTCATTTTTGAAATTACCAACTACCACCACTTCCGCCGCCGCCAAAACTACCACCACCAAAACCACCAAATCCTCCGCCACCGCCGCCACCCGACGAAAAACCACCGCTGCCGAATGTACCACCCCAAAATACCGGTCCGTCAAATCCGCGGCGACTTCCCATTCCTCGTCCGCCACCTCTACTGATTAAAATAATTATAATGATGATGATGATTACAACAATGATTCCTTTTGGAAATTTTCCTCCTAAAGGTTTTTCCCCCGTATTGGTATATTCACCGGCTGCTGCCGATATAAATACATCAATACCCTGGTTTAATCCTTCATAAAAACGTTTGTCTTTGAATGCAGGATTCATAATGTCGGTTCTCACCCTACGCGTTAAAGCATCCGGTATTGCACCTTCTAGTCCATACCCAACTTGAATTTGGATTTTTCTATCAGCAATCGCTACATAAATCAATAAACCATTATTTTTATTTTTAGAACCAATTCCCCATTGTTCGGCAAGTTGTTGACTGTATCGGAATGCATCATCTCCTTCTAAACTATTTTCAATAACAATGGCAAATTGGTTCGAGGTAGAATCAGAATAGGCGGTAAGTTTATCGCTTAAAGCTTGCTCTTCTTCCGGTGTTAGTATATTCGCAAAGTCATTTACCAGTTTGTTGGTATTTTTAGGAATATCCTTGCCCTTCACTTGTATAATGGGAGAAAAAACTCCCAGAAGCACGATTAAAATCCAGTTTTTCATCTTATTGGTCTCCAAATGATAGGGAATTAGGCAATTCGTTGAGGTCGTTACTTTGGTAAGGGAAATGAACTTTTAATTTTTCGCCTGCATCAAGTATGGCTTGTATTAAGCCTTTAGCATATTCACCTTTTTTAAAATAAGCAGCCATCATTTCCTTTTCAGTATCCCAAAAATATTGGGTTACTTTATTATGTATTCCTTCATCGCCAATAATGGCAAATTTTTTAGAAGCATAAGCTATATAAAATAAAACAGCGTTTCGTTGTTCGGTTTGCTGCATGCCCAAACGATTGAAAGTAGCTAAAGCTGTTTCATAAACATCACCTTCACATGTAGATTCAATATGAACCCTGATTTCACCGGAGGTGGCTAATTCAGCTTGTTTAATAGCCTCAATTATTGATTCCTGCTCTTTAGCATTAAAAAAAGTTTCCGGCATTGAATGTCTATTTTAAAAAATGTAGTAAAATATAATGGCTGCACCCTTTAAAAAAGTGCAGCCACATCTTTTAAATGTTCTTGGTTTTATTCGAATTTAACTTCAGGTGCTTTTTCAGCTCCTTTATCAGCTTCAAAATAGCCTTTTTTCTCGAATCCAAACATTTTACTGTAAATCACCTGTGGAAATACACGGATGTATGAATTATAATCCTTTACAATGTCATTAAATTTTTGACGCTCAACCGTAATTCTGTTTTCAGATGATTCTAATTGTACAGTTAAATCACGAAAAGCTTCGGTTGATTTTAGTTGCGGATATTGCTCGGCAACCACCATTAAACGACCTAATGCTTGTGATAACTCACCTTGAGAAGCTTGAAATTTTTGAATTTGTTCAGGCGATAATTTACTGGCATCAACTTTTATAGAAGTGGCATTGGCACGTGCTTGAATTACACTTTCTAATGTTTTTTGCTCGAAATTGGCCGAACCCTTAACCGTGTTTACTAAATTAGGAATGAGGTCAGATCTCCGTTGGTAAACATTTTCAACCTGCGCCCAAGCTGCTGATGCTGCCTCTTCTTTCTTACTCATGGTGTTGAATGAACTGCATCCGTTAAAAAATAACAAGACAACCAATGCTAAAATACCTAATAATACAATTGTTCCTTTTTTCATGTGTAGGATATAAATTTTTGATGACCCGAAGCAATATACAAAAAACTTACCAATCAAAGGATACTGACAAAAATGCCGATGTGGTGAATTAATTTTGGTGATATTACGCCCGAATTTTATTATTGCCTATATTATACGTATGATATTTAAAGCAGATTGTAGATTTTTTAAAGGTCATATTCCATGCAAACCTCACAAGGAAAATGGATACCATTGTGAAGATTGTCCGGTATATGAACCTGTCAGTAAACGCATTTTAATTATTAAACTTGGCGCAATTGGCGACGTGATACGCACTACGCCATTGGTGGTGAAGTATAAAAACTTGTATCCGGGTTGCAAAATTACTTGGTTAACCTGGACACCCGATATATTACCTTCGTCGCAGGTTGATGAGATTTTGAAGTGGGATTATAATGCAATTCTATATGCACAACAAGCCAAATGGGATATTGCCATTAACCTCGACAAAGAAAAAGAAGCCGGTGCATTGTTGAACATGGTTAATGCCAAAGAAAAATTCGGTTTTGTGCTAAAGGATAATGAAATACAACCTTATAATGATTTAGCCTTACACAAATTTTCTACTGGATTGTTCGATGATGTAAGCAAGGCTAATACCAAAAGTTATTTACAGGAAATCTTTGAAATTTGCGGTTTTAACCACCAAGATGAACCTTATTTGATGGATACACATCAGGAAAAAGGCTATCGGTGGAACTTACCGACAGGTAAAAAAATTATCGGTATGAATACCGGCTGTGGTGGTCGTTGGACAACCCGTTTGTGGAGTATTGACAAGTGGGTAGAACTTGTTAAATTAGTTCAACAAAATAATCCTGATGCTACAGTGTTGTTACTAGGAGGTGAAGCCGAACACCAACGTAATACTGAAATTCAACAACGCAGTGGCGCACTTTATTTAGGATATTTCAGTTTAAATGAATTTATTAATTTGGTAAATCAATGCGAGTTGGTGGTTACACAAGTTACCATGGGCATGCATATTACCTTGGCTTTAGGTAAGAAGATTGTGCTGATGAATAATATCTTCAATCCGCATGAATTTGATTTATTCGGTAAAGGAGAGATTGTAAGTCCGGATAAAACTTGTAAATGTTTTTACCGAGGAAGTTGTGTGGATGGGATAAGTTGTATGGAGCAACTTTCAGCCGAAAAAGTTCATCAAGCAATTCAACGTCATGTTTAATTTGATTAAGCCATCTAATATTACCAAGATACTGCTGTTTACAACAGCTTTTATGTTTGTTTCTTGTGTGAAAATTTCGGTGGGGTACTTTGAAGTGAAGCCTTATGCACAGGTGAAATCAAATAAATTAAACGAAACCTTATATATCAAATTTAGTTCGAGGGTTGCCGATCAATCATCACAGCAACAGCAAGGATTTGATTTTCAAGTTAGCCAATTCCATAAAAGCATGTTGTATGCCTCGCAACAAGTGTATGGTGATTTATTTAACGAAGTGAAATTATATTCACCGGGTGACGCAGGTTTTATTTTAGAATATCAATTAATGGAGTCTGCTTGGGAGTTAAAGGAAGAAAAAGAAATGTTTATGGGGTCGCAAACCACTTTCTCGGATGTGTGGTGTACCATTAAATACGCTTCCAGTTTTTATCGGAACGACATGTTGTTGACACAAGCCACAGGCACAGCCATTATAAAACAGCATAAAGCAAAAATCAGTAAGCCTGAATTGGTATTTCAAGAGGCAGTTAAAACTGCTTTAGCTGAAATGGCACAGGTATATTTTAATCACCTTCAATAATCAGGTTATGCCTAAATTTAAACTTTTTACCGGCGCCGTATTTATGTTGCTGTTGTTAACGCAATGCCATGTTGGAAGATTTTTTTATTGGAATTTTGCAGACATTAATGATCATAAAAAATTTCCTGCTCGTCAAATCAATAAATCAACAGCGCCTTTTCATTTTAAACAAGCAATTGCTCCTTCTTTATTTAAAATACCTTCTGCAATTAATTATAAGGGGGATGACATTGACTTCAACTCATTTTTAAAAAAGACAGAAACTTTAGGGTTTTTAATAATCAAAAATGATTCGATAGTATATGAGTATTATGCGCCGCAGAAAGATGATCAAATGATAGTTCCTTCCTTTTCAGTAGCTAAATCAGTTGTATCAATTTTGTTAGGCATTGCCATAGATGAAGGATATGTTAAAAGTGTTAAAGAGCCAATTACGAATTACCTTACCGATCTTGATAGGGAAAAGTTTGGTAAGATTACCATAGAGGATGTATTAAACATGCGAAGTGGAATTGATTTTAATGAAAGTTATTTTAATCCGTTGGGTGATGTTGCTAAATATTATTATGGCACCAACTTGAAAAAATATATTGCCAAACAAGGTATAAAAAAAGAGCCGGATAGTGCCTTTCAATACATTAGTTTAAATACACAGTTACTTGGATTTATAGTTGAACGGGCTACCGGAAAAAAATTAGACGAATACTTACAACAAAAATTATGGCAACCCATGGGTATGGAGTATGATGCCAGTTGGAGTATTGATAGCAAACGAAACGGGAATATTAAAGCGTTTTGTTGCCTCAATGCCCGTATGAGAGATTTCGCAAAATTTGGTCGTTTATATTTAAACAAAGGAAACTGGAATGGACAGCAATTGGTTTCAACTACTTGGGTTGAACAATCCATAAAGCCTGAACCAAAAAATAACTTTATCTATAGTTATCAATGGTGGCATACACGAACCTATACCAATCAAGCAGATACCTTATCCAATGGCTTTATGTATAAGCCGATAAACTATAATAAAAAAGCTAATGACAGAAAACCCTTAAATGAAGCGATTTATCCTAATATGGATTTTTATGCAGAAGGTATACTAGGTCAATACGTTTATGTTTTCCCTGAGAAAAATATCATCATTGTTCGTTTAGGTAAAAATTACAACTTTCAATCGTGGCCTAGGTTGTTTCATGCAATAGCTAAAGCTAATTGATTAAAATAAATACCTGGCCTCCATTCTACCAATATGCACGGTGTCTTGGTTATCGGCATTTCTGCCATCATAGTTAATGGTAATTTGTAAGCTCTTTCCAATGCGTTGTTGGTAATTCACATTCCAAACCCTATTGGCTCCGGGTACTAATCCTTGCAAAATGTCGTATCCTAACTGACTTTGTGCATTACCATTAAATCGTATTTCGTAATAGCTAAACTTACCATTTAATACGCCTTGTTTAGCAACACTATATCTTAATTCGGTACCAAATTCGTTTGTAGTGCTAAATTGATTACCTAATGCAGGAGCATTTTGTGCTTCAAAATAACTGTATAAAAATGTAATCCGCATTTGCGTAGATAACTGATAAATCACTTTCGGCTTATATTCTATGAAGGTGTAATTAAAATTATTCTCTGAAAAAAAATCACTGGTTAACATTCGCACACCGGTGTTAATACCACCATTTATACTCCATATTGCATTAATGTTCCACCTTAAGTTTAACTGTTGTTCTGTTTTATTACGTGCATCAAAACCATTGGTTAAAAATATTTTGCTACGTTGGTTTTGATAAGTTAAATCGCCTCCAAAGGTTGGATTACTTCTGTTAAAAAATAAAGTATTTCTAAATACCGCATTTATGGTAATTAAGGAAGTATCATTAATATTAATCGTGAATGGATTTAAAAAATCAAAGGTTTCCAAACGTGTTGTTTTTCTGTCGGTTTTAAAAGCTGTTTGATTGGTAAATTTACTTATGATTTTTCTTATACCTTTTTTATTATTCCAAACCATTGCAGGATTAATTAATAAGGTTTGATTAAACTGATTGAGATGAGTTCCGATAAACGAATTGGTTGGCAAAAAAATTCTGATATAATTTGCTTGAGGTCTTTCAGCTGCCCCGGCAGGTAAAAATTCATTTAATTGTTGTATCCCATCATTATTAAAATCTTTCCAAACATATTGTCCTTGTCCAACTAATACTTCCACATATTGAAAATCTCTTCTCAGTTCTTGTCCCGAACCTATTTGATAATAAGTGTTAGCTGTGAATACCCTTTTTATAAAATGATAATCGTATTCAATTCTAGATAATAGTGTTCTTTCCGGTTGTGCTTTAATAATACCTGTGTCTTTTATATTAAAAGTACGCATGGTAAACCCTGCTGATAATCGGTTCCCATTTTTTTGCAGATGTTCGGCCGATGTAATTAAATTACGTCCAATAGTTGAAGTATTCAGTTCATTGTTTTTTGGTAAAAAGTCAGTGCGTTCTTGGTATTCCATTTTAAACTTTGTTCGCGAGGTATCGTTATTTTTTACGAACGCTCCATATTGAATATACCCAAAACTTCCGCTTAGCAGGGTGTCTTGGTTGCGAAGAAATGAACTTTGTTCCTGTTCAACTTTTAAACCGGCTAAAAAGCGATACAATTGTCGGTTTAACTCTATTTTATAGCGATTTACTTCACTTCGTTGTTCTTGAATATTATTCGTTGTTCTTAGTAATTCTCCATCTCCTGAAATTTGGTATTTACCGCTTGTGAAAACAAATCCTGCTTGTTGTTGTGTACCGGTAAATGCCGAAGCGCGGTTATACCAACCCAACTGGTAATACAATTGTCCGTTTTTATAATGTTGAATAGCGGTTTTTAATGATGTGATATATTCTTTAAACCCGGTATCTACAGGTACATTCGTGTTTGTTAACAAACGATTCCAATTTCTGTCGAACTCAACAGGCCGGTACCTTTCAATAAACCTGAAGTTGGCTTCGGTAAATTCAAATTGAATTTCATTTTTCATTTGCCAAACTTTTATGTTACCATTTTTTAAAAGAGGTAACTGATATAACACTCCGGCTTTTATGGCAAATCCGCCATCATTTGCTTTATCTGTTGTAGCAAATGTGTTTTTATCTGTTATACTTCTAGCCAGTTCTAGTTGAATAGTTGTATTTTTAATGGCTGTAATTTCGGTTCCGATACTTAGCATTTGGTTTCGTTTTGGACTAACCAATTGAATCACCGGTTCATGGTCGCCTTGAGGCACTCCATCTACCGGTGGTATCCAAATAAATACCCTTCCGTTAGCCGATGTATTACCTAGTTTATAATTACCTCTATTAGCTCCCACCAAACTAAATCTTACTTCATAAAAAATACTGTCGTTACCTTTTACAGGTGCATGTACATATATGTTGTTAAATCCTAACGAATCAATTTTTCGGTATAAAATTCTTCGCGCATCAAACGTAGTTAACACTTCACTATTAATAAAAGCATCTTGCAGGTTATCACCAACAGCAGCTAAAATGCGCTTTGCCGAATCAGATAAATTTTGCAGGAATGGTTGATTTTTATTGTCTTGTTCGGTAAAATAGTTTACCCTGATTTGATAACCTTTTTGTTCATAAATACTGTTTAGGTGAAATACACTTCTGGCATAATTTCTATCACTAAATTGAAATTCAACAACAATGCGGCTATACTGTGTGATGGGTCGTCTTGGCATGAATGTAATTTCGCCGGTATTATAGTCAATCACATAATCGTTTTGTTCGCCACGTACCAATTTTTGTCCATCAATATATACCGCTTCTGTACCCGAAATCACAATAATAAAAAGTTCCCCATTCGGTCCGCTTAACCTATAAGGTCCTTGATTTCCTTCAATACCATTAATAATGTTTCTTGTAAAACGTCCGCGACTTAAAGCACCTTCTCCATTTATTTTTAACTTACCGTTTTTGCCAATGGGTGTTATTGTGTTTACTTGTGCTCCTCTTGATTTTTTATAATAATTCAAAAAGTAACTTCCTTCCGGTTTATTCATTTCAAAATCGCCAACTATTAATGTGGTATTTTTTTTACTTAACTGAATAAATACACGGTCAAAATCTTGCAGTTGTTGTGTATTACCTTCGGGTTGTATAGGGTTATTATCATCACTAATGGCTGCAACCACATCAATGTCGTTATTAATGGTTCCTGATAATTGAAGGTTTAAATTGGCATTTAATACTACATCCTGATTATTTCCAAAACCTAATCCTCGGCTAATTGAACCATTCATTTTAAGTCCATTGTCGGTAAATAAATTAAATCGGTTTTGAGATTTATCAGCACTATATCCTTGATCATATCTTATTCCTGAAACTTTAGGGATGATTAATGATTTAGGTTTTTTGGCGTAGGGAATATGTAATGGAATGCTCAGTTTATTATAGGTTACCAAAATGCTATCAGATCTATTAATAGATGTAAACAAGAGGTAACCGGTAAAATAATTCATTTTAAAATCAATACCTTCTATTAATATTTTATTGTTCGTTTTCACTTGGATTAGTGGTTGAACTATGGTCATGGTATCAATTAAAATACTGTCACCAACGTTTACAAACCAACGGTTATAATTGGATGATTGACTGTATGCCATCAAACACATAAAACTGAATGCAAAGGCAATCAGTAATGATTTCATGAAGGATTTATTTTAGGTAATGAAATACAAAATTCGGTGCCTTCACCTTCTTTGGTAACAAATGTTATAGTACCTCCGCCGCTTTCAATCATATTTTTTACGATTGGCAGTCCTAGGCCCATACCCGATATTTTAGTACTAAAATATGGTACGAATATTTTATCTGTTTGTTCTTGAGTCATCCCTGTACCGTTATCACTAACGTAAACACGGATGAAATCATTGCCTTCAACCACTTCAATTTTTATTACACCGGTTTCATTATCGGGTATTGCCTGTATGGCATTTTTTATGAGGTTAGAAACAGCTCGGTTAAAATAACCAGGGTCGAATTGAATATACGACTCGTGGTGACATTTAAGTATTATTTGGTTAGAAGTACCTTGAGAATATAAATCAACTAATTGTGACAATGTTTTTTTTACATCAATTAATTCATAACTGGGAGCAGGCATTTTAGCAAACGACGAAAATTCATTTGCCAATTCACTTAGTACATCAATTTGAGCAATCAATAATTCAGAAGTTCGTTTGATTTTATCACCAATGTTTTGATCATTATTTGCGAACGCACGCTGCAAGTGCTGAATGCTAAGTTTCATTGGTGTAAGTGGATTTTTTATTTCATGTGCTATTTGACGGGCAATTTCGCGCCAAGCACCTTGTCGTTCAGTTTCGGCTAATTTTCTGGCACTTTCATCCAATTGTAAAATCATACTATTATACTGCTTAACCAATTCGCCTATTTCATCATCACGTTGCCATAAAATAGGTTCGTTTAATTGGCCTAAGGTTGTTTTTGATAAACGTTGTTGAATTAAGGTTAACGGGAAGGATATGTTTCTCGAAACCCAATAAGCAATCATCACAATGATGATAAACAATAACACATATAAGTTTATAAATCCAATAACAACTGAAGATATTTCACTTAATAAATCAACTTGTTTACTGAAATATGGTAATTGTAAATAGCCTGATACTTCATTTCTTGAATTAAACACCGGTGCATAAGCTGCTTGAAACAGTAAGGAACCTATTTTTTCATTCTGACTATACTGAGATTCTCTTAATTGATGTAAATGAAAGTAGGCAAGGGGATGCATTTTTATTGAAATGATATGTTCGTCATATAACTTATCAATACTGCTGGCTACCACTTCTCCTTTTGCATTATACAAGGTTATATCGGTATCATAAAAATCTGCTATTTGGTTTATAAAAGCTTCTACTTCTGCCGGCGAAAATTGCTCGCGTGTGGTGATGCGCTCGTTTTCAACATTGATAACAATGTTTCTTAACTTTTTAATCAACCTGTCGGTTTGCCTCACATTATATTTATCTATGGTAAACTTAATAGTAAAATAAGAGCTGAATACTAAGGTTGTAAATACGATAAAAACAATAGATGCTTGAATTCGTGTTCTGATTAATATGATGGTGTTTTCTTCCATCAATAACAGTTTTAATAAGTTTTTTCGTATCCAATTCACTAAAGGATTTTCAACAATAGCCAATCGTTTAATGCCTTGTGCATTTAAGAGCATAAACAACACCAATATAAGGATTAATAAAACTGTACAACAGGTGAAAATAAAGGAAAATAGCCCAATTACTTGACTAATACTATTAGCAGGTTTACTCACCACAACAGTTAATGGCTGGTAGTCGGTATATAACAAATGAGTAAATCCATTCTCTTCAAAAAAACGAAAATCGTGGTCGGTTTCACCCCAAATATTAATTATACTGTAGGCGTAATCACCACTTTGGTAAACCAATTTTTTATCTTTATAAACTGCATAAGAATATTCGCTGATGCGCGGACGAATAGCGGTATTTCCTTCAACTAAAATTTCATCAAATCTGTTTTCATTTTGAATTAACTTAGGCTTAAGTAAAACAAATAAATAACCAATGCGTTGCTTACCGGTTCTGATAATATATTTTCCTATATACCCTTTAATATTTCCTGAACTTTGCATGTATCTGAACGAACCTGCAAATGATTCGCTTCTTTGCTGTTCGTAAATTGCATTAGCTTGACGAAAAGTGAGTTCGTTTTTTTCTTTGAAATGATTACCTGCGGTATCATAATCCAACAGTTGTACATCAAACTTACTTAGGTAACCCGTAAAATATAATTGTCGAATTTGCTTTTCAAATTGGGGTTTAATGATAAAAGGACTTTGGAAATATTCATTTATATAATCATCCTGTTTCAGTTTTTTATCAATTCTACGAAGAAAATAATCGTTGGTAATATCAGTTTGTGAAATTTGTTTCACTGCAAATAGTTTTCGGTTATCTTTTTCTCTCACGTTTTGCCAATGCCAAATGCTGATGGCGCTGTAGGTAGATATAATTACAATAACAAAGAAATACTGTTGAAAGCGGTTTAGTCTTGGTGTGATTAGTTTAAATGCAACAAAGGTGAGAATCAAAATCATAACCGACCAGTACCTCAAAATGTCGTGTTCAAAGATCTTGTTGGCTATTAATAAATAAACTAAAGCTAGTATAGTACTTATGGCTACTATTAGCTGTTTCTTTTGTTTGGATGATAAAATGGCACGCGTAAAGTTACGGGCGATAAAATACACCACCAATAATTGAATGATACAAACAGCAATAGCAAAATAGGTGAAAATATTAATGGAATAAATTTGGTTAATATCGAATGAAATTTGAGAATCAATTGTTAAACTTTTTATGGAACTAAACACTGCATTTCCCGCAAACAAACTTAAAAATCCATATAAAATAAGTTCGGCAATACTGCTATTTCCCTTTTTTATCCTTGGATGGTTTTTACGGCTTTCAAGTAAAATGAAATACCATAATACAATAGCACTGTCTACCAATAAATCTCCTAAGCTTGGAAACCAAATTGAAGATGCATAAACACCTGCACTAAATAATTTATTACTGTAAATAAAGTGAGGGATATTATAAAACGTATTTATCCAACGCACCCAAACAAAAATGGCAAAAAACAAGGTGGTAGTTAATACAGGATAATTTCTAATGTAATAACGTATTAATACATGGGCAAGCAATAAAGCATAAAACAATAAGGCAAACATTACCCATTGCAGTATGCGAGCAGTAATTTTATTAGTGCTAAAAATTTGTACTGAGCATAAATAACTTCCATCTACCGACTGAATATCTATGTACTTATCATTAATACGTTTATTAACTATGATAGCATCTTGAAGAAACTGTAGTTCGCTGTTAAATACATGTTGAAGGTATTGATTTCGGTAGGCGAAATTGTTTTTTAGTTTATAAATGAAGTCATATTGAAATGAACCACGCTTGTTACGATATACTATATACCACCCATTATCTCCTTTTATACAAGCGTGTCTAGTATTTGATTTTAATTTTAGTTGTTTAAGATCAACTTCATTGGTGCTCCAAAATAGCAGGGTGTCATTTTTAGTGATAAATACATTAGCGTTTTCTTCGTGCAATTTTTTATAAATGGCATTCCAATTTCTATTGATATTGTTGGTGTCATTCAGTAAATCTGATTGAATAAGTTCAATAAAAGCAAGTTCTTTCGCCCTTACAACATCTTGCACTTGTTGATAGGCAAGTTTTAATTGCGTTGTAGAGTTACGAATGGTTTTTTGCTCATAGAAGCTTAACACCATTAACGCAAGGCATCCGGTGGCAAATAAAATCCAATATAATTTTATGCCTTTTTTCAAAATACCTTAATAATAGAGTTTAGGCACTAAATAATGGTTTACATAATCATGCACACCACTTTCTAAATCATAAAATGGTTGGTTATAACCAATACTTTTAAGTTTAGTCATGTTGGCTTGGGTATAATATTGATATTTATCCCTAATATCTTCGGGGGTATCAATAAATTTGATGTTAACCGGCAAATTTAAAGCATTAAAAATGGCCTCAGCAAGGTGATTAAACGTACGGGCTGTGCCTGAACCTAAATTATAAATACCGCTATCGGTTCGTTGTTCCAATAAATACAAACAGACATTAACTACATCCTTTACATATATAAAATCACGAAGTTGTCCACCATCAATATAATCGGGGTGATGAGAGCGGAACAAGGTTACCACACCCTCTTTTTGTATTTGGTTGAAGGCATGTAATACTACACTTGCCATTCTTTTCTTATGATATTCATTAGGGCCATATACATTGAAGAATTTTAAACCTGCCCAGAAATATGGCTTACGTTCTTGTTCTAAAGCCCAGATATCGAAATTGTTTTTTGACTTTCCATAGGAATTTAGTGGCTGCAGTTTTTTACAAAGGTTATGGTCATCGTCATACCCAAACTCGCCGTTACCGTAAGTAGCTGCCGATGATGCATACACAAGAGGTAATCCGTAAGCTACACTTTTTTCCCATAGCATTTTTGAATAGTCTACATTTAACTCTTTTAAAAGGGCTTCATCTTTTTCAGTAGTATCGGTGCGAGCACCAATATGAAAAATAAACTGAACCAATCGGTGGTTATTGTCTAACCAATCGGCAAGTGCTTTGCGGTTAACCTTGTCTGTAAAGGTTTTATTGAGTAGGTTATTTTCCCTTTCAGCTAAACCAAAATCGTCAACCAAAACTAAATCACGATATCCGGCTGCATTTAAACCTGCTACCAAACAACTTCCGATAAAACCCTCGGCGCCTGTAATTACAATCATGTCTTTATTACAAATTCGTTCAAAAATAGGTATAAACACTTAGAAACACACATATTTGGAGGGGCAATGTTCAAACATTTGTAAATAAAGCCCTTGCATTAGGTTGATTCAAGTGTTTTTTTATTTGTAGCAACCATAAACCCTTTTTATATTTGCGGCTTATTTTAACGCTTGCTCATGCAAAAAAGCAAAACTGTTTATATTACACGTAAGGTTCATTTTAATGCCGCACATAAGCTATACAATCCCGCGTGGAGCGAGGAAGAGAACGAGGCTTTTTTTGGGAAATGCGCCAATAAGTACTATCATGGACATAATTTTGACATGTATGTAACCATTAAAGGTGTTGCAGATGAAAACACCGGAATGGTTATGGATTTAAAACAATTGAAAAAAATTATCAATACTTATGTGGTAGATAAGCTTGATCATAGGAATATCAACCATGACGTTGACTTTATGAAAAATAAAATGGCAAGTATTGAGAATTTAGTGGTGGCCATTTGGGAACAATTAGAACCTCACATCACCGAGGGGAAATTACATGCGATTAAGCTTTATGAAACTGAACGACAATTTGTAGAGTACTTCGGAGAGTAAGGCGTTTACACTTTTTTAAGTACAATATTTGTGCAGCGGTTTATTTCCTTTATATTTGAGCATCATCTGTTATTAGAGTATCCCTTATGAATCAACTTAAAACAAGCATAGGAATTTTATCTATTCTATTGATTTCAGCCTGTTCTTCAACTACAAATGTATATGATTATTATATACGCAATGTAGTAGAAAGCCATCAAACAGGCCAACTATCAACAGGCTCTACCAAATTGTTATTTCGTAAAATCGAAAATCCAAGTAAAGCTCAACTGGAATTGGTTTATTTTAAAAATGATACCAATAAAGTATTGGTGTTTGGTTCGCACAAAGTAGTTAAGTCGTTTTACCTACAAGATAGCGTGTATTACTTTGATGTAACTGATTTATATAATAAGGTTCGGGGCGACGACTTTATCAGACAAATGGGTAATTTAAATATTTTCTTTACCCATGTTCCTGCTGCTGCCATCGAAAAGTTTTTAGCTGATTGGCCAAGCATCAAACAAAGTTATACCATGCTTAAGCCGATGAAGGAAACTACGGAAGAAATAACTTATGCCATCGCATACGATGTTATGGTAAGTTTTAGTAAAACTCAATTAGGCCAAAAACCAGATAAAGCAGTATTGTGGATTGGCAAGCGAAAGCATGAAATTAATACAGATGAATTAATAGCTGTCTTTACTGCTTTTCAGGCACTTAAATAATTTTAATCTTTATTTAAAATACCGGTTAACCTGAGGTGAATAACTCAGGTTATTTTTTTATAAATAGTTTTATTAATTGCATCATTATAATTTTTACCTACGCAAATGAAAGCATATATTTTTCCGGGTCAAGGTTCCCAGTTTATTGGAATGGGTAAAGACCTTTATGAACAAAATAATACAGCTCGCGAATTATTCGAGCAGGCCAATACAATTTTAGGTTTCCGTATTACTGATATTATGTTTAATGGCACTGATGAAGAATTAAAACAAACCAAAGTTACTCAGCCTGCCATTTTTCTTCATTCCGTTGTTAAAGCCATAATAGCCGGAGATGCATTTAAACCGGATATGGTGGCCGGACATTCATTAGGAGAGTTTAGTGCCTTGGTTGCCAACAAAACTCTAACGTTTGAAGATGGATTAAAACTGGTATTTAAACGCGCAATGGCTATGCAAAAAGCCTGCGAACTTACCCCTTCAACTATGGCCGCAGTATTAGGATTGGAAGATGCAAAAGTTGAAGAAATATGCGCCTCGATTACTCAAGAAATTGTGGTTGCCGCCAATTATAATTGTCCCGGTCAACTTGTAATATCGGGTTCAAAAGCCGGAGTTGATTTGGCATGTGAAGCATTAAAAGCTGCCGGAGCTAAACGCGCTTTAGTTTTGCCTGTGGGGGGCGCATTTCACTCTCCATTAATGGAGCCGGCTCGGGTTGAGTTGGAATCAGCCATTCATGCTACCGCCTTTAATTCACCTATTTGTCCTGTTTACCAAAATGTAACTGCCGCTGCTGTTATTAGTGTTGAAGCAATAAAGGATAATTTAATTGCTCAGTTAACCGCCCCTGTGCGTTGGACACAAAGTGTTCAGGCCATGGTAGCCGATGGTGCCAAGCAATTTGTAGAATGTGGCCCCGGTAATGTATTACAAGGATTAGTTAAAAAGATTTCTAAAGAAAGTGAAACAAGCGCATTGTAACAGCTTGTTGTTACTTTTGTCTTAATCATACAAGATACATGCGGTGTAGGATTAATCTACTCCGCATTTTTTTATCACCACATATTATTTTTCTAATCATTCCGTGTCTGTTTTATCAGTAAATATTGATTTGTATTTGTTGTATAAAAAGGAAATTACCAGTAATAATATGCCAACTATTATAAAGGTTATTGTTTTTTCAATGCTCTCGGTTCCCGATAAGTCATAAAGAAATAACTTAATTAATGTTGCAGCAAACAAGGCTATACCATAAATGCGAAGCGCAGCCTTTCGTTGCCATAAGCCAATACTTATCAATATTAATGCATACACTGCAAATAAAATGGTAACTGCCAGTTTATATTTTTGTGTAGATGCAAGCATATCCATCCAATGTATTAATTCACTTGTACTAACCCATAATATGGTGGTATATACAAAAATATCGAAATAGGTTAAATAGGATTCTTCCTTAAAATATGTATGGATATGTTTGTATAAGGTAAAAACTAATCCGACTAAACTTAACAAACTAATGTATCTGATAAATATATGAAACCAGCTTGTAGGATAATTTTCATATACAGGATTTAAATAACTTACTCTTAACTCGCTTAAGGCATACAAGCCTGTTAACAAGAAGATGATGATGATAAATGAACTCAAATAAACGTACACCTTTCCCAGTTGTTTGTTTTTAACAAAACGAAGATTTATAAGGCCTAAAGTAGTTGAAAATATCATGGTGTAAATAAGGTTCCAAGCCTGTTTGAATTGTTTTAAATCCAGGTTTTGGATGTAGCTTTCTTCACCAATTTCTTTATTTATTATGAGTAGCGTTGATTCTTTAGCCAATTGATTCCAATAATTACTTATTTCTAATAACACAGGGAAATAAATACTTAAGACGAACAGGGCTGGAATTCCATAATCAATAATTGTTTGCAAATCCTTATTAAAAGAAATATAAGCAGAATTTGGAAGTTTATTATTCATGTAATTAATCCATCCGAAACCAACACCAACCAATAAAGCCGAAAGAAAATAAATATTAAATATCGGTGTTATTTTAGTTTCCGGTTGCCCTACAACATAATTATCATAAACGCTGAGCCAATCTAGCGCCTGACTAATAAATGCTAACAACATAATTACATAAGCAATCCATTCGTAAAATGCAGTTTGTTTTGTTCTGCCAATCCAAAATAATATGGCTGCTTCGCCAATCCATAATAAAGTAACCCAATTGGCATCAAATTGAACAGGAATGGTAATGGTTACAAACGTTAGTGCTAATCCTGAAACCAAGTGCATCAGGTTTTTATCGGCTACCTGTAAACGTCGAAGAATTAAGCCTAAACAAAGGTGTACAATGGCATTAAAAAGGGTAAAGGCTCCTGTTAAATTATAATTTGACCATGTTTCATTTTTTAAAATAAAATAGCCAATGGCATAATAGGTGAATGCATTTGTAATTACCGATAGAATATCTGCTTTTTTAAACATTTCCTTTTGAAGCAGCTTATAGGCAATTGATTGAATATAAAATATCACAAAAAATAGGGTGGCAAAAATATTTGCAAGGGCAGGGTGGTTGTTGTAGTTATTATTATCAATTATCCATATAATAAATATTAACCAAGTAATAAGGAAGGAACTGTAGTACAAATTTTTCCAGTATTTTTTAATGGCAATTGCCAATATTCCGATATTAATGATGGTGATATATATAAATAATATAATAGCCTGTCCCGAACCTGTGCTTAACAGTAATGGAATGGCATAACCACCTACAAGTCCGAAATGCGCAATAATTTGCCTATTATAACTAATAGCACTTATCACAGCAAAAACTGTGAGGGCTAACATCATCACAAAAGCAAATACCTGAGGGAGCAGTTTTAAATTATCGTATGCCTGATAAGTTAGAAAATATAAAATGGCCAAAGCTCCACTTACTAAAACAGCACTATAAGTATGGTAATATTTTTTTAGTTTTATGCCAATCAATAATAAGGTAACTCCAAACGCATATCCTAAAATAATTCGAGTAATTGGTGTTATTAGGTTATGGTCAATAGCATAATTTGCGCCTATGGCAACACCTATAACTGTGATTACTATTCCAATTTTACTCATTAAGTTACCGCCAATAAATGCCTCACTAAGCGGCGATTTAATAGGTTGTTTTAACGGTTGTTCAACTGTTTTTATAGCTATCGGTTCAGGTTTCGAAACAGGCTGTGTAACCGGTTCAACCGGAATGGAAGTGTTGGTTTGAAGGGTTACACTTTTATCTTGTTGATTTAATGTTTCGTTTTTTAATGAAGCCAGTTCAATTTCCAATAATTTAATTTGTGCCTGAAATTGTTTTTGTTGATGATATAGATTGTTGAGCTTAGCTTCAAGTGATAATATACGCTCGGTATAATTCGACATACGGTTTGGCTTAGTTTGTTTTTAAAGGTATGAGATTTTCAGTAGAAATTAAAACAGATTTTATGTTCTTTTATTAAGGGATTACCTAATGAAGTAAGCTATTCATCTACAATTTTGGTGAGTATTATAATATTTTGCTTAACCCTTAAGCTAAAAAAGTAAGGAGTCACGTTAATAAATGGAAAAACAAACTCATCAATAACCAACAAACTGTTTCCTTGTCGTGTAATTATTTGGAAATCATAAATCATTTGTCGGCCATTCGCCGATTTAACATAAACAATACCTGATTTCCTGAAGGTATAAATACGATTTTTCTCTTTATGATGCCAACTGCCTATTAAATTTTCAGGGTACACTTTCATGCTACCAAATTACGCATTGCCTATATGTTATTTTGCTATATAATTTAGCATTCTAACTTAATCTTCAAATTGCGTTCTCATAACCTTTAATTATCCTTTATTTACAATTACTTAATGATAAAAATGCAGATAATACTTAGATTTGCGCCCGTAATTAAAAAACAATGAAAAAATTATTACTTGGAATTTGTGCTGTTGCACTGTTTTTAAATGTAAATGCCCAAACGGTAACTGAAGTTTATGTGCCTCAGTTTATGGGAAGTAAAACTGCCGCTAGTGTCAATAATGCGAGGGTATATTTTCCCGTTTGTATTAGAATTGATGGCTTGCAGCCAAACGTAACTTACACAATAAGGTTATCTTTAGGACTAACTACTGATGCAAATACTAGTTTTGGAGCCGGTAATATCTGGTCGGGTAGTGCTATGGGTTCAACTAATCCTACCTTTACTACTAACGGTGCCGGGAGCACAGGGAATATTTGGTTTTACTTTCAACCAACCGGTAATTCAACAAGATTTGGCGGTGGGGCAGTGCACAACATAAGAGTTGGATGGGCTATACCTCCTGCAAGTGTGTCATCAGCTCCAACTTACATAGGTACTAAAACAATTACGGCTTTAGATATTGCTAATACAGCACTTACTCCTGCCACAACAGATGATGGTGCTTTTTTAATTGGTCAGGCAGATACGTTTGCTTCAGGTAGTATTGTTCTATTATATAACAATGTTGCTGGAACAGGTGATCCAATATCCATAAGCAGAATCAGACGTAATGTAGTGAACCAAATTTCTAATTCAGAGTTACCTGGTGCTGTAGACAGTATATTACGCCATGACACCTTATCTATTAAAGGACAATATGCAGCCGTAATTCCAATTGGTGCTAATAATGCAAACGGTATCAGAAGAATAGAAACAAGAGATACCTTGGGTAATTTAATAGATGTAGTTACTGATGCAGATGGAATATGGCCAAGTGGAGGAAATACCACAACTGTGTTAAGAAGAGGAATTGTTAGAATTACAAATACAGATGCACCACTACCTGTTAGGTACAAATTTTTTACTGCATCGGCAACTGCCTATGGAGCATCATTAAAATGGAGTACAGCATCAGAAAAAAATAACCGAGGATTTGAAGTGCAACGCAGTGTTAATGGTTCACGTTATGTAAATATAGGTTTTGTAACCGGTGCAGGTAACAGCAACCGAGTTAGTACTTACAGTTTCAATGATTTTGAGTCGGTTTCAGGAAATGTTTGCTACCGCTTAAAACAAGTTGATTTTGATGGTAAAACTGAATTGTCAAAGGTTATTTGTGTTGCGCATGCAACCGAACCTACTCAACAAGTTATAACTTCACCAAATCCATTTAACGAGAATTTAAATATTACTTACTACAGCAATAAAGAAGCTGATGTTACGGTTCAGGTATTCGATATGTTAGGTAAGGTTCATGTAAATGAATTACGTAATGCTAATAAAGGTAATAACCAATACCATATTAATACTGAAGCATTACCTAATGGAATTTATTTCGTTCGTATAACTAATGGTACTGAAATAACCACACAACGTATTATCAAAAAATAACCCATAAATTATAATTATTAAGAAAGCTGCTGCGTAATACGTGGCAGCTTTTTTTATGAGGATATATTTATTATATTTAAAGGATAATTGTTTTGTTTATGAGCCGTAGTATTTAAATTGCTGTATGATTTATGTGGCTATATTGTTAAATGCATCTGCCGGCGGTGGAAAATCAATAGCTTGTTGTAAACAATATGAACAATATTTACGTAAATATAAAATACCTTATGAGGTATTTGTTAATGATTGGCCATTAACCTTCGATAAATTTAACAGAATAGCTGTTTTAGGTGGCGATGGAACTATTAATCGAGCAGTTAATACCTATCATTCAAATCCATTACCAATGGCTATCATTCCTTGTGGTACAGGTAATGATGTGGCCAACCTTTTTTTAGGTAAATTAACACAAGACGAATACTTTAAAATAAGCTTAAGTGATAATGTTGTATATGTTGATGCAGCTACTTGCAACCATAAATGGTTTATCAACGGAGTAGGTATTGGGTTTGATGGTTGGGTGGTAAAAAGGTTATTGGCTAAAAAATTATTTTCAGGCAAAATGGCCTACTATACAACAGTGATTGGACTGTTGTTTTTTTATCGTGAGCACGAAGTACATATAACCTATCAGACAACACATGCCGAAAAATCTTTTTCCATGCCACTGTTTATGTTGAGTGCAGCTAATGGAAAAACTTATGGTGGTGGATTTAACGTTGCGCCCTTTGCTGATTATACCGATGGATTATTAGAATGTATATCCATTAATAAAATAGGGTTGTTTAAACGGTTTAAATATCTTCCTGTTATTGAGTACGGAAGGCATTTAAATTCACCTTTGCCTTTTATACAATACGATAGGATTACCCGATTGAACGTTTCTTCATCAAACATATTAACTGCACACCTAGACGGGGAGTTAATGGAGGATAATAATTTTGAAATACAAATTTATCCTAAACATTTTCCGGTGGTTATTCCTGCTTCACTTCAATAAATTTTATTGGTATATAATGCACGGTACATCAAAACTGCCTTTGGTTGATTACCTTTGTGTGTATGACTGAACATCAAAATCCGATTTTAGTAGAAATATACAGGGGAGGAGTGTTAGAGAGTTTTCATCGTGGAGTAGTTTGTATTGTTGATAGCAAAGGCCAAGTTGTTTATTCTGCAGGAAACCACATGCAGATATGTTACCCAAGAAGTGCCATGAAGTTGTTGCAGGTACTACCATTATTGATGGAAAATGTACATCAGCATTATTCACTTACTTTAGAAGAAATTGCGGTGATGTGCGGTTCTCATAATGCTGAACCTGAACATGTAGATGCAGTAAACAGTATATTACATAAAATAGGATTGGGGCAAGAAGCGTTGTTATGCGGTGCACAAATGCCAAGCGATAAAAATCAATCAACTGCTCTTATCAAGGCAGGACTTTCACCTCAGGCCATACATAACAATTGCAGCGGCAAACATGCCGGTATGTTGGCATTGTGTGTACATAAAGGGTGGTCAACACACGATTATTTATTGCCCGAACATCCACTACAACAATATATTCTTCGTATTTGTTCCACTTTGTATGAATATTCGTCGGATGATATGACTATTGCATTAGATGGTTGCAGTGCTCCAATAGTAAGTGTACCAGTATATCATCAGGCCTTAGCATTTAAAAGTTTGGCTAATCCAACAACTTTACCTACTGTTTATACAGAGGCCATTTCTTTAATGTGGGAAGCAATTAGTAAGTATCCATTTATGGTTGCCGGTACTAAACGCTATTGCACCGATTTAATGAAGATTACTGCACCTGACATCATAGGCAAAACAGGAGCAGAAGGAGTTTTTTGTATGGCCATTGCTTCTAAAGGGTGGGGGATATGTATTAAAATTGATGATGGGAAGATGCTTCCTCAATATCATGTGGCACAAGCCATTGTTGAAGCTATAAACGTGTTTTCACCTCAACAGTTACAGCCATTGCAACAGTATTTACGCACTGAAATAAAAAATTTTAACAAATGGGTTACGGGCGAAATTAAGGTAAATGATCAGTTTATGTTCAACTTATCTCAAGCTTGCGCATCATCATGATTTATAGTTTTAAAATTGCCATTCTACCTTTGTTTCCTGCTAATATGCATACACTACTTTGGGGCGATTTTCCTATGGTGTTAAATCCTTTAAAATAGGTGGCAATAGGTATGAACACCGGTCCGATAAAACTACTGCGCATGCCTAATACTTGAGTTGCGGCAGTTCCGGTACATACAATCATAGGTTGTTTTAAAAAGTCGGTGCCAAACGCAGCTACGGCCGATTTATAAAAACCCTTTGTTGAGGGTTGAGCAACCCAACAATGTTTTTTGTTGTAACGAATCGTAAATACATCATCATTCAAAGTTGATGTATCATTTACATAATCGCCACCACTGATGATGGCCTCACCTTTACGTGGAGTTAATGCTATACTAAAAGCACCGGATGAGTTGGAAGAAGCAAAGGGCAAAGTTAACACCAGTTGTTTTCCGGTTTTTATGTTTACATGAATGGCTCTTGAAGCTAATCCACCGGTAACCAAAAAAAATGATTTTTTGTTTATCCATTTTACACAAGTTCCACTTGCTGCAAATGCTGCTTCTCCGGGCAATGCTGAAATTTTAAGTGAGGTAGAAATATTTTTCCAAGTGTTACCACTATCAATGGTAAGCATTATTGTAAAATAGCCATCAACGGGGTCGCCAACTAAAATTCCTTGTTTAGGATTTAAAAAATCAATAGCATCAAAAAAATAAGCCGAGTCGGGTTTATTTACAACAGTTTTCCAATGCTTGCCTCCGTCGGTTGTTCGGATAACAACAGCAGGAAATCCGCTACTCATGGCTATAGCCGATTGGCTTGACCAAGCGTGAATATCTCTGAAGTCGAGTTGTTCATATCCGGTTACACGATGTATTTCAATATTTTTTTCACCATTAACCGTATTGGCAATACAACCTTTGCGACCGCTTATCCAAAACACTGAATCATTAACTACGCTTACACCTCTAAAGCTCATTTGAGAAAATGCAACACCGGAATAATTCTTTATCTCGTTCGAGTCGATAAGAGTTAGTTTTACTGTTTGTGCTGCTATTGGTTTAACAATAAATAAAAGTATACAACATAGTGATATAACCTTCATAAATAGGTATTACAATTGTTCTTCAAAAATTCCCTTCCCTTGTCTTATCAAGGTAATTTCGTCGCCTGCGCAATCAATAATAGTAGAAGGGATATTACCGCCTGTACCACCATCTACTACAACATCAACTAAATGTTCAAATTTTTGATGGATTTCGTAAGGATCGGTCATGTAGGTTAAGATTTCATCATCATGATGAATGGTAGTAACTAATAATGGCAATCCGGTTTCTTTAATTAAGGTTTGAGCAATAACGTTATCAGGCACGCGTATACCAATAGTTTTTTTATTGCCACTAAAATACTTAAGCACATTATTGTTTGCTTTTAGAATAAATGTAAATGGTCCGGGTAAATTATTTTTCAATAAACGAAAAACCGGACGATCAATATGAGAAGTAAATTCCGACAGGTTGGATAAATCAGAACAAAGCAAAGAGAAGTTTACTTTTTCAAGTTTTTTACCGGAAATACGAGCCATACGCTCCATGCCTTTTTTGCTATTCAACATGCATGCCATGGCATAAATGGTATCAGTAGGGATTATAATTACTGCATCTTTACGAAGCAAATCAACGATTTGTTTAATCGTTCTTGGGTTTGGATTTTTAGGATGTACCTCTGATAGCATAATATCAAAGGTACTAAAAACTAATTGGTGTATCCGTTAAAATATGGTGATTGAAATACTTTAACCACCATTTCGCCATTATTGATGGTAACCGGTACACTAAAATTTATATTAGTAGTATTGAATGTAACACGATGTGTTCCCGGCGGAAGTTCAATTCGGGTGTATGAGATATGATAAGGTAAAGTTTGCCAATTGCGCGTGTCGGCTTTTTCGCTAAGTGCGCCCCATATACTCATGGCAGCACCAAGTCCCTCATCTTTTGATCGAGCAGCAGCAATCGCTAATTGTTTTAAAGCTGCACGCAGCAAAGCCTCGCTTAATTCTTTCAACATTCTGTCTTGAAGGCTTACACGGGCGATTTTATCAATATCCTGAGCTAAGAAGAAGTTTCTTTTTATCCCTAAACTATCAATTTGTAATTCGGCGGAAGTAAAAAGTGGCAAACGTGATGTATACTTAGGAAAAGCTACCCTTAAAATTTTAAGTGCGGCGATTCCATTGGCGTCGTTACCTGCGTAATAAGGAAAATTTAAACCTAAATCATGATTTACAAAGTTAACATAACCATTACCGGCCGGGGTAATTGAAAAGTTGATGCTCCATTCACTTTTAACCGGTCCAAAACCATTATTCCAAAATGCAACCAGGGCCGACTGTTTAGGAGATGGATTATAACCATCTAAATTAAAACGTTTGCGATACTCCTTTGCTTCCTGAGTAAACCCTGTAAATTGTGCAGTACGAACTAAGTCATACTTCAATTGCTCAGGCATTGGAATATTTAAGTTCTTGCTATATTCTTGTTCATAAATGTCGTAAGCATTTTTATAAGCTACATAAGCGGCATTATATTCTTTTAAATTTTCATATACTACACCGGATAGTATATGAACTAAAGCATCGTTTTTATATTTATTTTTTTCTTTAAAATAATCGTTATTGTATTGCAGTTTAAGTAGCATACGTTTACATTCTACCAAAGCCTCATCTTTCATGTTTAGCTGAAGATAATTTAAGGCAGTATAATAATGTATCATTATGCGTTCGAAGCTTTCGCCTTCATAGCGGGTAATCATGGGATTTGATAAAAAAGATGCCGCTTCAGAGGCATAATTTTTTCTGAAATCCTCTACATAATAGTCGGCTTTTAAGAATGCATCATTACTTTCTTTTGGGCTACCTTTCATAAATAACAAGGTGCCTTTGTTGCAGTAATACAGTAATTGATTACGATTTGATTTTTTGAATGCCTTGTTATCCATTGCCGCCAAGGCTTCATCAAAGTTCAAATTATAGGTAGCTGCCATCATTTCTTCGCTGCGCTGATAAAAAGTTGCACAGCCGGAAATAAATAGCAGCATCACTGCAATCGTAACAAGCCTATAATAATTCATGATTGGTATGTATGTAAGAGCTTAGTTTCTTACAGCCTTTTTAATCTTTTTATTACCAATCCATACTTTTTCGTTGGTTTCTAAATCAGTTAATTCCAAATCAACTTGATAAAAAATTGTTCTTTGGTTTTTATAACTATCAACAATAGAGCTTATAACTCCTGTAATCATAAAATCGGCTCCTTTTTCTTTGCCCCATCTTTTGCGGGTATCTTCGCTTGAGAATGTTTGTTGCTCATTACGTTCTTCACGCACTTGGTTACGGTCTTCACCTGATTGAACAATGGATATAGTACCTGAATTGATGCAAGCTCGTTCAAGATCTTTAATAAAGGTTACCGGGTCAATTTGTTCTGAGGTACGGTTTTTAATATTTCCAACGATTAGTACAGGTTTACGTCCATATTTTTGTTCGAAGTTGGTTCTCCAAGCTCCGCTTAATATATCGGTTATCATTTCATTGGCCACTAATCTCGAATCACTATCGTTCCACCTTCCACTTAAATCAGTTTGTTGAGCGGGGTCAATTCGTTGTACTTTTCTGTTTCCGGAGCAAGATTCGAATACAAGCAGGCTAAATAAAACTGGTACAGTAAGGACTAATTTTTTCATGATTGATGTTGTTTTGATGCATTATGCAAATGCTGTTCCAAAAAATAATTGGTTCGAATATAAAACAAAAAAGGGGCTGTTAGCCCCTATCCTGTTTATAAAAAAAGTTTATTCTACAATTAAAGTGCCTTGCATTTTTGTCCAATGCCCCGGGTAGGTGCAAATAAAGCTGTAGTTACCGGCTTCAGGCGCTGTGAATTCAACACTAACGGTTTGGCCCGGACCTGCAACCCCTGAGCCTGCAATTACATTAGCATTATCAGGATTAAAATAATTTTTATCCTTTAAGTTAATGCCTTCCATGGCTACTTCCTTTTCTGAACCTTGTTTCACAATTACAATGTTATGCAACATTGAAGCATCGGAAGCGGCATTACTTAAGTTAATTTTCACTTTAGCTCCGGCACTTACCTTAAGTTCTTTGGTGTCAAACATCATATCAGCCATAGTGTTACCAACACCATTAACGGTGAATTCAAAACTTTTAGCAGTTGATTGCTCAGTTCCTGTTTCACTCTTTTTTTCTGTACTTCCACCGCCGCATGCAACAAGCAATAAAGCCGGAATAGCCATTAATAATACTTTTTTCATTTTTATAAGTTTAGATAAAATACTAACACTATTTCATAAAAAAAGGTTTTAGCGGAAAATTCCTTTCAGTTTCTTTTTAGCTTCCTCTTCAAGGGCTTTTTTCTGTTTTTCTTTTTCTTCTTGTGCTTTACGTTCTAGTTCTTTTTTCTGTTTTTCAGCTTCGGCTTTTGCCTTATCGCTTTCCTCTTTTAGGCGTTGTTTCGCTTTTTCACTTTCTTCCTTTAGTTTAGCCTCAGCTTTTACCATTTCTTCTTTTGCCTTTGCTTCTAAAGCCTTTTTTTGTTTATCTAATTCATCCAGGGCTTGTTGTTTGAGGTTGGTAGCCTCGTTTTTCGCAAGTGCCGCTAAGTTTGTGGTGATTTTCGGTTCGCTAAAGGTTCCATTAATACCTAATGCAAGGTTAACGGTGGATGATGTAGATAGATTTGTTCCGGTTTGTTTATTTAGTTGTCCGAGTGCTTGTTGAAGGCCAGCATTAACAGCACCTAAGGATGCGGTTGGTATCGCAGTAGTTCCTTTGTAATCTATTGTTTGGTCAATTCCTGTTGTTCCTGATAGATTTAAACTTTGTCCGCCTGCGTTAACCGTAAAAGGTTGAGTGGTAATTTTACCATTTTCAACTGCAAATTGGATATTAACGTTTTTTAAACCTACACTTTTATATTTATCATTTTTTAAGGTGGATGCCAGTAGATCAAATAGTTTAACATTAGTTATTGCGGCATCAGGAATTATTAGGTTTCCGGTGGCATATACTTGATTTAATATTGGGTTAAGGTGCTTATCTGTTGGAGCCTTCATACTAAAAGATGTAGAAAATTTACCTTCCATATTTTCGGCTATTGGAGCTAGGTTTTTAATGGTATTAAAAGTATTAAATGCGGTTTTGAAATCAAGATTTTTAATATCTAAATCAAGTGCAATAGTAGGTTTCAAAAGATTAGAAGTTTCATACGTACAATTCATATTAAACAATGCACCTAAGGCTTCCATACCTACTTGTTTTAACATTAATTTTTGATCCGCAATTTGCACAGTACCTTTAAACTGCTTAATGTCTAAATTTGTGTATTGAATATTGTTGATTTTGCTGTTAAGTGTGAAGTTAATATTAGCAGGAATTTCAGGGGCAATAATTGTTGCTGTATCAGTTGAAGACGCAGTAGTTGTGGTGTCGGGTGCACCAATCAAACTATTTAAATCTAAATTATTAGAACTAAAGTTCAATTTCCCTTGAATTACACCTTTCCCAAACATATAGGCAAAAAAGTTACCCAATTCCCCATTCATTTTCATGTCGGATTTACCTATTGTTGCATCAAAATTATTAAGCGAAACCAGACGTGGGGTAAATGAAAGTTTAGCGTCGTATACTTTAATTCCATCAGTTAGTTCAGGAGATTTAAAACTTAACTGTTGCATAACCAATTCGCCTGATGCATTAAATGCTTCATAGTTTTGTTTTTCAAGCGTAGATACAGTTCCTTTAGCTTTAATATCAGAAGTTATTAAACCACTTAATTGGATTCCATCCTCCATTGGTACAATTTTCCCTATATGGTCTAAATTAATTCTTCCCAATAAAGTAGCGTCCATAAATGGGTCGTTCATTAAATTGTTTGCCAATAAGGTAGCTTCAAACGCATCACCGCCAACATTTGCGTGCAACTTGCTCAGGTTAATTTCAGTGCTATTTAATTGTCCATCCTTATTGTTTACACCTAATTTTACTTGTACATCTTTAACAGCCATTGGAAGATTTGGATAACTGAACATAGCATTATTAATTTCTACATTTAAAGCAAATGCCGGTAGCGATTGTTCATTATATGTACCTTTTGCAAAACCATTAAACCCAAGGGTTCCTGCTGTTTTTACCTGTTCAAAATCTTTTTGATAAATTCCGGGAATCAAGGATAGGAAGTCTTTAAATGTAGCTTTTGCTGCATTGTATTTAATATCCATGTCAATATCATTACCTTTTAATTGAATAAACCCTTCAAAAGCAAATTTCAAGGCATTTAACCCAATTTCATTATCCTTAAACGTAAACAATTGTTGCTTCATGTCCATATCAATATCAGCTTTTATTTGGGTGTTCACTTTATTAATAAAGGTAATGCCCCCCATTTTATACTGTAATGATTGAACACTGCTAATAATATTTAACATAAATTCATCCTGACTGAAGTCGCCACTCATGTTATAATTAAATTGTTCTAGTTTGGTAAATATGCCACTTACCTTATCGTCATAAACAATATTGGCATTATTGATTGTAAGCCGTTTTAATTTTAGATGAAAAGATGTGGAGGCTGTATCGGTAGTGGTAGTGGTGGTATCAACCGAAGGTTTGGTGATATTCCAATTAGCTGTACCATTGGCAAGCATGAGGGCGTGAATTCGAGCATCATCTAAGGTTATACTTCTGATGTCAAATGTTTCACCTTTAATCACACTCATGATGTCGAGCGATACAGATAGTTTTTTCCAACTAATCAAAGTATCACCTTCAAAGTCATTAACACCGGCAACGTACACATCTTTAAGTGCAACGCCTAAGTTGGGAAAACTACGGATAATGCTGATTTCAATATCAGGGTTATATCCGATTTTAGCATTTAAGTTTTTGTTGATTTCATTGTTAATACCGGCAATGATTTTATCCTTAAACAGGAAAGGCACAGCAACAATAATCAATAACAATAAGCCAATAATGGATGCAGTAACAATCAAGAAACGTTTCATAGTTTCAAAGTTATAAGTATTTAATTAATAGTGAAATGAATTGAAAGTATTAAGCAGGTAAATTTTTTATGATACCGGCCACTACTTCCGAGGTAAAAGGTTTATTTAAGAAGGATTTTATGCTTGGATACTTTTGAGCTCTTAATCTATCTATATCATTTGATGAGGAGGTAAGAAACATGCAATGAAATAATTTTTTAGTTTTAGCGGGCAACGCTTCAAATTCATCCATAAATTGAAAACCATTCATAACCGGCATTTGTATATCCACAAGCATAATTACTTTTTGTTTCGGCTTGTATGTTTTAATAAAAGCCAAAGCGTCGGTTCCGCTTTGGAATTGATGGATATCGCCGTGTTCAATATGGCTCATTTCAATTGCTTTGAATGCCACTAAAAGGTCAATTTTATTATCATCAATTATTATAAAGTGATATGCCATTATTTACAAGGTAGATTTACAGTAAAAGTACTTCCTGAATTAAGTTTTGATTCTACATTTATTTTTCCTCCAAGGGTGGTTACAATTTCTTTAACATTATATAATCCAAATCCGCTTCCACTAACTTCAGTTGTTGCACGGAAGAATAGTTCAAATATATTTTGTAAATATTCATCAGGAATGCCCATACCGTTATCTTTCACGTGGATGATTAAGTTTTCATCAATTACACGCATTTGCACATCAACATATTTATTTACTTCACCTGCACGTTGGTATTTCAGTGCATTAGAAACTAAATTATTAATAACTACTTTCAATTTTGTAACATCAGTACGGAAAAATTCGGTAGTGTTTTCGCAGTTAATGGTAAGGCTTATATTTTGTTGGTGACAGGTAATGCCGTGTATGGATAATAATTCAGATTTTAGGTCTTCCAGGTTTACAGGTTCAATTTTTAATTCGCCTCTGTTATTGCGATAATAAACATGCATGTTTTCGATAAACTCATTTAAATGAACTGCCGCTTTTTCAATGAGTTCGAGCATTAAGGATACATTTTTTTGATTTTTGTCAGGACTATTATTCACAATATTTATGGCACCCATAATACTCATTAAAGGACCTTTTAAATCGTGTGAAACGCTATATGCAAAACCATCTAATGCATTATATGCTCGAGTAAGTTCAGTAACCTTTGATTCCAGTTGGTGTGATTGGGTATAATATCTATAGGCCTCTTCTATTGAACTTCTAATCTCAGCTTCGTTCCAAGGTTTATTAATATAACGAAATACATGACCGAGGTTGATGGCTTTTATTACAGACTCAATATCTGTGTATCCGGTAACTAAAATTCGGATGGGTTTTGGATGTTTTTTTAGGATAGATGAAAAAAACTCAACACCTGTTTTTCCCGGCATCCTTTGGTCGCACAATATCAAATCAACTTCATTTTGTTCAAGCCAAGTTTCTGCTTCCGATGCTGACTGGGCTACTGTTATATCATAATCAAACCTAAATGCGGCTTTGAACGCATGAAGGTTATTGATTTCATCATCAACAAAAAGAATACGTATTTTTTTTAATGGGTTACTCATCTTATCTTTTCTTAGGTATGGTTATGGTAAATGTTGTTCCTTCACCAATGGCTGTTTTCACTGTAATATTTCCATGATGTTTTTTAATGGTGTTGTACACAATTGATAAACCAAGACCGGTACCTTCTCCAACCGGTTTGGTGGTGAAGAATGGTTCAAATAATTTGTTTTTAGTAGTTTCGCTCATTCCGGTTCCATTATCTCCGATTTCAATTATAATAGAATCAGTTGACTCCTGCGTTGTAATTTTAACCAAGCCCCCTTCTTCCTCGTTAAATCGTTGTTTTACGGCATAAATAGCATTACTGATAAGGTTTAAAAATACCTGATTCAATTTCCCGGGGTAACATTCAACCAATGGAATATTACCATAATTTCGTTGTACTTCAATTTTATTGTTCAACTGATTATTTATAATAATTATGGTTGATTCTAAACCTTCATTTACATCTGCCAATTTAATATCGTCTTCATCCACACGAGAAAATATACGTAAGCCTTTTACAATTTCAGCGGTTCTGGATGATCCTTCATGAATACCTTTCAATAAATAATTGATTTCAGTTTTAAGGTAATCATAATCAATTTCCTTTTTTAATTGCTCAATTTCATCAAGGTTTAACTTTCCATCTTTAGCTAATGCCTCAGTTTTTTCTTGTAAATGATACAGTTCATGTATATCGCGCTGCAAAGGTTTAACATTAGATGTTACAAAGTTAATAGGGTTATTAATTTCATGTGCAATTCCTGCAGTTAATTGACCTAAAGATGCCATTTTTTCTGATTCAACCAACTGTGTTTGTGCTTGTTTTAAATCAGCCAACGCTACTGTTAAACTTTCATTGGAAGATATGAGTTCTTTCGTACGTTCTTTCACTTTTTGTTCTAATAACACATTTTGTTCACGGGTAATCTTAGCATTTTCCTGCGCAACCATCAACGCTTCTGCCTGTGCAATATCTTTATCTTTTTTTAGAGAGTTAATTTTATCAGCAAGTGCAAACGAAAGTAAGGTTACTTCTAATGCCGAACCATATAATAAGATATACCTTGTGAAATCATTATAAGGTACAACCCCGTAATCTTTAAGAACAAATACGATTACACTTGCAAGGAATAATGACCAAGCTATCAAGAAAAATCGAGCAGAACGATTTCCTTTGGTAGAAATAAATGCTGCGATTATTAATACAATGATGGAGCCTAATCCTGCATTAATATTAATAAGTGTATAGCTCAGTTGAAACCATTTGAAAGGTAATACAGAAATTGCTAAAATATCAATACCAACAAAGGCGATTAGAATATAATTAACTTTACCAATGTATTTTCTTGTTTCAATAAAGGTTATAAAAAATAGTAAGGTAAAGATTCCGGACGCAGCTCCAAATATGTAAAGTGAATATACTTTTAACCAGCTAAACTGTGCGGGTAAATACCTGTTAAAGAATCCATGTAAGGTAATTTGGGTTAATGCCACAAACAGAATAAACAAAACATATATCAGGTAACTTTTTTCTTTTGTATTAACATAAATAAACAAGTTATACAAAAACATAACCAGCATAATGCCTAAGTAAAAATAAACAGCATTATCTCTTTTTGTATTTTTGATTTTGATATTTTCAAATGTTGTTATTTCAATGGGTATTAATAGTTGTTCGCCCGACTTAACCCTTAGATAAACTGTGCTGTTACTATGTTTCGGTAACAAGGTGAAAACATAATTTTGATCCGGATAGTTTCTAAGTTCAACCGGCTGTGTTTCGTCAATTCTAATGCTGTCGAATCCTAACCCATTTGGTGTGTATAAGGTAATGTTATCAATTGTAGGATTTGAAATTTGAAGTGCAAGTGGTTCTTTTATCGAATCCTTAATATTTATTTTTACAAATAGCGGGTATCGGCTCCCTTCTTGGCTTATTACTTTATTTTCGTTCTCAATCTTTATGTTACAAGATTGTTTTATAGCTTGTTGAAAGTATCTTACATCAGGGTTAATTTCACACACTTCAACTGTATAATTTATGGCATCTCGACGTTGTGCATTGGCTTTATTATCAAAAGCAAGAAGCCACAAACAACATAACAGGTTAAATAAAACTAAGTTTCTGCGTGTGCTTTTTAATATTATCATATTGACTTTGGGAGGTTTTTATCGTATCTGCTAAGCTCCAACTTGATAAGTTTGGAATTCTTGTTTCGTAGTGAATTTCGATTTCTTTTTTTCTTAATACTTCTGTTTTTACAATGTCGGGGTTATTTCGTAATGTTTGAATTGCTTTTTTATCATCTTCTTCTGCGAGTTCCAGTTTGTTAACATCTTTGAGAATCATAGAGGTGGCTACCAAATCTAATTTAGGATAATAAAAAGTACCAACATTACCTACGCTCGTTTCAATTTCGTATCCTACTTGTTGGGCCATACTAACAGTATATGGTGCACATAATGCAAAGAGTGACTGTAAACCAATTTGACTTGAAATTGCTACTGCTGCCCGAGTTAAAAAAATACTACCAATTCCATATCCTGCAATCTCACGTGAATTCCATAATCCACAAATTTCTCCGGTACCATGTAAAGCGTATTTTTTTACCAAAGCATAGATGCGTTCATCTAATGCTGCAGTTGCCTCCTCAATAGGCAAAAATTGGGAGCCACCTGAAACGTGAACTCTAGCTCCTCCATAAACAACTGATTTATCAAGCGATTCAACAATCAATACAAACGCAGCAGGATTATTCATCCATTCATGTTTAGATGAAGTGACCTTTGTTATACCGATACTTGTTAATACCCTTGTATGTCCTTCAATAAATAACTCGCATGAATGCTGATCATCAACAGCACGAAAAGCTCTGAGTCGAACAACAGGTTTGTCTTTATTTAGTTCGGTAGTCATTATTTTATCAACTCAAGTGTGTCTATATAAAATCTTCCCGAGGGTAATGGTTGATCAAGTAATATTCTTCTACAGCAATCAGTGCAAGTACCTGCACCCAACATTACCGATGATGCCAACTGTGGCCATGTAGTAATGCTTTTGCCAATTTCCATCATCGAATCTTTTAAACGGTCCGAAGTTTCTTTAAAGTTAACTAGTTTAAGTATAGTTTCTATGCGCTGTTCCGGAGTGAATTGTTCACACAAGTATATCTCTTCTTCCGAAAGCAGACCATGCATTATTGGTCTCTTTGGCTCTAAATCGAAACGTTCGATGTCAATCATACCCCTATCATTGGTGTCCATAACTACTGGAATTTTTAATTCCTTGGCTTTAACCCTACTTTTTAACTTTATTGATAATCCGTCACAAACTTCAACTAACAAATCTAATTTGTGAAAAAAGTTATCCAAGTTATCTGTGGTTAGTCCATTTTCAAATACTTCTACCTCAATATATGGGTCAATTTCAGCAATCTCTCTTGCTGCTAAAATAACTTTATGAGTTCCTAAATGTTGGATACCTGCCCTTAGTCTATTTAAGTTACTAAGTTCAAGCTGGTCAAAATCCGCAATTTTTATTTTACCACAAAGCCTTTCCATTACTAATGTTATGGCTACTGACTGACCAACTGATAACCCTACTACACCAATGCATTTTGTACTTAACTTTTCTTGCTCATCTTTGGTAATTTTAAGTTTGTTTCTATTTGTTCTTACTTCAATAAACTCATCTTCTTTTAACGTGTGCACTAAGGTTTGCAACCAGGGATAATAAATCCAGTTACCATAGAAGTCGGTTTGGCGACCTTCCAACTTTTCAACTACCTTACTAATTAAGGCTTGTTCATCGAGCCTTAACGATGGAAAACGACATTTGATTAACTCCCTTATCTGAAGAGTTATTGTGTCTTGTACACGTATGTGTCTATTTTTTTGTAAATATCCTCTAAATAGCTTTAAATCGGCATCTGTATTGACGTTGAAGATTAATGGTTCAATTGCTTTCTGGTTATTATCTTCATCATACTCCACAAAATAGTCAAGTGATGTTTTCATCTATTTTTGTAATTTTTAAGAATTAATTTAACTTCGATACGGTTTAACAATAATACGATAAAATTTTAGATACTCCCATACCCAAAATTTACAATTGCTGTGACAGAAACTAAAGAAAAAATTAAAGTAATTTATGTAGATGATGAGGAAAATAATTTATTCTCCTTCAAGGCTACTTTTCGCATGAAATATGAGGTGCATACAGCCATTAGCGCATCTGATGCGATTACGTTATTAGACCAACATCCTGATATTGCCATCATCATAACTGATCAACGCATGCCGAACATGACAGGTGTTGAGTTTCTGGCTTCTATCATTGATAAACATTCGCTTCCAATGCGTATTTTGTTAACCGGATACACTGATATTAATGCGCTAATAGAAGCAGTAAATTTGGGTAAAATTCATTACTACCTGAGCAAGCCTTGGAGTGAAGAAGAGTTAGACAAAACTATACAAGAAGCTTATGTTCAGTATAAAAAACGAATAGAGGAAATTGAACTAACCGATAAATTATCTCGTAGCAACGATCAGTTGGAGTTTTTACTTCGTCAAAAATTATTATCTTAATTAAATTGTATTATACTGGCTCCACCGCCATACAACAAAGCATCTGCATCTAAGCAGGATTCAATAACATTTCGATTTTCTTTGCAGTATTGTCGTACCTTGTTTTTAAGGTATTGGTTACCTACTCCATGAATTACTATTAGTTGTTTTTTGTGTTTTACAACCGCAGCTTGAACCGCTTGGTCTAAACATTTTAACTGATGCTCTAGTATTTCACTCGCTTTTAACCAGGTATAGTTTTGTTTTAGTTTATCTATGTGCAGGTCGATTTCGCCACTATTAATCCATTGCTCCAATAAATATTCAGGCTTGAGTTGTGGTGCTGATGCATGCTCAGAAAAATCTTTTTGTTTAAGCAATGCTAACTGTTTACTCTGTACCTCATCATCAATCCTGAAACTATAGGCTTGTTTGCCCAAAAAGTAACATTGTTTAAATCCGGCATGAAAAACTTTTGCTTGAAACTTTAATTTTTTATGTACTAAAACAGGTGCTTCAAAATTGTCTTTTATACCGGTTATAATAAATCCAAATTCAGGCCATTGGTTAAATTCACTTAACTTGAATTTACCCAGTTCGATGCTTTGTTCTTGTTCAACAAAATGATGCTTGATAAACATATTGTTTAAAAACAGATTGATGCTTGCGTAGTCAGTTTCACTGTTATGAAACCATAAGGTTAAACCATCATCTGAGGTACGCTCAAAAGCAAGGTGGTAACCACTGTGTACTTTTACAAATTTTGGCTTCTCGGTAACTTGCGGCTGATTTGGTTTAACAGGTGGTTCCGACTCTATTTTTACAATTTCGGATAGTAAAACAGGGATTTCAAAATCATCTTCTATTGTAACTCCTGCGGTATTACCATGTATTGACGTGACTACCCCTTGCATATTTTCATTAACAAAGCGCACGTTGTCTCCAAGTTTTGTTTTACTCATTTAGGTAAGGATGTTACTAATATTTCCTTTAGCTTTTCTCCAAATAAAGCCAAATATTTTGTTTCAATGTCGCTGATGGTATTTTCTCCCGATGCTTCTATGGTTATGGTTTCTGCCAATAACAATTTTCCATCTACTCCCCATACATTATAATGTAAAATGTAAGTTCTTTTATAGTCTTGTTTCAACCATTCAATACTGTTTTTATTAGAGGTGTTTATTTCGAACTGTGTTATATACACAAAATAATCCGCCTGGTGTTTTTTTGCTAATTCTGTTAATAGGGGAGGGCTGGCGATTTCTGCTACCATTGTGGATGAATCACTGGTATAAATTTGTTGCTTTTTATCCTTCTTTTTAAATAATCCGCTACCAAATCTTTTTTTACTTTGAATAGCAGTGCTCACATAATATTGAGTAGCAGCATAAATTTTCTTCAAGTCTTCTTCTCCGTTTAAACTTGTAGCATTAACCAGGCTTACCACATCAAATGATGAAAGCAATTTATGATATACATGGCTTTCAGTTTTGGTGCGAATTACATGTCGCACCCTCTGTTCCGACAGCTTGCTAAATCTTGAAATATCTTGATCAGCATCACTGAAGTACATCATAGGTGCATAAGGAATTAAAATGATTTTTTTAGCGGATGCCTTGGTACTGTCTTGCTGAGCTAACAATACATTTGATAAGAACAGAAAAGCCCAAATGATTTTTTTCATTAATTATTTTATAAACAGACCTACCAAGTCATTACCAAAAATTAATACCATTAAGGTAAGTAATATCACCATTCCAACTGTTTGAATTCTTTCCATTGCCTTCGTACTAATTGGCTTCCCGGTAATCATTTCTAGCAGTAACAACACTACATGACCGCCATCTAATGCAGGGATTGGGAGAATATTCATAAAAGCAAGTCCCAAGGAAATTAGTGCAGTAAACAACCAGAAACGACTCCAAATCCATTCTCCTCCATAAAATTTAGCTATTCCGATCGGACCTTGTACTGCTTTGTTGGCAGGAATATCACCACTGAAAATTTTACCCCAACCTTTCACCTGAACAACAATTGTTTCTACTGCTTTTTCTAAGCCTTTAGGAAATGATTCAACTAAACCATAAGCAATTGAATCATACGCCAGTTCCATAGGTTTAGGAGCCACACCTATTTTTCCATCCGAACCTACATCAATAGGTAGCGTAAGGGTATCGTTGTTTCTTAAGATTTTAAAGTTTGCACGGTTACCTTTTTTCTCTTTAAGTATGGCTTGAAACTCATCAAAAAATTTAACAGGCGTGCTATCCACTGCTAAAAATAAATCTCCTTTTTTAATTCCACCTTTTTCTGCCGGATATCCACTCATAGTTTCATCAACAGTAAATGTAAAACGAGGAACAATAAACTCACTTTTAGCAGAAGAAGTAAACTTTTTAGTAAAATCTTTAGGCAAGGTTATTGAAGTATCGGTTTCATTCCTTTTGATTTGATAAGTAACTTGTTCGCCCAATATTTCATCACTTCCCAATGCCTCTTCAACATATTTAATTTCTTTACCATTTACACTTACAAGTTTATCTCCCGCTTTAAATCCAGCTTCTTTGGCAATTTCAGAAGGTACAACGCCATAAATTAAACTACTGTTTAGGGTAAATTTTTCTCCATAAAAATAGGTAATCATGGCAAAAATGATGATACCGGTGATAACATTCATTACTACACCACCAATCATTACAATCAAGCGCTGCCAGGCCGGTTTGCTTCTAAACTCCCAAGGTTCGGCAGGTTTAGCCATTTGCTCGGTATCCATACTTTCATCAATCATACCGGCAATTTTTACATATCCACCTAGTGGTAGCCATCCAATGCCATATTCAGTCTCACCCCATTTAAATGAAACCAATTTTTTACCCCATGCATCAAAAAAGAGGTAAAATTTTTCTACTTTAATTCCAAAGGCGCGTGCTGCCCAAAAATGCCCAAGTTCGTGAATGATTACCAATATGGAAATACCGGTAATTAATTGGGCGGCCATTATCAATCCTTGCATGCTCGTATATTTCTTTCTTTTTGTTTAAATAATTAGTGCAAATTAAGTCAATTTATCCGTTAACCAATTCAATTGCTTTGCTTCTTGTTTCTTTATCCGTTTCTATATAATCAGATAGGGTTGGATTTGGAATAAAGGTGACCTGTTGCATGCATTTTTCATTAAGTTCGGCAATTTCAAGAAAACCTATTTTATCATGCAGAAATGCTTCAACAGCTACCTCATTAGCTGCGTTCAAAATACATGCCATATTCCCGCCTTTATTTAATGCTTCATAAGCTAAGGCCAAATTTCTAAACGTTTCTATATCCGGTTGTTCAAACGTAAGTTGATTAATTTGTTCGAAACTCATTCTTGGCAACGAGGTGCTTTTACGTTCAGGATAAAAGAATGCATAATGAATAGGAAGTTTCATATCCGGTAAACCCATTTGGGCCTTCATACTGCTATCCTTGAATTGAACCATACTATGAATAATGCTTTGTGGATGAACCACTGTTTTTATTTGTTCTGGTTGTAAGCCAAACAACCATTTGGCTTCAATCACTTCTAACCCTTTATTCATTAATGTGGCAGAATCAATTGTTATTTTTGCTCCCATGCTCCAGTTAGGATGTTTAAGTGCTTGAGCTTTAGTAACGGCCGACAACTCGTCTCTTTTTCTACCCCTAAATGGTCCGCCACTTGCCGTTAATATGATGTGCTCAATGGCTGTTAAATCTTCTCCTACTAAACATTGAAAAATTGCTGAGTGTTCTGAATCAACCGGTATAATTTCAACTTGATGTTGATTACATAACTCAGTGATTAAGGCACCGGCAACTACCAAAGTTTCCTTATTTGCCAGTGCAATTCGTTTTTTATTTTCAATAGCCTTGATGGTTGGCAGTAATCCACTATATCCAACCATAGCAGTTAAAACGGTATCAGCAGAAGTAATCTCCATTAAGTCTTGGATTGATTTACTGCCAGTAAATACTTTTATGTCTTCTTTTGAAAGGGCACCTTTAACTTTAGCATATTGGCCTTCATCAACAATAACTACATGATTAGGCTTAAACTCTAATGCTTGTTTAATTAATAAATCAGCATTTGAATGGGCTGTTAATACTTCTACTTGAAGCAAATCTTTTTGTTCTCTAATTACATCTAACGCTTGTGTTCCAATAGAACCTGTGCTTCCAAGTATGGCAATTTTTTTTGGTGCATTCATTTATTTGTGCCGGTTTGTATGATAATAACAAATAAACCTGTTATTAATACTTTGGTTTTTAATCTAATCTATTAATGTTGCAATCCTAGTTGGTTTGCAATTTTCCTGTCGTTACTTAAGCGAGGCAACTTATTCTGTCCACCAAGTTTTCCTTCCTTTTTCATATATTCAATAAAGCCATCTTTTTTAACCTCTGTTATTTTTACGGGTCTTAAAATTTTACCGACAATTAAATCTTTATAATAAACATTTTTTTGTTGTAAAGCTTCATCTATCGCTAATTCAAATGCTTCTATATTATCAGGTTTTTTCTCAAATTCAATAAACCATTCATGATAAGGTAATCCTCCTTCGGGTGGGTTTACCTGGGGTGCCACTGTAAATTCTGTAACTTTTACCTCAAATGTTTTAGATGCTTGTAATATGGCTTGCTCTACCTCTTCTCCTATGACATGTTCACCGAATGCTGAAATAAAATGTTTTATTCGACCGGTAACCAAAATACGATAAGGATTTTTACTGATAAACTTAACTGTATCACCAATACTATACCCAAATAATCCTGCATTGGTATTTAAAATAATAGCATAGTTTTTATTCAGTTCAACATCCTTTAATGTTAAACGAGTTGGATTTTCGTTAAAATATTCTTCAGTTGGAATAAACTCATAAAACATCCCATTATTGGTTAGCAATAGCAGTCCGGTTTCCGTTTGTGAATCTTGATAAGCAATAAATCCTTCACTTGCCGGATAAGTTTCAATTGTATCCATGCGTTTCCCAATGCTTGATTCAAGTTTTTTTCGATATGGTTCAAAATTTACGCCTCCATAAACAAACAAACTAAAATGAGGGAATATCTCTTTAATCGTTTTTCCACCTGATTTTTCTTGAAGCTTATCAAAGTACATTTGCACCCATGGTGGAATTCCGCTTATCAATGTCATCGGTTGATTATAGGTTTCCTCTACAATTTGATCAACCTTTTGTTCCCAATCCTCAATACAATTGGTATTGTATGAAGGCATCTGGTTTTTTCTGAGGTAACCCGGTACATGATGGTTAACTATTCCACTTAATCTTCCAGTTAATACACCTGCGGTTTTACTTAAGGTTGGACTTCCGGAAAGAAAAATTAGTTTTCCATCTACAAAATCCGCATTGCCGGTTTCAGCAATGTAACATAACAGCGCATTACGAGCTGAGTTAATATGATAAGGTATTGATGCTTTAGTAATTGGTATATATTTAACGCCGGAAGTAGTTCCACTGGTTTTAGCAAAATAAAGCGGTTTTCCGGGCCACAATATATTTTCTTCACCTTGCACCATACGGTCAAAATATGGTTTAAGCCCTTCGTAATCTCGAATAGGAATCAGGCGCTTAAAATCTTGGTAGTTTTTGATTTCAGCAAAATGGTGGTTCTTTCCGAATACTGTATTTTTTGCTTCATCAACCAAATTCATCAACCAATTAAGTTGATGTACTTCTGCCAACTGCGCATCACGTTTCACCTGTTTTGAAATGTATTTTGCAAATGGTTTTGCTAAGATTGATTTTATGCCCATGTATCAGTTGTTAACTTATGATATATCCTAACCAAAGTATGTAAGTCTTAATTATTTTCGTTCGAAAGAATTTTATCTTTCGGATGCCTAACTTCATAACTGAATTTTACAGTTTGAGTTTTTTCTGGTTCTAGGGTTAATATCCAAGTTATATTACCGGATGCTTCATTATAAACTCCACTTCCAAATTGAATGGCCCTCACCTCAATCTCTTTATTTGTGCTAACCGGAATTTGATCTTCTAAAACTAAAATGATTGTTTCTTTTCTGGTATTGCGAACATTAATCTCCCAGGTATTTGTGTACCTTATTTGAGAACCACTAATATTTTTACTACTGAAATCTTTAAGTTTTACCCGTTGAATATGAATGCGCTTATCCCTTCCTAAAGAAATGATAATAGAGTCGGCTGTTGTTCCGTTAATAAAAGTTTTTCCGGTAAAGGTTCCATCAAAATAAATAAAGGCTTCTCCGCTCATTTGGTTTATTAAATCATTACCCGAAACCTTAGCAGTAACAAATGCATCTTTATCTAATTTAGGTACTGCACCATATCCATAAACTGCGGGTAAGTTTTGCGTGGTTAAATCAACCTGATGGGCATTGTTATCGGAAGGAATAGTATACGCTGAGGTAATATTAAATTCAACATTTACCGCCGAATTATTTATAACATTTGCATTTCCTGAAACATTTAATTGTTTATCATCCTCTTTTCGACCGGCTGCAGGCGCTGCATCAAATCGTTGATAGGAGTCGTAAGAAACGGTAGATTGTTTAATTGCATCATTAAAAAATAAATACTGCGGGGTTAGTTCAGGTTTGGTTCCACCTTCGTTAGGGTTGGTGGTACTAAGTTTTAACACTACATTTTCCCAATTTTCTCCTGTATTTTGTGTGATAAATGCACGGCTTACCAGTTGAAGTTGACTTTTAGTATCCTTCACCCTAATATCATAAAATGGAGTCCATGATGTGTTGCTTACTAAATAGCTCCACTCCAATTTGGCAGCATTTACGGGTTGAATGGCCTTAACGGTAATAACAATTTCAATGGAACTCCCTAAACCTTGTATATATTGATCAAGTTGTTGTTTAAAGGATTGCTTAATTGCCGATAAGCGCTGTTCTTGTTGTTGAACTTTTAACAAATCTTCACCAATCTCTTGAATACGTTTCCTAAATAAAGTTAAGGCATCTTCAAGGTCTTCTATTTTTACTCCTGAGTTTTCTCCACCAATATGTTTATTCGCAAGCAAAACCTCTTTTTCTCCGGTCATTGCTTCCTTTTTTATGGCTAATAAAGCCAGTTGATGATTCAAAGCGGCGAGAGTATCTTCAACAGCAACTATATAAGTTGGTTTTTCTTTTAATTGAAGTGAAGTATTTCGTTGTGATACTGATAAAATATTTAAGCTAACATCTGCTTTTGCTTGAATGCTATTCAGGTTGATATACGGTGAAACTTTTTCGAATACTAAATGAGTAACGCCGGCACCAACACTTACCTTGGCTGTTCTGGTAACCTGTGCTTGATTTATAAAAACTGTAACATGCGAAATGGTAGAAGGAATGCGAAGTTCTTTCTCTATACCTTGTGCCATAACATCGCTACCTAACAGCAGCATTGTACTATAAGCAAAAAGTATCAGCCTGAAATTATAACGGAATATTGCCATGTTTTTTACGTGGTAAATTGGTTACTTTATTTTCTAACATTTGAAATGCTTTTATCACCTTCAAACGGGTTTCTTCCGGGAATATTACTTCATCAATAAATCCGCGTTCAGCAGCACGATATGGGTTTGCGAATAAAGTAGCATATTCTTTTTCTTTTTTTGCTAATTCTGCTTCATGATCGGTTGCTGCATCTATTTCTTTTTTAAATATTATTTCGGCTGCACCTTTTGCTCCCATTACTGCGATTTCTGCTGTTGGCCATGCAAAATTAATATCGCATCCTATGTGTTTACTGTTCATCACATCATACGCACCTCCATAGGCTTTGCGGGTAATTACAGTAACTCGTGGAACAGTTGCCTCACAAAATGCATATAAGAGTTTAGCACCATTTGTAATAATTGCATTCCATTCTTGGTCGGTTCCCGGTAAAAAGCCGGGTACATCTTCAAATACCAACAATGGAATATTAAAAGCATCACAAAAACGAACAAATCTTGCACCTTTTTGTGATGCATGAATATCTAAACAACCTGCCAATTGTGATGGTTGGTTTCCAACAATCCCAATACTTTTTCCTGCTAATCGTGCAAACCCTACAACAATGTTTTCAGCAAAATTTTTATGAACTTCATAAAAGCTGCCTTCATCAGCGATTTGTTCAATTACTTCCCGCATATCATACGGTTGGTTTGGATTCTCCGGTACAATATTTTTTAATCCTTCTCGCAATTCAGTACCTTTTTCATAATTGATTGAAGGTGCTTTTTCTTCGCAGTTTTGAGGAATATAACTTAAAAGTTTTTTTAATTGTTGTATGGCATCTATTTCGTTGGCAGCAGTGAAATGTGCAACTCCGCTTTTGGTTGAATGCACTGAAGCGCCTCCAAGTTCGTGTTACCGTTTTTACCACATTTGGACCGGTAACAAACATATACGAGGTGTTTTCAACCATCATAATAAAATCTGTAATAGCAGGACTATAAACAGCACCTCCTGCACAAGGTCCCATAATTACAGATAATTGCGGAATCACGCCACTGGCTAGGGTATTTCTATAAAAAATATCAGCATAACCACCTAAGGATACTACACCTTCCTGAATACGAGCTCCTCCGCTGTCATTCAATCCAATTACTGGAGCACCATTTTTCATCGCCAAATCCATTACGCGGCATATCTTTTCTGCATGCGCTTCAGCTAAAGATCCTCCCATTACGGTGAAGTCCTGTGAGAAAACATATACCAATCTGCCGTTGATGGTGC
>JALONK010000026.1 GCA_025454975.1 Bacteroidia bacterium
AGCAAAAATGGAATTTGCAAAAAGAAACTTATCGGCAGATTTATTGGAAAGATTAGCTGAAGAAATAGCGCAACACCAATTAGAAAATGAAAATAAAGCAAATGAACCATTATGGATAGGCTGGAAAGTTTTTACATTTATTTTTCCGGGTTTGTTTCAACTTTTTTTTGGCATGACTTTTAAAGCTGATGGCTACGACCGAAAAGCAAAAGAGTTCTTAAGTTGGACAATCTATGGTTATTGTTTTTATTTAGGTTTAGCAGCAGTAGTAATTATTTTAAACATGATATTGTAACAATATTATCCTTACCAATAAAGGTGCGTTCAACTAATTGGATAACATAAAAGAACATTCGCCAATATTGTCAGTTATACAACTACTTTGTATCAATAAAAGTTTATATTCGGTGCAGTTAATAAACCAATAATTTATTGATACTTGCGTTTACGGTTGACCAATCGAATGATGCACAGCTCAACAGAACTTGATTAGTGAACAGTGTTTGAGTTTTGCAGCATTCAAGCCATACCTGCGTGTCACATTAATTTTCACGACACTTTTGGTTGGTATTCAATAGCCGATACTTATTTAAATCAAATAAATGAAAATATCACAAATACATGTTATCAATCTTCTTATCGTATTGTTTTTAGGCATGGCTTGTAACGGGCCTATTACACCAAATCAAGATGAGGATTCAAGGCTTGAAAAAACAACTGCTACCTGCTCTGTTTCTCGTTTTTTGCAAGACAAATCAGGGAACCTTTGGTTTGGTACTACAACTAACGGGTTATTTAAGTACGATGGTAAAACCTTTCACCAATATACAATTACGGATGGTTTAGATTGTAATAAAATTCATTGTTTGTTGGAAGATAATGAAGGTAAAATATGGGTTGGCACAGAAGAAGGACTTTGTATTTACAATGGTAGAACATTTGATAAAATAAAAATTCCTTTACCCAACAATATACCTGCTAATAACAATCCTTATTATCAAAACCACTGGGTATTTAGTATGATACAAGCTAAAAGTGGAAAGCTATGGTTTGCCACAATTGATGGTGTTTATATTTACGATGGTAAATCATTTACACATTTTCCTATTCATGAGGCTGCTAATGGCTTTTTAACTCCCAACAATAAAGTGGAACGTATGTTAGAAGATAAGGATGGAAATATTTGGTTAGGTGGCAGAACGAATGAGGGTGTATTTAGTTACGATGGTAAAGCTATAACGCATTTAAAATTGTCGGAATTAATGCAAGGACAATATGGACCAAAACCTAAACCAATAAGTTGGGGCTGGCCTCAATTGCAGGATAAAAAAGGTAATCTATGGTTTAGTAATTGGGGTGGAGCTTACCGGTATGATGGAAAAACATATAAGAGTTTTACGGCAAAAGATGGCTTACCAAGAGAAGTTACCCGAATTGTAGAAGACAGAGAGGGAAATCTTTGGTTTGGTTCTGTTGATGGAATCAGGCGGTACGATGGTAAAACTTTTACTCATTTTAAAGATGGACTTATCAATCCATGGGTTTGGGATATTTTAGAAGATAAGGCCGGAAATATTTGGGTGGGAACAAGAGAAAATGGTGTATACTATTTTGACGGTACAAAATTTAAAGACTATCGCACATTTAAGCAGTAGTAAAAATAAAACTACCAAACAATACTCAGGTTAATTTTAGCCACTTCGCGTTATTGCTGCTAAGCGCAATTGTATCGAGAAGCCACTTCGAGTGATTGCTGTACGGGCTGCGCTAGGCGCAATTGTATCGAGAAGTGATAATTAAAATAGTAGTTATGCTCATCTTGTCGGATGTTAAGTTCTATTTAAAATGATATGAATAATTTATAATTATTTTAAAGCCCATTTCAATGGTTGTTTCCGTGTATTGGAAAAGTCAATTAAAACCCTCTTTATTATTAAAGTTATAGACACTAATTCATTTTTTGCAAACAAATTTTTGAGGATATGCTTAAACCGTTCCTCTACTCAAGTAAATGCTTAAAAACCAAAACGAAAATAATTTGTAAGTTTGCAACAATGAATAACAAAAAACTTTACATAATAGCAGGTTGTAATGGAGCAGGAAAAACGACTGCCTCGTTTACGATTCTACCTGAAATTTTAGATTGTAAAGAATTTGTAAATGCTGATGAAATTGCCAAAGGACTTTCGCCATTTCAACCTGAAAAAGTTTCATTTGAAGCAGGAAGAATAATGCTCAACAGAATTAATGAACTAATTTCTGAGCATAAAAATTTTGCTTTTGAAACTACTTTATCAACCAAAATTTATAAGAGCAAAATCACAGAAGCGAAAAATAAAGGTTATAGAGTAATACTTCTATTCTTTTGGCTTCAAAACATAGAATTAGCCAAAGAACGAGTAAAAACAAGGGTTTCTGAAGGTGGACATAACATTGATTCTGAGGTTATCGAAAGAAGGTATATCAGAGGAATAAAAAATCTATTCGACATCTATCTTCCAATTGTTGATGGAGCATTTATTTTTGATAACTCGGAAGTTAAACACCAACTGTTAGCAGATAAACAGTTTGAAAACATTCTTAATATTGTAGACATAAACAAGTTTAATCTTTTAAAAAGTTACTATGACAGCAACTGAAAGACATATTGAAGAGAAAAATAAGATACTCAAAGGCCTTGAAATAGCGTATGAAAAACTTATAGAATTTAAGAAAATGAAAAACAGTGAACTCGTGATTTTACGTGACAATAAAATCGTGAAAATAAAACCGGAATAAATTCAATCGCCTTACTTGCCCGGTTGTTGCAAAGTTTTGTCAAAAAATATCATAAGCGTTTTAACATTTTAGCTTGTTATGTCGTTGGTATAATCTTTATAGCTCTCCCAAATGCATAGCATAAGGTTTAAATTAAACTTAATTGGTGCTTTGTATAGAATTGTATGCAACACTTTTTGTTATAACATTAACTCAGCAAGAAACCTACGCCAAATTAAGTTGGTGTTATAAGCCACTTCGAGTGATTGCTGTAATAGCCTGTGCGTGGTGCAATCATATCGAGAAGTGTTCATATAGATAATTCCCTTACCACCCACTTCTCGATACAACCTGATGTTAGCATCAGGTCACTCGAAGCGGCTTTTACTTTCAATTGAAAATTTTAGTCACTTAGTGTTGTATAAACATCCCAAGAACGGTACAATTTAAAAGCAGAAATAAATCAAAATATAAATGGTATAACCTAAAAGCCAACTACCGTGTTTACGATTTTTCCGGCTTAGGGAATGAAGCAAGCTGCCGTGCAGCGCGTAATGCCCGACCCTAAAGGGCCTTGCAGTTGCTTGTGCCCGGGCGGAACTTTAGGGGAAGCCCCTACTCCTTTTCTTTTTTCTTCTATTGTATATTTGTGTCGGTTGTTTTAGCGTTGTTATCAATGATGTATCGCTTATTTTATTTTGGTATTTGTATGTTTGGGCTTTCTTGCACTCAGCCTAATTCGCAGCCATCGGTTGATACTTTAATAAAAAAAATAGATTCGTTGTCGGCCCAAATTCAAGCATTAAAGTTAACTGCTTCGGATACCGTATATTTAGACTCACAACCGCAACCAAAACAAATTCCTGTTGCCAAACAAAGCTTAGATAAACCTAAATTTAAAAAGCCTGAAGCATTGCCGGATAAACTGGTTGACTCAGTTGTTTATTTCTATAAAAACAGTACAAGGGTTTCGGTAATTTACAAACCGTGGTTTAATGGAGTAAGAAAAGTTTTGTTCTTTAAACCAAATGGTGAACAAACTTTTGAATTAGAAGAAATAAGGAAATCATTTTCATCAAATGTTACCATTAAAGAATGGTACGATAATGGAGCAGTGAAAAAAATTGAATGTGCAACCTACCCTGATGCAAGTATGTATTGGTACACCTCGGTAATTACTTTTGATGAACAAAACATGCCTTTATGGAAAACCCAATCGCAACATCCGGAAACAAGTGTGAGCATACCAGGAAACAATGATTATTATTGGAAAAACGGAGCATGGCACAAGCAAGAAACAGTGATTGAACAACCTGTTCCTCACTAATTTTTTGCACCTAAATAATGATTTAAAATAAATTCTTTTTTCGGAAATACATTACGCCTAAACCGGATAAGCCTATAGCAATTCCCATTACATACCAAAAGGCATAGGTGGTATGTTGTAAGGGTAAATCAACATTCATTCCATACAAACTAGCCACTAAAATAGGGAGTGAAAGAATAATAGTTACCGAGGTTAAAAAGCGAATAGTGATGTTAAGGTTGTTTGAAATAATTGATGAATGTGCTCCCATCATATTACTTAAAATATTTGAATAGATGTTCGACATTTCAATGGCTTGTTTGGTTTCAATTACCACATCTTCTATCAATTCTTTTTCTACTTCTCGAATATTGGATAACAAACTTAGTTTTTGCAAACGCATCATCATAAGTTCGTTACTTTTAAGTGATGTTGTAAAATACACCAACGATTTTTCTAAGCTTAATAATTGCAACAATTCACGGTTACGTGTGGCCTTATGAAGCAATAACTGTATATCATCTGCTTTGTTATTAATAGCTTTTAGGTAACGTAAGTATAAAATAGATGATCGTAAAAACAGTTGCAAAACAAATCGTTCGCGCAAGGCTGTATGGTGTGCTTTCAATCGTTGCTCGATAAATGTTTGCACCAATTCGGTTTCGCGGTTACAGATGGTAATGATTAAATCGCGCTTTAAAATAATGCCAAGCGGAACAGTAATATAAGGTAAGTCTGCATTATCACTAAGCTGAACGGGAATGCGACAAACAATTAACATACAATTTTTATGTTGTTCAACGCGTGGACTTTCGTCAGCATCTAATGGGTCGCTTATTAAATCCGGTTCAATTAATAACTTAGCACTCATTGATTCAATTTCGCCTGAGGAAGGAGCCACTAAGTTTATCCAACAGTCTTTTTCAACTTGTTTGATAGGTTGTAGTATGCCGTTTTCCGTTTTGAAAATTTGAATCATGTTTGCGTATTCATTTTATTCCCACTCGATAGTTGCAGGTGGTTTTGAACTGATGTCGTACACTACCCTGTTAATACCTTTAACCCTATTGATTATTTTATTGGAAACAGTGGCCATAAATTCATAAGGCAGGTGACTCCAATCGGCTGTCATGCCATCAACGCTGGTTACTGCACGTAAGCAAACTACATGCTGATAGGTGCGTTCGTCGCCCATTACTCCTACACTTTGCACCGGAAGAAATATGGCGCCGGCTTGCCATACTTTATCATATAAACCCTGTGCTTTAAGTTCATCAATAAAAATGGCATCAGCTTCTTTAAGAACGTTTAATTTTTCTTCGGTAATTTCACCCAATACGCGAATTGCAAGGCCCGGACCCGGAAAAGGATGACGATTTAAAATATTTGGATTTAAACCTAAAGCTCCACCTACTGCCCTTACTTCATCTTTAAACAACATGCGTAAAGGTTCAACAATTTTAAGCTTCATTTTTTCAGGTAATCCACCCACATTGTGGTGCGATTTAATGGTAGCTGATGGACCTTTAACACTTACTGATTCAATCACATCAGGATAAATAGTACCTTGTGCAAGCCAGGTTGCGCCATCAATTTTGGCTGCTTCTTCTTCAAATACTTCAATAAAAACTCGACCAATGGTTTTACGTTTTTGTTCAGGATCGCTAATGCCGTTTAACTCATGTAAGAAACGTTGTGCAGCATTAACACCAACAACATTTAGACCCATTTCGTTATAGGCTTCTAAAACTTGCTCAAATTCATGTTTGCGCAATAAACCGTTATCAATAAAAATACCGGTAAGGTTTTTACCGATAGCATGGTGCAACAATAATGCAGCTACACTACTATCAACGCCTCCTGACAATCCTAAAATAACTTTATCGTTACCTAATTTTTGCTTTAGTTCGGCAGTAGTGTTTTCAATAAAATGAACAGGAGTCCACGATTGACTTAAACCGGCAACATGTTTAATAAAGTTGAATAATAACTGTTTTCCGTCAGTACTATGCGTTACTTCGGGATGAAACTGAATACCATAAGTTGGCTCATTTTCTATTTTAAACGCAGCCACATGCACATCATGAGTACTTGCAATTACGTGAAAACCTTCGGGCAATTCGGTAATGGTATCGCCATGGCTCATCCACACTTGTGATTGAAGAGAGATACCGCTGAACAACACATCATCAGTGAGGTGAGAAATAGTAGCTCTGCCATATTCTCTAATTTTGGAAGGGGTAACTTTTCCATTATTCGAGTGAGCCAGGTATTGAGCGCCATAGCACACCCCAAGCAGAGGCAATTTTCCTCTCCAAACAGATAAATCAATTGCAGGTAATATGCCATCGGTAACTGAATAAGGACTTCCCGAAAGAATTACGGCTTTAACAGCTTCATCATGTTCCGGCAAATGTGTGCAGGGATGAATTTCTGAATATACATTTAATTCTCTAAGTCTGCGAGCAATGAGTTGCGTGTATTGCGAGCCAAAATCAATAATCAGTACTTTCTCTTCCATAATTGGGATGCGAATTTACATAAATAATCCAAACTCGCTTTAACAGATTATGAAGGATTATTCGGATTTTCTACTTACAACATAACCAAATATGGCAGCAGTAATAAACATGATTAAACTGTAAATGGCCGGAGGAATGCTCATCATGCTGTTACCCAATACATTTAAAGCAATATATATAGCCATGGTTCCATTATGAATACCAATTTCCATACCGATAGCAATGGCCTGTTTACGAGGTACTTTAAACCACAATGGAAGATAATATCCAATAGCCATGCTTAAAACATTAAACAACAAAGCCGGAATACCCACTTGATTAAAGAAACCAACAACATTATTTTTTTCTTTAATAATGGCTGCTGCTATAATCAATACTAAAAATATGGCCGACAATATGCGAACAGGTTTATCCATTTTTATGGAAACCGATGGTGCTTTTGATTTAATGAGCATGCCAATGCTTACCGGAATTAAAACTATTAAAAACACTTCCACTATTTTTTTGAACTGCATAGGAACAGCCAAATCATTTTGCATAAAATAGTTGATGGCAAAGTTTACAATAAACGGTAACGATAATAGGGTTAATAAACTATTTACAGCCGTTAAGGTAATATTTAAAGCAACATCTCCTTTCGACAGGTGGCTGTATAAATTAGCTGTTGGTCCGCCGGGTGATGCGGCTAACAGCATTAAACCAATGGCTAATTCGGCAGGTAGTTTAAAGCCAACAGCCAATGCAAAGCAGAGGGCCGGCAGTATTAACATTTGACAAAACAACCCTATAAAAATAGCTTTAGGGTACAACACCACCCTTTGAAAATCGGCGATGGTAAGCGACAATCCCAGTCCTAGCATAATTATAGCTAAGGCAGCGGGTAACAATACAGTAAGTAAAGCATTTGTTTCCATAGGTAAGTATACATTAATTTCAGGAAAAACAACAAGTTAACATAAATGTTTATGGTTTTATTTCATAACTGAGGTAAAAATGCGAAGGCTATTTTATTTATTTGCACCCTGATGATTGCCCGTAAAATATTTTATGCGTTAAGTCCGGTGATGCGAAGAAGAGTGCGCAAATGGATTTATGCCCCTTTAGATATGTGGGATAAACTAACAGGTAATACCATAGATATGGTGCCCCCAAGGGGAATGATTTTTACAGGTTCAGGAGATTTTATTGCATCAGGAAATGTTATAAAAACAATTTGTATTGAGCAAGGTGGATTAAAACCTGATGGTAAAATTTTGGATATTGGTTGTGGAATCGGGCGATTGGCCAGGGCATTAACAGGGTATTTAACTCACGGACAATATGAAGGTTTTGATGTTGTTGAAGATGGCATAGTATGGTGTAAATCGCATATTCAACCAAGATTTCCTCAGTTTAATTTTACCTATACCCCACTTCGCAACGATTTATACAATTTAGATACACAACAACAAGCGAAAGAATTTATTTTTCCTTATCCCGATAATCAATTTGATGTTGTAATACTAACTTCGGTATTTACTCACATGCAACCCGAAGAGGTAGCACATTATTTATTTGAAATAAACCGTGTTTTAAAACCGGGAGGCAGATGTGTGGCTACCTATTTTATAATGAATTCAAAAACCGAAGTGGCTTTGCATCAAAACAAAAAGTTAATGCAATTTCCTTATGCGTATGAAGGTTATTATCTTCATGATAACAACGTGAAGGATGCAAACATAGCATTTGATGAACAACGCTTAACCAGGCTGATGGTGAAGGCCGGCTTCCAATCACATGAATGGCATTGGGGTTGGTGGCGAGGACTTAAAAAGAATGATTGTTTAAACTTTCAAGATGTGGTGATTGCTACCAAACCACAATAAAAAAGCTGCACCGTATAGATGCAGCTTTGAGTTGACAAATAAGATATAATTTATTTCTTTTTAGTTGTAGCAGCAGGTTTCCAATCTTCTAAAGCCTTTTCTACTTGAGCTTTATAAAAGAATCCATCAGGATTTTTATCACCAAGTTCTTTTGCTTTTAATGCATAAGTGTAAGCTTCTTTAGTCATTCCTTTAGCATTTAAGATTTGCGCTTTAACCCAGTTATTAAACCATTGGTTGCTTAAAGTTAAACTCATGTTTACATATTCAAGGGCTTTATTATAATCCTTTTGATCATAATAATAGCGGGCAGCATTATTATACTGAACCCATGCATTAGCTAATACTTTATCAATATTTTCTACTGCTTGTTTGCTTGTAGCACATTTTACTTTAAACGCAACACGTACTTTTTCCCATTCTAAATTAATAAAAGTTTCTTCTTCCGAAAAGTTTGAGAAACTGTACTGTAAACGTTCGCGTAATTCTGTTAATGCCACAGGCGTTGATTTTACGCGAACCACATCATTAGCTTCTTTATAATCATCCTGAGAAGCATTCGCATCTTTATTAATGGCAATGGTCCAATCGGTTTTAGTTGGAATCATAAAAATGGCATAGGTACCTTTAGGTACAGTAACGCCTTCAATACTTACATCTTTGCTAAAAGTAATTTTAGTAGAAGCATTAGCACCGGCTCTCCACACTTGGTCGAACGGTACTAACTCGCCCCAAATAGAACGACCACGAACAGCAGGGCTGCTGTATTCAATGCTAATATCCGTAAGTCCGATTTGTTGCATTACACTTGCTTTCGGACTTGGTTGAGGTAATTGTAATTGTGCAATTGCACGGTTTGAAATGATGGATACCAATCCAATCATTACGCATAAAAGTTGTTTTTTCATATGATCAATTTTTAGGTTGTTATTATTATAAGTTAGGGGTGCGACCACCATCAACCGGAAGGTTAATGCCGGTGATGTAAGCAGCATATTCGCTAGATAAAAAAGCAATAGCATAGGCTATTTCATCAGGTGATGCAAATCGCGATAATGGAATTTCGGATGTCATTTCATGCGTAACCTCTTCAATAGTTGCTTTTTGTTTTTGTGCCTTACCTTCGATTATTTGCTTCAACCTATCTGTGGCTGTTGCACCGGGCAATACATTATTCACTGTGATGCCGTAAGGTGCCAACTCAAAACTTAGTGTTTTAGCCCAATTAGCCACAGCAGCTCTTATGGTATTAGAAACACCTAATCCTTTTAAAGGTGCTTTTACCGAAGTTGATATTACATTAATAATCCTGCCATATCCGCTTGCTCGCATACCATCGGTAACAGCTTGTACCAAAACTTGGTTGCATAACAAATGATTGGTAAATGCAGCAGTGTATTCATGTAACTCAGCATCAATAGCCGTTCCTGCGGGTGGTCCGCCGGTATTGTTTACTAAAATATGATACACCTTAGGTTCATTTATTTTCTTTTGCAAGCTTTCTCTCAATTCATCGGGCTTATTAAAATCGGCCGCGATAAAATCATGGGTTTGTCCGGCCGAAGTATCTAAATCTCTGATGATACGACTAAGTAAATTTGCATCCCTTGAAATTAATGTTACCGAAGCACCGGCTTTAGCCAGTAGTTTAGCTGTTGCATTTCCAATACCTCTGGAAGCACCGCATACTATAGCTTGTTTACCTGTTAAGTTTATATTCATCATGCTTTTTATTTAAGTTCCTGCAATCGAGCAAACAATTGCGTTAACTTTTCTTTTTTAACTATTTTTTGTCCGGTTTTGATTGTGGCAATCACACGTGTATCGCATTTGGCAATAATTTCGCAATGCACTGCATTTCCTTCCACTGCTAATAATGTGGCCTCAAATATAACCTCTTCTGCAATTAAAGCCGGACTTTCGTGATTAATATGCAGATAGGTTCCAATTCCTTCTTCATCTGCTTCTTTCATATCTAAAACAAACAAACGACTTGCCCATTCGGCATCTCTTCCCAAGGCAAAAGTAGCATAAACAGGATGAACCGTTCCTGCATCAAAGGTAGCCGTATCGGTTATTTGAACTATTTTACTGAAATATTTTTTATCGTTAGTTTTAAATGGATTAATCATGAATGTTATTGCTTACAAAAAGGTTTGCATGTCGGTTAATTTTTTATAGGCGCCATTGGCAGCAATTAATTCAGCATGCGTGCCTCTTTCAATGATTTCACCTTGTTGCATCACCACAATTAAATCAGCATGTTGAATGGTGCTTAAACGATGCGCAATTACAATGCTTGTGCGGTTTTTCATCAGGTTTTGGATAGCTTCTTGAACCAAACGTTCACTTTCTGTATCTAATGCTGATGTGGCTTCATCTAATATTAATATCGGGGGATTTTTTAAAACAGCCCTGGCTATACTTAATCGTTGGCGTTGACCACCGCTTAGCTTTCCTCCTCTATCACCAATATTACTTTGATAGCCATTTTCCATTTGAGTAATAAACTCATGGGCATTAGCAATTTTTGCAGCTTCGATAACAGCCTGTTCAGTTAATCCTTTTGTTCCAAAAGCAATGTTGTTAAAAACGGTATCATTAAACAAAATGCTTTCTTGGGTAACAATACCCATCAGTTGGTTAAGGCTATTAAGAGACAGTTGGCGAATATCATTCCCATCAATGGTGATGCTGCCTTCAGTAACATCATAATAACGAGGTAAAAGGTCGGCCATCGTTGTTTTACCTGCACCACTTTGTCCAACCAATGCAATCATTTTACCTTTCGGAATTACTAGACTTACTTTGTTTAATACTTTGCGCTCTTGGTCGTAACTAAATGAAACTTCGTTGAAAGAAATCGCTTCTTTTAATGTATCTAGTTGAATAGGTTGAGGAACTTCTTTAATCGGCACTTCGGTTTCCAATATTTTAAATATACGTTCACCGCTTGCAATACCACGTTGAATGTTGGTTACAGCCGATGATATGGCTTTAGCCGGCACCAATACTTGAGAAAACAACACGATGTAAGTGATAAATTCACTAGCGTTTAAGTCAGAATTATTTTCCAATACCAATTGACCTCCATATAATAACACACCCACTACAACCGTAACCCCTAAAAATTCGGACACAGGAGAAGCCATCTCACGCTTATTCCACATTGATTTAATGAGGTTTCGGTAGGCGCCGTTTTGATCTTCAAATTTGTTTCGTGTGTAATGTTGCGCATTAAATGCTTTGATAATTCTGGCACCTGAAATGGTTTCTTCAATAATACTTAAAATATTCCCCAACAACTCTTGTCCGGTTACCGCTTGACGTTTCAACGATTTTGAAATTCGAGAAATGATAAATCCTGATACAGGTAATACCAACATAGTAAACAAGGTAAGCTTCACACTCATGGTGAATAATAAAATAATGTAACCCGCAATCATTAATGGTTCACGAAAAATAACCTGTACCGAACTCACCACCGATACTTCTATTTCGGTAACATCATTTGATAAGCTCGACATTAAATCACCTTTTCGTTGGTCTTGAAAATAACCAACATGCAGGTTTAATATTTTATCAAACAAAGCAGAACGGATGCGGCGAATAACGTTGGTGCGCATTTTAGTAAGAATGCGTTGCGACCAATATTTAAATAAATTAGATAAGAATACAGAAATTACAATAATGATACATACAAATTGAAGTGCACCTGATCGCCCGTATTCAATAAATATTTTGCTGAAATAATAATTAAAAGCACCTTTAACAAAATCGAGGTTTAAAGAAAACGCAGGTAATGATTGAACCAGTTCGGGTGGCGTTTGGTTAAAGATCACATTTAACAACGGAATTAATAAAGTAAAATTAACCAAGCCAAAAATTACAGCCAGTATTGCAACAACAATATATTTAGGTATAAAACTCGAGTATGGTTTCGCAAATGCTAATAAACGAAAGTATGTTTTCATGAATATTTATTGAGCGCAATTTAAGTTAAAAAGATAAAGTAATTCAACCTTACTTAATCATGGCCCATTCTTTCGCGTTTGGTATTCAGGTATTTTTCGTTGTGTACATTTGGTACCGAGCGAATAGGAACATTTTCCACAATTTCTAATCCATATCCTATCAATCCTGCTCGTTTGGTTGGATTATTTGTCATCAACCTCATTTTTGTGATACCAATATCACGAAGCATTTGCGCACCTACGCCATAATCTCGTTCATCAGGTTTGAAACCCAATTTAACATTTGCATCAACAGTATCTAATCCTTGTTCTTGTAGTTTATAGGCTTTTAACTTATTCATTAACCCAATACCTCTGCCTTCTTGGTTGATGTAAACGATGGCTCCTTTGCCTTCTTTTTCAATCATTTCCATAGCTTTATTTAATTGTTCGCCACAATCGCAACGAAGGCTATGAAAAATATCACCGGTGAGGCATGACGAATGTACTCGAACCAAAACAGGTTCATCTATTTCCCAACTGCCTTTTTTAAGTACAAGATGTTCCTGACCATTATCTTTTTGCTGATATGCCACCAATTCGAAACTCCCATGTTGGGTAGGCATTTCAACCGCAATTACTCTTCTGATGAGTGACTCGGTACGCAAGCGATATTCAATTAAATCTTTGATGGTAATTAATTTCAATTGAAAGCGTTCGGCTACTTTTACCAAATCTGGTAAACGTGCCATACTACCATCTTCATTTAATATTTCAACAATACAGCCTGCCGGTTCAAAACCTGCTAGCCTTGCCAAATCAATGGCAGCTTCGGTGTGTCCGGCTCTACGCAATACACCATCCTTTTGAGCTACTAATGGAAAAATATGTCCGGGTTTACCTAATTCATCCGGCTTGGTATTTGGGTCAATTAGTGCCTGAACGGTTTTCGCGCGGTCTTGGGCACTTATGCCGGTTGTACACCCTTGTGTAAGCAAGTCAACAGAAACAGTAAAAGCTGTTTCATGTACGGCATTATTATCGCGAACCATAAGGTTTAAACCCAGCTCACGGCTGCGCTCTTCGGTTATCGGTGCACAAATTAAACCTCTGCCATGGGTTGCCATAAAATTAATCACCTCAGGTGTTACATTTTTAGCTGCCGTAAGAAAATCACCTTCATTTTCACGGTCTTCATCATCAACCACAATCACCATTTTACCGGCCTTAATATCTTCAACCGCCTCTTCTATCGTATTGAATTTTATTTCCATTAGTTGTTCCTTAATCCTTTATAAAATTGTAACAGCGAATCTACAATTTTGTTAATATGATATTGTTCATTCACCAATTGTTTGGCTTGTTCGCCAATTTGTTGTGCAAAGGTATTATTCATTAATAATTGAATGGCTTCAATAAACTGATTTGCATCATTCGCTACCAATACATGTTTTTTATGTTCAGCCTCAATACCTTGAATACCTAATGTGGTTGTTACCACACATTTTCCTAATGCCATTCCTTCTAAAATTTTAACACGAATACCGCTTCCCGAAAACAATGGTACAACCATAATTTGTTTATCGCTCATAAAGGTATTTGCATCCGGAACATCAGCATACACTTTTACTCCGGGAATATCTGCTTGTAAAAACGATTCGGGCATTCCTCTTCCTCCCAAAGCAAAGGTTATTTCAGGATTTTGCTGATGTACGGTTGGCCAAACCTCTTGTAAAAACCATTGCATGGCATGCACATTTGGTTGCCATTCCATACTTCCTAAATGAAATATGGTTGTTGAATTCCCTTGATATTTAGTTTGTTGAATTTGATTGGCAAACAATCCGAATGGCGCATGAAATATAGGCTTAGCACAGCCCATTCGCTTAAAATCTGCTGCATCATAAGTTGTTACCGTGGTTATTGCATCAAATTCATTAAGCATACTTATTTCATAATGCTCTAATTGTTTAGATAATTGATGAAGGTACCAACGTTTAGCGGCATGAGTAGTTACATCGGCCAAGGTTGACCAAATGCGGTATTCAACATTATGCTGTCTGAGTACACATGGTGCATTGGTATATTGCCTAACCGTAGATAAATAAGGTGCTGTAAATAAACTTTCAAAAATTATTACATCAAACGTTGAGGTTTGTAACAAGTGTTGTAATAATGTATGCATTTCTGGAACATCAAACCTACTGATGTTATACGACTTATTTTGCATTAAGGCTGCGGCTGCCTGTAACGGCTTAACGCGATTGTCGCAATACGCCGTATGCCATTTAGCTATTGACTTTAGCTCGAATGGAAAATTATTTTCGGCAACGAAATGTTTTTCGGTATTTAAGGCCGCAACCGTTACCTCACAACCGGCCTCGGCATACGCTTTTGTAAACTGATAATAACCTAATGCGCCTCCATCTTTAAGTGGCCAAGGCACACGATTCATGATTTGTAAAATACGTAAATTCATTTCTTGATAAAGAAAATACGTTTAACTAATGAAACCCATACTGCTTTATCAAACAAACCACTATCATTTGCAGCTAAATAAATGAGTATCAAACCAACGGGGGTTAATACCATAATTGCCAACCACATTCCTGATAATGCGGTTGCTGCTTCGGTTTTTACCATCTTTTCACCCACAATGCTAATGATATGGAAAATAATATAAAACAAAACGGAAATCACCACGGGCATTCCAAACCCACCTTTACGAATAATGGCTCCAAATGGTGCTCCAATAAAAAACATCACCAAACAAGCAACTGATAAAGTAAACTTTCTATGCCATTCAATATCAAAACGCACACGGGTTTTTCTGGTGTCATTAATATCAGTTAATGCATAATCAACATAACCCTTACCTGATCGAGCATTATTTAATGCAGCGCTTACGGCATTTGCACGGGTAAATTTATTGATATGACTAATAATAGAATCTGTGGTTCCAGCCTCAACAAACGGAGTTGTTTTTTTCCAAATGGTATCCGGCCTACGCACATAAATGGCAATGTTTTGCCTTAACATTTGTGCTTTTTGATACATGAGTACCGTTAACGAATCGTAGCCACTATTAAGTTGCAACACATTAAGCATTTGATGGTGGTTTTTAAACAAGTTTTCGTCGGTTCGGTTAAACTTAAAAGCTTGCAAGTCAAATACTATTTTTTCTTCTTTAAAGGTAAAGGTGGTATGAGGAAAGTTTCTATCATAATTGGATTGTTTATCCATTTCTTCATACCTGGCTCCGTTAAACAAGGTGAAAAACAAATACCTTTTATCTTCACTCATTTCCATGTTACCACTTTCAGCAGTAATAATTATCGGCCTGCTTCCTCCACTTCTTTGGTCGTAAATAGTAATGTCGGTAAGTTCATCGGTTTCTTTGTTTCGTTTACCAACTCGTAAGCTGATGCCTTCAATACCATTATAAAAAACACCATCCTGAATAAGTATAGATGGTTTTTGATTTTTGATATCATACAACAAAGAACCTTTCTTTAAATTGGCTTTGGGAATTAATACATTAGAGGTAAAAAATCCAAAAACGCCTAAAATTAACATCACAATAAACAGCGGCTGTAACATTCTGAAAATAGAAACCCCGGCTGCTTTGGCGGCAACCAATTCGTATGATTCACCAAGATTACCGAACGTCATTATACTTGCCAATAATATGGATAAAGGCAAGGCCATAGGCACAATACTGGCTGAAAAATAAAACATCAGTTGGGCTATCACCCAAAAGCTTAACCCTTTGCCTGCAAGGTCGTCAATATACAGCCAAACAAATTGCATAAGCAGGATAAATGTTACCACCAAAAAGGTTGGAACAAAAGCCCTTACGAATTGTTGAACGATTAGTAGGTGTAACTTTTTCAAATACACTTAATTTGTAAACGGATGCAAAAATCAACATTTAATCTGACAAAACATGAACTGGATTTTATTTCTGAACCGGTTTATATGCAAATGAAACAAAATTTAATACGCCATGTTCAAGCTTGGTTTGATGCCTTAGGTATGGATTTGATGCAAACTTATTATCCTCATGTATCGGGTAATCATAAAGTTACACGCGGGGAAAATTATTTAGATATGCCCTATGTTGTTTTAGACATACCTCAATTAAAAGCTGATTCCTTGACAGGAAAATTAAGATTAATGTTTTGGTGGGGACATTATATTTCATTGCAATATTTTGTAACACCGGATAAAGCAGCGGCCTTGGCTGCCCAACCACAAACTTTACCCTTATTGCTGTTGGTTGGGGATGATATTTATGAAAATGATTTAGACAAACCCGGCTTTATCCCATTACATCAATTATCATCATCTCTTAATCATGCTTCCTTAACCAAGGTATGTATGAAGGTACCTTTTAGTGAGTGGGAAAATTTAACTGAACATATCCAGAAGTTTATGTTGGCTGTGCATCAACCATAGGAATAATGGTATAAACTAATTTGAACGATGTTAGTAAAGTAATGAAATAGTATATTTGTGCCGAAATGACAAAAACAGTCGCATTTTATACCCTCGGTTGTAAGTTAAATTTTTCCGAAACTTCAACCATTGGCAGGCAACTTGGCGAATCAGGCTTTGAAAAAGTTGCTTTTGAGCAAGGAGCTGATGTGTATGTTATTAATACCTGCTCTGTAACCGATAATGCCGATAAAAAATGCAGCAAAATTGTAAAAGAGGCTTTACGTCATAACCCCCGGGCATTTGTTACCATTATTGGATGTTATGCCCAGTTAAAACCACAAGAAATTGCTAATATTCCAGGTGTTGATTTGGTTTTAGGTGCTGCAGAAAAGTTTAACCTGCCTGCTTATTTAGAGGTGACGGATAAAAAACAAAAAGCTCAAATTGAAAACAGTAAGATTAAGGAAGTTATAGCATACCACAGCTCTTATTCTATCGGCGATAGAACACGTACCTTTTTAAAGGTGCAGGATGGATGCGATTATTTCTGTTCGTTTTGTACCATTCCTTTGGCGCGCGGAAGCAGCCGAAGTGATACCATTGCCAATGTAGTAAAACAAGCAAAAGAAATTGTGGCGAATGGAACTAAAGAAATTGTTTTAACAGGAGTAAATACAGGCGATTTTGGAGCGAATACCGGTGAGAGCTTTTATGGCTTATTACAAGCACTTGAGCAGGTTGAAGGACTTGAACGTTTGCGTATTTCTTCCATTGAACCCAATTTATTGTCAGACGAAATTATATCGTTTGCAGCCCAATCTAAAAAAATTGTTCCTCACTTTCATATTCCATTACAATCAGGTAGTGATACTTTATTAAAAAGTATGCGTCGTAAATACCTCACTGAATTATATACCGAACGCGTTAAGCTAATTAAGTCGTTAATGCCTGATTGTTGTATAGGGGTTGATGTTATTGTTGGTTATCCCGGAGAAACCGATGAACTCTTCCTAGAAACTTATCAATACCTGAATGAATTAGACATTTCCTACCTCCATGTGTTTACTTACAGCGAAAGGATTAATACAACGGCTTATAAACTTCCGGGTAAAGTATATAAACATATCCGTGCTGATCGTTCAAAAATGTTACATATCCTAAGTGATAAAAAGAAAAGATATTTTTACGAAAATGAATTAGGCAAAACTTTTTCAGTGTTGTGGGAGGCCGAAAACGATGGTAATGTTATGTACGGTTTTACTGAAAATTATATAAAAGTAAAAACAACTTACGACCCGATGCTGGTTAATGAAATTACCCAATTTACACTTGAGCGCATTGACGAGGATTTAATTGTAAGTGGTAAAGTGCTTTATCCTGTTCCGGCTTAAGGCGTAAAGCTCAGTTTGTAATGCGCCTTAAAAGTTTCTTTTGGCCCAAGGCTTAATATTCCGGGCTTTTGTGATAAGTCGGTATGCCCATTAACATCATCTGCATAACCAAACCAAGGCTCTAAACAAACAAACCGTTGCGAACCTTTTTTGGTCCACACGGCAAACTGAGGAAAGCCATCAAAATCCATTTTTACTGAATAGGTTGCAACTGTATGTTTTAAAGTAACTTGTGTTGAGGCTAGTGTTTTAAACACAATAGCATCTTTATCAAACAATGATGCATGCAATGGAAGGATGTTTTGATGATGTAACAATTCCTCCTTCTCACCGGTAAACAAACCCTCCTGTAATAAGTAACGTGCAGCGGTTTCAGTTTTATTAAACTCAAGGGTAAATTGACTTAAATCAGCAACAGGCAATAAAAATCCGGGATGTGCACCAATGGAAAACCAAATGGTTTTGGCATCTGCATTTATTACTTCGTACCCACAAATTAACTGTTCATGCTCCCACCTGTATGTCAAAATTAATTTAAAATGGAAAGGATAATGTTGAACGGTATCGGTATTAAATGACAGTTGAAGCGCAATACTATCATCGGAATGTGATATACAAGTAAAATGTTTATCCCTCGCAAAACCATGCTGAGTTAAAGGATATGTATTTTGTTCATACCTTAATTGATCACCTTTTAAGCGCCCTACTATAGGAAACAAAACCGGTGCTGTTCTCGGCCAAATATCCGGATCAGCCTGCCACATAAACTCAGTTCCACTATTGTGCTGTACACTTTTTAATTCGGCACCTAAACTTGAAATGGTTGCCGAAAATTCTCCGGAAGAAATGGTATAAAGTTGCGACATCATTTTATTTTAATAACCTAATTAATAAAATCTCAACTAACAAAAATAAACAAGCAGCAAGTATAAAATAGCGCCATAGTTGAGTTCCGTTTATGGCTCCCGATATTCCGGCCTGTATGATTTTAGCATCAGATTCGTCCCAATTTAGCTGAGGTAACCTGCTTAATTGTTTAAATGATTCTTCATCCAAAAACTTCATTTCACTTTCTAACCTAGATTCATTCATGGCAATTTCAGCTATTATTTGTTTCTTTTCTTTACCTGATGCAGTGTACCATCCTGCAAACGCAAGACCTTCAGTTTCAATAAAGGGCTGACCTTTTCTAAAGGTTAATTCATTAACCAATTGTTGCTTGGTTGATTTGAGTTCTATTAATTTTTCTCCATTTACTAATGATGGTTTAATTTCAACAGGTGAGGATTGACCAATAATTTGATAAGTTGGCAAATTGCGTTTACTTCCCAAAGCAGCATTTAACATGAATGCAACAAACAAACTGTGTTCGGTAAAGTTGCTTGAACTTTGAGCTAAAGGCACAGCCAATTGATAACAAACGCCCTTACCTAAGTTGGCTTGCCATAAAAAATCTTCACCATTATTTAAAGAAGCAACTGATGTACCTTTAGTTAAACCCGACTTGGTTAAAGGCATATAACTAAACACCTTAGGCCACGCAGTATTAACCTGAATTTTTTCATATACCCGCTGTAAAACCGGCAGTCGGGTTTGCACCTGTTCAATTTGTAACGATTGCTTAGTTAAGTTTCCATACATTGGAAACTGTAATGAACTTAACCAAGGATTTCCAACCAAAGGCTGCTCGGCGTTGGGTATATATAACAAAGTTCCGCCTTGTTCAATATATTTTGTAAGTTCATTTTGTAGCCCACTACTCATTTGGGTGGGTTCATTTAAAATAATAAAATTATAATCGGCAAGGTTGGTGTAATTAATGTTACCATATTGCTGCCATATTAATTGATAAGAGGCATCGTCGGCATACACAGCTTTGATATTAGATTGAAGTGTATTACTAATTAACAAAACCGATTGTTTGGCATCGGGCTGAATAGAAAAATATAATACATCATCGAAAATAATTGGGTAGTCGGTTATTTCAACCTTCCCCTTTTGTATACCGGGTTGATTTAGAGTTAAGGTAAATGGTGCGTTCACTTGTTCACCTCCACCAATATTCACATTCACCAACACTTTTTGAACTTCATTAATATATATTTTAACAGCTAAAGCTTCTACAGCATTTTTTCCATGATTTGTAAGTTTAATAACGCCGCTAATAGGTTTATTTAAAGTAAAATGCGGGTCGTTAAAGTAGATGCTATCTACACTAATATTGTTTACCTGTTCATGCTTCACCGGCAAAGCGTTAACTACAATACTGCTATCAGCATCTTTTACACCACCGGAAAACGGTTTTTGTTGAAAGTCTGAAATCAGGTATAAATTTTTACGCTCGGGGTTTTCCGTTTGTAAGGCACTGCGCGATCTTTTATATATTTGATTTAATGACGCTGAATAAGCGGAAGGTTCAACTTTACTAATACTTTCTAAAGCATCTTTCTTAGATAGTACCCGTTGTTCGGCACCCGATAATGCATTGGTTAAAATAATAAAATTTGCCGCATCAGGATAACCATTCACTACTGCCCTAGCCTTTTCTTTAGCCATTTCAAGCACAGGTCCCGAACTTCCATTCGCATTCATGCTATAGCTATTGTCGACAAATATTGCTACTGCATGATTACCTCCTTGCGTATTAACTATGGCTGCCGGAAAAAATGGTTTGGCAAAAGCCAATACCAATGCACTAATCGCTAAAATTCGCATCAATAAAATCAACCAATCTTTCAGCTTTTGGCTCGCTTTGTTTTGTTCTTGCAATTGAGCCAATAAGCGGATATCAGAAAACAAAACTTTCTTATATCGCCTGAAATGAAACAGGTGAATAATAACAGGAATACTTACTGCTGTAAGTGCCCACAAAAATCCCGGATACACGAATTGCATAGTCGGTAAATATATGAATTACTTTTTATCCTTAAACGATGCTTTTGGTGTGTACTGATTTGCACGGATGTTAGTTTCGGCTAACTTAATGGTTTCCAATATTCTTTTTTGTCGTGTTGCCTCAGTTTTGGCTTGTAATATCCATTCTAAAATGCCTCTTCTGGCAAAGGGCGGGAAAGCATTCCAATACTGTTGAGCCTTAGCATTTACATTTAAAAGCATCAGAAAATCCTCAGGTTCTTTTAGCGCATCCACATCATTTAAGGCATCCCATGTCCCTGTTTGTTTAGCCAGTTCCACCATCATTAATCCTGATTCATGCATTAAACCTGCTGCCATTAGTCGTTCTACTTTATCTTTATTTACTTTACTCCACAAACTTTTTGGATTGCGTTTTGAGAAAAACTGATAATAACTAAGTTCATCTCTTTTATTCGGTTTACTGTCAATCCACCCAAAACATAAGGCTTCTTCAACTGCTTCGGGATAATATACTGTAGGTTGAACACTTTCTTTTTTATAAATAATTAACCACACCGATTGTTCTTTAGCATGATAGTTAAGTAACCAATTACGCCATTCATCTCGTGATGTAGCTTTAATACATTGAATACCATTTTTTAACTCTTTAGCCATTGCCATTTTTTTTCTTTATTCCTTCGCTATTAGGTCGTAAAAATATCATAATCAATCCTTGTAATTATGAAGTGTAAAGATGTTGAAAATATTGATGTATGTTATAGTATTTGTTGACTATTTTTACCGCATTATATGTTGAAGCAATTACATATTCAAAATTATGCTATCATTAAATCGGTTGATATTCCGTTTAGTGAGCAATTAAACATTATTACCGGAGAAACCGGAGCAGGAAAAAGTATTGTTATGGGAGCCTTAGGTTTAATTCTTGGCGAACGTGCAGATACGAAAGTGCTATTAAATCAGGAAGAAAAATGTGTGGTTGAAGGTACTTTTTACATCAAACCATATAAACTAAAAGATTTTTTCGAGGCACATGAACTTGATTACGATCATACCTGCGTTATCAGAAGAGAAATTACTCCTCAAGGTAAAACAAGAGCATTTATTAATGACACTCCTGTAAATTTAAATCAGTTAAAAGAACTAGGCGAGCAATTGGTTGATATTGTTGGGCAACATCAAACTTTAGAATTAAATGATACGCATTTTCCTTTTTTAATGGTTGATGCCATTGCAGGTAATGATGACGTATTAAACACCTATGAGCAACTGTATAAAACCTATAAATTAACTGAGAAAAAATTAGCCGGTTTAATTGAGCAAGAAAATCAGGCACGTGCTGATGAAGATTATTTTAAGTTTATTCTACATGAAATTAATGAAATAAATCCATTGCCTGATGAACAAGAGCAATTGGAAAAACAACTTGAATTACTAAGTAATGCTGAAGTCATCCAACAACAATCGGCTTCGGCTGCACGTTTGCTCAGTGGTGATGAACAAAGTGTAATAGATGGCTTAAATCAATTGAAATCTGAATTGGCAACTGCTGCTAAACATTACAGCCCACTGCAACAAATTATTGAACGCATTCAATCATGCACCATTGAATTAAAAGATGTTGCCGGTGAGTTAGAACAAATAGCAGAAGATACCCAGGCCGATCCAGAAAACTTAGCTAAAATTGAATCACGTTTGCAAGCATTATTCAACTTGCAAAAGAAACATCGGGTATTAAATAATGTAGAATTAATCGCCTTTGCTGAAGATATCAGCACCAAACTTTCAGCCATTTCAAGCTTAGGTGATCAAATAAATGATACCCAAACCTTGTTGCATGAACAAATAAAACAGTTACAACAACTGGCAGAAAAGTTAAGCCATGCAAGAAAAAAGGCGATACCACAAATTGAAAAACAAGTAAATGCTTTATTAGTGCAGGTGCAAATGCCGGATGCTCAAATCCAAATTAAGCACACTGAAAGTAAAGAAAATAAATTTACACCAAATGGAATTGATGCGCTTGAATTATTATTTTCTGCGAATAAAGGCGGACAATTTCAACCCGTGAATAAGGTAGCCAGTGGCGGTGAATTAAGTCGGTTGATGTTATGTATTAAATCTATTATCAGTGATAAAATGGCATTACCAACCATTGTGTTTGATGAAATTGATACCGGTATTAGCGGGGAAGCTGCACAAAAAGTAAGTAAAGTGTTAAAAGCTCATGCAGCCAAACACCAAGTAATTGCCATCACACATTTACCTCAAATAGCAGGTAAAGCCGACAGTCATATATTTATCTTCAAACAAAAGCAAGGAAATTCAACTCAAACAGGTATCAGTTTATTAAATGAACAAGAACGAGTTGCTGAAATTGCAAGAATGTTGCATGGAGAAAATCCATCGGAAAAAGTAATGGAAGCCGCTAAGGAATTAATGGGTTAATTATGCTTAGTTTACAAATGCAAATCGAACACTATCAAATAAACCTTTATCACTTAACTTTAATTCGGGTATTACCAATAAGGCCATAAAACTTAAACTCATAAACGGAGCTTGTAACCGAGAACATAAAGTAATTTTGGCAAAAGCATCTAATTTTTTATAAGCTTCAGTAACCTCATCGGCACTTGCATTGCTCATCAAACCTGCTACAGGCAAAGGCAAAACTAATGCTGTTTGTTCATCAACCGCACTTAATCCGCCTTGATGGTTTATCACTTGATTAATCGCTTTGGAAAGCATAACATCATCACAACCTACTGCAATAATATTGTGGCTATCGTGTGCTACACTCGAAGCAATTGCTCCTGTTGTTAAACCAAACCCTTTGATATAAGCACATGCAGCGGTACTCTGCTTGTATCGGTTAATCACCACTAACTTATGAATTCCTGCCGAAGGGGTTAATGCTGATTCAGGTAATTCAATTCTATTGGTTATCAATTGCCCGTCGTTACATACGATCACTTGCTCGGCATGTTTAGGCTGATATGCAAGGGCTGACGCTTGAATAGGTTGAACATGAAATTGATTTGGCGTTGAAGAAGCATCTGTTACAAAGCTGACCACACCATGGTGATAAACCCTCTCTCCTTTTACGAAGGTTTGTTTTACGTTAAACTCACGTAAATTATCAACAACAATTAAATCGGCTGCATCTCCAACGCGCAACAATCCAACAGGAAGTTTATAATGTGTAACCGGATTAACACAAGCCACTTGCAACACATCAAAAATATTATATCCTAAGGCTACGGCACGTTTACATAAGGTATTAATATGGCCATGCTCAAATGAATCAGGGTGTTTGTCGTCGCTGCAAAACATCAGTTGAGCAGAAAAATTTTTAATGGCTGGAATTAATGCATCAAAATTTCTGGCAGCACTACCCTCTCTGATAATAACTTTAACACCATGCTCCAATTTTTCAAGGGCTTCTTCTAATGTAAAACATTCGTGGTCGGTAGTTATGCCTGCATCAAAATATGCCTTCATTTGATCACCTCTTAATCCCGGCGCATGTCCATCCACCGGTTTACCAAAAAATTGAGCGGCGGCTATTTTTCGCATCACCTCTTCATCCTTAGCAATTACTCCGGGATAATTCATCATTTCGGCTAGGTATACAATTTCATCTTTCTCTAATAATTGCCTCACTTCCGCTGCATGAATGGCGGCTCCTGCGGTTTCAAAAATGGTGGCAGGCACACAACTGGGTGCTCCAAAAAAGAAATGAAACGGGACACGTTTACCATCCTCAATCATAAAATTGACTCCGGGTACTCCTAAAACATTGGCAATTTCATGTGGATCACTTACAGTAGCTACGGTGCCATGTTTTACGGCTACACTTGCAAAAACGGAGGGCACCATTAACGAACTTTCAATATGCACATGTGCATCAATAAATCCCGGTATAATATATTCGGTATAAGAATGATTGTTAGGTGTGATGTTCGTAAGTATGCCATCTTCAATAGTGATAGAGGCCGGGGTGATGGTTTTATTAAACACATCAACCACATTACCTGATAAGGTTTGTATCATTATTTCCTTTTTAATTCATCAACCCAAAACATATAAGGCATAAAGGTTCGTAATCCATTGGCCACGTAAATAACACCGGTTTCACCTTGAAGGATAACACGTATGGGCTGTTTAAATTTGATTTCATATTCGCTCATGCTTTGCAGGCAAGCGCCACAACTCATGATAGGTTCTTTCACTTCATACTCTTCTGCCTTAACTGTAATGGCCATGGTGGTAACCGGCTGGTTGGGATAAGTGGCACCGGCACTAAATATGGCTACCCTTTCGGCACATAAGCCACTGGGATAGGCAATATTTTCTTGATTACTGCCTTTAATAACAACGCCATTTTGTAAACGTAAGGCACATCCCACATGGAATTTTGAATATGGTGCATAAGAGGTTTCAACAGCTTCTTTAGCTAATTGTAACAACTCCCTGTCTGCCGAGCTAAGTTCGTCAATTGAAGCATACTCATGCAACAATGATTCTCTTTTTATTTCCTTCATCTGATTTCTCTCAATAAAAAGTTGAAAGTAAAAGTATAGTTTCGCGATGGATAAAACAACACACACATGAAAAAGATTTTGGTTTTCGGGGCTGGACTTTCATCAACATACCTTATACATTATTTACTTGAACAAGCTGATAGCGAACAATGGGAAATAACCGTTGCGGATGCTGCACTTGCGCAAGCTGCCAAAAAAGTGGGTGAACACCCTAAAGCACAAGCCATTCAATTAGACGCTAGTGACACCGATGCTGTGAAAATTGCAGTTGAGGCGCATGATTTGGTTATTTCATTGATGCCACCAACCATTCATCCTTTAATTGCAAAAATTTGTGTGATGTATGGCAAACATTTAATTACGGCAAGTTATGTAAGTGATGAAATGAAGTTGCTACATGATGATGCTGTTGAAGCCGGTGTATTGTTGCTAAATGAATGTGGACTAGATCCCGGAATTGATCACCTGTCGGCCATGAAAATCATTCATGAAATTGAAGAAAAAGGTGGTACAGTTACGTCATTCAAATCATATTGTGGCGGATTGGTTGCTCCTGAATTTGATGATAACCCTTGGAATTATAAATTTACTTGGAATCCTAAAAATGTAGTACTGGCCGGACAAGCAACAGCGAAATATTTGCATCAACATGAATTAACTTTTATCCCACCTTCACGAATATTTACAGAAACCGAAACCATTGATATGGGGGAATTTGGTATGTATGAAAGTTATGCCAACCGCGACTCTTTAGGTTATATCAAACCTTACGGACTCACAAAAGCTCATACTGTATTACGTGGTACTTTAAGAAAACCAGGCTATGGTGCTGCTTGGAATGCCTTGTATTTATTAGGATTAACAGATGATACCTTTGTAATTAATAATACCAATGAATTTACGTATGCTTCATGGGTAAGTGCATTTACTCCCGGAAATAAACAATTTCCTCTTAACCAACGGGTAGCTGATTTTTTAGGTATTCGTGTTGATGATATCATCATGCAAAAACTATCATGGCTCGGTTTATTCAGCGATGAAAAGATTACCTTAAACAGCGGTTCGCCTGCGGCTATTTTGCTGCATTTGCTTCAACAAAAATGGCAATTAAAACAAGGTGAATTGGATATGATTGTAATGCATCATATTATAGGTTATGAATTAAATGGCGAACAAAAAGAAGTAAAAAGTTCGTTGATGGTGAAAGGTGAAACTGCGGTGCTTACAGCAATGGCTAAAACTGTTGGCTTACCAATGGCTATTACCGCAAAAAATATTTTACAACAAAAAATAACAGATGCAGGTGTTCAAATTCCGCTAACACCAATGTATTACATTCCTGTATTAAAAGAATTAGAACATTATGGTGTAATATTTAACGAACAATGGTAAGGATTATTAAAACACGAATTTCAAACTAATAATAACCACACCATAAATAAACGTAGATAAAATTACACCGCGTGCACAGTATAATTTGTTGGCGCGGATGAATAAAAAAAACACACCAAGGTTGAGGATCGCACATAAACTCAATAATGGTGATAGCAGGTTTTTTTCAGCAGCCATTTTAAAGAAATCTAAAAATGGAGAATGACTGAAATTTACTATATAAAAGCCAATTACACCGAGCACCGGACCAATTAATCCGGCTAAAATTCCTATTATTAATTTATCTTTTAAAGTCATTAGTAATTAGCTTAACGAATAATCCCAACTGTTTAGTACCGGCATGGCATGATGTGCTGTTAAATCAAAATGAACAGGAACAACACTGGCATAACCATTAGCCAAAGCCCATTCATCAGTATCATCACCTTTATCATTATTCACAAACTGTCCGGTTAACCAATAATATTTTCTTCCATTAGGGTCAACGCGTTCGTCAAAATCTTCCTTCCATTTGGCAACAGCTTGCCTGCATACTTTAATACCCTTGAATTCATGAGCGACTAACTTTGGTATATTCACATTTAATAAGGTAGAAGCAGGTAAACCACGGTCAAGAATATTTTGTGCAATTTTTCGCGCAACTTGAGCTGATAGGGAAAAGTCGGCATCGTACGCATAATCACATAAACTAAAACCAACAGCCGGGATGCCTTCAATGGCTGCTTCCATGGCTGCACTCATGGTTCCGCTGTATAATACGTTAATACTCGAATTACTGCCATGATTAATGCCCGATACCATTAAATCAGGCTTACGATGTAAAACCTTATCTACGGCCAACTTTACACAATCAGCAGGAGTTCCACTGCATTGGTAAGCCAGAATATCACCATAAATATCTGTTTTGTTTAAACGTAAAGGTTTGCTGATGGTTACAGCATGGCCCATGCCACTTTGCGGACTATCAGGAGCTACCACTACAACTTCTCCTAATGAACGAACGGCTTCAATTAAATTTCTAATTCCGGGCGCCGTAATCCCGTCATCATTGCTCACTAAAATCAGTGGTTTTTGTTGCGACATACAATTGTGATTTAACCTATGCTTATAACGGCAATGTTAGCAGTATGGTTTTATAATCCCAAACCAATTTATCCATAATTTACCATAACAATCACAAACCTTGATAAAGCAATTTAAATTAATCGTAAATACTTATTTTGAAAGCACTTTTGCATCGGCATATTCAAACAAAAACAGTGGTCTGAAGAAAAAATTCTTCGACCACTGTTAACGGAAAGCAGCATTATTTATTTAATTCCATCCACCTCCTAAAGCCCTGTACACATTAACCTTGGCATGTAACTGATTTGTTTTTATCTCAATTAAATCCATTTTTGATTCCAAGGCTTCACGTTGTGTTAACAATACTTCTGCATAATCGGCACGTGCCGAATTAAATAAATTTCCGGCAATGGTTACTGATTGCATCAACAATTCAACCTCCTTATTTTTTGTCATAAAACTTTTAGTGTAATTATCCAATTTGTTTAATTGATTTAAAACATCAACGTAGGCATTCAACACAGTTTGCTCATAGTTATAGATTGATTGAAGTTGACGAGCATTAGCAGTATTATAGGCAGCCTTAATGGCATTCCTGTTAATCAATGGAGCCATTAGGTCGCCGGCAAGGTTATAAAATACCGATGTTGGATTTAATAAATAAGTTGTATTTAATGCCTGAAAACCTAGTCCGGCGCGAATACCAACACGAGGATAAAAATTGGCACGAGCAACCTGTACATCTAATTTTGCAGCTTGCATGGCCAATTCCATTTGTTTGATATCAGCCCTATTTTGTAAAAGTTGGGCTGGTATTCCACCCAATACAGCGTCAACCTTCACTTCAAAAAATTGTTGCGAAGCTCTAGGAATAACAGAAGGAAATCTTCCCGTTAAAAAATATAACCTGTTTTCTAACTCGGTGCGACGTTGCTTAATCTCAAATAGTAGGTTTTGTGTGTTTAATAATTGAGCCTCAAAACGATTTACTGCAAGTTGTGTTACTTTGGCCGATTCTTTTTGTTGTTGTACCACCTTTAATGCTGAAGATTGAATTTCGATATTCCTCTCAATTATTTGCAGCAAATTATCTAGTGCCATTAATTCATAATAACTGTCTGCTATTTCAGCAATCAACCTAGTAATCATAAAACGTCTTCCTTCAATTCCTGCCAAATACCTAACAACCGCAGCTTTCTTTGCACGATGTAACCTTTTCCAAACATCTATCTCCCATGAAGCATTTACCCCGAATCCGTAATCCTGTAGCGGGGTTTTAAACTTTTGTCCGGGTTCAACCTCTAAATTTTCTTCTAACACACCAAAACGGGTGTATTTACCAACTTTATCCATACCCGCGCCTGCGCCACCTTGCAAAAATGGAAGATACTCCCCTTTTCTGGCCCTTGTTTCATTTTTATTTATTTCTATTTCTTGCATCATTATTTTAAGCTCTCGGTTATTATTTAAAGCCGTATCAATTAATGCACATAATAATGAATCATTGAAATATGAACGCCAGTTTAATAATGCTACGTTATTGCTCGAATCGGTTGAGTTAGCTGTATATATTGAAGGAATTTCCGATTGTATATTAGGATGTTTGTTGATGGGCGTTTTACATCCAACCATTATCATAAACACAGCGGCAATTAGCACAAGCACACAACTAAATATTTTACTTTTCATGTTTTGGTCTCCTATTCTTTTTAAGCAACACATTCAACTTCATCATTTTTTTTACCAGCCCGGCCTTTCTTTGTTCATCTATAAAATCTTCGGTTAGCGGATTATGATCTTCGTTTTGAATTAACTTTCTTCCTTCAGCCATTGTTCCAAAAATGTAATACAAACCCGGTACGATAATTACGCCGAAAACTGTTCCTAACAACATACCTCCCATGGCTGATGAACCAATGGTTTTATTACCAATGGCTCCTGCCCCGGTTGCCCTAACCAATGGAACCAATCCTGCGATAAATGCAAAAGAAGTCATTAAAATAGGTCGGAAACGTACTTTAGCACCTTCAATGGCTGCGGCCAATACTGTTGCGCCTTCATTATGCTTTTGCACCGCAAACTCAACAATTAATACTGCATTTTTACCCAATAATCCTACCAGCATAATTAAACCAATTTGCGCATAAATATCATTTGATAAGCCTAATAACTTTAAAAGTAAAAACGAACCAAATACCCCGGCCGGTAAAGAAAAAACCACGGTCAACGGAATGATAAAACTTTCATATTGTGAAGCCAATACCAAATAAACAAATACCAATACAATGATAAAAATATATACAGCTTCATTACCTCTGTTCGCTTCATCATACGATAAACCTTCCCAGGCAATATCATAGCCATTGGGTAAGTTTTGTGCTGCCACTTCCTTAATGGCTTCAATTGCATCTCCTGTAGTATAACCTTTCGTAGGAACTCCTCTTATGGATGATGAAGTATATAAATTATAACGTGTAATTTCATTAGGGCCTTGCGTTTTTCTTAATGTAATAAATGATGAATAAGGCACCATTTCGTCACGATTATTTTTCACATACAAATTCAAAATATCAGAAGGTAAGCGCCTATACTGTGGTGCCGATTGGGTATATACTTTATAAAAAGTATTAAAGCGTGTAAAACCTTGCTCGTACGTACTGCCAATCAATATGTTTAAGTTTTCCATCGCAGCTCCAATAGAAACACCTTTCTGCATGGCCTTTTCATTATCAATAACAATTTCATATTGCGGATAATTTGCTGCATAAAAGGTAAACAAACCGGATAATTCTTTGCGCTGTTTTAAAGCTTCCATAAAGGCAGCATTCACCCTGTCAAATTCTTGATAATCTATGGTTGATTCCTTGTTTAACAAACGGAGTGAAAATCCATCTGACGATCCATAACCTGGCACCGCAGGTGGTTCAAAAAACTCAACAACTGCGCCTATGTTTTTTGTTTTCTCTTCCAACGCTTCAATAATTTCTTTCACACTATGTTCCCTGTCGTGCCAGTCTTTTAAATTTATTAAACATGTGCCGGCATTCGATCCCCTGCCTTCAGTTAAAATTTCATAACCCGCCAATGAGGTAACCGAATGTATATCTTCAATTTCTTCGGCCACTTTTTGTAATTCTCGCGACACATCATTGGTACGCTCTAAAGTGCTTCCCGGTGGGGTTTGTATGATAGCATAAATTTGTCCTTGATCTTCGTTGGGAATAAAACCTGATGGTAAAAATTGATTCACGCCAAAAATACCAAAGGCAAAAGATGCCAAAAGCACAACAGTTATAAACCTACGATTAACAATTTTCTCTAACAACCTGGTATAACTTCCCGTAAGTCCATCAAACTTTTTATTAAACCAATTTAGGAACAAAGTAACGGGTGTTTTTTTCTTGGGTTTTCCATGGTTATTTTTTAATATCATGGCACATAAAACCGGAGTTAAAGTTAGTGCTACCACACCTGATAATACAATGGCACTAGCCATGGTAATAGAAAACTGCCGATAAAAAACACCTACCGGTCCGGTCATAAAAGCAATAGGTACAAACACCGCTGTCATAATTAAAGTAATGGCAATTACGGCACCACTAATTTCATGCAGCACCTTTTTAACTGCCATGTATGGTGTTAAATGTTCTTCTTCCATTTTTGCATGCACAGCCTCCACCACAACAATGGCATCATCCACTACTATTCCAATCGCCAATACCAACGCAAATAAAGTAATAAGGTTAATGGTAAGTCCGAGCATTTGCATAAATACAAAAGCACCCACCAATGATACAGGTACGGCAATAATTGGAATTAAGGTTGAACGCCAATCACCTAAAAATAAAAACACAACCAACGCCACCAATACGAATGCTTCTAATAAAGTATGCAACACTTTATCAATGGAGGCATTTACAAATTTGGAAACATCATAGTTAATTTCATACTCCATGCCGGGCGGAAAATCGGGCCGCAACTCTTCAAGCTTTGCCTTGGCCCTCGCAATTACATCGCTAGCATTGGTACCAAAGTTTTGTTTTAAAACAATTGATGCCGATGCATAACCATCTTTATTAGAATAAATATCAAAAAATTCGCTTCCTAATTCTACCTCTGCCACATCTTTTAACTTTAAACTTTCACCATTCGCATTGGCACGAACAATAATATTTTCATATTCCTCAGGCTTATTAAACCTACCTTTATATGATAAAGTAAACTCTAATGATTGTGCTGTTTTACCTGATGCCTGGCCTAACCTGCCCGGTCGTCCGATAATACTTTGTTCTTCCATGGCATGCATCACCTCTTCAGTTGAAATATTATAAGCTCGCATGCGATCAGGCTTTAACCAAACCCTCATGGCATAGGTTCTACTGCCTAATATCTGTGCTCGTCCCATGCCTTTTATGCGCTGCAATTCAGGAATGATGTGCACATTAGCGTAGTTGTACAAAAACTTTTCGTCGGCATTTTTATTAGTGCTGTAAAGGTTAACATACATCAACATGCTGGGTTGAATCGGGGTAATAATTATACCTTCTCGTTGTACCAATGGAGGCAAATTATTCATGATGGCATCAACCCTGGTTTTAACATTTACCACCGCTGCATTTGGGTCGGTGCCGGGTTCAAACACAATTTGAATAGTTGCCTCACCGGCACTTGTTGCATCAGAAGTTAAATACAACATTCCCTGCACGCCGTTTATGGCACGCTCTAAAGGAATTAATGTTGACTCAACTAAAATTTGTGCGCTTGAACCCGGATAGGCGATGAAAATATTTACCCGTGGTGGAGCAATATCAGGAAACTGAGAAATGGGACGAGTTTTTATGGCAAGTATACCCAAAAACACAATGGCCAATGATAGCGAAATGGCCAATACCGGACGTTGAATAAATTTACTAAACATGTTGCTAACGTTTATAAGTTTATTCAGCTTTTAACTGTTCAAGGTTTTGAACAATGGTATAAAACGATTGATAATCCGCTTTAACTTGATCACCATTTTTAACTTTTCGTAATCCGTCGGTAAGGATTTTATCGGTTGGTAAAAGCCCTGAATTAACCGCATATACATGTGGCATTTCATAACCAATTGAAATTTCTCTGGATTGTATTTTGTGATGTTCATCAATGACATAAACAAACTTTTTGTCCAAGATTTCGAATGTGGCTTTTTGAGGAATTAGTAATGCATTTTTTAAAATTACAGGCATTAATATATTACCGGTTTCTCCATGTCGCAATAAGCGATTAGGGTTATTAAACGTGGCTCTAAAGGCTATGTTACCGGTTTCATTATTAAAGTCGGCTTCAATGGTTTCGATATTTCCTTCCTCTTTAAAAAATTCGTTATTGGCCATTTTAAGTTTCACTTTATCCGAATGTTCATCGGTACCCAAACGAGTTTTATAGGAGATGTATTCGGCTTCCGGAACGTTAAAATATACCCACATTTTATTGTTATCAGATAAGGTAGTTAACAGTTCCCCTTCATCTAATAAACTTCCTAAACGCACATCGTTAAAACGTCCTACAATTCCGTCAAATGGAGCTCGAAGTTCGGTAAACTTTAAATGGGCTTTAGCCAAATTTAAATCGGCCGCTGCCTTTGCCATTTTTGCCTTAGCCAATGCCAATTCATTTTTCGATACTATATTACTATCGGCCAATGCTTTTGTGTTTTTATATTCAATTTCGGTAAACGACAATTCGGCTGCTGCCTTCTGAGTTTCGGCTTGATATACAATTGGCATAATTTGAAAAAGCAATTGTCCCTTTTTTACGAACTGCCCTTCATCTACATAAATTTTTTCGAGGTAGCCTTTTTCTAATGCCCGTATTTCAATGTGTTGAATAGAGCGAATCTGACAAACATATTCTTGGTTTATCAGGGTATCAACCTGAATGGGCGTTGTCATGGTAAAAGTTGATGTTTGGCGTTGGTGTTGTTCTGCATGGTTACAGGCACTAACCATAAGCATGGTTATTACAACCATAAATAAATTAAATTTCATGAAATGTTAAATTGATTTAGTAAATAAATGATGAAATCCCTTCTCCGGATGGGAGAAAGCATACTTGAAAATCCCTTTAGAATTGGGATGTTATACTAAATCAGGAAAATTTTTCCATGCTTGATGCCACACATAAAGCGGAAGTGTAACCGCCGAACGGCATTTTTTATTTACGGTTAATAACAGTTGGTTACAAGAATAACCATCATGTTTTGCCATTAACCTCACTTGGGTTTGAGTGTAATTTAACTGAAAAAAATGTTCATCATTTTCATCATCTACTTCCACTTCCAACAACTCGGCATACAAAAAACCAACCTCAGTATGTTTGAGGCTATGTACATGTTTTGTATGAGACAGTGCTGTATAAACATCATCACCAAGAACCGCCGCTTTACATAATGGAGCTGCACTCGACAGTAACATCCCAACCATTAATAAAAAGGCTATCGGGAATTTTACTATTGCGAATAAGGTTTTGGTTCTAATCATTTCGTTACACAAAAGTGAACAATTAAACACTAAATAACAACAATCAAACCAAAACAAAATACCTGTTATAAATCATTATTCTAAACTCACATATACATACAAGTAAAACCAGCCAACTGATTTAATGTAATGTTACATGTGTTTGAAAGCCTCTGGTAGCCGGTAGCAAAAAAAATTCTTTTATAAATTATGCGAAGTATTAATCCCAAAAACAAAACCAACTAACCACTAAATTCTTATTCCTTTAGCCAATGAAATATTATTTGAAATGTAAGTTTATTTTAGTAATTAGATATATCTATAATAAGCATCTCTAAAAATAATACGATTAAAAATTAATTGAATATTAAATACACTCAAGCTTTCGGAAAATAAAAGCTAGCTATGATAAACATAACAAATCAATGGATATTTGATTATAATAATATAAGACCTCATTACGCATTAAATGGAAAAAGTCCTTCTATGATAAAATAAAAAATTGTCTACTTTTGACTTGTACTCAAAATGGGATGCTTACAACACTTTCTATTCCATAACTTCTCATTTCTAAATAAATTCTAACATGAACCATTCGATTCAAGCTTACTTCGAGTGATTGCTGCAAGGGCTGTGCGTTGTGCAATTGTATCGAGAAGTGTTCACATAAAATAATTCCCCTTCTCACCCACTTCTCGATACAACCTGATGCTAACATCAGGTTACTCGAAGCGGCTTATATTTACCATAGAAAATGTTAGCCACTTCGAGTGTGCACAGAATAGCCCGCACTCAAGTTAATTTCATTATGTAATCACCGCACATTAAGTACCCATAAAAAGTATAATTTCAACCATGTTTTTTTATCAAGGGGAAAAATCAAAATTGATTTCATAACTGAACGTTAAAATGTTTTCATCCATTAGATAGGAGAAAGAGTCACATGTTATTTTCTATAAAAATCTTATAAATATTGAGGTGTTTAAACCTGCATTTTCAATTTTATAGAGTGAAAACCCTAACAAATAGAAATGAAAAATGGATGTTTTTGATAATTTATATTGTCAATTTTGGATAGACTATAATAAATATTTTTAGTAAAGTATTTTTAAGGTAATAAACTTTGTATTCTCTAACTTAATAAAGGCATAAAAAAGTTTACCTGTTAAAAGTATGTAAGCGATATAAAAATAGCAACCAATCGATTATCATATAAAAGTACTTTAGACTGATGTTATCAAATTGAAACAATTAATTCCTCACCTTATGTTTCTTTCAGATAGAATAAGAAAAATTAGAGTAGCTAAAATGTTAACCCAAGAACAAGTAGCTCAAAAATGCGGTATTTCTTCGTCGGCTTATGGACAAATAGAAAGAAATGCACAACATTCATCTTATGATACCTTAAAAAGAGTGGCAGAAGCCCTTTCCGTTAGTCTTTTGTTTTTGATAGATACGGAAAACGACAAAACGGTTGATTAAAATACAAGTTATAACTTGTTGTGCTTGCGATTCTTAATATCGAATTTTGATATAAATTCTAATCCCATTTAACCATGAAAAATTTAAAATTACCTATTCGGCTCGTGATTCTATTTATTGTTTTATTAGCATCACAACAAACATTCGGACAAGTTTCTCCTCTCTCAAATCCTTTACAGCATGTTAACGAACAGATGCGTAACATCTTCACACCTCTAAGTAAACCACCTTCAAATTTGAACTATTTATATGAAATGAGCGGACACCTAACAGAGGATAAATTTTGGACGAACGTTTCTTATGACATGAGTTCAACTGAAAATTGGTATAAACTTTATTGGGAGCAATTTTATATGGCTTACGATACGAGTTCGTTACTACATGATATGGAAATTCATGAAAATGCACTTCAATTTAGAAGTGATACTATTCCATTAGGAGTTTTGGATGTATCGTATTACACACTGGTCAGCAATGCACTTACCAGCAACAATTACTTCGATTTCGATACTGTAAATGATATCATAACTGATATAGCCGGAAGAGTTGGTTATCCTTATAATGAGGAAAACATTTTCACTTTCGCCCCATTATTTGATAAAGGAAAATATTCTAAAATAACTTGGGTAATAAGTCCTTCATTTATTTTTAACGATTTCGCAAATGCCAATTTTTATAACCCATCATTATATTCATTTCAAGTTGATTTTGGTGATGGAAACGGTTTTAAGACTTTCGACCCGACAACCATACATTATGTAACAATAGATTATGGAGCGTTAGGTTATTCGAATGAAATAACCATGAATGCTCAAATATTAGAAGATGGGGTATTAAGAAAACATTCAAGAAGCAAATTTTTGTTAGGGAAAAAAGGTACTCCGGCAAGACCATTTGATGAGGTTGTATTTTATAACGACATGCCTGTTTTTATATACAGGGCTTGCGGTTCAACACCTTTAAACAGAAAAATTGTAGTATACCTAGAAGGGATTGACTTATTGGATTTCATTCCAAAATTTAATAGAGATGCCGTAGAAATCTATCACGAGATGTTACAGCAACCAAATATTAGTCAACTAGCCAATTATGGATATGATTTTTACATTGTTGATTGGCAAAATAGTAGAATAGATATGCGATCAAATGCTATGTCAATTGTAGCACTTTTAGATGCGCTTAAAGCTGAGGTTCAAAATGATCATGAATTTATAATTATAGGGGAAAGTATGGGTGGAATTATAGCAAGATTTGCTTTATCATTTATGGAATCACCTCTTTATACTGATCCTATTAATTTCCCAAATGCTAATAGAAGAGAGCGAATGCATAACTGCAGATTGATGATAACTTGGGACTCCCCGCATCAAGGAGCTAACCTACCATTATCAATTCAACACATGTATGATGCTGTATTGAAATTACCAGGTAAAATGATTTTTGGTATACCAATAAGCATGAGATTTATTTTTGCTCATTTCAATTTATTTTTAGATGCAATGGCAACTAAACAATTATTAATTAATCATATTGATACTAAAAGTCCTTTTGGATTATATAAAACATATACGGAACATCCTGAAAGAACTCAATTTTTAATGGATTTAGCTAGCCTTGGAAATTACCCACAATTTTGTAAAAAAATGGCAGTATCAAACGGTGCATTAAATGGCGAAATGCAAACCAAGTTCAGCAGTCCAACCAGCCGTGTTGCAAATGATAAATTATTGGATTTTAGTACTGCTTTATATGCAAAAATTCTATGGTTTTTTAAAGTCCCTATAATGGGAGCCGATTTAGAATTAAGAACTAATCCTGCTGGTCAAGGCAAAATCTTTCAATTTAATGCCGGTACATGGGGAATCAAACTGAAATTTTATTTATTTGGTGTAAAACTAATTACCGGATACAATTCCCTTTTCAATTTTTCAGAATATGCTGATGTAAATGCACACTGTGTTAATTCAGGAGGATATCTTTATTTTAGTGGGTTAGAAAAAGTAATCGGTAATTCAACAGCTTCCGGAACCCATTGGAACTTGAGTAGATATAGTCTGTTAAACCTTGCTTCCTTTAGATCTGGTTCTGATGGAAATGGATGTTGGTCAACACAAGCACATGTTGGTTATGATGGTATTGCTTCCATTAATTTCGACTTATCAATTTGTAGCGATGGAATGCAATTTGGTTTTATTCCTTTACAAAGTGCTTTAGACTTCGGTGTTCTTAATTCTGTGCCGTTAGATCATAACTTTGAGGCCGATTTAATTGCTAACCCTGCAATAATGAATACAAGCACACCATTTGATGTAATTGTTGCCATTAGTGGAGCAGACGCTGGATACCCTTTAGGGCTCGGACTATTTAAGTTAAACCGTGGCCATCTATATGTAAAATATGAAGGTGAAGACCAGTTTTTAGAGCAATCATTTCCATTTAGAGATTGCATAAGTATTCCGGCCAATGGAAATGGTATATTCGGACACTGGGTAAATAGAGAAATTGGAGATGAAATTTTTTACTTGGATAACCTGATTTGTAATCGAAATGCCATTTATGAAGCTGAACACAGATTATATGTAAATGCATTCAATAATCCTTGGTATAAATATGCAAACGGCACAGGTGTTGGTAAACCTGGATTTTTTTCAAAAGTTAATCATTTTATTATTGCCGATAATGTGAATGCCGATTTCAGGTACGACCAAGTTCTTCCCATTCCTACTCCACCTAATTTTTACTTTTCACCTGCTCCAAATCAAGGATTCCCACCTTTTACAGGTTCTTGGACAGAAAATATGAGTAGCAGAATCGCTTGTCCCGGCTGTTTCGATTTTGGTAAAAAAGCAATCGAATCAACAAAATTGAATAATAGAACACTTTCATCATCTTCCTTCTCATTTTACCCAAATCCTAATGAAGGAGTTATCTATCTTAATTATTCGTTTGTTAATAGTGATAATCTAATTCTTCAGATAACCGATTTATATGGTAGAATAATTTATTCAAGAAGTTTAAATAAAGTAGATAATGCCAATTCAGTTTCAACTATTATTAATTTGAAGGAAGAAAATCTTAAAAGCGGATTTTATTTTATAAGCCTTTCAAATGGTAAGGAAGTGTTATCTAAAAAACTAGTTATTAAATAAGGTAATTAATATTCAAGGTGATGTAATCAACAGACGCAAGTAATCTTGTTATATTATTTAAATTTTAATAACAACTTAGCGTTACATAAAATTTGTAATCAACACAGGTTTTAAAATTATACTGAAGAGAAAACCTTTAACATAATAACTGAATACTTACTGCTGTAGATGTAACCTTAGTTTTATACGCTATTGTTTTATCTACAGCATTTTTTTATTCTTGATTAAATCTTTTGGGTGTTATATATCATAATTACTTACAAAATATATTATCACCTTTTGTAGTTGAACTCTTTGATTCTAAATTTATATAAATCGAGTTAGCCACTCATAAGGTTGTTTCTAATATTTTCTCTAATTAAAGTTCACCTTGTAAAATCACATTCTCCCCCGAACAATAAAATAAACATCACTCACAGTAGCAATCACCCTATGTATTAAGTCCAACTCATGGAATAATTATAATTTTAATTGTTCTCTGACAATTCACCAATAGGATAATTTTTAAGACGTCATTCACTAACATAGATTAGCATCCATATTTAATTTCTGTGTATTTCATTCATGTGAATTACAACAATTTTATACTAAATTAATTTTAGAGGGAAAACCCTATTAAAAAAAATGAAAAACTGGTTTATTACTATGAACTAAAATTTCAATTTTGTATCATACTTTAAACAAGTGACAGACGTGTATAACTAATTAAAAGCTTATAAAATGAATATGAAACTTGGTCAATTCTCATTGATATAAGTATGAAGTCGGACATTCTGAAACAGCGACTAAAAACTCTGAAAGTAAGAAAAACCTTAACTTTTTATTCAAATGGCATTAGATACTCAAAAAGAAGTTATTAAAGAACTTATTGCAACGACATCAGAAGGCGCAATTGAAGCCTATGATGATTTAATCAACAGTGGGGCACAAATAAAGTTAGATGAATTTGAAATCGAAACTACTTATGCTGCTGAAACAGAATTTAAAATTGAAAGCAATAATAAGATTTCATTTAAGATGAAAGGCTTTAAAGCAAGTTTTGGAACGAAAGTTTCAAGAAGAAATACGCAAACGTATGGTTTAAAAGTACGTTTCTTATTTGTTGGCGTTTAATTTCTTAATATGAGCGTTAACTTATCTTCTGTAATTATTGCAGTTTCAAAATCTGTTGAGGAGGCAAAAACGGAAATAGAAAAAGGAAGTAAAGTTGTAGATTTAGACGAGGTAGAAGTAGACTTAAATGTAAAACTTGGTTCAAACATCAATGATTTAGTAGACGGTAGTTTTAAAGAAATAAAACCTTTAAGGGTATTTCAATTAGAAAGACTATCTAAACTAGAAAGTAAAGAAACTATCTACACAAAATCTGAATTAAAAAGTTTAACAGAAAAGTTTTCTGATGACTTATCTGAAGTTACACTTCGACTTGTATTTTCTTTTAAATAATTTCTTCCTATAACATCCGAATTGCAAACGCGGGATGGCTTTAACTTCCTATAAATAAAGAGGCTTAAAAACACCCGCTTTGCAAATCGGTAAATTCGCAATGATTAACATTTGCAACTAGTGTTGTTTTTGTTGGTGTCATCATCACAATTTAATTTCGCATACACTCTTCATTTACAAAAATATCTATGACTAAAATTTTATAGTCTGATGAACCGTTTTAATCAGTTATCTAAAATGGTTAACAAACTCTATAATTTTTAAACATGATTATCACTCACCTATACATAACATTGATGGGCATTGAACAAATGATTCATTCAAGTAAAATGTGAAACTATTTTCACGCAATTTCCCATCTGTTTTGAGTTAACTTTAATATAGATCAAATTTCCATATTCACTCTGTTTATCATACTTTTGGTTTTATTTATGCACTCAATTCATAATTTTCATGCAGTCGTATCTTGAAAAAATAAACCAATACATCTCCGGCTTGGATAAGGAAACTATTGCTGCATTAGAACAAATCTCCGATATTAAAACTTATAAAAAGGGCGATTTATTACTCAAACAAAATGAAGTGTCGTCAAAAAGTTATCATATTTTAAGTGGCATTGCACGTAAGTTTTTTATACATAATGATAAAGAAATTACAACCGAACTTTACTTTGAACAAGATTTGGCTTTTTCGTTTGAAAGTTATACGCTTCAAACCCCTAGTAAAGAATATATCGAAGCGCTTACTGATGTAAAAGTTTCTGTTATCCATTATCATGCCTTTCAAGATGCGAAACAAAAATTTCCAAAGTTAACTACCCTAGATTTAATGCTGGTGGAATATTATTCCATTTGGCTCGAAAATCGTCTGTTTCAATTTCATACCCAATCCGCTACCGAAAAGTATTTGGATATCGTTACCAAAAGTCCTCACCTCATTCAACAGTTACCGCTTACCATCATCGCATCATACCTTAATATCTCGCTCGAAACCCTAAGCCGAATCAGAGCTAAAATCTCTTAGCAATTATTATTTGACCTAAGTCAAATGTATTCCGTAGTATTCAATTCAATTTTACAGCCGAATTAATACTTATAACTTATGCATTGGATTTACCTAACAATGGCCGGCATTTTTGAAATTGGATGGGCCGTTGGACTGAAACAAATGGATGGTCATAAAAACCTGAGTTGGACCATTATTTTTTACATCAGCATTATCACAAGCTTTTACTTTTTACAGCTTGCTCTTAAATCAATTCCTGTTTCAACTGCTTATGCCATTTACACCGGCATTGGAACTTTAGGAACAGTAATGGTTTCTATTTTATTTTTAAAAGAACCTATATCGTTTGCTAAAGTAGGTTGTATGTTATGTATAGTAGGGGGTGTTATCGGACTTAAACTTAGTACAAATTTTTAACCATGACAAATAGAATTATTGGCTTTGATTTAGCCCGGGCTTACGCCATCTTTGGTATGTTTATCGTGAACTTCAACATGGTGTTTGGAAGCCATTCACAACAAACATCTCTTGATCGTTTTCTTATGCTCTTTAATGGTAATTCAAGTACCATGTTCGTTATACTGGCAGGAATGGGTGTTTCACTTATGGCCAATAGCGCTAATGATAATTTGATTCAACAAAACCAAATAAAAAAAATCATCCTTAAACGTTCCCTGTTTTTATTCGCTTTTGGTTTATTATTTTACAGTTGGTGGCCCGCTGATATACTCCATTTTTATGGCGGATATTTGCATCTGGCGGCTTTAATACTTTTTGTTCCTAAACAGTATTTTCTATTTGGTGCTGCCCTTTGTGTGCTTATTTTTCATGGTTTGTTGATGTGGATTCCGTTTGATACAGGATGGAATTTTAACAACTTTACTTACGCAGATTTCTGGACTTGGAATGGATTTCTCAGAAATACTTTTTATAATGGCTGGAACGCAATCTTCCCTTGGTTTGCCTACTTTTTAGTCGGGTTGTATTTAGGCCGTCTGCCTTGGAAAAATTCACACATCCCCAATCGAATGTTTCTGTTCGGTCTTGTGCTGTATGTAATCATGTTTTTTACTCAAACTTATTTGCCACTTTGGATTCATAATCCTGACATTGTATCTTATTTAACTGCCGATTATCTGCCTCCTTATGTACCTTTTATGCTAAGCACATCGGCATTCAGTTTGATGCTCATCAGTATATTTATAAAGCTGGGTAATTATGTTGAAGGTAAGACATTAGCTAACCTACTTGCGTATACAGGCCAAATGACATTAACACATTACGTACTACATTTAACAATTGGGTTGATAGGTTTATCCATCATTGCCCAAAAACCACTGACGTATGATATATTACAATTACCTCCCACTGATGCATTTGTAATTTTATCCTATAGTATTTGTTATTTTGTAATCAGTTGCTTGATAACTTTTGCCTGGCGAAAAAGGTTTAAACAAGGTCCATTAGAAATGATTATGCGCAAGTTTTCTGACTAAGGAAATATTGGTACTTTGCACTAATTGTGGTTGATACTTCAATAAAAATCCCGAGCATTTAATATACCCGGGATTTCTTTTAAAATAATTTTGGTTGATCAGTTGGAGGTGTTTTTGGCTTAAACTTTGGTTTCTGCTGATTTAATAAACTGTCATCATCGTTTAATAATCGTTTTACCTTTTCTTGTTCCTCTTGCAACAAGTCTTCATTAACAAGTAATGATTGTTGAAGTACCGGTGCATCAACAACAACCGGTTTACTTTCTTGTTGTTCATCTTCAGGTTCATTTTGCACCAAGAATAAACTGATAAAATCTTTACCGGCAATTTTATTTCCAATTGCCTTCCATCCTTTAACATCAATAAACTCGGTTAATTGATAAGTTTCCTCAAGGTTACTGTCTTTACCCTTCCCTCCTTTTCGTTCCATTACAATAACAGGTTCTAAATAATCGGTAGCCATTACAATGCGGTTATTATTTCCTTCAGGAATACACATAAATGGCTTGTTTAAGGTATTGGTTTCTAATAAAAATCGTTTTACAAAATACGCCTTTTCCCTGTCGTTGTAATACAATACGGTTAATGGACGCTTAGGGTTAAACTTACGAATATGCAAAACTTGATCAGCGTTGTAGTGATTGGTTAATTCGAAATTTGTCATTTCATAATTACCATCCTTTGTAACCACTAAAATTACATCATTGGTATCAAACTCTCCTAAAAATTTACCTCTACTATCTACATTTAAGCGACCAATTACTTCATCATACCAAATTTTACGACCACCTAATGTACTTGCACCTTTAGCTTTTAATTTGATAGCTTTAATCAGATATTTACTTACTATGTTCCCCATCACCGATCTGCCTTTAATTGCCAAATCAGCAAAATTAAAATCGAATTGTAGTTTGCGGGCATGGCTAAGCGGACTCAAGGTAATCTCTACCAATTCAGCTTCACTGTTGGGGTTAGCTGTAAAATATAAAACTTTACTATTAGGAGCGCCGGTGGTTAAATCATATTCTTTATCCCTGGTAATTCCTAAAACATTAAATCGTTTGGCATAAGCCACTTTGGTTTTACCATCCATGTAAATAAGGTTATAAACGCGGCGTTCATCATTCTTTCTAAACACATCCACATGAATAATATCCTTTCCCATAAAAGCCTTTTCGCTAACCTTGCTCACCATCATTTTACCATCTTTCCTAAACACAATAATGTCGTCAATATCCGAACAATCGCACACATAATCATCTTTCTTTAATCCATATCCTACGAAACCTTCACTCTTATTAACATATAATTTTTGGTTGGCAATAGCTACTTGTTTGGCTTGGATAACATCAAATATTTTTATTTCCGTTTTACGTTCTTTTCCTTTTCCGTATTTCTTTAATAAATTTTCATAATACTTCACCTGATAAGCTTTCAGGTTGTCTAAATCATATTGAACCTGCTCGAGTTCAGCTAGTAATTTTGCCATCAATTCATCGGCTTTTATACTATCAAATCGAGTGATACGAATCATCGGTATTTTGGTTAACTTATCATAATCATCGTTTGTAATTTCGCGAATGAATTGCTTTTTATACTTTTTAAATCGCTCGTCTAAATACACAAATAATCCATCTTTATCGGTATATTTTTTAAAGTCGATATACATTTCATCTTTGATGAATATCTTTTCTAACGAAGCAAAAAACAATTGCTCATTCAGTTCAGATTTGCGTATTTCTAATTCTTGACGAAGTAGTTCACGGGTATGATCAACAGATAATCGAAGCAATTCATGAACATCTGTAAAAATAGGCTTGTCTTCAACAATCACACAAGCGTTAGGAGATATGCTCACCTCACAATCAGTAAATGCGTATAAGGCATCAATAGTAATATCCGGCGATACACCCGGTGCCAATTGAATTTCTATTTCAACGTCTTTTGCAGTGTTATCAACTACCTTTTTAATTTTAATTTTACCGCTATCATTCGCTTTTAATACACTATCAATTAAACTGGTGGTAGTGGTTGAATAAGGAATTTCCTTAATAATCAGAGTCTTTTTATCCAGCTCTTCAATTTTTGCCCTTACCCTTACCTTTCCTCCTTTAGCACCTCCATTGTAATTAGTAACATCAACCAATCCGCCGGTGGCAAAGTCAGGAAATAATTCAAATCGTTTTCCTTTGGTGCAATCAATAGCCGCTTTAATAATTTCAACAAAATTATGCGGTAACATTTTAGTGGCTAATCCTACAGCAATACCTTCCACTCCTTGAGCTAATAATAGGGGAAATTTCATCGGAAGAGTTACAGGCTCTCTTTTCCTTCCATCATAAGACAATTGCCAGTTGGTGGTTTGCGGATTAAAGGCAACATCAAGCGCAAATTTACTAAGTCGCACTTCGATATAACGCGCTGCTGCTGCCGAATCGCCCGTTCTTACATCACCCCAGTTACCTTGTGTTTCAAACAATAAATCTTTTTGACCTAATCCAACTAATGCATCCCCAATGGCAGCATCTCCATGCGGATGATACTGCATGGTTTGACCAATTACATTAGCTACTTTATTAAACCTTCCATCCTCAATCTCATACATCGCATGCAAAATCCTTCTTTGTACCGGCTTTAATCCGTCGTTTACGGCCGGTACTGCGCGTTCTAATATTACATAAGATGCATAATCAAGAAACCAGTTTTGGTATAAGCCCGTAACAGGTGTTACCTGAGCCAGTCCATGGTCCTGTTCTTGATTTTCATTATTTTCAATATGCTCGTCACTCATCATTCGTATTTTTTAACAACCCATTACTTAAGCTACTGCTTTTTCTTCAATAATATCTTTCTCTATTCGTAAATTATCAATGATAAAATTTTGTCGGTCCATGGTGTTTTTTCCCATATAATATTCCAACAACGATTTGATTGTTGTGTCTTGTGAAAGAATAACCGGTTGTAATTTTATTTCATCTCCAATAAACAATCCAAACTCATCAGGCGAAATTTCACCTAAGCCCTTAAATCGTGTAATTTCAGGCTTTCCTCCAAGTTTTTGAATGGCTTTTTGCTTCTCATCTTCCGAATAACAATAGTGTGTATGTTGTTTATTCCTTACCCTAAACAAAGGCGTTTCAAGAATATAAACATGTCCGTTCTTTACCAAATCCGGAAAAAACTGAAGAAAAAATGTCAACATCAACAATCGAATATGCATCCCGTCAACATCAGCATCAGTGGCAATTACAATGCGATTATAACGTAAACCATCCAAGCCTTCTTCTATATTTAACGCATGTTGTAACAAGTTAAACTCTTCGTTTTCATACACCACTTTTTTGGTTAGTCCATAACAATTCAACGGCTTACCTCTTAAACTAAACACTGCCTGTGTTTCAACATCACGGCTCTTAGTTATGCTTCCACTTGCACTATCACCCTCGGTTATAAACAAAGTAGTATCGTAACGTTTTTCATGTTTTTCATCATCGTAATGAGCCCTGCAATCACGTAATTTTTTATTGTGTAATGATGCTTTTTTAGCACGCTCATTAGCCAATTTCTTAATGCCTGCCATATCCTTACGCTCACGCTCACTTTGCATGATTCGTTTTTGCAAGGCATCAGCAACTGTTGGATTTTTATGTAAATAATCATCCAAAGCTTTCTTTAAAAAATCACCAATAAAATTTTTCATGGTTGGTCCGTCAATGGCAACATTGGTTGAACCTAATTTTGTTTTGGTTTGACTTTCAAATACCGGTTCTTGAACCCTAACACTAACGGCAGCAATAATGCTTGCCCTGATATCAGCTAAATCAAATTCTTTTCGATAAAATTCGCGAATAGTTTTCGCATAGGCTTCTCTAAAGGCCAACAAATGTGTTCCACCTTGAGTGGTGTGCTGACCATTAACAAAACTATAATACTCCTCACCATATTGATTTTCATGAGTTATGGCAACCTCTATATCCTCTCCTTTTAAATGTATAATTGGGTAACGTAAATGCTCTTCATTGGTCTTCCTCTTTAACAAATCAAGTAAACCATCCTTACTATAAAACTTTTTATCGTTGTAAATTATGGTTAACCCACTGTTTAAATATGCATAATTCCACAGCATATTCTCGATATACTCCGGAATAAAATGGAAGTTTTTAAAGATGGTATCATCTGGCGTAAAATAAACAGCAGTGCCATTGGGCTCTAAAGTTTCCTGAAGTTTATATTCCTTCACCAATTCACCTTTACTAAAGTCGGCGGCTTTGGTTTGACCATCCCTGAAGGCCTGTACCTTAAATTGAACAGATAAGGCATTAACAGCTTTCGTTCCCACACCATTTAGTCCAACCGATTTTTGAAACGCTTTACTATCATATTTACCACCGGTGTTTATTTTGCTTACCACATCAACCAACTTTCCCAACGGAATTCCCCGTCCATAATCCCGCACATATACCATTCCATCGGTAATTTTAATGTCAATAGTTTTACCATAACCCATGGTATGTTCATCAATACAGTTATCTAAAACCTCTTTTAATAAGATGTAAATTCCGTCATCAGGCGATGAACCATCACCTAATTTACCAATATACATACCCGGGCGTATCCTAATATGTTCACGCCAATCCAACGAACGAATACTACTTTCGTCGTAAATTACTTTTGTTTCTTTTTCTGCCATATCCTTCTCGCAAATAAGGGTGTGAAATTATGTAACTGTTGTGTTTAGTAATCCACAGTGGAAACAAAAAATGTGGGAAAACAATGTTTCGGTGATATTCAAGCTAAAAAAACTACGGATTAACCGGACTTCCCAAGTTTTTGCAAAAAATTTTAGGTTCTGAACAATTAATTTTAATATTGATAATCAAAGCATTAGTAGCGTTTTACAGAATAATGACATGAAAACAATAAGGTTAGGCGTATGGTTTGCGTGTCTATAGGCAAAAGCAATTGTCAATCTTTAAAACTTACTGATATGAAAAATCTTGTTTTATCACCAATCCAATTCAAACTTCGTGCTGCGGCTATTTTGTGTTTATTAGCAGCAGTAGCACTAAGTATGTAAAACCCGGTTAAGGGTTATTGTTGTTGTAATACCTGCATCATTGCCTTAGCTTTTAGCATGCATTCGTTATACTCTTCTTCAGCAACCGAATCGTATGTTATGGCACCGCCAACTTCAAAGCTTAGGTAATGATTGCGGGTGTTGTATTGTAAACTTCTAATTACCACATTCAAATCAAATTCGCCTTGTGGGTTGATATAGCCAATTGATCCTGAATATAAGCCTCGTGCAGTATTTTCATATTGTTCAATCAATTTCATAGCCATAATTTTGGGTGCCCCTGTCATACTTCCCATCGGGAATGCATGCTTAATAATATCAACCAAATGCACGTTTTCATCAGGTATTGAACTCACCGTTGAAATTAACTGATGTACTTGTGGGAACGAATAAATACCGAAAAGTTCATCAACCCTTATACTTCCTGTAATTGCTGTTCGTGCCAAATCATTTCTAACCAAGTCAACAATCATTAAATTTTCGGCCCTTTCTTTTTCACTATTAAACAGATTGTGCTTTTGTTGTTCATCATCCTTTATGTTTAACAAACGAGGCGCTGTTCCTTTAATAGGTTGTGAATATATTCTCCCGTTGCTTTTACATAAAAATCGTTCAGGACTTGCACACATTAAACTGCGTTCACCCCAATTAAAAAATCCACCAAATGGCACCGGCGATTTTTGAGACAATAAATCGTACAAGCTTAGCGGACAAACTTCGGTATGCGCATAAAATTCCATACAGTAGTTAAGCTCATACACATCTCCTTCAATTATATGTTGCTTAATTGCTTCAATATGTTGTAAATATTGCTCACGCATTACCTTACTTATGGGTATAATTGGTGATAGTTGTGCAGGTTCAAAACCCGACGATTGATTTAACCAACGCTCAACTAATGCTTCTCCGGCTATTACTTGTAACTGATGATTGATGGCTACCACTTCCTTAGGAACAAATGCTGTAATTAATGGAAAACCTATATAATCGGGATGAGCCGATGTAAGGTTTTCAATGCTATTTTTCAGTTCATAGCTTAAAGCTAATCCTATCCAACAATCCGGGTGTGTATTTATAAAATGTTGTAATCCTTCAAAAGGATTATCATCTGTGCATACATAATCATATTTAGCTCCAAATGCAGCAAGAAATTCGAGTTTACCTAAACCTAAGGCATTATCAACAAAATGATTATCCAACAACATCACCTGAGTAAAGCTTTTGGCGTGCAATAAAGCACAGCGCTTAATCCACAAGGCTTGTTTTGGGCTTAGTTGCATTTAAATAGAGGCTAAATTATTTATAACCCAACACCTTCATCATCTGTTCAGCATTTTGTTCTTCGGCAAATACCTGAACATCTAGCGAGCCATCTTCTTTTTTGTCAATAACCAAGTGTTTAGGTGCCGGAATTAAACAATGTTGTATACCTCCGTATCCGCCCAAACTTTCTTGGTAAGCACCGGTGTGAAAAAAGCCCATATATAAAGGTTCATCCTCTTGTAATTTAGGCATGAACACCTGATTAGTGTGAGTGTCACTGTTGTAAAAATCTTGGCTATCGCAGGTTAATCCCCCAAGATTAATTCGTTTAAATTCTTTATCCCACTGATTAATGGCCAATAAAATAAACTTTTGTCCAATGCCCCAAGTATCAGGCAATGTGGTGATAAAGGAAGAGTCAATCATGTACCAACTTTCTTTATCATTTTGTTGTTTTTCGCCAATAATATTATACACTGCACCACCGCTTTCACCAACTGTAAACGAACCAAACTCAGTAAATATATTCGGTGGGGTTACATTTCTATTTTCACAAATGGTTTTGATATAATATACAATCTGATCGATCATATAAGGATAGTCGTGCTCAACACCTAATGAGGTATATATAGGCATTCCTCCACCAATATCCAACGTATCTAAATCATCACAAACCTCTTTTAAATCGCAATACACATTTACCAATCGCGTAAGTTCACTCCAGTAATAAGTGGTATCTTTTATACCGCTATTCACAAAAAAGTGTAACATTTTTAACTTAAACAATGGATTGTTTTTTATTTTCTCTTCGTAAAGTTCTTTAACGATTTTAAAACTTGTTCCTAACCGAGAAGTATAAACTAAAAACCCTGGTTCTTCTTCAGTGGCGATGCGAATACCCAATTTCATGGGTTGTGTTACTTTGTTAGCTAACAAATCAAACTCACCCGGATTATCTAAAACTGCAATTAAGTTATCAAATCCATTGTTTACCATTTCAACTATACCTTGCAGGTAAACATCATTTTTATAACCATTACAAACAATGTATTTCGACTTAGGAAATTTGCCCTCGGCATGTAAATTTTTGAGTAAATTTAAATCAAAGGCTGATGAAGTTTCAATATCTGCGCCGTGTTTAAGTACTTCATTTAGCACAAAGCTAAAATGTGAACTTTTGGTACAATAACAGTAATAATATTCACCGGGATAGTCATATTTTTCAATTGCCTGCTCAAATAGCACCCTCGACTTATTGATTTGAGAGCCAATTTTTGGCAAGTAAGTAAACTTAAATGGCGTCCCGTATTGCTTAATCAACTCCATTAAATCAACTCCGTGAAAATTAAGCTGATTGTTTTTTACCTCAAAACCGTGACGGGGAAAGTAAAATGTTTGATTGATTAAGTCGATGTACTTGTTTTTTATTCCTGTTGACAACCTGGGTAAGTATTAATTGTGTAACAAAACTGAATATCGGTGCAATGTTAAAAAATCAAATCTTATTTTTTGTATGTTTTTTACATCCCATTATTAATTTTACGTGAACACCTCACTTAAAACGGAAATCTTATATTTAACATGTAAATGCTTTGGTCTTTGTTACCGTCGCTTTGATGATTCATAAATTCAACTCCGTAGTTTACCAAACCCGGACCATCATATAACAAACCAAACTTCATTCCTTTGTGTATAGCGGCAATTTCAGGAGCCCTAAACGTTCCAATATTAAAACCAACCCAATACGGATTACCTCTATTGTTTCTATTCAAGTTAAACATGGTTTTTAAATCGTAAGCAATAAAAAAGCGCTGATTACTTAAATCAGGAGTTTGGTCATAAAACGCACCACCTGCTAATGAAATACCAGCACGTATTACTTGGTTGTTATATTTATTATTAAAACAACCCATTAAATTAAGTTCTGTAATCGGACTAAAGGTATTGCCAATTATAGTGATACCAAAACTTGGATTTGCTTCTATTTCAATAAATCTGCGTTGTAACTGAGGTGTATACTGAAATCCTGTTGGTGTGATTTGTATCTTAAAATGTGTTATTTTATTGAACCTTTTTTGCTCTTCATTCATTTTAGCCATGGCCTGTTCAATGCTAAACAACGACATTTTTGGCAGGATGCTGTCGGGGTTATCAAAATAAAAGTGCATTTGCACATCCGTTGCCAAATAATACCAAGCAATATGATATTTAGGCAAATCGTATAACATCCGATATTTTTCGTAACCAATATCAATGCCATAGTTACTGAAAGAAGTTGATTCAACTTTAAGTCGGCGTTGTTGCTCATTAAGCACAAAATAATATATATGCTGAGCTTCTTTATCAATGGCAGCATTGCTTATGGCCTGGTTATAATCGTTGATAAATGCTGTTTTTATGGCATCAAATGCAGCACCTACCTTTACATAATCTGCTAAAGTTTTACCTGTAATCACCAACCTGTCTCTACCTCCCAAGTTAATACTTACAGTATCACTCATCATTGAATATTTATCATTTTCAGATTTTAAAGTTAGATAACTTTGTGCAGAAACTGTTATGGCTAAACTGCATTGCATAATAAGGCCTAACAGTAAAATATTATAGTTACATTTCATAGCTTTATATTTAAAATATTGAACGTATTTTCAAGAAATTTTTACGACCACTTTTTGCTTGTTGTTTATCACCAAAGCCCACATTAAAGCGATATTTCTTGGCCTGTATAAAAATTTGATTTGGGGCTGTATCTTTAACCAATGGTTTATTATAATCCAGTTCGATAAAACGTTCAGTGGTAGCTTTGGCAACAACTACAGGTGGTAAACTGTCCTTTATTTCGGCAGCTTTTGGTTCAGGTAAATCAACCTTAGCAATGCTAATAACTGTATCCTTTTCCTGAATAATCGGCAATTGTATACGGGTTGGATGTTTTGCTGATTTATAGCGAATGCTGCCCTTCTTTTTGGCAGGTTTGGCTACAGTTACTTTTTGATTAACAACAGGTGCGCTAGCTTTAGTTACCTTCGCTATTGTTTTAGGCTGGTGAGATTGATAATATTTAAACCATAACAACCCTGCTCCACCAAACAATAAGCATGCAGCAGCTATCTGCCACCAGAAAACTAAACCGCGTTTTTTAACCCCTGATTTTTTATGATGTAAGGCTGTTTGTAAAATATCCCATTTAGCTTGCAAATCGGGTTCATAACCTTTAGGTAAATCATGAAGATTATTAAGTTTTTCTTGAATTTTTTTTATACTTTTCTTTTCCATTGATTACTGTTTTGCCGTTTGTTTTATTTGATAATGCAAAACACAATAAAAAAGTTGCCTCACCTGTAAAATTCTTTAATTAACAGATTCTAATTCATAAAGAGTCATAACCGAAGCGCGTGAAGTCCAGTTAAACCAATTTAGATGATTGGTTATCCATTGCGGATAAACCTGATATACTTTTTTATACCTGTATTTTCCATCAACTTGGCCATCTTTATTGCATCTATAACTAATAAACAAAGCCGGATTGGGTATGTTATCAGGAAGGGTTTCAATGCCAATAAAAGTTACTTGCTTCTTACCATAAAATACATTTTTTAAACCATAGTCATCATAAGGATTTGATTGTCCGCTTCCATATAAGGTAAACTTTTGGTGCGGGTATTCAAGTTCTAAATACTTCAATAAGGCAATTTCGTGCGCTGCCGGCAAAATTATATGAGGTATCAGTAATATTATATTAGCGAGAACCATAACATAGGCAATACCTTTTTTCAGGAGGTTTTTACTTAAACTATCATAAATAACAAATGCTACATAAGGCATAAAAACCATAACAGGATACATAAATCGTGTTTCTTTGTGGGCCACTAAAGTATGGCCTAGCCAAAACATCCAACCCATCAAAACCGGTAACGACCTGGGGTTACGAACACTAAAAACAATGAGTGCTGCTAAGAATAAACCACCGGGTAACCATAATCCGTCGCTAAGCAGATGCAACAGATAATAATACCATGGGTCGGTACCGTAATTTGATGCTTTATCAAGTACTATGTTTTCATAAAAATATGAATAAGGAGCAAATACCCATTGACCATAAAAATACCGGTCGCATACCACAGAAACGAAACAAACACCTAAAGCACCTAAGGCATAAACAAACACTTGTTTAACATTAAATTTATAATTGAACAGGTACCACATCACGGTTCCTGCAATTGCAAAAGCCGCTTGAAAGCGAAAGGCAAAAGCTAATCCTGCAAAAATACCGGCAGCAAAAAAGTGCTTTAATAATTTGGCTTGATTTAATTTGGAAATAAGAAGTAATAACATTGAAGCCGACAATCCTTCCGACGACCACCTTGCACCAATATAAGGCATTACACAAAATAAATAAGAAGTTAAAACAGCAACAGGATTTTTGTGCAGTTGTAACGATTTTAAGAATCGAAACAAGGCAAAAAACAACAAGACACTGCTGAATAACCTAAAGAAAAACATTTGTGTGAAAGGATTAACTATGCCAACAGTATTAAAACCTTTAATCAAAATAGCAGTTATCAAAGGCTGAAGTGTTGGCCGCATGTGGTGATGAAACTCCCATGCCATGTCGGCCGCTTGATTTACGCCCAACAAATATCCTGCAAACTCAAGTATTTGAAAATGCTCATCACCATGTCGGTAACCTATGCTAAAATAAGCAGTTAAAGTCCATATAAAACCGGCAAGAAGATAACTTAACGTAAGACTATTTTTAGCAATAAATAGGTTACTCTGATTTTTCATTCTTGCAACTTAAACAATCATAATGATTTATTCCAAACAGATATAAATAACAAGCGTAAAAAATTAATAGAAAGTGAGGTTTGAAATTAATATGCCTTATGCCCTACCATAACCATAACCATAAACAGGTTGGGTTAAAATTTTCTTTAGCTTTGCTTTTGCTTTAAAGAATTGTGTTTTGCTCGTACTTTCTGAAATATCGAGCATATCTGCAATTTCCTTATGGCTGTATCCTTCAACTACGTATAAATTAAATACAGTGCGAAATCCAAGCGGCAATTGCATGATAGCGTCCTGCAATTCTTTGGCCTCAATATGCTCAAAATGCTGAAGCGGCACATCTTCCGTAAGTTCATCAATTGGAATTAAACCGATATGGTGTTTTTTCCTAACAAACATCAAAGCTTCATTAACGGCAATTTTTTTACACCACCCATAAAATCCAAATTCATCCTTAAATTCAAAATCGCTGATGTTCTGAAAAACTTTAAGCATGGTTTTTAACACACAATCCTCAGCTTCTGCAGTATGCACAATATAACGTTGTACAACCCTGAATAATGCCGGATAACAAGCATTAAACACAGCTTGCTGTTCAACAGCATTACCTAATTTAAGTTGATCTACCGTGTGTTTTTGAATCTTCATTACTTGGTTAATGCAAGTTATAAATAAAAAGTTGCCTCATAAGAAATTATTTTTTTATTAATTGGTCACCTACACAAATTTTGCCGGTCGTTTCTACCACTACATTCATTCCAAATAGTATTTTTTGATTCACATTTCTATAAGTTGATAAAGTTGCCAGTGGCTCCTTTCCTTTAACTCCTGTAAGTTGATTTATGGTAGTAACCGTGCACCTGGCGCAAGGTTTTACTCCTTTTAATTTCACACCATTTACTTCAAATAACCTAAGTTCATCTTCTTCATGCGGGGCAGCATTTGAAATTACCATATTAGGACGAAACCTATCCATACCAATTGGATATTTTAGTTTTTGATTTAATAAATGTAATGATGCTTCACTTATAATTAATATTGGATAACCATCGGCTAAACTCACTTGTTCAAAGTTGTGAGCATATTTGGTATCCACATTACGTACCGCCTCATCTGTCATAAACATCAACCGAACCTTATGTTTTAGTTGATCAGAAAACCAATCATTAATTGATGGTTCAGCAGAAATACACCGAACTTTATCATCCCAAATTTTTACTTCATGCCTTTCACCTTCATGTAATGAATAAGGTATGGTAATTCCTTGTTGTTTATAAACTACTTCAAAACCTGCTGATGTTTTATGTAAAGTAAACAAGGCTAATTCAGAAAATTGACGCTGTGAGATAAATTCCCCATGCTCATTAACCAACATGTACCTTCTATCATTTGCAGGTCCTTTAGGGGTTATTTCCATAGAAGGAACCTCTATCCCACCCATCCCTTTTATTGGATAATAATATAAGGCTGAAACCCGCATTTGATATTTAATTCAATGTAATGAACAACAAGACTAAGCCTAACTTTTGTGATGCACAAGTTATTATTTTATACAATTTGTTAAAAAAATGGAAACTGTATAACTATTCATGGGAAATAACGACTAACCATAGTTGCTTTAAATGAAACCATTAGTGTTGATGTTGAATCATAATAAGGGTAAGTTTGATTAAATAATCAAAACGAATTAACCAGTATGATAATGTCGAACCTCTTCCGGAGCAACTTATTAGTTTCAACTTTACTAATTTTTAGTTGCACAGGTACACAAGATATTGAAGGCGAATGGCGGATAATGGCCACCTCTTCAACCGAGATTGATACGACATCAGCTTTTAAGGATTTAAATAATAAAGTAACAAACTTTGTAATGAAACCGGCAACAGTGGCTACCATTACCGTTAATTCAAAACAAATTATCCTTTATAACCAAAATGGTGATGTATTGATGAAGGAAAACTATAAGATATTTTTAACTGAAACTGATTATTGCAAAATGCTGATAGGAAAAGATACCGCTGTTTTTTATTACCAATTGCAACCCGTAGAGTTTACTTTGGGAGGCATTACCTATTATTTAAAACAAAACTGATTATCGAAGGGTAATAATCAACATAAGCTACATTCTGCAAACCAAGGCCAACAAGAAAATCACTGAAAAAGTGTAAAAGATAAAATTGATTTTATTGCTTACGTTCCAAATCACTTATCCAACTGTGCAACTCAATTAACTCTTTTAAAGTAGATTGTTGTTGTTGAATTAATACATATAACAATACTTGTAAGATGGGCACTTCAATGGCTTCCCCTATTTTTTCAAGTTTACTGACATCAATACTTGTAAATTTACCCGATTCAAATTTCGAATAATTGGCCTTCGACCAACCAATTTGATGAGCAACCCATTCCTGTTTAATATTTTTCTTTACCCTTATTGTTTTAATTACGGAAGTAATTTCAAGATTTAAGCTTCCCATATAACATTCTTAGTTAATCATGAATAACTATGGGGTAAAAGGAGTTCATTTCAAAAGTACAATTTATTTTAAAGTATTTTGAAATATGATGAAATGAACATAAAGAATAATGATATGAGCAAAAAATCATGGATTCTAGCTAACCTTACTACATCATGTAATCGCAAAAATTAGATAATGAATATTTGTTAGTGTGAAAACAAATTGTTTTTATTGAAACATCAAATCAACCTAATTGTTATTGTGTGTAAATGGTAAAGATTGAGCAACAAGAAGTACCCCTTCCCGATGGGGGAATATGGTACACCGAAACTAATCCGAAAGCTTTTATAGTTGAGCCGTTTAATGCATTATCAGCAGTTATATTTATTGGCATAGCTGCATTTTGGTTTTACAAATTAGGCGGCAGGTATAAAAATATGCCCTTTTTATTCAGTGCTACTGTTTTGTTAGCCATTGGTGCAATTGGCGGAAGTATTTATCATGCTTTCAGGTATGCGGCATTTTTTATTATGATGGATTGGTTGCCAATTCTAATTTTATGTTTAATGGCTGCTTGTTATTTTTTATGGCAAAGCAGTGGCAGTTTAACTAAATCATTAGTAATAATGGTTGGTATAATTACCGCTCAAGTTGCTATTTGGATGATTGGTAATTATAAAGACCGACACATGAATATCAACATCAATTATGCGTTGATGGGCCTCACAATTTTAGGTCCTTTGTGGATTTATATGCGTAAAACAAAATTCAAAAATTGGTTAATGATTGTGATTGCTCTCGGTAGTTTTATCTTAGCTTTGGGTTGTCGAATTTATGATAATTACACCGACTTAAGCATTGGTACCCACTTTTTATGGCATGGCTTTGGTGCTATTGCTTGCCACCAAATGTTTAGGTACATCTATCATAACTATTATATCACCCATCCTGCACAATAAACTATACCCATGCTTTAGCTTGTTTATAAATATTCTTTCCGCAGTGACGCAGGTGAAGCTAAATTGCACTTAAATTTTCTTTAGCATGCGTGTACATTTCATTTCAATTGGCGGAGCAGTAATGCATAATCTTGCACTGGCTTTACATAAAAAAGGTTATAAAGTTTCGGGGAGTGATGATGAAATTTATGAACCCGCTAAAAGCAGGTTAGCTAATGCTGGAATATTACCTGACGAAATTGGTTGGCAACCACAACTCATCACCAACAATATTGATGCCGTTGTGTTAGGTATGCACGCCAGAAAAGATAATCCTGAATTACAAAAAGCCATAGCGTTGGGATTAAAAATATATTCATTTCCTGAGTATATGTATGAACAAACCAAAAACAAAAAACGAATTGTAGTTGGTGGAAGTCATGGTAAAACAAGCACCACGGCTATGATTTTGTTTGTATTGAAATATTATGGGATTGATTTTGATTATTTGGTTGGTAGCCTTATCGAAGGTTTTGACACCATGGTTGGTATAAGTGAAACCTCCCAATTAGCGGTTTTTGAAGGCGACGAATATTTGAACTCAGCTTTAGATCCTCGACCGAAATTCCATTTCTATCATACCGAAATTGGGATTATTACAGGAATTGCGTGGGACCATATTAATGTTTTTCCTACCTACGAAAATTATGTAGAACAGTTTGAAATTTTCATTAAAGATTTACCATCGAGTGGAGCTTTAATTTATTGCGCAGATGATGAAGAAGTAAAAAAAGTAAGCGAACATACACCTTGCGCTGCTCGATTAATTCCATATAATACACCTCCACATGTAGTTGAAAATGGTATCACTTACCTCCTGCTAAATGGTAATAAAATACCTCTTAAGGTTTTTGGAAATCATAATTTACAAAACATGATGGCTGCAAAATTTGCATGTATGGAGGCCGGAATAGCTGAAGAACAATTTTTTGAAGCCATACAACATTTTAAAGGGACTGCAAAACGCTTGGAAACACTTAAAGAGACTGATACTTCTATCGTATTTAGAGATTTTGCACATGCACCAAGTAAACTCAAAGCCACCGTAAATGCTGTAAAAAATCTTCATCCCGAACGAACTTTAATAGCTGCTTATGAACTACACACTTACAGTAGTTTGAATAAAGCCTTTTTACCCCACTATGCCCATACCATGCATGAAGCAGATATAAAAGCTGTGCTGTTTAGCAAGCACGCCTTAACGATGAAAAAAATGCCAATGCTTGATGAACATGAAGTGGCACAAGCTTTTGGTGATGGGGTGCAAGTATTTACAGATAAAGATGAGCTTAAACTGTTCATCAACAAACATTACAGTGGTAAAGAAAACATCTTATTAATGAGCAGTGGTACATTTGATGGTATGCCAACAGATTTTTAATAAAATGTTCTCTTAATCATTTGCCACAATTACCTGTTTTACTTTATAATCATGCGGTTCAACAGGGATAGTTTCTAAATATTGAAATGGATAACTCAGACCAACTGAATGTGAACCTATGCAGTTCGATAGAAAAGCATCATAATAACCGCCACCATAGCCCAATCTAAAACCATGATAATCGTATGCTAAAGCAGGTACTATTATCATATCTGGAGTGTTATTAAACTCAATTGTTTGCGATGGATGTTGAGTTCCAAAGAGTCCCTTTTCTAAAAATTGTAAATCCTTTAAGATAACATGTTTTAATTGGCGTTTGGGTAAAGTAACCGGACAAATTACGATGATTGAATGGGACAAAAGCCATTCAATAAATTTAAAAATATCAGGCTCACCTCGCATTGGTAAAAACACATGAACACTCTTCGGATTTTGTTGAGTTACCAGCCTAACTAATGAATCATTAAACTGTTGGTCATACCTGTTTTTTTGGTATAAAGGCAATTGGTTGCGTTGCAAAAGCATTTGGCGTCGTAACATTTGTTTTGCATTCATGTTAAAACAAATATACTGTTCCCTAATAAGTAGTTGATACTAATAATTTGCAAATGGATCATTTACAAACTGCTTTTTCTCATAAAGGTACATTTCTGATTCGTCCAGTAAACAAGCATTCAAATCGGCATGAAGTTTATCTGTGTTAATGTGCTGACCAATAAAAACTAATTCATTCAACCGATCACCCCAAGTTTTATCCCATTTATTTAAAATGTATGCTTTATTTTCAATAAAGGATGGTAAACTATTTCTTTCAATTTCAGGAATAGAACACCACCAAACGCCCGCTTTTTCTATTCGTGCCGAACCTCCGGCTTGTGAAAAGTTAAAAGCATCGTCAGGCCTTGATGCTATCCAAAAAAGTCCTTTCGCTCTAATTATTGTAGATGGATATACCTCTTGTAAAAAATGCCATAAACGTTGAGGGTGAAATGGTCGGTGACTCCTATAAACAGTTGAGCCTATACCATATTCATCAGTTTCAGGCACATGCACTTCAGCTTCTAATTCTTTTTGCCAGCCCGCAGAAGTTTCGGCGGTATTAAAATCAAACAAGCGCGTATGTAAAAGTTCCTGTAAATCAACTTTCGAAAAAGAAGTAGTTATAAATTTTGCTCCGGGATTTAAGCGTTTAATAGCTGAAGTTAACAATCCTAAAGTACCTTTATCAACTAAATCAGCTTTGTTTAAGATTATAATATTGGCGAACTCAATTTGATCGGTTATTAAGTTCACAATGGTACGTTCATCACCTTCCATATTGGTAAGTTCACGGTCAATTAAGCGCTCATTTGTACCAAAATCTTTCATGAAATTATAAGCATCAACAACTGTTACCATTGCATCAATATAACTGAACGCCGATAAATCAATTCCCGTGGTTTCATCAACATAACTAAAAGTTTGTGCTACCGGAATTGGTTCGCTGATCCCGGTACTTTCAATAATCAAATAATCAAACCTTCCTTCTAAGGCTAACTTTTTAACCTCATCTATCAAATCACCACGTAAGGTACAGCAAATACAACCATTGCTCATTTCCACCAGTTTTTCTTCTGTACGAGATAAGGTATTTCCTTGTTTAATCAATCCTGCATCAATATTTACCTCGCTCATATCATTTACTATAACTGCAACCTTTAAGCCTTGTTTGTTGTGCAAAATATGATTTAACAAGGTTGTTTTACCTGCCCCAAGAAAACCACTTAATACGGTTACCGGTAATTTTTTTGCTGATGCATTCATAAGTTTCTTCAATTAAAATAGAATGCAATGATAAATAATATTTTTAAATGCAACAATGTTGCATTTAAAAATATTACATTAAGATAATAATGGAGAAATACACTTAATTATGGAAGTTTGAAGATAATGGTTGAGTTTGGCTGCATTTCTATTTTACGCTCAACACTAACACCTTGTTCAATCCAAACATTACCTATGCTAGGTTTGCTGATGGTAATATTTTTAGCAGATACATTGTGTATAACTAACACTTTATTGATTCCATCATGTAGCTCATACGCAATTACAGAAGGAGTTTGAGTAATCAGTTGTGTAGGCAATAAATTACCTTTACTAAATACAGGATTCGCATTACGAATAGCAATCCACCTTTTATAATGATAATATATAGCATTAGAATCAGTTAGTTGGGCAGCTAAAGGCTTAACCGTATTTAGATTACTGTACCTTGGAATTTGCCAAGTGGTATTCGAAACATCTTTGGTATTCCATAAAAATGGTTCGCGTCGGTATTCGTCAGGAAACTTACCTAACATACCAATTTCTTCCCCATAATACATGAAAGATAAACCAGGGAGGGTCATTAGCAAGGTGAAGGCCTGTTTGCTTTTAGCTTCATCGCCTCCAAATATACTGTGATAGCGGTCTTGATCATGATTTGTGATAAATATTGCATCCAAAAAATCAGGTTTATAAGTTTTATACAATGCATGAATGGCATATAAACGTTCGGTAAATCCTTTTCCGGTACCTGATGAAATATGATGAGTAATAGCCTTTGATAAATCAAAATTAAATGAGGCATCTAAACTACTTTTTAAATAAGTGGCCACAATGCTGTCTTTATTCCAAACTTCACCAATTAATAACACATCTGGCTTTACTGCACGCATGGCTGTTCTAAACTCACTCCACCATTCATTATTTTTTATTACATCAGAGGCATCATACACGTGTTGTGCAGCATCTAACCTAAATCCGTCAATATTGGCTTCCTTCAACCAAAATGCTCCGGCATCTTTAATGGCATCTCGCACCGGCTGATAATCAAAATTTAAATCAGGCATTCGTTCCCAAAAAAATGCATAATATTTTTGTTGTGGATTTCTTGGGTTACTATACCACTCTTTGCGACCAATTGTATCAAAATTCCACACATAAAAAGGTGTGTAAGGCGAATTAACTTGTGTTGATGCCTTAAACCACGGGTGTTCACTGCTGGTATGATTTACCACAAAATCCATTATAACTTTTATTTGTTTTTGATGAGCTTCCTGCACCAATAATTTAAATTCCTCAAGCGTACCATACTCAGGATCTATGGCCTTGTAATCCGTTACATCATATTTGTGATAGGTAGGACTTGGATGTATTGGTGTAAGCCAAATACCTTTAATGCCTAATTGTTGTAAATAGGTTAACTTTTGCCGAATCCCATTAATATCACCGACTCCGTCGCCATTACCATCGGCAAAGGAGCGAACAAAAATTTGATAAAATACCGGAAGTGATTGATTTTGCTGGGCATTCAACCCCATTACACTTATTAAAAAACATATAAAAAGATATTTTTTCATGACTACTTATTGTTATATAGCAATAATAGTGTATTTTGTACACCAATTAAAATAATAATGGCATTTACTATAGAATCGAAAAAAGCAGATACAACATCTGATGCAGGAAAAGGATATAATGTGGCATTGTATTCTTTAATGACTTTATTTTTTATGATGGGTTTTATAACCTGTTTAAATGATATCTTGATTCCATATTTAAAAAAGATATTTCAGCTTACTTATACCCAGGCCAACCTTATCAATCTTTGTTTTTTTGGAGCCTATTTTGTGATGTCAATCCCTTCAGGAAAAATTATTGAGAAAGTAGGCTATAAATCGGCCATGATTCTTGGTTTTGTGATAGCGGCATTAGGCTGTTTTTTATTTTATCCTGCGGCCAGTTTTAAAATATACGAACTGTTTTTAGGAGCTTTATTTATTCTGGCCTCCGGTATTACATTATTACAAGTTGCAGGAAATCCTTATGTAGCAGTATTAGGTAAACCGGATACAGCTTCATCGCGACTTACCTTAACTCAAGCATTTAATTCGGTAGGAACAACAATAGCACCATATTTCGGTCAGGTATTAATATTGGCTTATTTACCTGAAGTTATTGATGAGAGTACTGAAATTAATATCAGCGCTGTCCAACTTCCTTATGTATTTATAGGTATTACTTTATTGGTTATCGCTGTGGTTTTATCGGTTATTAAATTACCTGTTATATCACATAAACAGAATGAAAATACAGTTGAAACAAAGTTAACCACAGAAAAAGAAAATATTTTGGCTTACAAACATTTATGGTTAGGAGCTATTGGTATATTTTGTTATGTGGGCGCAGAGGTTGCTATTGGCAGTCATATCGTTAGTTATTTAAAACTACCTGAAATTATGGGTTTAGATGAAAAAGCAGCCGGTGGTTATGTTGCTTACTATTGGGGTGGTGCAATGATAGGACGATTTATTGGCAGTGGAGTTCTACAAAAATTTAATCCGGGAAAAGTATTGGCATTTAACGCAAGCATGGCATCTTTATTAGTTGTATTTTCTATTGTAATGAAAGGCGATACAGCCATGTGGTTATTATTAGCCGTAGGGTTAATGAATTCGCTTATGTTTGCTACCATATTTACATTGGCATTAAAAGGATTGGGCAAATTTACCGATACCGGAAGTGGTATTTTATGTACCGCAATTGTTGGTGGGGCAATTGTTCCTTTATTATTTGGAATGATTGGCGACAACGCCGGTCTTAAAGTAGCATTCTTATTACCTGTATGCTGTTATTTATATATCATTTATTTCGGATTAAAAGGACACTTAACAAAATAGACACAAACACTTTATGATATTAATTGCAGATAGTGGCTCAACAAAAACAGATTGGGCTCTTATTCAACCTAAAGAAGGAACATTTAATGTTTATCATACCATTGGTTACAACCCTTATTTTATAGATAGTGAAGCTATTTATTACTCACTTAGTGAAAACCTGGTTAAAAACTTACAAGCCGATGAAGTTACTGAAGTTTATTTTTATGGTGCTGGATGCTCAACCTCTGATAAGGTTGAAATTGTAAAACGCGCACTCACACGAACCTTTACTAAGGCAAAACATATTTTTGTCGGACATGATTTGTTAGGAAGTGCTCGAGCCCTTTTAGGCAATACCGGTGGCTTTGCCGCAATTTTAGGTACAGGCGCTAATACTTGTATCTATAATGGAGAAAGCTGTACACATAATATTGATTCGTTAGGGTATTTATTAGGTGATGAAGGAAGTGGAAGTTATATCGGTAAAAAATTAGTTCGCGATTTTATGCGCAACCGACTTGAACCTGAATTACATGCACGCTTTAAAGAAAGATTTAGTATCGAAAGTAATGAACAAATCTTTCAAACACTCTATACCACTCAGTTCCCTAACAGGTATTTAGCAAGCTTCTGCAAATTCGCTGATGAGTATGTTAATCACCCGTACATTAAAAATAAGGTGCGTGATTCGTTTAGGGATTTTTTTAAAAACTTGGTAAGCAAATACCCCGACTATAAAAACTACAGCTTTAACTGTGTTGGTAGCGTTGGGTTTGTATTCAAAGATATTCTTGAAGAAGTAGCCATCAGTTACGATATGAAATTGGGTAAAGTAATTCAATCCCCACTTAAAGATCTGGTTGATTTTCATTTAAAGCAAGCAAAATCAAGTGGGGCTTCACAATAGCTCCAACAGCCAACAGCCACCCCAAAAAGGTGGCTGTTTTATTTATTCATAGAAATAAAATATTTGATCTATTAAAAACTATGTGCTTCATTTGGTGTTTGTCAATTCGAAGCATCCAACTTAAAGTTTTTAACCTCCATATTAAACTACTTAAATTGAGTTGCTTACCAACAGCAAAAAATTGAAGATATAAATAATTCTTTAAGGGTACTCAACATGGTTAAATGCGGCTTGATAATTTATATAATTTGCATAAGTTTATCCTTACAAGCTCAATCCTTTAACTACGGACCATCACTGCGTATAATAGGAACACAATTTAAACCCGAATTATTAAATTCAACCCTTCAGCCAAATCAATATAAGTTTAATACATCAACCCAATTAAACATAGGGATTGGCATACATGCAAAATACACTATTAAACAGCAATGGCATATAAATACCGGCATTTATACCTACCGGCAAAGACTTACATTTTCACATGTCGGTTTTAATATTTTAAAATCAAATGAAAACCGTATCGAAACTTCTATAATCTATGGCGTATTTGAAATCCCACTAACTATTGGCTGTTCCATTAATTTAGGTAAAAAAGGTGTTGCCATTGTTCCAACAATTGGTGCATCAACAACTTTAAACCGAATCAGAATAATGGAAAGTGATTGGCAGCTCGATTTAACTAAAAATAATTTTGATTCATTAAGTATGGTATCAACCGACTCAATAAAAAACTTCAACCATCACATTTGGGGGATTAATCTGGTGGCAGGAATTGGTATTCATTTGGGTAAACGACATCAAATTAATATGATGTACCAATATGGCTTTACATCAATGCACGAAACTAGTTACCGTATAAATGAAACCACCTTCAACCCCAACTCTGTTAACATTGGTAATATTATATATACAGGAACTTTTAACCAGTTTTATTTAAGTTATACCTATTTTTTTAATCGAAAAAGAAACAATAAAACCAAAACCTAATCCGATTTGACAATCATATTAAAGTTGATGAAGAAACCAAAAACAAATCAGTTGAAGTTTTCATCATCCACAGATAACCTTAACTTGATATTGATGTATGTAATTTGAATTTTAATCATTTGATATGACCAGTTCTCCTGTTCAACTTTGTATTAGCGGTTCGCTACCTGCCCATCCTGAATATCTGTTGGAGCACACCCAACAAATAGTTAATGGAAGTGGTTGTCGTTTACTTGATTTTAAAGTTGACGATGAATATTTGTGCCTGTTTGTTAAGGCTTACAGTGAAAAGCTGTTGAACTTATTAGACCGACTTAAACAAAGTGGTGTATACTTCGATTTAAAAACTGAGGTAAAGTTACAGGCAGCCTCAGAACAATATTCGGTATTCAGAGATATTACCGTTAAAGTTGAACTAACAGCAGGTTAATATTCCTTTTTTTCATACCCTTTTTTTAGTTATGTTTATCCAATCAATTAAAATATTGGCATGGGTAGTATTGATTGGATTGTTTTATTCATAACCTTAACTTCAGTAATTGGTTATGGCATTTATAAAAGCAAACACGAGAAAAATTTAAATAGTTATTTCAAGAGTAACAACTCAATGAATTGGTTTCTGATTCTCTTATCAATTATGGGAACTCAGGCCAGCGCCATTACATTTTTATCAGCGCCCGGACAAGCCTACACTGATGGCATGAGGTTTCTTCAATATTATTACGGATTACCTTTAGCCATGATTGTACTGTGTATCACATTCGTTCCATTGTTCCATCGGTTAAAGGTTTATACGGCTTATGAATTTTTAGAACAACGATTTGATGTAAACACTAGAATATTCACTTCAATTTTATTTTTAATTTCTCGCGGATTATCCACCGGTATCAGTATTTATGCTCCATCAATCATACTCTCATCATTGTTGGGTTGGAATATTTACCTCACAAATTTGGTTATGGGAGGATTATTAATCATATATACCTTATCAGGTGGGGCTCGAGCTGTTGCCTACACACAAATGCAACAGTTGTTTATTATTTTCATCGGTATGTTTTTAGCAGGTTATATGGTAATAAGCATGTTGCCTCAACAAATGGACTTAAATGATACAGTAATGATAGCCGATGAGTTAGGTAAAATGAATACTATTGTTACAACTATTGATATTTCAAGTCAGGACTGGTGGAAAGATAAATACAACATCTGGAGTGGTTTAATAGGTGGATTTTTCCTTGCCCTCTCCTATTTCGGCACCGATCAAAGTCAGGTAGGCCGCTATTTAACAGCAAAATCAATTAAAGAAAGCAGAATGGGTTTGTTATTGAATGGCCTTGTTAAAATCCCGATGCAATACTTTATTCTTCTGATTGGCATTTTGGTATTTACTTTTTATCTCTTTCAGCAATCCCCGGTTTTTTTTAACCAAAGTCAATTAAACAAAGTGAGAAACAGTGAATATGCTGCATCATTATTGCAAATAGAGAATGAATTTAATTTATTAAACGACTCGGTGAAAAAGACCACTTTAGCCTTACATAATGCGATACAAGAAAACAAGAATGAAACCCGACAATTTCTTAAACAATCTTTAATCAGCTTAGAACAACAAAGATTAATTAAAAAAGCTGAGGTCATTGCATTAATTAAGAAGGCTGATCCGGTAGCGGATACTAATGATACCAATTATATCTTCCTTTATTTTGTGGTTAATCATTTACCTGCCGGATTGGTTGGTTTATTAATTGCAGTAATTTTTTTAGCCGCTTGGGGAAGTATTGCCGCAGCGTTAAATTCTCTTGCTTCATCTAGTGTTATTGATATCTACAAACGTCTATGGCATCATAACAAATCAGAAGAACATTATTATCATGCATCAAAATGGATAACGTTATTTTGGGGAGTATTTTGTATCGCTGTGGCCATGTTTGCATCTCAATTAGGAAGTTTAATAGAAGCCGTGAATGTATTAGGAAGTTTATTTTACGGTACCATGCTAGGCATTTTTGTTGTGGCCTTTTACGTTAAACCAATTAAAGGTAATGCTGTATTCTGGGGGGCATTATTAGCAGAAAGTGGAGTGATTATTATTTACAAGTTTGACATAGTTTCATTTTTATGGCTGAATGTTATTGGATGTTTATTGGTAGTTGTTTTTGCCTTCTTCATTCAAATTTTCCAACCTAAAGCCCTTACTTCTACATCAAATTAAAAACCTCAAGCAAGAATAAGCGTGATGTGGAAATTAAATAAGTAAATCATTTTTTTACTGTTAACCATGATGCAATAGTTGATTATCTTATTGCAGGTTCAATGAGTCCATTCTATTTTAAAGTAAATAGAATGTAAACCTTTAAAAAAGGGGTACATTTATTCTATTTTAGGAGAGATTGATTCAGCTAATTTACAACTCATAAAATAAGAAAGTTCGGTGTTTAATAAATCAATTAAGCTACTGAAACCTGCTAAAACTTATTGATAAATAAATTAATTTAAAATAAACTAACATGATGAATGAAACTATTACCATTAACGGAAACCTTTTTACAATTGAAGGTACAGTAACTAATATTGCCAATAATGAAGGGGTTGTTGATTTACAGGTATTGGTATATGATAAAGATGTGTTTAAGGATGATTTTTTAGGGATAGGTGTTACAGATACTTCGGGTAAATTCAGTATTACTTTCGATTCGAGCAAATTTAGATTTGCCACCTTTCTTGATATTAAGCCGGATTTATTTTTTATTGTAAATGATGGAGGATTTCAATTGTTAAATACCAAGGAAAATCCAATTCATAATGCAGGGCCAACAACCCCGCCAATACATTTGGCTGTTGATTTATCGGAAGATAAATTAAGAAAACTCATTAATCCTACTCCTGTTCCGGGATGGATTGGAGGATTTAAAGAAAGTAATCCGGCATTTTCCTATCCTAACCCTGATTTATCATCACTGGAAATGTTAGACAACTTAGCCAATATTCCGTTGTTACAAAGGCAACAAAAGGTTGTATGGCCTGAGTTTAGTTGGGAAACTGCTCCGGGTGAAGCTGATCCGAAACGTTGTTATCAAATGTTTGCTCCGGATATTTCAAGGTTAGGCTATACCAATGAAGGTCGTGTGTATTCTATTATCTGCCCGCAACAAGGTTATGCATCGCCTCATTTAGGTTCGTTTAATGTAGAAGTAACGGTTACCGGAAATAGAGGCTGGGCCGATGAAACAAATAAAGAGTTGGCTGCGGATATGTGTGTAGTGGGTAAAATTTGGTTTGGTCCAAGTTCACTTAAAAACAAACTCGTTGCAAAATTGAACAGTCATTTTAACAAATTAAAACTTCCATTTCCATCAAGTAAAGAAAATGCGATTGTGGTTACTACACATTTACCCGGTAACCCCAACCAAATAATATTTCCTTTACAAAAAGGAAGCAGTACTAATTTCCCTATACCTGACTTTGCGAAACATGAGGGTATTGCGTGGACGTTAGGCCATTTAGAGGTGCAGATTGGGCCAATAAAAAAAACCGGAGTTAAAATAGTTGATGATTTTAACAACCTTATAATGGAATTATTCAATGCTGTTTCAGGGAATATGTTGAAGAATGGCAATATATTAACCTGGAATGTTTGGTTCACAGCACCTGAATTGGTAAATCAAAAAGAGTGGGCAGAACATGCCGAAAAATGGCGTAAATCAATTGAAGCTGACCATGGAAGTCCGGAAGGGAATGGAAGTATAGCCAGAACATTTGATGGTACACCTTTTACACCGCTAAAAGAATTATTAGAAAACGAATTGCCGCAAATACTTGAATTTAGTTTGAAATATTTGAAGGAAGATTCATAACAGATACAACTATCAAAATTTTATTCAATGGTTTGGTTGATTGGCTGCAATTTAATCATCAATCATATTGATTTTTTTGATTACCTGAATAACAATCAAATACTGGATTTCACTTCTATAAAAGGATAAAATCACTCTTGAACTGCTGTAATACATTATCCTAATTTTGTCCTCGTAATTATCACTGTATACATTAGATAAAAGCTTGAACTGAACAAGCTTCAAATAAAATCAGTGGCGGATCTGAAAAGCCTTATGAGTAGGGTAAATTTATTAAACTAATATAATCATGTCATTAACAGGTAAGTATTATTGCAGCGAAATTAACGCTACATTAGTTATTCAAAACTCAAACGATTCAAACGGTCAAGCCAATGGAAGTATCACCATTGACAATGTAACTATTGACATTAACATTCATTATCACTTTGAAAACAATGTTGGTCCCGTAACAGATTTAAATTTTAAAGGACAAAAAGACAATCCTAACTATTACGTTGGAGGTTCAGGCAGAACAACTACACCTGATTTTTCTGTAATTAGAATTGCCGGAGGTTATCCTACTGCGAATGATGTAAACACTTTTGAAGGAAGTTTCCACCGTCAATAGATTTTTACGTTTTATTACCATGAGATAAATGAATTAAACATTTATCTCATGGTGTTTGTAATACAATTTTATTAAACCAAATACCGGGTTGCCACAAAACAGAACCATTATTAAGAGTTAAATTCGTAAAACATCCCCACTTTACTTTTTGCAATCATTAGTTATTTAAATGGTCATTGAACCATAGTTAAACAGATTATTGGTTATTATAAAACAAAAAAGCCGCACTGCAATAAGCAAAGCGGCATTTAACGACAGAACAAAAGGGATTAGTCTATAACAACAACCTTGTCTTTGTTCGGAGACTGTACCTTAACGGTAGCATTGTTAAATTTAATCAAAGCAGTACGTGCTCTTGATTTTCTACGGTTGTCTTTTTCTTTTCTTTTATATCTGGTAAATGCCATGACGTATAATTTTTAGAAGTGCGAAAGTAGATATAAAAATATATACATGCAAATATTTTATAAAAAAAGTACCTCTATGTTTCGTTTTGGTATAAACATATTAAATGAAGGCAGCCTATCTATTGATAAACAAGGATTAACAATTCATCCACACCTGCGCAGGGTTTACAATATTTGGCTAAATTAGCGGCATGGAAAATTTTGTGGTTTCGGCTAGAAAGTACAGACCCGGTACTTTTGATAGTGTTATTGGACAGGAGCATATAACGCATACCTTAAAAAATGCTATTAAAAATAATCATCTTGCACATGCTTTTCTGTTTTGTGGACCGCGTGGTGTAGGTAAAACCACCTGTGCCCGTATTTTAGCTAAAACCATTAACTGCACCAACATTGGCGATGATATGGAGGCTTGCAACACTTGCGATAGTTGCAAATCCTTTAATCAGCATGCCAGTTTTAATATTTATGAATTAGACGCAGCAAGTAATAACAGTGTTGATGATATACGTGGGTTAGTTGAACAGGTGCGTTATGCTCCTCAAGGGGCAAAATATAAAATCTATATTATTGATGAGGTGCACATGTTAAGTGCTGCCGCATTCAATGCATTTTTAAAAACACTGGAAGAACCGCCATCTTATGCTAAATTCATTCTTGCAACCACCGAACGTCACAAAATATTACCTACTATTTTGTCTCGTTGTCAAGTATTTGATTTTCATCGCATAAGTATTGAAAATGCTGTAAAACAGTTGCATGCCATTTGTAAAAATGAAGGTATAGAAGCCGAAGAAGAAGCCTTACATGTGATTGCTCAAAAAGCTGATGGAGCCATGCGTGATGCTTTATCAATTTTCGACAGAATAGTAAGTTTCAGTGGTAAACATATCACGTATAAAGATGTAATCATGAATCTAAACATTTTAGATTATGATTATTATTTTAAAGCGGTTGATTTTATGTTGAGCGAGGATTTACCTGGATTATTGTTATTGTTTGATGAAATTATAACAAACGGTTTTGACCCTCAGCATTTTTTAAGTGGTTTAAACGAACATTTTAGAAACCTTATGATGTGCCGACATCAAAGCACTCATAAATTATTAGAAGTTGCCAGCAGTGTTGCTCAAAAGTTCATGACTCAATCGGCGGCATCTCACCCTGCGATATTGCTTAATGCATTAAACTTGGTAAACAAATGCGAACTAGAATATAAATCGAGTAAAAATCCAAGGCTTCATGTAGAGTTACTTCTCATGAAGTTATGCCATATTAAGTCGCTGCTGGATGCAACGGCACTAAAAAAAAAATCCTGAATGATGCTAATCTTATTCTCGATAAGCCATTGGTAAAACCTTCAGTACAAGCAACTACTCCCCCGCCTGTACAGGAATCAGAGCCAACCAAAATAGAAAATCCTCCTGCTGAACCAATAGCTGTAAAGCCCGCAGCAGTTGTCACACCTATTCACTCGTTGCCACAAGATTCAAGTGGATTATCCGCTATCGAAAAGCTAAAACTCAAAATTGCAAACGAAAAGAAGAACCAACAAGCTGCCGCAGAACAACAAGAAGCAGAAATTTTAAAAGAAACTACTTATGAATCTATTCCGCTAACCACCGAACGTTTTGCACTTATTTGGAATGCTTTTTTAGAACAACTGGCTCAAGAAAAAAAGATGAGTTTACATGTTATATTTAAAAATGCTACTTGGCAAACAATTGATGATTGCACAATAGAATTAACTTTAGCAAGTACTCATGAAAAGGAAATGTTTGAAGAAGAACGAATAAATATTGTCCCCGGACTTCGTCAATCAGCTAAAAACAGCAAACTCGATTTTATTATTCGGGTGAATAGCAACATTCAAAAAACAAGGGTATTTACTTCTGCCGAAAAATTTAAAGCAATGGCAGAAAGAAATCCTACCTTACTCGACTTAAAAAATTTATTAGAATTGGAGTTTTAATATGGGAATTAAAAAAGATAGAATCAAAATGAGTTTACGTCAACGTATGGCCCGACTCATCAACTACTTCCTTAAAGGATTATTAATTGTTTTGCCTTTTGTGGTTACATTTAGTATTGTAAGAAGTGTAGTACTCACGTTAGATGAATACGTAAATGTTGGCATCCCTGCAGTTGGTTTTTTAATTGTGGTAACTTCTATAACATTACTTGGCTTTATTGGCAGTAATTTATTAACCAAACCATTGTTTAGTTTGGTGGATGATATCTTATCAAATGTGCCTTTCATTAAAATTATTTATACTAGTGTTAAAGATTTTATGGAAGCTTTTGTGGGTGATAAGAAAAAATTTAACACCCCTGTTTTGGTTGAAATGACAAATGGACTAATGAAACCCGGGTTTATTACCCAAACTGATTTAACCTCGCTAGGTTTGCCGGGGTATTGTGCGGTTTATTTTCCTCACTCGTATGCCTTTAGCGGTAACTTATTTTTTGTTGATAAAACAAAAGTGAAGCCTTATACAGGCAATTCAACCGACCTGATGAAGTTTATTGTAAGTGGAGGTGTTACAGCTATTGAACAAGAATAATATGTCGGTTCCTATAGCTTTATTACAATTGGTGAGAGCAGGCAATTTGATCATTATGCTCGCTACGTTAGGGCTAAGTTATTATTGCCTAACCGACTATCTTACCATTGAGGATTTATTTCATTTTCGTTTTGTGTTGTTAGCTTATTGCGTGGTTGCCATTGGCGCATCAGGCTATATTATCAATGATTATCATGATGTGCAAATTGACTTAACCAACAAACCTCAGAAAGTAATAATAGGTAAATTGATTTCGAGAAGGTGGGCAATGTTATTACACTTTACTTTAAATGTTACTGCTATACTTGTTGGTTTTTATTTAAATGCTGCCATTGGTATAATGGTAATGATATGCGGTGTATTGCTGTGGCTATACAGTGTTCATTTTAAGAAACAATTCTTATCAGGCAACATTCTAGTAGCTGCCTTAAGTTCATTGGTTATCATAATTCTTCCATTGTTTGATAAAGAAATTTCGGGTTACCTCGTATGGTGTTATGCCTGCTTCGCATTCGGTATTAGTTTGCTTCGAGAAATTGTGAAAGATGCTGAAGATTTACGCGGCGATAGTAAGTTTGATTGTAAAACACTTCCTATTATTTTGGGTATTCGTAAAACTAAAAAAATATTAACCACCTTATTGATTGTGTATGTATGCTTAATTTTTATTCATGTGTTTATAGCCAATTCACATATTCCATTTCGACATGATTATGGAAATATTACTTACAACTTTTACATGCTTTTATTTGTATGTATTCCATTATTGGTTATCACCTATATGTTGCAAAGAGCTGATGTTAAAAGCGACTTTAGCTTATTGAGTACGCTGTTAAAAGTGATAATGATTAGTGGATTGCTAAGCATGGTTATTATAAAAATATAAGGAGCTTTAATTATTTAAATGCTTTCATTGCAGGTAATGCCACACCATTAAAATCCCAAAGCGCCTGATTTTCCCATGTTGAGCCATTGGTTGCGGTATTTCCCCTATAACTCACCCATTCAGCACCCCAATATATACAGCCAACTAAACTTGATTCATCTTTAACCATTTTTATTAATTCTTGCATGTATTTAGCTTGACCTTCAGTGGTAGGTGCAAATGCCTTGATTAATTGATTCGAATCACCCACTACATTATTGGTATAATCGTTCCACCCTAAAGTAAAAGGATAAGAAGTTTCGGTAATACAAACAGGTTTTCCTGTTGAGGCTTTCAGTTGTTGACTCACCACTTGAATGGCCTCAAGTGATTTACCGTGCCAAATGGGATAATAACTTAATGCCACCATATCATAATCGAGATTACTTACAGTGTTATTAAAGAAATACTGAGCTCCATCTAAACCTGCATAATGCAACATTATTTTAGTTGATTTGGAAGTTTGCCTTACTGCATAAATTGCATCACCCAACAATAACCTGAAATTACTTAAAGCACTACTAGAACCTGTTGGCCATAATATGCCATTGTTTATTTCATTACCTATTTGTATGTAGTCAGGCTGTAAGGTTTGCACTACCAATTTGGTGTAATTTACTACACTATCTACTAAAATTTTTATAGGTAATTGTTGCCATGGCTTTGGCGTTGTTTGATGTCCGGGATCGGCCCAAGTATTGGAATAATGAACAGAAATACACACTTGTAATCCATAACTTCTGGCTACATTAACCAAATTTTTTACCGCTATTAAAGAAGATGAGGTAGAATCAGCATCATGCCATAACCTAAGCCTGATGGTATTAATACCATTATTTTTTAAAGTTAATAAAGGGTGTTCAGCAATGCCTTTGTCGTTTTTGTAAGAATAACCCTCAGCCAAAATATCGGGTAAAAAAGAAACATCAACACCTTTAATTATTGGTTTTTGGGGCAAGGTAACAGTTATCGGGGCAACTGAATCATCCTTACAACTGCCCAAAACAATCGAAACAAATAAAATCACCGGGAAAAAATTCCGATAAATTAATAATGTAATAGCTGTGATACATCGAGTTTCCAAGTGTTTGTCGGGATTACATTTCAAAGAAAGAAAATGGAATAGATGGCTTTAAAAGAGTACTGTTGCAATAGTTGATGTACAATTGAGGAAATTATCCGCCCAAAGAGGTTTTTAACTCATGCACTTGGCTATCCCACAACTGAACAGCATTAGCTTCATCAGCTTCTTCAACAAAATCAGTAATCACCAACGCTACATCATCCGTTAATTCATCTTGTATGATTTCAAATTCAAAATATTCATCAGGTTTAGCGTTTTTCCAACGAAACTTGATTGATTTATTTGTTGTTTTTTTAATCAATTCAGCGATTTGTTCATCACCATCCCATTTAAATTTATAGTTGCTGTTATAAATATCTACATCATCAGCAAACCATGTCGACAAGCCGGATGGAGAGCTTATACTGTTGTATAAAATGGCAGGTGAAGATTTTACCGGATACTCCAGCCTTATTTTTTTCTTTTTACTCATTGTAATTACACAATTAGGTTGTTGTAAAAGGTTAAATAAATTAGTTAAGGGCAAATATAAATTTTATTTCAAGTTAACAAAGTTTACAAGCAAAAAAATGAAACATGTATTCAAAATCAACTATTTAAGGCTATTAAAACAAAACGCTTTCGGTTATGAAAGCGTTTTATATATTATTTCTTTTTTGTTTCGCTAAGTTCAATTGAAAATGGCCCATAGCGTTTGGTTGTTTTAGTAATACGAGTTTTACCATTATTAGAAGTGCTATCGGTAACCACTATTTCTTCATGCGTTTCTATTACCAATTGTTTCTCTTCGCAACTTAAGCAAACCAATCCTTCATCGGTAACTTTAGTATAAACGTAAGTATTAAAACTTGCTTCCTCTTCGTTAAAATCAAAATCAACATCATCAACCAATCTTAAGGCTGCGGTTTGAAATCTAATGATAGTGCCAACGGGAGCTTTAATGCCTAATTCAGCCTTTTGGTGATAAAACCCTTTCACATTTCCCGGATTAATTAATTCATTCAATAAAATAATATTATTCGCAGTGCTTAAATTGATATCAATATTAGATGCGTGTTCTTCTGCTTTGGTTTTTGAATTTCCGACAGCCGATTTTTTAATCAACATGTCTATGCTATTCTTCGATTGATGTTTGATATAAATTTTAGGTTCTGCAACCCATAATTTATCACCTTTCACTATCCAACCTGTGCTATTATTTATATCAGCTTCATCATTTGCATCATCTTTAAACACTACATCAAATTTGTTCACCTCATCCGATTGCTGGCGCAGAGCAACCGTAATTGTATCTACCGCTTTTATTGAAATTTCATCACCGGTAAACGACGATTCATTATCTATTTCATTATAATAACTTACGCCCGCCTGAACCAACAATATCCCAGCACTAATCAATAATACTGCACTTAATAAACTAACAAAACGATATTTAAATTTAAAGAATAGTCGAAGTGCAAATCCAATTAATGACACGAAAACCGAAGCAACCAATAAGGTAATTCCCCATTTGATATAATTATAAATTGACGGAATAATCAGCATGTTTTGAACCCAAATAGTTAAAGGGTTATCATCCGACAATCCAAAATGGATAAATGCTAACATGGCCAAAGCAGGGAACAACATTGAAATAATAGCAACACTGATAACAAATGCGAGTACAATTTTTAACCAGCCGGTTAATCGTGCAAAAATATCATTTGATTGCCCGATGATATTGGTAGAAGCTTGTCGTATTTCCTTTTCAATATTGCTGATATGAATGCTTTTACCTTTCATTTGAAGTTTTTCAGCAGTTGTTTTAGCCTCAGGAATAATTGCCCACAAAATGAAATAAGCCAGTACACCTGTTCCTGCAAAAAACACTGCAAACGCAAAAACTAATCGAATCCATAATTCATCAATATCCAAATAATTGGCAATACCTGAACAAACTCCACCAACCATTTTGTTTTCGCCGTTTCTGAATAAGCGCCTAAGATTTATGTTTTTAGCTGTTACTAATTCTTCCGGTTTGGCCGCCGGTACAATAGCCCAAATGATAATGTACAATAAAACCCCCGACCCGAAAACAAATAAGGCAATGAAAAATGCAGCCCTAATAATTAATGGATCAATTCCTATATAATTGGCAATACCGGAGCATACTCCACCAACTATTTTATTGGTTTCATCTCTCCTAAATTTCTTTTGATGTTGTCCGGATGTTGTGTTTGAATCAAACTCTTTACCTTCATTCATTTCCTCGGGATAACCCATAACCTTAATTACTTCTTCGATATCAGAAAGCAAAATGGCTTGATAATTTAGGTTAAGTTTCGATTGAAGAATTTCAGCAATTCGTGATTCAATATCAGATACAATCTCGGCTCCACCTTCGGTATTCTGATAATGATTATGCAATACATCAAGGTATGCCTTTAATTTGGTATAAGCCTCCTCATCAATACTGATGATAATACCATTGAGGTTGATTGTTACAACTTTATTCATAGCAGGTTTTATTGATTGGTTGATTGGTTGGTAATTTGATTTACTGATGCAGTGAGTTTATCCCAGGTAAAAGCTAGTTCGGTTAAAAATAATTTACCTTGTTCGGTAAGTTGGAAATATTTTCTTGGGGGTCCTGATTTCGATTCAACCCACTTGTATTGAAGTAAACCATCATTTTTTAAACGGGTTAACAGTGGATATAAAGTCCCTTCTACTACAATTAATTCGGCTTGTTTTAACTCTTCCAAAATATTTGATGCATACACCTCGCCCCGATTAATTATAGCCAGAATGCAATATTCCAGTATCCCCTTTTTCATTTGTGCCTTTGAGTTTTCTACATTCATATTAATATTATTATGATGCTTAATTAGGTTCTAATTATTACACAAATCTATTTTAAGTTTAGTACTATGCTATACAAAGTACTAAGAAATATAATAACATATTGATTTACAGTGTTTAATTTTTTTTGATAATACAAATATTACCTTGCATTTTTGTAGCATGGGTAATCAAGTATGGGCAGTTATCATTAAAAACAAAGGATTTTATATTTCTTATTTGGTGTTTTTGGTGGTTGCTTCTGTTATTCAAGTGGTATATACTCAAGAGTATATTTCACGTGTTGTAAATAAATTTCATTCACCTATTATTGATACAATAGCCAAATATGGCACCCATATTGGTGATGGATGGTTTGCCCTACCTATTTTACTTTTATTATTAAGCCTTCATAAAAACATTAAAACTTTAATAATCCATACCTGTGTTCTTTACATTCCGGCTTTAATTACCCAGTTGCTTAAGCACACCTGGTTTAAAGAAGCCAAACGACCTATGGCAAAATTGGCTAATCAAGAATTAATTCATTTGGTTGAAGGAGTAGAAATACATATAAACAATAGTTTCCCTTCCGGACATTCGACCAGTGCATTTGCGTTATTTCTTTTACTGTCATACCAAACCAAACAAGCATCACTTCAAACTTTATGTTTAATTTTTGCAGTAGCAGTTGCCTTAACAAGGGTATATTTAATGCAACATTTTTTTGAAGATATATTTGCAGGTTCAATGATTGCAGTAACTTGCGGCACATTAATAACAGCACTCACAAATAAGCCACATGCATCACAAACTTAAATTATCGGCGATAGCAGCCTGGGGCGCAATTTTATTTATTCCGTTTTTAGGGGCTTCACATCTATTTGATTGGGATGAAATAAACTTTGCCGAATCGGCACGAGAAATGTTGCTTACAGGTGAATATTTCAGGGTACAAATTAACTTTAAACCTTTTTGGGAAAAGCCTCCCCTGTTTTTTTGGCTACAAACTTTAAGCTATAAAACATTTGGCATTAATGAATTTGCCGCACGCTTTCCAAATGCAATTTGCGGTATATTGGTTTTGGCAACTGTGTACCACATAGGCAGAACTCATTTTAACAGCCGCATCGCTTTATTGTGGGTGTTTTTTATCACAGGTTCATTTACACCGCATTTGTATTATAAAAGCGGGATTATCGACCCTTGGTTTAATTATTTTATCTTTCTTTCGGTTTACCAACTTTTTCTTGCAACTATAAATGAAGAAAAACGAACCAAGCATTTTATTTACATGGGGTTATTCAATGGTCTTGCAATTTTAACAAAAGGACCGGTTGCATTATTAATTTTAGGTATTTGCGGATTGGTTTTATTAATTACCCGAAAGTTTAAGCCATATTTCAATGTAGTTCAACTGTTATTAGCAGTAATTCCTATCGTTGCCATAACTTCTATTTGGTTTTTAAATGAATGGATTAAAAACGGCTCGCAGGTATTGGTAGATTTTATTGCTTACCAAATTGATTTATTTGTAAACCCGGTTGCGGGTCATGGACAACCGTGGTTTTTAAACACATCATGACAATTTTATTTTGGGTGGTGATGATTTTATTCTCTATCGTTAAAACGAAAATTGTTCATTATTCGTCATTGTGTTATGTTCCTTTAACCTTTTTAGCAGCTTATTATGTTCATGATGTTTTAAAAAGAGGAATTAAGCTGCCGTTATTTAAGCCTTTATTAGTGCTGTTAATAGGTGGATTAATCAGTTTTGCTTTTATGGCTTTACCTTTTATTGATGGATTTAAACATCAAATCATACCTTATATTAACGACCCGTTTGCGGTGGCTTCATTAAGGGTTGACGGACATTGGAACGGAGGTGAATGGATTAAAAACGGCTCGCAGGTATTGGTAGATTTTATTGCTTACCAAATTGATTTATTTGTAAACCCGGTTGCGGGTCATGGACAACCGTGGTT